>NZ_BOLV01000006.1 GCF_016861845.1 Lacticaseibacillus suilingensis
TGGCCATCTGGCTTCACAGACGATATTTTTCGGTTCAATAACAAAAAATCCACTCCGAAGAGTGGACCTTTCAAAAGATAAAAACTATTAATCAACACCATTTGACACAGAGCCTATGTTTAGACGACCTTTAGTCCCACCGAAATGGCGAGGGCGGTATCGACCGCTTTCATTTTAGCCGGGGTCAAGGCCGTGACCTTGTCTTGGAGGCGCTGCTTATCGATGGTGCGAATTTGCTCGAGTAAAATCACCGAGTCGCGCTCGATCCCATCTTCCTCCGCTAACAGCCCGACATGCGTGGGCATCTTGGGCTTGGCAATGCGGGAGGTGATTGCCGCCACGATCACAGTAGGACTGTAGCGATTACCCACATCGTTTTGAATGATCAAAACCGGGCGCATCCCGCCTTGCTCCGAGCCAATGACTGGCGATAGGTCGGCGAAGAAAACATCTCCGCGTTTAACAACGACCATAGCCCCCTCCTTTACCAACTTTCGGTCAACGCTTCACTTTCGCAAACCGTGAACTCGTTGGCGATTTGCGCATTCAACGCCCCCATTTTAACATAGCCAGCGATTAAAGCGGCTAATGCAGGATCGTCATCGGTCAGAAAACGGCGCAGCGCTAGTGCCACGACGGTTTGTTCGTCGACGCCATTGCCCCGACAGTACGCGTCAAGTAACTCGGCTAATGGCTGATCCAACTTGATTAAATCCCCTGCGTCCATTTCAAGACCCCCCTGTTCTCCAATTTATTTCATCGTATCACAGGGATAAGAAAAAACAACCGCCCATTTAAGGCGGTTGCTTGCTGATTACGCGTTGAAGGAATTGACTGAAACCCGCGGTAAACGTTCGCTCAAGCCACAGGCGATTTCATAGTGAATCGTGTGCGCATAATCCGCCACATCCTGCAGCGAAATGCTGGCGTCGCCACTTTGGCCAATCAGCACCACTGGCGTGCCAGCTGGCACTTCATGGGGCAGCCTAATCATGAATTGATCCATGCAGACACGGCCAACGATTTCGCAAGCCTGCCCGTCAACTAAGACGTGAAAACCTTGAAGGCGGCGCTGCCAGCCATCCGCATAACCCAGCGGCACGGTGCCAATCCATTCATCCTTAGCAGCATGATAGGTGGCACCGTATGAGACGGCCTCGCCCGCTTCAATCTGTTTCACAAAGCTCAAGGAGGACTTCAACGTCAGCGCTGGCTCCAGCGGATAAGGTGTGGCTTCAATCGAACGGCCTGAAGGATTCAGCCCATACATCGCCACCCCAAAGCGCACCAGGTTACAGTCACACGCGGCATGCCACAGGCTCGTGGCGGAATTGGCCACATGCACGTACTTGGGCCGCTCAGGCAAAGCAGCCAGGAAAGTTTTGAAACGCTCAACTTGCATTTTGAAGTAAGTCGGATCAGGTTCATCAGCGGTGGCAAAGTGGGTAAACAACCCTTCAATATGAAAAGCCGGCTGGCCGGCAATCACACTTAGCGCTTCCTGTAGCGCCGGCAGCGTGCGGAAACCAATCCGGCCCATGCCGGTGTCCAAGGCCAAATGGATCGTCAAAGGTGGCAAACTCTCCTCGGTCAGGCCTTTTTCGGCGCGCCGCAACCAGTCGGCATCCCCCACTGGCACAGCGATATGATTGGCCGCCGCAATCGGTGCATACTCAGGCTCAATAATGCCCAGCACCAAAATCGGTAGTGTGAAGCCAGCGCGGCGCAGTGCCAGCGCCTCATCCAGGACGGCCACACAAAAGCCGCTAGCACCAGCCGCCTGCGCAATCCGCGCCACCCGCAACAAACCATGACCATAAGCATCGGCCTTGACCACCGCGAACAGCGCGGTTTGATCAGGGAGTCCGGCAATGGCGTGCTGAACATTGTGGGCAATCGCCGTTTCATTGATTTCCACGCGACTTGGGCGCAGGGTTGCTGTTACCATACTCATGCTTGAGCCTCCAAAATCACTTCTGTCATCACTAACGTGGCGGTGTGCGAAATCGACACTAAGGCCTGACCTGGATACGGATGCCTGGTGATGACGGGTTTGCCTTTGTCATCATCGAGTGTTTCCACGTCCTGCAGTTGCACCTGCCCTAAACCAGTACCATAAGCCTTGGCGTAGGATTCTTTTACCGAAAAACGCCCCGCCAAATACTCGACTGCCCGCGCGCCACTAAACTTGGTAAATTGGGCGTACTCGTTGGGCGTCAGCACCTTATTCGCAAAGCCAGTATTCTTGTTCTGCGCGGCTTCAATCCGCGCCAGTTCGGTTAGGTCGATGCCTAAACCAGCAATCATCGCGCCCACCCTTTCTCATGTGTTGTTTTCATTATAAGCCTGAAGGGTCTTCATGTCTGGCGCATCGGGTTGAAAATTGTTCATCGTGGCATGAATCCTACAGGTAGCGGAGGGTGGCCGCAGTTAGCAGGATGGGTAGCCTAGGCCAAGGCATTGCCGTCGCACTTAGACGGCGAGGCTTTGGTCGTAGCTAGCCACTCCGGCGTTGGCCAACCGCAGCGTAACTCCAGGCTGCGAAGCTGGGCGCTTTTAGTCCGACAGATAGCCTAGGTAGCTGGTTTGCCACCACTTTAATGCAAAAAGCTCGCCTCCGCAGAGACGAGCTTTCGGTTACTTCTTAAAACTGCGCTTGGCGCCTTGACGTTCCGACCGCTTTTCAGAAAAGCGGCGGCTCTTGTCAAAATCGCGCTTGCCGCGACCACTGCTGTGGCCATTGCGGTTGTTGCCGCGATAGCCGCCGTGACTGTTGTTGCCACGATAGTTACCACGACCATGACCGTGATGAGGCAACGGCCGTTCTGGGGTGATTTTGACTGGCACTGCAGAGGCATCTTCAGGCGAAACGGCCTTCAGGTACGCTGAGACCAGATCCAAGGCACTGTATTGTTCCAGCAACCCTTCGGCCATTGGCTGATACTTTTCCAAGTCGTCAGCATCGGTCATCTGCCCCTTGATGGTTTCAAGCCCGGTCGAAACTTGGCCGATGAAGGCTTCTTTTTCTGTCGGTGGCTTCAGTGGCAACATCCGCTTCTTGGTCAAATCCTCAATGGAGTGCAGGTATTCGACTTCGTTCGGGGTGACGAGCGTGACAGAAACGCCCTTCTTCCCGGCCCGGCCCGTCCGGCCGATACGGTGAACATAGCTGTCAGGATCTTGCGGAATGTCGTAGTTGTAAACGTGCGTCACGCCACTGATATCCAAACCACGGGCCGCCACATCGGTAGCCACGAGAAAATCAAGCTCGCCGGCTTTGAACTGACGCAGCACGCTCATGCGCTTTTGCTGGGTCAAATCGCCGTGAATGCCTTCAGCGCGGTAACCGCGTGCCTTCAAACCACGGGTTAATTCGTCCACGCGGCGCTTGGTGCGGCCAAAAATCAGGGTCAACTCTGGCGACTGAACGTCGAACAAGCGAGTCATGATATCAAACTTTTCATAATCTTTCGCGCGCACGTAGTATTGTTCCACGGTGTCGGCGGTTAATTCCTTGGACTTAATTTTAACGGTGACCGGTTCGTGCATGAACTTGTTAGCCAACTTCATGATCTGCTGGGGCATCGTGGCTGAGAACAGCAAGGTCTGACGGCCTTCAGGTGCCTGTTCCACAATTTTTTCAATGTCTTCGATGAAGCCCATGTCGAGCATTTCATCCGCTTCATCCAGCACCAACGTCTTTAAGTTGGCCAGCTTCAGGGTGTGGCGGTTGATGTGATCAAGTAGCCGCCCGGGGGTCCCCACAACGATTTGCGGGTGGTCCGCCAAACCGCGAATTTGGCGGCGGATATCGGCCCCACCATAAACGGCTTGGACTTTGATATGCTTGTCGCTGCCGAGGCGGTACAGTTCTTCTTGCGTCTGGACAGCGAGTTCACGGGTCGGGGAAATGACCAGTGCTTGGACAAACCGATCGCTTAAGTCCATGGCTTGCAAGATTGGCAAACCGAAGGCAGCCGTTTTCCCTGTCCCGGTTTGCGCTTGGCCAATCACATCTTTGCCTTGCAGTACCAGCGGAATGGTTTGTTCCTGAATCGGTGTTGCTTCTTCAAACCCAGACCGTGAGATAGCTTTCAGCAAATCGTGATCGAGACCTAATTCTTTAAATTTCAAGCAAGTTCCTCCTTGTGTGTTCACCACACGCTCTTTTACAAACCAGAGCGTAGTGTAAGAGGCCCTGACTTTGTAAATATTCTAGTTTCTGACATGCCTTTTTCTGAAAAGCATCTCAAATAGCTTACCACGAATAAGCAGTGAACACAAACCAAGGCTGCAAGCAGGCGGCGGAGGGTGGCCGCTCTTAGCTGGATGGGTAACCTAGCTTAAGGCATTGCCGTCCGGTCTTGACGGTGAGGCCTTAAGCGTAGTTAACCACCCCAGCGTTGGCCACCCAGAGCGCGACTAAAGGCTGCGAAGGTCGGCCGCTCTTAGCCGGTCAGATAGCCTTTCTACCGCATGTCAGTCTGTACGTGCTTCACACTACAGACTGATCAAGCCTCGAGCATTAAAGCCGGTTTTTGGCTTTGAGGCTCGGGGCGTAGCTGCTGCCGCATGTCAGTCTGTACGCGCTAGCGCTACAGACTGATCAAACTGCACCGGCGTTGGCCGACCGGAGCGCAACTATGGCTGTGGCGATCAGCCACCTTTCGCCCGCCAAGTAGTCCAGGTTTGGTGGTACAAAAAAGGCCAGCGCCGCAAGCATCCGCAGTACTGGCCTTGGTTTACTTCATTAATTCATCAGCCCCAGCAACCCCGCATCAGACAGAAACGGCATGAACGCACGCGCCGCTTGACTGTCGCCGTTTTGCAGCAAGGCTTTAACATGTGCGGCGACTGCGGTTTCGGAAACAAACGGCGCCATCGCGGTGAGTCCTTTATCCAGTGAATCGGCCTGGGCCGCTTGCGTGAACAAATCATCCAAGGTTGGCTTGCTTAAGAATGGGAACAACTTCTTCACCGCTTTAAGACTGTGCGTTTGCCCCAAGATGGCCTGAGCAGTTTCGTCATTAGCATCATAAGTGCGAAATGGCGCTAGTTTGAATAACAGCGCCTGATCGGCCTCCTTGGTAACATCCAAATCGGCCACCAGCGGTTCGATATTCGCCTGGCCAATGAAAGGCGCCAGTTTGACCAAAGCTTCGTTAAACCCGGCCTCGTGCTTTTGCGCTTCCAGATGTTCAACCAAGGTGGCTTCACTCAAAAATGGCGCCACCATTTTTAGCTTATCCAACGGCAAGTCAACTTTAGCCGCTTTAGCTTCAACGGCTTGGGGCTTCATCACTGGCGCAGCGGCAGTTAAGGTCGTGCTATCAACTGCGGCGTCATCGTCATTAATGACAACCACAGTGTGCGCGCCTTCTTGAGAGCCAATAAGCGTGGCCAAATCCAGGTCTAGGGCCTCAGCCAGTTGCGCATATTTATCGATATCTGGCAGGCTCTGGCTCCGTTCCCAGTTGGAAACCGCCTGATAGGAAACGCCGAGCTGATCGGCGAGAGCACTTTGCGTCATGTTTTTGGCTTTGCGGGCTGTTGCGATTTGTTGACCAATATGTTGCGCATCGAAAATTTGCATTTGAAATTCCTCCTTGTTTCCGGTCGGCAATGCCTGACCGGTGCCTCTTGCTGTGAGGTTGCTTTCAGTCTAGCCGGCGCGCACGATTTTGCCTATCAACCAACGCTTGAGTATAAGAAAAGCGGCTCGCTGGCCGCTTTTTTGCTATTCGCTCGTGCCGTCAATTAAAGCCTGCAGCACATTTTCCAGGTGCAACCCATGGCTGGCTTTAAGCATCACCAAGTCGTCATGCATCACAGTATCTTGCAGCGCGACAATCAGGCGACGCTGTTCGGCCTTCGGAAAATAATGCACATGCTCCGGGGCATATTTTTCACTCAAGGCCTGCTTGAGGCTGACGATTTCATCCCCGTAGAGATAGACTTCCTGAATTTGATCAGGATCCAAAGCTTCGGCGACGCTGGCATGCAAGGCCGCCGAAGCTTCACCTAGTTCAAGCATATCCCCCAGCACGGCAATGCGGCGGCCTTGGCAAGGGAACTTCGCGAAGTCGCCCAGCACTGCCTTCATCGCCGTAGGATTGGCGTTGTAGACGTCGCTTAAAATCGACTCGCCGGCATCCCCCATCACCCATTGCGTACGGTTTTTGGTGACCGGAAAATCGCGCAAAGCACTTTGAATCGCTTCTGGCTTCACATGGAAGCGGCGGCCCACCAAAATCGCGGCTAAGGCGTTGGCCACATTCCATTCGCCCATCATCGGAATTGAGAACCGCAAATCTGGCCAGCGGGACAAGGAAAATTCGGTGCGTGTTTCACCGGCTTCAATATCGCGGGCGTAAAGCATATTTTCCGGCTCCAGGCCAAAGGTTTTTTGCTCTTGCGACACCTGTTCAGCCCGCTCGCGCAGTAGCGGCTCGTCGCCGTTATAAATGAACAAACCATCTTCTTTGAGGCCATCAGTGATTTCCATTTTGGCATCGGCAATTTTATCCCGCGTTTTGAAGAACTCGATGTGCGCTTCGCCAATCATCGTGATCACTGCCACATCAGGCGCCACGAGGTTGCTCAGTTCATGTAGCTGACCGGGGCGATCCATGCCCATTTCGACGACCAGCACTTCGGTATTGGTGTCCATGGCCAAAATCGTCATCGGCACCCCGATTTCATTGTTGTAATTATCTTGCGTCTTGATGACGTGGTACTGGGTGGCCAAAATTGCCGCCGTCATATCCTTGGTCGTGGTTTTCCCATTGCTACCGGTAATGGCCACCACTTTGGGATTAACCTTCATCAGCAGGTAATACCGCGCCAGCGTGTTCAACGCGGCCAAGGGATCTTCGACCACCAGCTGCGGCAAGCGCGTGGCAAAAGGCGCATGGTCGGCGGCCACAAAAGTCGCACAGGCGCCTTTGGCTTCCGCATTTGAAATGAACGTGTGCCCATCACGCTCACCTTGCAGCGGGATGAATAAATCGCCGGGTTGGAGCTTGCGCGTATCAAACGCGACGCCCGTAACCGTCGGCGCCAATGAATCCGGCACCGAATACTCGGCCCCCACAACCCGAGCGATTTCGCTTAACTTCATTTTCATGACTTACTCTCCTAGCGTTGATCCTTAGAATTCACAGCGTTCATATTGTAGCGCAATGCTCAGCGCTCTGCTACTTTTTCCCGCAGGCGCAGCTGCCACTGGTTGGTTTCGCGAATCAAACTCAACTCCCCGACGCGTTTGAGGCCATCTTGATCAAGTGGCTGTTCCGGAACAAAACGATTTTGTACCTGGTACAGTGGAATTTTAACTTGATCACGGCTAAACAAGCCGCGGCTGAAGTCGAGCAGCACCCCTTCTTCAAACAGCGGGAACAAATCGGCCAGCACCGTTGTCGATACCGCCGGGAAATGCTGGGCGCGCAGACGGAGCCAAAACGGCTGATCATTGGCTGCCAGCCGCAAATGCCGGACAATCGCCGTCGCTAGCGTCTGGCTGAAACGCTTGGTGGTGCGGAAATACATCGTCACCATGTCATTAGGCATCGGCAAGAACACCAGCTGATTTTGCAACTTATAGTAATACGGCGGGGTAATATGGGTCTTGGTGAACCCAAGGTAAAGTAACTCCGCAATTTCAGTCGGCAACAGCTCCCGCAGGTAATTGGCATGGCGGTAATCCAGCCAGCTACGCGTGCGAGCGGCTTTGCTGCGCATGAAAGTCTTGACCGCTTCCTCGCCGCTCACCTCGTTGAAGCCGGTGTGCGGATCGATGAATTCGTCCTCATCAACGGGCGGTAAAAGTAGTAAATGGCGAAACGGCGTCGGCGCTGAATTCAGCACATCGCTCGCCGAAATGCCGGCCGTTAAGAACATATTCGCCAGTGGTTCATAATGGACATAGACCAAAGTATTCCGCATCGTCATGACTCCTTCTCCTTACCCTCCGATTATACTTCAAAACCACCCTGCGCGCCTTCCACCTTTGGTAAGATAGACATTGAAATGAGGCGATAATGATGCTCAAATGGCCTGCCTTAGTGACGCCACCGGCTACCTTGCCCACCATCCCGCAACTGGCCGCAATTCCCGCTGACTATTATGCCCTGGTCGCCACCGGCCAGTGGCCACGGCGGTACTTTTTCCCCACGCCAGAACCCACCAGCGATGCCATCGACGGGGCGGTGATTCACGCCTTCGCCACCATTGGGCCGCGGCTTGAGGCGCCGCTGCCAGCGAACCTGGTGCCTTTTGCCAAAACTGATGCGCGGTATTTTTGCTTTGATCTGGCGCAAAATCCACCTAGTATTCGCTACATCGATACCGAAGTCGACCAATGGCTGACCTTAGCGCCAGATTGGGCCAACTTTTGGCGGCAACTGATTTGGCGCTCGCCCGAATTGGACGAAGCCCCATCGCCGCAAGCATTTGGCCATGCCGCCTTAGTAGCCGATGAAGCCGCCCTACCAGCCGTGCTGAGCTATGCCCGGATGAATTTGCCCGCGGATGATTACGGCGGCTGGCTCGTTTACTTCAGTCGCCAAGCTGAATTGGCATGCTCAGCCCCCTTCAAAGAAGAATTACAGTTTGCTCGTGATTACCGGTGGCGCCAATTTGACGCCGAAATCCGTTCCGCGTTGCCCAGTAGTTGAATATAAAAAAATCGGCCCAGCGCGGGTCGATTTTTTATGCGTTCAGGTTGGCCGGGTCACTTCACCTGATCGCAATTCAAAGCGCCGATATGCCCAAAACATCAGCCCCACCAGCACGAGACAAAGCAAGGCTAGCAGCAAGATAATCATCCAAGGCTGGCCACTAGGAGTAGCTGGTCGGTATAAGAATTTGGCCAACACTCCGGCCGGCCTACCGCTGGGATAAGTCTCGGCGCTAATCATCCCGCCAACCAGTGCTAAAGGGACGATCAGCTTCAAGCTATTGTGATAGGCCCGCAGCAGGGCCCCCGCGAGCGTCACCGCCAGCGTGCCGAGCAACAGGTACCCGCCGCGCAGGTCGTAGGTGCCATAACGATCGATATAAAACATCACCGTGCGCGGCGCCGTCAAACTGGCCGTCAACCAAAGGACCGCAGTAAACCACAAGGCACTGCCAAGGGCGACGCTTAGTTCACCGCTGACCATATGCCGCCGATTCAACCCATATTGAACTCCAAGCCGCGCCGTATGTAACGGCGTCAAAATCGCGCTGAGCAAAATCAATAGCCAAGGAAAGGTATAAAACACCTGGGCGGTCTGACTGTTCGCAGACGCAAAACCGGCCACACCAACGCCCATCAATAAATAGCGCGCTGCGCCATGTTTAAGTTGTATCAGTAACACCGACCGTAATTTCATGCTACTTTCCTCCTAGCGAGCCACCACTTCACTGGTTCGCAAGCTACGCCACAAGCCCCAAATACCAACGGCCGCCACAAGCCCCAGCAGCCGAGCCAGATGCCATGGCGTGCCCCACAAGCATTGACCCACTTGGTGCAACACCATGGCCACTGGCTTTGACAACATCACCGCCGCAATCAGCGCCACGATCACGATCACCACCACTGCTAGACCACTCATGACGACTTTGAAGCGCCGCGCAGGCCGCAGTCTGAGCGTGACTAAAAACAGCCAACCCTCTAAGCTACACACCGCCATCACCAGTAGCCACAGCAAGCCCAACTGAAGTGGCCCAGGATTCAGACCTGGTAGCAGCGTCCATGCAAAGCCGACCACTGGCTGGCTGAGGGCTTCTGCCACTGACACCAGCGCTAGCGCCAGGCAGCCCACTAAGGCAAATGTAGCCAGCGTACTTTTCAGCAAAGTCTGGCGGGCAGCCCCATATTGAAAGGCAAAGCTTAGGCCATCGTTGATGGTGATCAATGAAGCTCCCAGCAAGCCAAAAACCACGGCATACCCCATGAGCATGCTGAACATCACTTGCCAAAACGCGGGATCATCAGGATGCAGCAGTAGCACAATCACCGCTGCCCCGATGGTGACAAAGCCAAAAATAGCGCCAAACATCAGCAAAGCCACGGGTGCTTGCAGTTTCAACAAAACTTTGAATTTCATTGACCCACCTCCGGCAACAGCGGCGCTTCCAACCGCCGGTAAATCAGCCGGGTTGCCAATGCCCCAACCCCACTCACCACCAGTAAACCTAACGCCAGTGGCCACTGCTGGCTCCAAGTCCACCACAGCGCATGGAGTACCGGCGTCGTAGGGGCCTGACTGACGATTTGCGGCAGCGCGCCGCAAATCGTCAGGAGCAAAAACGCCGGTCCCAGCACCGCCCAGCCAAAGCGGCGATTTAAATTCCCGGCCCCAATCGCGAGCCCGCCCAATTGGCACACCACGAGCTGCAACCACATCACAATGGCAGTTAACCAACCCCCGGCCACGACTGGCTGCCCAGCCAAGTGAAGCAGCGCTAGCACTAGCCAGCTACCGCAGCTGCCAATCGTGGCTAAGATCAACATCACGACCATGCAACCCGCCACATGGTGCGCCGACTGATACCATTTTGAAAAGCAAAACCAGCGGTCCAGTCGATAGCAAACAAACCGCCGAAAAACGCCACAAACCATAATAAGTACCGCCCGGGCACCACCTCGCTACCCATGCCCAGTCCCAGCACCAGCGCCCCAATCCCGGCAAAGAGCATGCCGCCACCTAGAATTTTGCCCAGCTGAGTTAAGCTTAGCCCCAGCAATTGTTTAAACCGCATCGCTCTCATCCTCTCGCGTCAAGGCAATGAACAATTGCTGCAAATTAAGGGCCGTCACTTGCACCGCCGCCGGGGCCGGCGTGGCAGGCACATTCATCGTATAAGCAGTGGTCAGTTGACCCATCGTTGTTTGCGACAGAATTGGGGTCTCGGCTAAGTAAGTCGCCACTGCTTGGTGGGGGCCGCTAACGGCGCGGCCGCGCGCTTGCAGCGTTTCTGCCGCCTCGTCGATGGTGACGACGCCATGGGCAAGCACGAAGACGTGATCCACCAAGGTCGCAATTTCTTCAATTAAATGGGTGGCAATCACAAAAGTCCGCGGCCGCTGGGCGTACGTCGCGAGCAATTCCTGATAGAACTGTTCCCGATTCGGCGCATCCAGCCCTAACACCGGTTCGTCCAACAAAATAAAATCACACGGCACACACAGCGCAATGATCAACTTCACGATGGTTTTAAAGCCAGTGGACAGCTGCCGCAACTGCCGGGTCTGGTCCACGTGAAAAGCCTTCACCAGATGGGCGGCTAAAGCTTCATCAAAGCCGCCAAACATCAGCTTGGCAGTATGAAAGTGCCAGCTGACAGTTTTGTCGATCGGATACAGCGGCGAATCATTCATCAGATAAACCCGGTTCTGAATGGTTTCGTTGTCCACCACGGACTGGCCATCCATCGTGATGCTGCCACTGGTGGCCAAGGTGCGATTGTTGATCATCCGCAGCAGCGTACTTTTCCCCACGCCATTGCGCCCCAGCAACGCATAGATGTGCTCGGCCGCCAGGTTCAGGTCGACGCCTTTGAGCACCTGCTTGGCACCGTAACGCTTAGTCACCTGTTTAATCGTAATTTCACTCATGCCCATACCCTCTTTCAATGGCGGCGAGCAGATCCGCCTTGCTGACCCCAAGTTCCTTAGCGGTTTGCACCAGCGCCGCCACTTGCTCCGAATAAAATGCGCTTTGACGCTGCGCTTTCAGCTTAGCCTGAGCGCCAGTCGTCACAAACATCCCGAGTCCGCGCCGCTTCTCAATTAAGCCGGCCGCGACCAGTTGGTTCATCCCCTTCAGCACCGTGGCTGGGTTTAACTGATATTGCCGTGAAACTTCGGTCGTGGAGGGGATTTGGTCGCCTTCTGGAAACGCCCCGCTGAGAATGCCAGCCGTGAACGCATCGGCGACTTGTTGATACAGTGGAATCACACTATTCGCATCAAAATGCATTAGCGGCCTTCCTTTCTCTTGGTTAATTGGTTAGTTATATGAGCAACTAACCTACGGCATAAAAATACACCGCCATGAATGCGGTGTCAATCTTTATTTCGTCGTTAATTTAGTAAAGGTGAACGGCTGCAGCCACTTGTGATCACGGTTAAGCATGACATACGCCCAAACGGCCAGCACCAAGGCACCAAACACATCGGCGAACAAATCGCCCATCGTGTCCATCAGGGCCGCGCGCCCGACCAGCGGCACACCGTTAGCCAAAAAGCGCTGCATGTTCATGCCCAGCAAACCATCAAAGGTGAACTCATAAAACTCCCAGAACACGCCGATGGTGGTCCCAAAGCAAAACGCAAAGCCTGAGATCAGTAGCGGATCAATCTCTGCCCGCTTGGCAACCGGAGTGCGCGCGCTGTACAGCGCCAAGCCTAAACCGGCGAGCAGTGAAGCAGAGAAGAGATGTAAGAACTTATCCCAGTACGGAATATTGTAGAACTGCATCCCGGTACCCAGCAGCACCGAACCGAGAATAAAGCATTCGTAAATGACCTTCAGTACCAGTGGAAAGCGAAATTTAAAGCCGTGCTCAATGATCAGCGGCAAAAACGCCAGCAAGACACCTGCGGCCACCTGGGCCAGCAAGCCCTTTTGACCAGGGTAAATGGGATGCCCTGCCAGCAACGCCGGCAAACAGACGACATAGTAGCCCACCGCCCCTAGCAGATTCAGGCCATATAATCCTTTCAATAAACGCTGCATATCAGCCCACTCCTTTTCTTCTAGTGTACAGACCCCGCCCCTGCGCTGCAAATCGCGCTGCCTCATTCGAGGGCAAAAAAAAACCACCATCGCTGGTGGAAAAGTTTGGGGGAACTTTTTTGGGAGTGTAAGTTAGTGTGTAAGCATAAGGCTGATTTCCTGTTGCCTTACGATGATTTAATCATATAACTTATTCGCGAAATTTGAGTTCAGTTTTCGTAAAAATAATTTATTTAATGCACCAAGTCAATATCCACTGCCGGCATTGTTGGGTTATAGCACCTTGATTGCGGATTTGATGGTTAGCTCAGCCTAATATATCTTTTAAGATTTTGACAATTAGTTTGTGCACAATCAATCAAGCTTCAGCCTCACCTGTTATTTTTGTCATGCCCAGCTCAATCAACCAAGCCACCAAGGTCCCTACCGCAGCCAGCAGCCAAATTAAGCTGGCCGTTAACTGCAGTTGAAACCCCCAGGCCACCACCGCATACACCGCCGCGTTCAGACCAAGATCAAGCCCTAGCATCACCAGCTGCTGCCGCCCCCAGGTGGGCTGGATCCGCATCAAGGCCTTGCTAAAACCATCGGTGAACAAGCCGAGCCCAAAAGCGGCGCCATTCGCCACCACCATGTACCAAAAGGCCGCTCGCCAGGCATAGCCCAGCCAACTTAACACACCTAACTGCACGGCAATCATGGCACCAAGCGGCACCATGCCAATCATCAATAAGGCTAAGACGGCGCTGAGCCCCACCACCACCTGCTTCATTTGCTCTGCTCCACTTGTGGCCAAGTACGGGTCTGCTCAAACGCTGCCACCAAATCATGCGCGGTTTGAATAATCGGCTGGGGATAAGCCATGGTCGACAGCAGCGCGATTGCGTTATGCGAGGTTGCCGGCCCTTGATGCAACTGATAGTCGAAGGTCACACCACTGGCCGTCACCGTTTCTTGGAAATGCCAGTTAATCACCAAGGCTTTCAAGATCTCGGTCAGTTCACTGTCATGTGTCGCCACCATCACCCGCGCCTTGGTGCGACTGAGCCATTGCACGACACTGGCAGAAGCAGCAATGCGTTCAATGGTGTTGGTCCCTTTCAGAATTTCATCGATAAACCCGTACACGCGCTGACCTTGCGCGGCAAGTTTCAGCACGCGCTGAATGGCTTTGATTTCGGCGATGAAGTAGCTATCACCCGCTGTGATGTCATCTTGCACTGCCATGGCGGTCACCACATGCCCTGGGGCCAAGGCAAAACTGCTGGCCGTGGCAGTGTTGATGGTTTGCGCCAGCACACAGTTGATGGCCACACTCTTGACGTAAGTGGACTTCCCTGAAGCGTTACTGCCGGTGATCAACGCGGTTTGACGCCAGTCCAGGTCATTGGCCACTGGCTTTTTCAGTAGGGGATGCACCAGGCCTTGCGCTTCAACCGCATCCGCCGTAAAAGTCGGCTGGCAGGCCACCGGACTGGCTTGGCGGAAGTTGGCAATGGCAATCGCCACCTCCAACTGCCCCAGCTCCTGCCACAACGTCAGCGCCGCTTGCCGCTGCGCGGTCAACGTCTGCAGCACCGAGTTATAGGCGATAAACGGCAACATAAAACAAATGCCCAGATAATCCATCACCACTTCCAATTCCGTGCCGGTGTGGGTACGAAACACAAACGCATGCCGCGTGATCTGCTTGAGCGGGGCATAGGCCGCTTTCAAAGCAGCTTGCCGCGGGGTGTTAATGCCACTGAGCTGGTGGGCCGCAGCGATGGTTTGCACAAGATAGCGCATGGCGTTGAGTTCAAGCTCCAGCGCGTTGCGGCGCAACTGATAGTACACCAAGTTAAACAGCAAACTGGCAATCATCAGCAACACCCCAGCCAGCGGCACCACAAAAATCAGGGCGACGCCAACCAGCGGTAATAAGCCCAGCACCCGAAATTGCCAGCTGCCCGGTAGCACATGGTGATCGGCATTCAACAAGTACTGCTGCGACTGGTTGTGATCGACCTTACCGAGATGCGCAAAAGCGGTGCGCACCGCCATGCGCGCTGGTTGATTCTGGGCAAAAAAGGCAATCAGCTTTTCATCGGTTGCTGGTTGGCCAAAATAAAACCCGCGCATTTGTGCGTATAAAGCCTCTGCCCCCACACTTGATTCGGTCAGATTCACGCGCTGAAACACCTGCATCAAATTGAGATCATGCCAGGTCAAATCATCAATCGTGCTGCCTCGGGGATGGAGCTGGCGCTGCGCCGCATAGGCTTCTTGCAAACTGGCCTCACTGTCCTGCCGCGTGCGGCCTGGCAGCTGGCCCCACGACATCAACAGCCGCGTTTGCAACTGCTGGCGCGCTCGCCAGGCACTCAGCAACATGCCGCCAAATAACAGGGCCACTAAGCCCAATAGCCACCACCAAGTATTGTCCATTCGCCCAGCCTCACTTTGTCTTATTGCACTCAGAATAGCACTGGCGTACGGTCTGTCAATTTTAGGCGCGAAGAAAAGCAAAAATACCCCTTGACCTGTAACGCGTTACATCTTTTATCCTAAGGACGATTACAATAAAGGAGTGTCAATCATGATCAAACATCTATTTTCTGACATGGACGGAACCCTGCTCAATCCCGCGGGGCAGGTGACCGCTGCGACTGCCGCAGCGCTGAAAGCCGCGAATCTGCCACTTACCCTAGTGTCCGCCCGGGCGCCGATGGAAATGCTGGCCACGATTGAAGCCCTCAAGTTGACAGGACCGCAAATCGGCTTCAATGGCGGTTTAATCTTCAAAGCAGCCCCAAGCGGCTGGACCACCATCAGTGCGCGCACCATCCCCTTACCCACGGCCAGACAGTTACTCTTGACGCTGGCGGAACAGGTGCCTGCTTTGAGCATCAGCTTCTATGACCAAAACCGCTGGTATGCCCCACGTCAGGATGAAGGGATTCGGTTTGAAGCCCGTTTAACCGGCCAGACGCCTGTCATCGCCCCACTCACAACGCTATTGGCCCAGCCAGCTTTGCAGGTGTTTAAAATCATGCTGATTGCCTTTGACAAGCAGGTAATGCACCAAGCCCAAACTGTCGTAAAGGCCTTGGCTTTGCCCAATATCAAACCGCAACAATCTGGCGCTGCTTACCTGGAAATCACCAGTGACGAAGCCTTAAAATCTCGGGGTATTGCCTATCTGATGAACCAATTAAATCTTACTCAGGCTGAGGTGGCAGGCTTTGGTGATGGCCATAACGATTTGCCTATGCTTAACATGATGGGCCTGCCAGTGGTGATGGCCAATGCCGCGCCAGCGGTGAAAGCAGTCGCCGCCTACCTCACGAAATCAAATGCAGAGGATGGCGTCGCTTATGCCTTACAACATTGCGCCGATCTTAGACCAAGGAGGAAAGAAGCATGACCACCATTCGGGATATTTCGAAGCTGACAGGCTACTCGATTGCGACCATCTCCCGCTACCTTAACCAAAGCGGCTATGTATCTCAGACTGCCCGTGAAAAAATCAGCCAGGTGATTAAGGCGACTCACTACAGTCCGAATGTGATTGCGCGTGATTTAAGCACGGGCAAGACCAACACCATTGGGGTCGTGTTACCGCATGCGAAACACCCGTATTTCACGCAACTTTTACAAGGCATTCTCGCTGGCGCTTTTGCCAGCGATTATCGGGTCACTTTACTCCCTTCAGAATATGATCCGTCAATGGAAGAAGCGTACCTCGAACTTTTGCGGCGCAAGCTCTTTGACGGTTTGATTTTTACGTCTCACGGCATCGCCCTCACTAAACTTGCGAGTTACTTAGAATATGGGCCCATCGTCATTTGTGAAGATCCTGGTGCCATTGCGATTCCGGCCGTTTTTTCACATCGGGAAAGTGGCTATGCTGAGGCCTTCACCTGGTTGCATCAACAACATATTCAGCACATCGCCTTTCTCTTCAGTCGACCAGTCGCGCAAAGTGCCACCAGCGCCGTAACCATGCGGGTATTTGAACAAATCTACGCCACTAAGCCGGATCCTAACGCTGTCATCACGGATGTCACCACTTATGCTGATGGTTACCGCGCCGCCGCCACTCTGGTGCAGCGTCAACTACCACTGGAGTACATTTTTACTAATGGCGATGATGTCGCAGCTGGGGTGCGCCAGTATTACCTGGATCATCACCTGACCATGCCACCATTAATTGGTCAAGAAAATCAATTATCTGGCTTCTTATTAGACATGCCCACCATCGACCATCACTTTTCTAGTATCGGCCAAAGTGCTTTCAGTCTAGTGACCTCAGCGCCCAAACCCAAGACGCGGATTGCCATTCCTTCCCACTTTTTAGTTAACCGCGTTGAGTTTTCTTCTTAACCCATTATTTGCGCTCCTCATACCAAAAACTCTCAGGCAACTTGGTAAATGCCAAGTGGTCTGAGAGTTTTTTGCTTGGTTAGTTTGATGTGCCTCGCTGGGTAATCCCCAACATGTCATACGGGGATAAATACAAGGCGCGCATGATGACTTGCGCCAATTCAGCCGGGGGCAGGCGATCTTCACCAGCCAGCCAGGTGCGCACCACCGCCATAATGGCATTGGTCACCAAGCTTAAGGCATAGGGCTGCGGCAAATCGCGGCGAAACGTCGGCGTCCCTTTCACGCGGTACAGCTCGCCGAGAATGGCCGTTTGCAACTTATCCGTCAGCAAAGCCACGAATCCGGGATCGCCATTCGGGCCAAATAGAAACGCCAGTAAAGCGCGATTGGCCGCGACCAAGGCCACGATCTGGTCAATCACCGGATAAGGGCGCCCGGCAGTAAAATCTTGCGGATTCATGGTGCCTTCGATGCCCCCGTCTAACCGGTGCTGAAATTCAGTGGTGAGTGCCGCTTCCATTTTGGTCACCAAATCATCTTTATCTAGATAGTGCAAATAAAACGTGCCGCGACTAATCCCACTAGTACGGGTGAGATCGCTGATGGTAATTTGATTCAAGGGTTTGGCTTTACCAACGGCGACCAGCGCCGACATAATCGCCTTTTCCGTTTGGGCGACCCGTTCTTGATGCGTAGGCATGTTATTTTTTCTCCTTTTACTGAACAGTTTTTTAAAATCTGTGCATAGAACTGGCCACGAGCCGTTGTTTAATATGAGAGTAATTTGATTAACACGTTGTTCATTATTAACGGCTTGGAGGAGAAATGCAATGACGAATTTCATCACCGTGAAAAACGAAACCAAAACCTACGGCAGTGGCGACCACGCTGTCACCGCCAATCAAAACATTAGCTTCGACATCGCGCCAGGCGAGCTCACCATCATCTTAGGCGCTTCCGGCGCCGGCAAGTCCACGCTTTTGAACGTGCTTGGGGGGATGGATCACCTCACCAGCGGGTCAGTCAACGTGAACGGCATCGAACTGGGCGACCTCGATTCACGCGGCCTCACCACTTATCGCCGCAAACAAATCGGCTTTGTCTTTCAGTTTTACAACCTGGTGCAAAACCTCACCACCCGGGAAAATGTCGAACTGGCAGCTGAAATTGCCGATCAGGCGATGCCGGCTGACGAGGCGCTCAAGGCGGTGGGGCTGGAAAAACGCACGGAAAATTTCCCCGCTCAGCTCTCCGGTGGTGAACAGCAACGCGTCGCGATCGCCCGCGCCATGGCCAAAAATCCTGCCCTGCTCTTAGCTGACGAACCCACCGGCGCCTTGGATTACAAAACCGGCAAAAAGATTTTGCAACTGTTCCAAGACTTCGCCCGGCAATCCGGCAAAAACGTCATCATCGTGACGCACAACTCCATGATCCGGCCGATGGCAGACCATGTGATTGAAATCGCCGACGGTCAGGTCAAGGCCGACACCCGCAATGCCCAGCCGACCCCGGTGGCTGAACTCGAATGGTAGGAGGCCGTCTCATGACAATGTTAAATAAGAATATTGGGCGCGAGTTCAAAATGTCCCGCGCGCGTTATTTCTCGGTGTCAGCGCTCCTGATGCTTGGGGTCTTCGTCCTGATTGGCCTCAACGTTACCGGCCCCAACATGCGCCAAACCGCGCAAACTGCCTACCAAGCAGAACACTTGGCTGACGCCAAAGTCACTTCAACGGTCAGCCTCGACGCCAAGGACCAAACCACTATTCGCCAACTCAGTGGCATTAAAAAAGCCGAGTTTGGCTATACCACCGACGTTTTGGTCAAAAACACGACGCAAGCGTTGCGCATTCAAAGCAACCCCCAGACTTTGTCGCAGTTAACGCTCACCAAAGGCCATCAGGCGAAAACCGCCAAGCAAATCGTCCTCAGTGACAGCTTGCGCGGCCGCTATCAGCTAGGCGACAAGATTACCCTGGCCGCTGGCAAAACCGGCGCCACGACTGGCCTCAAGCACCGCAGCTTCACTGTGGTGGGCTTTGCCACCTCAACTGAATACTTGAAGAAAGACAAAATCGGGTCAACGAGTTTGGGGAATGGAACCTTAACCGGCTTTGCTTACACCACGAAAGCCGCGTTTACGGCCAACCAGCCCAATGTCGCGCGGCTAGCTTTCAGCACCACCAAAGGCGCAGCCTACTCAACGGCTTATGAGCATCATGCCACCACGTTGGTCAACAAACTGCAAAAAACGCTGAACCGCCGCAACCAGGCCCGGGTTACCAGCCTGCGCAGTGACTTAACCGATCAGATCACCACTGCTGAACAAGCCATTAAGACCAACACCGCTTCCTTGCAAAGCGCAACGGCCACCTTGACCGCTGCCCAAACCCAGCTCTCTAGCCAAATGGCTCAGGCCCAGGCCACGCAAAACACTGTCGCCATGGCCCAACTGAGCGCCAAGCAAGCCGCGCTCACACAGCAACAAGCGGCTTTAACCACGAAACAAAAGCAGCTCACCCAGGCCAAGGCCAAAGTCGCCATCGCCAAAACCACCAAGCGGCAACTCAGTCAGATCACCTTGACGGTGGCGACCCGCAATGATTACAACGATGGCTACAACAACTATGGCGAAGACGCCGCCCGCATTGATGCCCTGGGCAAATCCTTCCCCGCGTTCTTCTTCTTGATTGCCATTTTGGTCAGCTTCACCACCATGCGGCGGATGGTGGAGGAAAAACGCATCGAGATGGGCACGCTGCGCGCTTTGGGGTACACCAAAGGCGAGGTCATGCGCGAATTTCTCGTTTACAGTGTCACCACTGCCATTACTGGTACGGTGTTAGGCAGTATCCTAGGGCTGCTGGTGCTGCCACGAATCATTTTCCGCGCCTACACCGCCAACTTCAACTTTGCTAGCTTGCAACTGGCCTTGCATCCTGGCTATATCGCCTTGGGGTTGGCCCTGGCGTTATTCTCGACGGTACTAGCATCTTGGCTCGCCGCCCATGCTTCACTCAAAACCATCACGGCGGACTTGATGCTGCCAAAGCCGCCGGCCAGCGGCTCGCGCATTTTGCTTGAACGCATCACCCCGTTGTGGCAGCGCATGAGTTTCTCGCACAAGGTCACCGCGCGCAATCTCTTCCGCTACAAAGGCCGCATGCTCATGACCATTATCGGGGTGGCTGGCGCTACTGCGTTAATGATTACCGGCTTTGGGATTCGCGATTCCCTCAACACCATCATCGACCGGCAATTTGGCCAAATCAGCCAGTATGATCTGGTGGCGGTTTACAACCCTGATGCCCAAGCCGCCAAGGTCAGCGCGGCGAAAAAGACCGTGACCGCTTCCAATCAAGTCAAGCGCGAAACCGCCGCCTACTTTGAGAATGTTTACGCCACCACCAGCGGCTCTGATTCCCGCGAAAACATCTCCTTGATGGTGCCGCAAAACGCCAGTGCCATGGATCGGTACATCAAACTCCGGGATACGCAAACCGGCAAAAAGCTCACTCTCACCAACCAAGGGGCTATCATCTCGCAGAAACTCGCCAAACTGCAAGGCGTCAAAGCCGGTGATTCCTTCACCATTAAAGCTAGCGACGGTACCGCGCACAAGATTAAAGTCGCCGCCATCACCACGATGTATGCCGGCCACTATGTTTACATGAACCAACACTACTACCAGCAGGTCTACCACACGAAGACTAGCTCAAACGCCTACCTGGTGACACTGAAACACAGCACCAGCAAAGCGGTTAACCACTTTGCCGCCCGCTTCAACCACCAAGCTGCCGCTGTGCAAACCGTCCAATCGCAAGAAACCAAACGCACCATCACCAACATTTTGAGTAATTTGAATAACTTGATTCTCGTGTTGGTACTCAGTGCCTCACTCTTGTCGTTGGTCGTGCTGTACACCCTAACCAACATCAACGTCTCCGAACGCGTCCGCGAGCTGTCCACCCTGAAAGTGCTTGGGTTCTACCCCCGAGAAGTGCTCATGTACATTTACCGGGAAACCAACATCTTAACTGGGGTCGGGATTCTCGCCGGCATCGGGGTTGGCTACGCGTTCCATGCTTACATCATGGCGCTGTTGCCACCAGCCACCGCGATGGTTGCACCAGGCTTAACCTGGCTTAACATCGGCATTTCCGTTGGCCTCACGATTGTCTTCTCACTGCTCGTAATGCTCATGATGAATCACAAGATCCAAAGTGTCGACATGCTTGAAGCCTTGAAGTCGGTGGATTAAACCGCCGGCTGCTGGGCACTGAAAAAATCCACCCTCACCAGTTAATGAGTGCCATTAATGACTGGTGAGGGTGGATTTTTGGTGAATCAAAAACCGGCACGTCGCAGACAAACCGCAACATGCCGGGCAATGTTTTACTTGTTGGTGAAACCGTACTTCTTGTTGAAACGATCAACACGGCCGTCAGCCTTGCTGAACTTCTGCTTGCCCGTGTAGAACGGGTGGGAGTCAGAAGAAATTTCAACGCGGACGAGTGGGTAGGTGTTACCGTCTTCCCATTCGATGGTTTCGCTTGAGTTCTTGGTCGAACCGGAAATAAACTTATAGCCGGTTGAGGAATCCATGAACACTACCTGGTGATATTCTGGGTGGATGCCTTGCTTCATGATATCTTCTCCTTTGCCCTAAGTCATTGCCTGACCTAGAGATAATTCAGTACACAACTCTAGCATTCTATCATGCCAAAGCCAAACTTGCAATCAGTTTTCGGCTTGGACTGGGGCGGGTGTTTCGCTATCAATCAGCTCCACATCAGCGCCTAAGCCGCGCAGCTTTTGAATCACGCGGTCATAGCCGCGTAGGATATTCTCCGCTTTGGTAATGGTCGTGTCGCCTTCTGCCATCAGACCCGCAGTCATCAGACAAGCCCCGGCGCGGATTTCTTCGGCGGTGACTTCACAGCCTTCCAGATGATCTGCGTGGTGAAGCATGATCACGTCATTTTCCACGGTGATGTTAGCGCCCATGCGCTCTAATTCTGGAATGTGGCGCACGCGCTTGGGGTACAAGGTGTCGACAATGATGCCTTCCCCTTGCGCCTTCAGCATCAGCGGCGTAATTGGCTGCTGCAAGTCCGTGGCAAAGCCCGGATAAGGCAGGGTCTTGATCTGGACCATCCGCAAATCGCCAGAAGGATAGACGAAAATATTATCTTCGCCAACATCCATCACGACCCCCATTTCTTCCAGCTTAGCTAAAAAGGCGTCCAAGTGTTCGGAAATGATGTTTTTGACATTGATGCCATCGCCCACGGCCGCGGCCATCGCTAAGTAAGTCCCGGCTTCAATTCGATCGGGAATGATGGTATGAGCGTTGTGAGCGGCCAATTCCGCGACCCCTTCGATCCGGATCGTATCCGTCCCGGCGCCGCGCACGGTGGCGCCCATGTTATTCAAATAAGTGGCCAAGTCAATAATTTCAGGTTCCTTGGCCGCATTTTCAATCACAGTATGGCCTTTGGCAGTGACCGCCGCCAAAATCACGTTGATGGTGGCGCCCACTGACGCCATATCAAGGAATATCCGGGCGCCATGCAGGCCTTCCTTAGGCGCTTGAATGGCGATGGCACCATGTTCATTGGTCACGGTGGCGCCTAGCGCCTCGAAACCTTTGATATGTTGATCAATGGGGCGCGGGCCGATATCATCCCCGCCAGGCAGACCGACGACCGCGCGGCCGAAGCGCCCTAATAGCGCCCCCATGAAGTAGTATGAGGCGCGTAAGCTTTTGATTTTACCATTGGGCAGCGGCACATCTTGAATCTGGGTGGGATCGATATGCAGGACGCAATCAGAAAACTGCGATTTGACGTTCATTTCTTCCAAAATGGCCATCAGGTTGTAGACATCTTGAATCTCAGGAACAGATTCGAGTGTGACAGGCGTGCGAGACAAAATCGCGGCTGGGATCAGCGCCACGGTACTATTCTTCGCCCCGCCAATCACGACGGTGCCGGAGAGCTTTTTGCCTCCGTGAATCAGCATGTTTTTCATGAATTTTTTCCTCACTAAAAGACGTTCACTAGAAGCAACCACCGCAAAAATTGGCGCTTTGCGTTGGGCCACTGAAGCGGCACACGAAATTCGGCGCAGACGTCGAATTCGGCCGAAAATTATTTCGAAATGAAAATTTCGTTAACTGGTAGGCGTGAAGGTTTCAAAACTACATTCACCGTTATATTCTAATGAACTCGCGTCCAAAAAACAACCCGCAATCTCCCGTCGCACCGCCGTTTTCAGCAAATTGCCATTAGCACTCTAACAAAAAAGTGCCAGCGTTTCGCTGACACTTCGAAGTTAGTGCTGACCTTACTTGATGATAAGCGCGAAGCACCGCACTTTTCCAAGTAAGAAATGGCTTTTAGTAATTGCCAGCCGCCTTGATGAAAGCCTTGAACAGACCTTCTGGCTTGGTTGGCCGAGATTGGAATTCAGGGTGATATTGTGGGGCAACGAAGAACTTGTTCTTCGGATATTCGATGATTTCCATCAACCGGTTGTCTGGGCTGGTGCCAGAGAAGACCAACCCTTTGGCTTCCAGCGCCGCGCGATAGTCGGTGTTGAATTCGTAACGATGACGGTGACGCTTGTCGATTTCCTTGGCGTTGTCGTAGGCCGCTGCCGCCACCGAACCTGGCTTGAGCACGCATGGGTAGAGGCCGAGGCGCAAGGTGCCGCCTAAGTTTTCCAGGTTCTTCTTATCAGCCATGATGTCAATCACGGGATCTTTGATATCCTTGCTGACTTCCGTGGTGAAGGCATCCTTGTAGCCAGCCACATCGCGGGCAAATTCGATGGACGCCATTTGCATCCCTAAGCAGATACCGAAGAATGGCACATCATTTTCCCGCGCATACTTGATGGTGGTAATCATGCCTTCCAAGCCGCGATCACCAAAGCCGCCTGGCACCAAAATCCCATCGGCATCGCCGAGTAGTTCCTTGACATTAGCTTCCGTAATATCTTCGGCTTGGTACTTCTTCAAATCGATCTTGGCATTCCAGAAGTAGCCTGCAGACTTCAGCGCTTCAGTGACGGAAATGTACGCGTCCTTAAGTTCCACATACTTGCCGACTAAGGCAATGTGCACCGTGTCTTGCAGGTTTTCCACCCGACTGACTAGGTTGGTCCAGTCGCTCATATCCGCCGCTGGGGTGTCAAAGCCAAAGTGTTCCACCACGCGTTCGTCCATGCCTTGCGCCTGCATGGCCAGCGGCACGGAGTACAAAATTTTGGCATCGCGCGACTCGATAATTGACGCCACTGGCACATCCGTGAACAGTGAAATCTTTTTCTTCATGCTTTCGGTGACCGGCTGTTCCGTCCGCAGCACCAGCATATCTGGCTGAATGCCGACGTTCCGCAATTCCTTAACCGAGTGCTGCGTTGGCTTGGTCTTCATTTCGCCAGCGGCGCGCAGATATGGCACCAAGGTGGCATGAATGTAGTAGACGTTCTCCGGGCCGACGTCCTTTTTCATCTGACGAATGGCTTCCAGGAATGGTTGGGATTCGATATCCCCCACGGTCCCACCAATTTCGGTGATAATCACATCAGAGTCGGTTTTGGTCGCCGCCCGCATGATTTTCTCTTTGATCATGTTGGTGATATGGGGAATGACCTGCACCGTGGCGCCCAGGTATTCACCGTGACGTTCGCGGTTCAGCACTTCAGAATAAATCTTCCCGGTGGTCACATTGCTGTACTTGTTCAGGTTGATATCGATGAAGCGCTCGTAGTGGCCAAGGTCCAGGTCGGTTTCTGTGCCGTCATCCGTCACGAACACTTCCCCGTGCTGATAAGGGTTCATGGTGCCTGGATCCACGTTGATATATGGATCGAACTTTTGAATCGTGACTTTCAAGCCGCGGTTTTTCAGCAGGCGGCCAAGGCTGGCTGCAACAATCCCCTTACCTAGTGATGACACGACCCCACCAGTGACAAAAATATACTTGGTCATGAGAAAACTCCTTTGTGAATTTTTTCGGGAAAAAACAAAAACAAGCCCCCTATTCAATCGAACAGGGAGCTTGAAACCGTCTGGCCTTACGTTTTCTGTAAGGCGCCCAAGCAATATAGTAACTGGAAGGACGGTAAGTGTCAAGCACAGGCTGTGGAGCTGGGCGCACTTAGCTCGACGAGTAGCCGCAGGTGAGGGCGGGGCGGCGCCGGGACGCGGTGGTCCTGCTGCGGGGTCTGCTGGAGCCAAAATACGGTCTCCAGCCTCAAATGTGAACCGCCATCGCTTCGCTCAACGGCGTTTCACATTTGCCCCCATTCTGGCCAGGAATAGCCTGCAAAGCCCGCAGTCTATTCGTGTCCAGACTGTTTCGCGGCTGGACCACCGCGTCCCTCTGCCGCCCCACCCTCACCTGCTTCATAACAGTAACGCTTTCGCGTGGCTTCAAAAAAACTCAACGTTCGCTTATGAGTTAAGTAGCACATCAATCAGCCATAAACGACCAGGGCCTGTGCTTCACAGCCCACATCGGTCGAACAGCAAAGATGTTAATTTAAATCCAAAGCATTTTGATAATGACCACCAAGCCCTATTATTCATGCCTGAATGGTACAAAAAAAGCGGCGCTAGGCCGCTTGCAGATGCTTAATTTTCGTCTGAGTCATCATCATCGCTATCGTCATCCGCGGAGAAATCTGGGGTGTCGGTGTCGTCTGAATCGTCATCTTCTTCATCGTCGTCGCTGAATTCTGCCAGCTGGCCTTCGATACCGTCGGGCAGATTGTCTTCTTGTTCGTCATCATCGTCGTCGCCGTTAGCGTCAACGCCATTGTCGAAGTCGTCGCTGGTGTCTTCATCGTCATCATCGGCGTCGAAGTCATCATCTTCTGGATCATCGTCGTTGTAGTCGATGACATCATCATCGTCGGCCACGTCAGCGAGAAAGGCGTTGACCTTCTTACGCTTCTTGGCGCGGCGTGGGGTGTCTTCTTCATCTTCTGGGTGGTTGACTTCTTCATCAACGGAATCGTATGGGTACCAAGCCCGCAAGCCCCAGACATTATCGCCCAAGGAGATGAAGCTGCCATCATCATTCAGGTCAGTGTAGAATTGCGGCAACCGATCACGGATCTCCTCATCGCTTTTGCCCAAGAAGGTCTGAATTTCGTTCACGATGTCCGCAAAGCCCATCGTGTCGCCTTTTTCTTCGAGAATGCCGCGAGCAACCTCGATCATGGACAGTTCTGATTTATTCGCATCGGCAAATACATCAAGTTTCAACCGGTACACGCCCTTTCTGCTTAATACAGTCTATTGTGAATAATACGCGCTCAAGCGTTAAAAAGCAATCGCATCCGATAATTTCCCAGATGGTCGCCGTTGCCGAACAACTCGTACTCGATATAGATTTCGCCAGCCAGCGGATCCGTGGTCAGGCGCACATCGAGCCGCGGCGTCACCGTTTCCACCGGAATGATGCCATAAGGCGTGCGGTAGCGCGTCAGAATGCGGCGGTTGTTGGCAAAATGTAGCCGCAGATGCGTATCATCTTCGCTGGAGCCGCGCGACAGCTGGACAGAACCATCGGCCCGCAACTTCAGTGTGACCGGATAGTCGGTATGTTCTTCTTCGTTCACTTCACGATAGCGAATGTACAGTGTGTCCCCCATTTGAACGACTGTGCCTGGCTCATCGAACACATGGTTCTCCGTTTCCGCCTCTTGGGTGACAAAAGTCTCAAGGTGCACTTGCACCGGGACGCCGTGTGATAAATCCATTCGAATCAGCCCTTTCTGCTCTCCATTATAACGTAAAGACCCTCTTTTGGCTTAAAACTGACGCCTGCGTCATGTTTTATGCAGTTGGCCCAACCGCTCAATTCCTTGGGAAAGGTGCATGGCACGCCGAACTTGCATATAATAGGGTATGAATGGGGGCGAGCGGATGGACAAAGTACTGAACCAGGCAGGGCCAATCGGCGTGTTAAACCAACACTTCACCGCTGACCAGCGGCTTTTGAGCTTTGCGCATACCAACGCCCTTTTGAGCCGGCCAGCCGGGTTGCCTGCAGTGTTCGTCCACTACTGGACATTGGCCCGCACCGTGATTTTGGGAATGCAGGATTTGCGCTTGCCGCAGCTCCCAGCAGCGCTGAAGACCTTGCAAGCAGCGGGCTACCCCTTCTTTGTTCGCAACTCTGGCGGTTTAGGCATTGTCTGCGACGATCAGGTGCTGAACGTTAGCTTGTTCTTACCCCCTGACGCCGCCACGATTCCTGAAGCCTATCAGCTCATGGCGGACTGGCTGACGACTGCGGTGGGGGCGCCGCTGACGGTGGGTGAGGTGCCTCATTCCTATTGCCCAGGCACTTTTGACCTGAGCTTAGGGGGACAAAAAATCGCCGGGCTAGCTCAGCGCCGCACCAGTCGCGGCATCGTGGTGATGGCATATCTGGCCGTTGGCGGCGATCAAGCCGCGCGCGGCCAGGTGATGGCTGATTTTTACCAGGCCGGCGACGGCCAAGCCGATCCGCGCCACCGCTTTCCGCAGGTGAGGCCTGCAACGATGGGCACTTTAAATGCCCACCTTGCTGCCCCGCTCACCGCGCAAGGCTTAAGTGCTAAACTCACGGCTGCTTTAACCACAAAGCCAGTGTCCCTCACGCCTGTCCTTGCCACCTCGGCCTATCAATCAGCGCTGACAGCCGCCTTAACCGACATGCAAGCCCGCAATCAGTTTGAAGGAGAATAAATATGGCCATTAAAATGCTTCCCCGGGAAAAAGTCTTTCGCGATCCCGTCCATAACTATATCCATGTGCAGCATCAGGTGATTTTGGACTTGATCAACACCCCTGAGTTCCAGCGTCTGCGCCGCATCAAGCAACTCGGCGTGGCAGATTACGTCTTCCAAGGCGCTGAGCACACCCGCTTCACCCACAGCTTAGGCGTCTATGAAATCACGCGGCAAATCTGCGATAATTTTGCGGTGAACTTCCCCACCCAAACCCCTGGTGATGGCCTGTGGGATGACAACGAGCGGCTGGTGGCGCTGTGTGCGGCCTTGCTGCATGATATCGGGCACGGACCCTACTCGCATACTTTTGAGCACATCTTTGCCACTGACCACGAAGCCATCACCCGCCGCATTTTGACGGATGAAAGCACCGAAGTGAACAAAATTCTGCGCGGCGTGGCGCCAGACTTCCCCGAGCAGGTGGCCAGCGTGATTGCCCATACTTACCCTAACCCGCAGGTCGTGCAAATGATTTCCAGTCAAATCGACGCCGACCGGATGGATTACCTGCTGCGGGATGCCTACTTCACTGGCACCAAATACGGCGACTTCGATTTGGCCCGCATTTTACGAGTGATGCGCCCTTATCAAGGCGGCATCGGTTTTGACGCCAACGGCATGCACGCCGTGGAAGATTACATTGTGGGTCGGTTCCAGATGTACCAACAGGTATACTTCCACCCGGTATCGCGGTCCATGGAAATGATTTTGACCCACCTGTTGCAGCGCGCCAAGACGTTGTATGAAGCGGGTAAATTCGATACGCGCTACAACCCGCGGCTGCTGATTCCGTTCTTCGAGCATCAATTCGACTTAAAGGATTACCTGCGGCTTGATGATGGCGTGCTGAACACCTATTTCACCTACTGGCTGGATTATCCTGATCCGGTGCTGAAGGACTTGGCTGGCCGCTTCTTGAGCCGGCGGCCGCTCAAATCCGTGGCCATCACCGATCAAACTGCCGTGCTACTGCCACAGCTGCGCGCTTTGGTCAGCGAGGCCGGGTTTGATCCAGATTACTACACCGCCGAAAATGACAGCTTCGATTTACCCTATGATCAATACGATCCCAGCGTCGCCAATCCCAAAACTCAAATCGAAATTATCCAAGCCGATGGAACTTTGGAAGAACTCTCAACTTTGTCCCCGCTGGTAGCCGCGATTAGTGGTAAAGCCACTGGGGACAAGCGGTTCTATTTTCCAAAAGTCATGCTCAGCAAAAATGCCGACGATTTATTCGCCGGCACCTACGCCAAATTTCAGCAGTATATTCTCAATGACACGCTGATTGATCCCGCGTTCAAATAATCAGCGTTGCTTGAGCCATTGCGCTACGCCATAACGATGGGTTGGCCGCTTCAGCTCGGCTGCCGCCAGCTCGATCGGCATCAGCATCAGCGTGTTGAAGTCCTCCAAAGGATCCGCGACGCGCTGAATGTCGGTGCACGCGTAGAACGTGGCCGGGTGATAATAAGCGGTATTGCGGTGATGAGAGTAGAAATACTCGGCCGCGCGGCCCAGTTTGGCGCCGATGGTCACTTTCACCCCGAACTCTTCCAAGAGTTCACGAGTCAACGTTTCCTCATCGCTTTCGCCTGGCTCCACTTCGCCGCCGGGCAAAAACAAGGCATGATTAGGGGCCTGCAAAATCAGCAGGCGTTTGCCGCTGGCGTCAGGAATGACCCCGTACACCCCGATTCGCGTGTGATAATCAAGCTTGGGGTCTTTGCGTCCGAATACCGGATCTGCCATGATCAACTAGCCGTCCTTTTCTCATATTTTCCTCATTATACTTGAACCTGCTTCTAATCGCCACTAAGGATGTGATTTTGTGCCGAACTTTGCGCTTTGGTACTGGTTGCCAGCCCTCATCATGGGCGCGCTATTCTGCTTCAGCTTTTTCAAAGAACCACGCCATCTCTACAACGGAATGCTATTCAACTGGTTCGCCATTGTCTTTTTGGCGACTTTGGCCTTTGCCATTTTGGCCTCTGGTAACCGGCTCTTGATTGCCGTCACTGGCACGCTATTCGTGATTGCGGTGGGCATCATCATTTTACTGTTCGCTTTGCACTTAGTCTGGTTGCTTTGGAATGCCTGGCTGGTGTGGCGGCGTGAAGGCCATTCGCTGGGCAACATGCTAACGTTGGGCATTGCGGTGGGCCTGCTGTTACTGGAAGTGGCTGGCACCTTTGGCCGCCAGTGGATTCCCGATCCGTTGTATGACGCCTTGACCTTCTTCTTCACCCTCAGCATCGGTTACGAGCTGTTGGCGCTCTATAATTTCTTGACCATCCTGGTGCTTTACAATCTCTGGCGGCCGCGGCACAATCGCGACTACCTGATTGTTCTAGGGGCCGGCCTAATCAACGGGGACAAGGTTTCACCATTGTTAGCCGCCCGTATTCAGGCCGCCGTCACCTTCTATCAAAAACAAGTGGCCAAAAACCGGCCCGCCCCGAAAATTATTTTTTCCGGTGGCCAGGGCGAAGATGAGAAACTGTCAGAGGCCGCGGCCATGCGCGCCTGGGCCGTTGACCATGGCATCCCCGAAACCGATACGTTGTTGGAAGATCAATCCAAAACCACCTATCAAAATATGAAGTTTTCCAAAGCGTTGATCACCAAGCGCGAAGGCGCGAAACCTGTCAAGGCGGCCTTCTTCACCAACAACTATCACCTGTTCCGGGCTGGCGTCTTTGCCCGGGCGGCCGGGCTTGATGCCAATGGCGTCGGCGCCGCCACGTCCTTTTACTTCTTGCCCAATGCCGTGATTCGTGAGTATCTCGCCTTCGTGGTCCTGCACAAGCGGCGGCATATCATCATCATCGGCCTGATTGCGGTGATGGCGATCATGGTCGGCATTAGCGCCGGCGTGCGGTGGTTGGACAAATCCGGAAAATTGTATCAAGACGACCAACGTTTTTTTCGTTATCATGATAACAGCAAGCTACAATCTGGAACCTAAGTCAGTCTGGCTGAGGTTCTTTTTTTGTTCACTTTGGGGGCGCCAAGCTCGTGAATCTTGCGTTCTAGCCCTGCATAAATAATGCTATACTCTGCCCTAGAATAAGTTATTGGAGGATTTTATGAAAAACATTGGTCGGCTGTTCGTCCTTGATTGGCGGCGCATTTTAAAAAGTCCGTTTGCGTTCCTTTTAATTCTGGCGTTAGTCGTCATTCCCAGCCTGTATTGCTGGTTCAACGTCTGGGCCTTGTGGGATCCCTACAGCAACACACATGACTTGAAAGTCGCGGTGTACTCCGCCGATCAGCCCACCACTTTTCAGAGTCAAAAGGTGGCCATCGGCGATGAACTGATCACCGAGCTCAAGCACAATGATAAGCTCGGCTGGCAGTTCGTCGACTCCAAGCAAACCGCGGTTGAAGGGGTCAAAAGTGGCAAATATTATGCCAGCATTGTGGTGCCCAAAACCTTCTCCCGCGATCTCATGAGCTTCGTGCAAGGCAAAATCAAAAAGCCGCAGCTCGATTATTACGTGAACCAGAAAATCAACGCCATTGCGCCGAAAATCACCGATACCGGCGCCAATACCTTGCAAAGCACCATTTCCAAACAGTTCGTCACCACGGTTGCCTCAACGTTGGGCAAGGTGTTCAATCAAGCCGGCGTCAAGCTGGATGAGAATCTACCGATGATCAAACGCTTCACCAGTTTGGTCACCAGTACCGACGCGCAGCTGCCGACCATTGAAAAGTACCTGAATGAAGTCGACACCTTGCAAGCCAAAATGCCGACGCTCAAGGCCAAACTCCAAACCGCCAATGAAATGGCCACTTACCTCCCTGAAGTCAACGCCATGACCCAAAAGCTGGTGGCGTCGCAGCGTTTCTTGCCGGCCATCGATGAGGCCGGCCAGCTCGCCACCCAGGTCAAAGGCAAACTGCCTGAAGTGAAAAACGCTGGTGCCCAGCTGAATACGGTGGTGGTGAACTTCGACCAACTGGAATCCGCTGTCACCAAGTCCCTCACCATCACCAGCCAAGGCATCAACGTGATTAATTCGGTGGACGGCACCCTGCCGGCACTCACCGCCTTCGGTCAGCACGCCCAAGCCGCGGTGGCCACCACCAAAGACGAGGTGCTGCCGAAAATCAAGCAGGCGCTCACTTTGATTCAAAACGCCACTGATGCTGGTCTCACGCTGATTCAAGCCGCCAACACCAGCCTAGCCGCCGATTTGGCTAATTTGAAAACGCAACTGGCCGGACTGGATGCTGACCCAGATAACGCGGCGGCACGCACCGCCATTGCCGACCGGCTCACCGCGTTGGCCAGCCGCCAAGGGGAAGTGGCCACCACTGCCACTAAGCTGGCGCAAACGCTGACCCAGCTACAAACCGCGGCGGGCCAACTTAATGGCCAAAATGTCTCTTTCGCCGACGCCATCAACCGCCTGAATGCCTTAGCCGCTGGTGCCACTGTCATTCAAAAGCAGGCCACCCATTTTGCCGGTTTGGTCCAAACGGCCAGCACCGCCGAGCTGCAAAGTCAGCTCGAGCAACTGCAAAACGCCGCGACTCAATTTGCTCAAACTGCCGCCGACTTGCAACAATTACAGCTCGGCCAAACTGTGCAGCAGGTGTTGACGGCTCTGACTGCCGCGTTGCAAGACGCCGATGTCACCTTGGCGCAGATCAACAGCCAGATTTTACCGCAACTACCAGCGCTACTGGCCAACACCAAAGACTTGCTGACCCAGGCCAACACCTTCTTGGCCACCGCCAAAAAACAACTGCCAGCGCTCAAGACGGAACTGACCGACGCCAATGAACTGCTGAATGGTCACATGCAGCTGATCACCAGCGGCATCACCACCGTCGCTGACTTGTACCAAAATGATTTCCCGACCCTCAAAACCAAGCTGACCCAGGCCAACACCTTTATCCAGCAGGACCTGCCAGGCATCGAACAGGATTTAACCAACAGCTTGGCCTTGGCCAATGCCAAAATGCCTGAACTCGAGTCTGGACTGAAGCTGGCCGCGAATTTCAAGCAAAACGACTGGCCAACCTTGAAGCAGGCCATTCAAACCGGAGCGGCTGCCATCAAAAAAGGCGAAAAGTCCATCGACTTAAGTGCCTTACTGAAGCTGCTACGCCGTGATGCCACCAAAGAAGCCGACTTCCTAGCCGCGCCAGTCACCATTAACGAAACGCACCTCTACCCGATTCCGACTTACGGCTCGCAAAGCGCGCCATTCTACCTCGCTTTGTGTATCTGGGTCGGCGCGCTCCTGCTAGGCGCAATTTTGATTACGGAATACAAACTGCCTGCCGAACTGGCGCAAGCGACGGTGAAGCAGCAATATATCGCCCGCTGGCTCACCTTCGCCGGGTTAGGCATGGGGCAGGCGCTGATTGCGGCGCTGGGGAACCTCTACCTGATTGGTACCTACGTCGTCAATAAGCCGCTGTATGTGCTGCTGGCCATGCTTTTGTCGGTGGTCTTTGTCTCTATCTTGTACGCGCTGATTTCCCTGTTTGGTAACATCGGGAAGGGGCTGGGGATTATCATCCTGGTGCTATCGATTTCCGGCGCCGGTGGGAATTTCCCAGTGGTCTTGTCAGGTAAATTCTTCCAGATGATCAACCCGTGGCTGCCCTTCACCTACGCGGTCAATATGCTGCGCGAAACCGTCGGCGGCATCTACTGGCCGAATATGCGCCTTGACCTGTTGGCGCTGGCGGCGTTCGGCCTGGTGTTCTTCCTAGCCGGCATGTTCCTGAAAGAACCGATTCGCCCGTGGATCAACAAAATGCACCACATCACCCGCAAGAGTGAAATTATCGAATAACCGCTAAACTCAACGACCGGCCTTGCACATCTGATGTTGCAAGGCCGGTCGTTTTGTTAGAATATAAGTAAAGCGAATAAGGAGGAAGATGGCAATGCTAAAAGATTTTCGTGATTTCATCATGCGCGGCAACGTGCTGGATATGGCAGTTGGGGTCATTATTGGCGGCGCGTTCACCGCGTTGATCACGTCCCTAACCAATAACTTACTCAATCCGTTGATTGGCTTATTCCTGCGCAGCGCCAGCTTGGCCAAGTTGAGCGTCACCGTCGCCGGCGCCAAGTTTACATACGGGGCCTTCATCAACGACATTCTCAACTTCTTGGTCATTGCGTTCATCGTGTTCTTGCTGGTACGCATGGCCAACAAGATTTTACCGAAGAAAAAGCCCGCCCCTGCTGGCCCGACCCAAGAAGAACTGTTGGCCGAGATTCGCGATTTGTTGGCCAAAGAAAAACAGGCCTGAACCTGCTTTCGGTTCTGGCCCGTTGCCAGCGGCGCTTAGCCCAAGTTAGGACTGTTACTAACCGGCGTCATCCCAAGATGTATCTGGGGTGACGCCGGTTTTTTGGGCCGCCTTGCAGCTGGGTGCTCCTACTTCCGGCCCAGATGAAGCTCGATCAGCTCCCCAAGCCGCGTGGTCTCAATCAGCTTGAGGCGCGTTTCATAGTCGCCTGGCTCAAACAAGCGCTTGCCGTGCCCCAACAGCACCGGCACCACCTGCACCCACCACTCATCAATCAGATCAGCTTCCAGCAGGGCCTTCACCAAGCCGCCGCCTCCAACAATCCAGATGCCGCGGCCGGGCTGCGCTTGCAGGTCGCGCACCACGGTGGCCACGTCCCCGCTTTGGTACGGTGCGCCAGTGTGCGTATGCGACAGTACGACCAGCTGCTTGTCAGGGTAAAACGGCGTCGTCCCAGCAAGTGCGCGACTAACCTCATAAGTCACCCGCCCCATCACCAGCGTATCGATTTTGCGCTCAAAGGCCGAGTAGGTTTCCTGCCCCGCCAAGTCGCTACTAAGAAGCCACGCTAAGTCGTCGTGTTCGTCGGCCAGGTAGCCGTCCAGGCTGATGGCCCCATAAAAGTAAACTGGTCGCATTTTCTTCCTCCGTTACTCAGTTTGCTGCCAACCCATCACCAATGCCGGCTGGTGCACGGCCTCATCTTCTTCGCGTTGCAAGACCTTAAAGCCTTCCCGCAGATAAAAGCGCACGGCACCGCTATTCTGCTCATACACCGACAACGTTAGGGTCGCATACCGGTCCTTAAGCGCAGTCATCAGCTGGTGCCCGACCCCTTGGTTGCGTATTGCCGCGGTAATGAACAGGCCGGCTAAATAGTGGTCTTGGACGCCAGCAAACCCGACAATTTGGCTAGCCTGCCGCGCTACCAAGAGCTGAGCCTCAGGCAAGGCCGCCCGAACCTCAGCTTCATTCGTCCGCCAGTAGCTTGCCGGCACAAAGGCATGCGCCTGTTCGTTGGCCGCCAGCCAAATTGTCATCAGCTGGTCCAGCTCCTGTTCAGTTGGCGTCGTGAGCCAATCTAGGGTCACCAATTGCGCATGGTCAGTCATCTATTCCACACCTCCTTCAATTCTCAGATTTTTCTTGATGGTTCGCCAAGCTTATCGTCATTCTTAGCTAAAAAAGTTCTGAACTGCCGCAGATGCCGGTGGTTCAGAACTTTTTTCAACTTTATCTTAGTAATCAGTCACTTCACCGCTTAGCGAGTGAACCGGTTTTCGAACAACGGTGACACTGGCTTGTTTTCTTGAATGCGGGTGATGGCCCGGCCAATTAGCGGACCCACCGAAACAATCACGAGCTTATCAATCTTCTTATCTTCAGCTAGGTTGATCGAATCGGTGACAATCACGCGCTCAATCGCACTGTTTTGCAAGCGTTCCACCGCTGGGCCAGAGAAGACGGCGTGGGTGGCGGCGACTTGCACTTCGATGGCGCCGGCGTCTTTCAACGCCTGGGCGGCTAGGGTAATGGTGCCGGCGGTGTCGATCATGTCATCAATGATGATACATTTCTTGCCTTTGACATGGCCGACGATGTTCATTACCTCAGCGACGTTTGGCCGTGGGCGGCGCTTGTCGATGATGGCGATTGGCGCCTTCAGGAATTCTGCCAGCTTCCGGGCGCGGGTCACGCCACCATGGTCAGGCGAAACCACGACGGTGTCGGCATTGGTGTAGCCGTTGCGGATGAAGTAATCCGCGAGCAGCGGGGCACCCATCAAGTGGTCAACGGGAATGTCGAAGAACCCTTGGATTTGGGCCGCATGCAGATCCAGTGCTAAGACGCGGGTGGCACCAGCGCGTTCCAACATGTTGGCCACCAGCTTGGCGGTAATTGGTTCCCGCGAGCGGGCCTTGCGATCTTGGCGGGCGTAACCGTAGTAAGGAATCACGACGCTAATGGTGTGGGCACTGGCCCGGCGCAAGGCATCGATCATGATCAAAAGTTCCATCAGATTGTCATTAACCGGCGCAGAAGTCGACTGGATGAGGTAAATATCATCCCCACGAATACTTTCTTCGATGTTGATCTGAATTTCCCCATCGGAAAAACGAGTCACTGACGACTTCCCTAATTCAACACCCACTTCAGCGGCAATTTTTTCCGCGAGGGGTTTGTTCGAATTCAAGGCAAAAATCTTCAACTTCGGATCAGAGTAAGGCATGGTTTCCTCCATGATATTAATTTATTGATGAACACAGCACTGACTTTTGAGCCCATTTACAGTCTGATTATACCAGAACATTGAGGCGTGAACGGGCTTTTCCACCCATCAATCGCAATTTTATTTGCGTTTGCTGACCTAATTTTTAGGTACCACCGCAATAATCGGTGCGGCATTTGCAGAAAATGGCAAAGCAAAACCAGCCGCAACGCGACTGGTGGCTTTGACTACTTATCTGGTTGGTTCCATTCTGGATCATCGGCAATCGCCGTGCGCTGCCAGAAATCCGCCTTGTTGACCTGACGGGCCCGGGCGATGCCCATGGCGTGGTAAGGCACATCCTCGGTGATGGTGGAACCGGCGGCAATGAAGCTGTGGTCAGCAATGGTGACTGGCGCCACAATGTTCGAGTTAGAGCCGATGAAGGCGTGACTGCCAACCTTGGCTTCCCACTTCTTGACGCCGTCGTAGTTCACGAAGACCACACCGCAACCGACATTGATGTCGCTGCCTAAAATGGCATTGCCGACATAGGTCAAATGCCCGACTTTGGTGCGCGGCCCAATCGTGGCTTTTTTGATTTCGACAAAGTTGCCAAGATGCGCGCCTTCGCCGATTTCGGAGTCTGGCCGCAAATGGGAGTTCGGGCCGATATCCGAGCCGGTATGCATGATGGAATCTTCAATGGTGGAGCTGGTGACGGTGACGTGATCTTCCAGGGTGGCATTAATCAGCTCGGAATGCGTGCCAATCTTGCAATCCGCCCCAATTTTGGTGTGCCCTTTGAGGTACACGCCGGGCTCAATAATCGTGTCCGGTCCGATTTCGACATCGGCATCAATGTAAGTCGTGGCGGGATCAATCAACGTCACCCCGGCTTGCATGTGCTGCTTGTTAATGCGGGCCTGCATCACCTTAGTCGCAGCGGCCAAAGCCACGCGATCATTGACCCCCATGGATTCGGAGAAGTCCTTCATCCGGTAAGCGGCGATGACGTCGCCTTTGGCCTTGAGAATTTGAATCACATCGGGCAGGTAGTATTCGCCTTGGGCATTGTCGTTTTTGACTTCATGCAAAGCGGCAAACAACGCCTGGTTATCGAAAACATACACACCGGTGTTGATTTCGTTGACCCGCGCCTCTTCGGCCGTGGCGTCTTTTTGTTCCACAATCTTTTGCACTGTACCAATGTCGCTGCGAATAATCCGGCCATAGCCGAATGGATCCGGCGCCGTCGCGGTTAAAATCGTCGCCTTGGCACCTTTATCCATGTGATAGGCAAACAGCTTCTCAAAGGTCGCCGCCGTGAACAGCGGCGTGTCACCGCTGGCAATCAGGGTCATGCCTTCTTTAGTGCCTAACAGCGGCTCTGCCTGCAAGACGGCATGGCCAGTGCCCAGTTGTTCTTCCTGCACGACATACTGACTGCGCTTGCCCAAGGTTTCTTCAACGGCTTCTGCACCGTGACCCACAACCGTCACAATCTGATCCGGCTGGGTCTTTTCGACCTCGGTCAGCACATGATCGACCATCGGCTTACCGCAGACTTGATGCAAAACCTTGTAGAGTTTGGACTTCATCCGCGTGCCTTTACCGGCCGCTAAGATGATGGTGTATTTTCCCGACATAATGTTCGCTCCTATCCTACTAACATTCTCGTTTATCATAGCCCACTGCCGCCTTTTGAGCAACTGACAAACTGGGATAGACCGCTTGGTAGCGGGCTTTCAACAGCTTTCATTTGGCTAAACCAATTTAATCAAGTCAGCAAAAAGCCACCCGGATTGCCGAGTGGCTGACGGTGCTACACCTTAGTTTGCGCGTCCGTTTCAATGGTGCTGACCTGCTTGGTTTTCGCCCAGACATCATAGAAATAATGATTATCCCGCGTCACCATTTCCCACAAGAAATTGAGCACAATGAAGGCTGCCACGAGGCCAAACAGGCCGAGCAGCGCGAAGTTGACTTCTGTACGGTGGAACTTCACAAAGATTTCGTTAAAAAGCTGCATGAAGCCGAACACACTGTATTGCGCCACCCCGTATAAGAGAAATTCTCGCCACAGCAACCGGCCAAAGCCGACTGGCGCGCCATCTTCTTGGACAATGCGAATGCGCACCAGCGCTTTGCCTGGCGTCGCGCCACGTCGCACCAACGGGTAGACCACAAAGATGAAGACTGGCGCCAGCACTCGCGTCACAATGACATCCCCCAGCGCAGACCGCACGCCGAGCAGCGTGGCAATCAACTCCAGCACTGCGCCAATCAACCATACGCCCAGCAGATTGTCGACCAGAAAGGCCACAAAGCGGCGCAACCAGGTGACCTGACTGCCGCGGGCGCGACTTTTGGCATCCATTTCATCGCGGCTCGGGAAGGCGCGCATCAAGGCTGGGGCAATCAAGCCGCCCAGCACCCCGCCGGTGGTGTTGATGATCAAATCATCAACATCAAACAGCCGGTATGGCCGCGGGTAGATGCCGTACAACCCAGACAGCTGGGTCAGTTCAAAGAACAGACTGAGTCCAAACGTCATCACCAGTACTTGCGGCACACTGCGCTTAAAGTAATAACGCAGATAAACCCCAAACGGAACGGTCAGCAGCAAGTTGAACGCCGGTTGGATGAAGCCCGGCTGCTTCAACGCCGCCAACCAAGTCCCAGGATGCAGCGGGGAAAACACCGTGGTATTCAGGAACGTGCGCAGCGCCATGAACGGCACCAGGTTGTAGCGCGGCGTGGTCAATTTTGCGACACTGGCAATGCTGGGCAGTGGCAACGTGATGAGGAAATACGCCGTGATCAGGTAAAAGACGAAAGTATAAAGCACCACGGCCCGCCAAAAAATAAAGCTCCCATAGCGGCGGTACTGGACGATCATGAACGGCAGGGCCAGCAGCAAGGCCAAAAATGGAAACACCAGCGCCGCAGTTTTAATCGGAATCAGATACGCACTCATTCGGCCAACCCTTTCAGCCGGCTCATGTTCTGATCCAAATAGTTCCCTGGCACAGCATGCAACGTGTTGGCTTTCGTATCGACTTCATCCACGCGAATCAAACTAGTGTATTCCGACACCATCCGATCGCCAGAGAAGTTGCCTTCCGCAAACACCGAAATGCCCACCAATTCAGCATCGAATTCGGTAATCAGGCTGCGCATCCCGTTGACGGTGCCGCCGCCTTTCATGAAGTCATCCACAATCAGCACCCGGCTGCCTGCTGGCAAACTGCGCTTGCTCAACTCCATCTTTTCGATGCGCGCCGAAGAAGCGGACACATAGTTCACCGACACGGTCGAGCCTTCCGTGATTTTGGAGTCGCGGCGAACAATGACAAATGGGACATCGAGGTACTGGCTGACACTTTGCGCAATCGGAATGCCCTTAGTGGCCACTGTCATCACGGCATCCACTTTGGCATCTAAGTATTGGGTGGCAATCGCCCGCCCGATTTGGCGGAGCACATCAGGGCTACCCAGCAAATCAGATAAGTAGACATACCCCCCTGGCAGCAGACGGTCAGTTTCCGACAGCCGGTGCGCCATTTCAGTGACGAATTGTTCTGCTTCTGCCAGCCCCATCACTGGCACAAAGCGCACCCCACCGGCGGCACCAGGGACGGTTTCCAGAATGCCGGTTTGCCGCTGGGCGAAGACACGACGGATGATGGCAAGGTCTTCAGAGATTGAAGACTTCGCCGAATCATACCGCTTTGAGAAATAGGTCAATGGCACCAGGGTGTGGGGCCGTTCTAATAAGTACCGGGTCATGTCAATGAGCCGGTCGCTACGCCGAACTTTCATATTGTATTACTCCTTAACTCCGAATATTTGGATTATCCTGCCTCGTTTGACATTAATCCTCACAATTATACGGGATTGGCAAACAAAATCCCAGTCAATTTCCGATAATTTCCATTATTGTTCGCATTCCTTGGCCGAGGCACGTTGTTCCTGCTGGCGGGCTGGCGTATACTCAGGCGAGATGTCACTAACAAAGGAGTACCCTCATGAAAATCGAACGCATTACCGCAGCGAATCAAGCCGCCCTGCAGCTACCGAATGAACCGTTCAGTCGGTTTGGAGAATTCATTGTGACTCGCGATGACCAGGGCTGGCATCACCACGAACGGCTTTTGACGAAGCCTTTCACCCAGACCTTCCCCGATGAACATTACCAACTGGCAGACATCGATGCCGTCGGGTTTGCTTTAGGCGCCTTTGATGAAGCGACGTGCATCGGCCTGGCGACTTTTGAATACGAGTTTCGGTGGAATCATTACCTTTATCTGGCTGATTTGAAGGTCAATCAGGCCTACCGCGGGCAAGGTATCGGCCACCAGCTGCTTAACGCGGCGATTCCACTCGCCGAAGCGCATGGCAATCAAGGCCTGTGCACGATTGCTCAAGGGTCCAATCTGGCTGCCAATCGCTTCTATCTGAAGTATGGCTTCCATATCGGCGGTCTGAATACCGCGGATTATCATTTTACCAGTGCTCGCGGGGAAACGGATATCAACTATTACCTCGAGTTTTAGGCCAGAACAGGTGCATTCCCTCGGCCTTTATATTAGAATGATTATAAACAAGTTGAAAGGATGACCTCGATGTTATTTTCACTGGATCACGTGGGGTATCGTACCCCTGACCGTGAGATTCTGACCGACATTAGCTTCAACGTTGATGCCGGCGAATATATCACCATTTCGGGTCCTTCAGGCTCCGGGAAAAGTACGCTGCTCCGCCTGCTGGCAACGCTTTTGACCCCCACCAGCGGCCAGATCACCTACCACGATCAGCCGCAAAGTTCGTATCCTAAAACGACGTACCGACAAGCGGTGTCGTATTGTTTCCAGCAGCCCAGCCTCTTCGGCGACACGGTGCAGGATAACTTGGCTTTCCCGTTCGAGCTGCGCAACCAGCCGTTTGACGCGGCCAAGGCCCAAGCCGCTCTGGCGCAAGTGGATTTGCCCACCAGCATGCTAACCAAACCGATCACGGAACTATCAGGCGGTGAAAAACAGCGCGTGGCCTTAATCCGCAACTTGCTGTTTGAACCGGATGTGATTTTGCTGGATGAAGTGACTACCGGCCTGGATGCCGCCACCAAAACCATCGTCCATGAACTGATCGAAGGCCTTAACCAAAAAGGCCTGACAGTGCTGGCCGTGACGCATGACGAAACGGAAATTAACGTTGCCCACCGTTTGCTCACCATTACTGCCGGCAGATTGGAGGCCGCCCAATGAACAATTTAATTGTGAGTCCTACCGCGCTGGCCTTCGCCGTGATTTTGGTGCTGATTGCCCTAGCCGTAAACTTCAAGGAACACATCGGCCTTGAAAAAGACATGCTGATTGGTGTGGTGCGGGCCGTGATTCAGCTCACAGTCGTCGGCTACGTTTTGACCTATATCATCCGCGTCGACCGCGTTTGGTTGACACTGCTGATGGTGGCCATCATCATCTTTAACGCCGCGTTAAATGCCCGCAAGCGCGCCGCTGGCATTCCGCATGCTTTTGTCATTAGCTTGCTGGCGATTTCAGTGGCGACTTTGACCACCATCGTCTTGCTGGTGGTGGCGCACGCGGTTAAGTTCACCCCCAGTCAAATCGTGCCGATTTCCGGCATGATTGCCTCCAACGCCATGGTCGCCATTGGGTTGTGCTACCGGAGCTTGAATGCCAGCTTCCATGATCAGCGCCAAGGCCTGCTGGAACGGCTGGCGTTAGGCGCCGACTTGAAACAAGCCACGATGCCCATTGTGCGGGTTGCAATCAAAACCGGCATGGCGCCGACGATTGACTCGGCTAAAACCGTTGGTCTGGTGAGCCTGCCAGGGATGATGTCCGGCTTGATTTTTGCCGGCATTGACCCCACCAAAGCGATTATGTATCAGATCATGGTGACGTTCATGCTGCTGGCAGCCACTTCCATCAGCAGCGTCATTGCCTGCTACCGCGCTTACCCGCAGTTCTACAATGAGGATTTACAGCTGCGCTAAGTCAAAAGCAGCCGGCCTCCACTCGTATGACACGGGTGAAGACCGGCTTTTTGCGTTAATACGCATTGTCGCCGTCTTGCAGCGGCTGATAATCGCCGTACTCGACTTGGATGGTGACATGGGCGATGTCAAAGGTGTGCCGCAATTTGTGACTCAAATCCGTCAGAAACTGGTCATTATTGGCATCGGTTTTACGCGTGATGTGCACCGTCAAAGCGACATCGGTGGTGCTCAAGGCCCAAATGTGCAGGTCGTGGCAGCTGGCCACCGTCGGGTAAGCATTAATCATCGCTTGCACCTTGGTAGTGTCAATCGCTTTTGGCACCGCCGCTATGGCGAGGTTCACCGCGTCTTTCAGCAGACCCCAGGTACCAATCAGCACCACAATCGCTACCAGAATGGACACGAATGGGTCAAGCCACTCCCAGCCGGTCAGCAGATACAGCCCGCCGGCGAGGACGACGCCGAGCGACACCCCAGCATCAGCAGCCATGTGCATGAAGGCCCCGCGAATATTGAGATCGTGGGCCTGGCCTTGATGAAATAACAGCGCAGTGGCGCCATTGATCACAATCCCAATGCCAGCCACCAGCATCACGGTCCCACCTTGAATCGGTTCCGGATGCGCAAAGCGGCCAGCCGCTTCCACAATGATGGCGCCCATGGCCACTAGCAGAAACACGGCATTGATCAGCGCCGCCAAAATTGACGAGCCTTTGTAACCATATGTTCGGTTCGCCGTCGGCCGCTTACAGGACAGCCAATCGGCGAACCAGGCAATGCCCAGCCCCAGCACGTCGCTTAAGTTGTGCGCCGCGTCAGCCAGCAAGGCAATGGAGCCAATCAGCAGGCCAAAAGTGGCCTCCGCGATAATATAAATTGAATTGAGGAGTATTCCCCAGCGAAACGCTTGATTCGGTTTCGGTTGTTGCACCCTAATCCCTCCTGTCTAGCCGCAATCAGCCAAAAAATCACGCTGACCGGACGTCTTCATTGTGGAACATCGCTCCAGCAAAGTCAACGCAAACCCCGTCGCGCCGGCGTTTTAGGAGTCATTACGAATAAGGATGACCAATAAAAAAAGCTGACCTTGGCGTCAGCTGAAGCCGTTATTGAAGCGGCCGCACGAGATAGACCTCGCGGCAAAAACCTTTCATGCTGTTGTACACGCGATGGGCCCGGCTACGTTTGCGGCAGACCCCGAACACGGTCGGGCCGCTGCCGGACATTTGGGCGTGATCCGCGCCAAAGCGCACCAAGCGCTGCTGCAAGGCTAAGATTTCCGGATGCTTCGCGGCAGTCACCGGCTGCAAGCTGTTGGCCATACCACTAATCATCAAAGGCAGATCCCCTTGCTTGATGCCAGCCACTACTTTCTTAGTGTCTGGATGCGGCACGGTTTGCTCATAGTCGATGGCCCGCAAAATGCTTTGCGTCGATACCGACACTCGCGGCTTTGCCAGCACCACCCAGCAATCCGGACGCCGGTCCAGCGGCGTCACGATTTCACCTTTGCCGGTGACCAAGGCCGTGCGGGAATACACACAATACGGTACATCAGAGTCCACTGCCAGGCCAATTTTGGCCAACCGTTCAAGCGGCCAATTCAGGCCCCAAAGCTGATTAAGCCCACGTAGCACCGCCGCGGCATCCGAGGAGCCGCCGCCTAAGCCGGCCGCCACCGGGATATGTTTTTCCAAGCGAATTTTGGCGCCTTGGTGCACGCCAGCGGCCCGCTGCAACACCAAGGCGGCTTGATACGCCAGGTTGCGCGGGTCTTCAGGTAAAAAGCCACTATCAGTGGATACCGAAAGGCGGCTGCTTGGGCTAATATGCACATAGTCTGCCAGATCGACCGAGGTCATCACCATTTCCCACTCGTGGGCCCCATCACGGTGTTGGTAAAGCGCGTCTAGACTGAGATTGATCTTGGCTGGGGCCTTCTGGACGATTTCCATAGGCTATCACCGTTTGTAGTTGTTAAGCTGATTATACCGGTTTCAAGCGCATTTGAACACGGCTGGCGCTATAATGCCTGCTCCAAAATCACCACTGCCTGTGGCGCCGCCCCGACTTGGGCCTGACTTTCGCCCAGCGGCTTAAAGCCCAACTGTTCCCAAAACGTCAAGGCGCCGGTGTTGGCACTGACCACGGCCACGCGCAGGCGCTTGAAGCCTTGTTGCTTAAACTGCTTGCGCAGGCCCCGGATCACGCGCTGGCCCAAGCCTTGGCCTTGCTCGCTTTTGGCCAACATCAGCAGGCCGATATAGACGATGTCGGCTTCGGGATAGCCGTTGAGCCGGTCCAAAACACCAACTGGCCGGTCATCGACTTTGAGCAGGCCGTAATGTTTATCCCACTTGCTCACCTCAGCAGGTCGGGCGGCGGCGTCTTCTTGCACCATGGCCAAAGTCGGCGCCGGCTGCTCCGTCAGCGCGAAATAGTCAGGATTGCTTTGATAAATCGCCAGCACGGCGGCTTCATCCGCCGCTGTTTTGACGGGATGGAAACGTAACATAACTGCCTCTTTTCCAAACAAAAAAGCCCCTCAAATGAGTGGCTGCTTTGTTTTGTTATGATGCTTGCTCTTCGTCATCAAATGTAATTTGAATCGATTTGGTGAGGAGGTCAGCGTAACTATAAGATACACGCTCAAAGGCGTTTTCGTCTTGGTCTAAGGCGACCACGAAAACAGCTGGGTAAGTTTCTTTGAGTGTGCCTTTGCGCCGAGTGACCTTTTTACGGCCTGCTTGTGCGACAACGGTTAAATTTTCCCCGATCTTGCGGTCGAGTTGCTGCTTGATGCTTGCTAAAGTAATTGGCATGCACTTCACCCCTTGCCGTTAATCATAGCACGAAAGCAAGAAATTTGCAATTATACCATTACAATTGCATATAGACAAGCATCATCTTTTGGCTTTTGTACAATTCTCACCATTTTTTTATTTTCGCCGTAACATTACAGCCCCGCGGCTTTGAGCGCATCGGCGAGCTTGGCAAAAGATTCGATGGTTAAAGTTTCCGCCCGGGCGCTGGGCGCAATCTCAACTGCCTTGAGCGCCACGGTTAATTGGGCCTTGGTGGCGGCATCCTTCCCATATAAGCCCTGCAAATTGTTCCACAGGGTTTTGCGCCGGGCGGCAAAACTGCCACGCACCAGCCGGTCAAAAGCCGCCTGATCATGCACGCTGGCCAGCGGCTGCGGCCGTTTAGTCAGGGTCACGATCGCCGAATCAACATTCGGCGCTGGGACAAAAGCGGTGCGGCTAACGGTAAAGGCGATGGCCACTGCCATGCGCTGCTGCACACCAATGCTCAGGCTGCCATAGTCCTTGCTCCCAGGACCGGCAGTGAGGCGGTCAGCGACTTCTTTTTGCATCATGACAGTGATACTGGCAAAATCAATCGGTGCTTCGATCAGGTGCATCAGAATTGGGGTGGTGATGTAATACGGGAGATTGGCCACCACCTTCACCGCGTGCTGACCGTCAAAATGCTCTGCCAGGAGCGTGGCCAGGTCAACTTTTAAGACATCGGCTTCCTCCACCGTGACATTCGGATACGGGGCCATGGTTTCAGCGAGCACCGGAATCAGCTGCGGATCGATTTCTAGGGCCAGCACCTGATGGGCTGATTCCGCCAGGTATTCGGTCAAGGCGCCAATGCCTGGACCGATTTCAATCACATCATCGGCAGCGGTCACTTCACCGGCCTCCACAATGCGCTTCAGCACCGCGGGATTAGTCAAAAAATTCTGGCCCAGGCGCTTCTTGAACCGAAAGCCGTGGCGCTGCAAGATTTCTTTGGTGCGCGCCGGGGTGGCAATATGGTGATCTTCAGGCATGAGCATCCTCCGCATCAATCGTTTTGACCGCCGCCGCAAAATCGGATTCACTAATCCGGAATTGCGCTAGGCGTTTCTGTAGTTGTTTACCGTTGGTGTAGCCGATATGCAGCAGCTCACCCAGTCGCTCACGGCGATGCCGCGCAGCCGGCCCGCCAATCAGCCCTTGCGCTTCCAGCACTACCCGCGGAATTTGCACTGGCGCATCTGGCACTTCCACCACCAAATGGCTTAACGCCTCGCGCAGTGCCGCCGGGCTGGCATGTTCCACCCCCAGCGAGCCTTTGTGATCTGGCACCGCCGCCGCGACTGGTAAAAAGGCGTGGGTGACGCCGGGCACGGCGCGGCTGATGGTTTTGCGAATTTTTTCACCAGGGAAATCCGGGTCGGTCAGCACAATCACGCCGCGGCTCGCCTGCGCTTTTTTGATCAGCGCTAGCGTCGCTTCATCAATAGCGCTGCCGCGGGTTTCAATCGTGTCAATCGGCCCAAAAGCTTCCGTGAGCCGCTTGGTATCGTCGCGACCTTCCACGACAATAATTTGTTTAAACGTCATAACTACCCTTTCAAGTTGAAAATGCGATGCGCGTTATCCCAAGTCGTTTGGGCAATGGCCTCAGGCGTTTCTTGCCGCCACTTGGCTACCGCCTCAACCACATAGCGCGTGTAGCCCGGCTCATTTGGCCGGCCGCGGTAAGGCGCTGGGGTCAGATAAGGGGCATCGGTTTCCACCAACAGCCGGTCAGCCGGCACCACCTGCACGGACTCATGTTCCTCAGGGGCATTTTTGAAACTGACAATGCCGGAATAGGAAATATACATCCCCAAATCAAGGAACTTCTTGGCCCACTCGCCATCGCCGGTGAAGCTGTGCATGATGGCGCCAAATTCTGAAAGATGTGCCGCTTTCAAAATGGCATAAGTATCCTCAAACGCGTCCCGGGAGTGAATCGAGACTGGGAGGTGCAGTTCCCGCGCGATGGCCAGCTGGCGGCGAAAAACGCGGCGCTGAATTTCCCGGGGACTGTTATCCCAGTGGTAATCCAACCCAATTTCGCCTAGCGCCACGGTTTTTGGCAAAGCCAGCTGGGTTTCCAGCAGGTTTTCCGCCGCTTGGTCATAATCCTTGCTATCATCTGGGTGCCAACCGACAATCGCGTACAGCTGATTGAACTGTTTCGCCAGCCGCAGCGCGCCAGCGTTCAAGCCGGCATTGGAGCCAACAATCGCCATCTTGGTCACGCCCAACGCCGCCGCCTGCTGCACATACTGCGCCTCTTGGCCAGCGTAAGGCGTATCGTTCAAATGCGTATGAGAATCAAAAATTTGCATAACGCTCTCCTCTTATATACTGACAGTTATTATACGCAGGTGGCGAAAGGAAGGCAAAAGGCGGCGGAACTAAAGGCGGCGGAGGTCGGCGGGCTTAGCCGGATGGATAGCCTAGGTTGAGGCCTCGCCGGTGTCCTTTGCCGGCAAGGCCTCAACCGTAGCTAGCCACTCCGACGCTGCCGACCGGAGCGCAACTACGGCGCCACCCCATAAATGTGCCATTCCCAGGTCAACATATCTTGACCTCACCTACTCTCCATGCTAAAGTTTAAGTCGAACAAAAGTAAACAATTTCGAACATGAAAGCGAGGTGATAAATTGCTGAAACGCGAACGGTTACTGACGATTCAAGGCCTCGTCGACGCCCGCGGAATCATCAGTGTCAACGAGATCTGCGCGGAACTCGACGTCTCAACCATGACCGTCCGCCGCGATTTGGAAGAGTTGGCAGCCCAAAAGCTGCTGACGCGGGTTCATGGCGGCGCCCAAAGCCTAGCGTTTGAGCGCACCCATGAACTCACCCGGCTGCAAAAGCAATCACTGAATACCGTCGAAAAAGACGCGGTGGCCCGTCGAGCAGCAAGCTTGATTGAAGCTGGTGATGCGGTTTATATTGGCCCTGGTACCACTAACGAGCTGATTGCCGCTTATGTCAAAGTGCCCGATGTGCGCATCGTCACGAACAGTTTGCCGGTGTTTGAAAGCTTTCAGCGGCATGCCGATCGTTTCATTTTGGAAATGGTGGGTGGCATTTACCGCAGTCGCTCAGGCGCCTTCATTGGCAGCATGGCCACCAGTGCCTTGCGCCACCTGAGCCTGAGTAAGGCCTTCACTTCCGCCAATGGCATCGCTGGCAACGCGCTCTATGACGCCAGCCCTGAAGAAGGCGAAGTCCAGCGCCTCGCCCTGAACAATGCTGAACAGCGCTATCTGTGCTGCGACGTCAGTAAGCTGAACCACCGGGATTTCTATTCGTTTTATGATTTGGACCAGATGGATGCGCTGATTACCAACGCCACCATCACCGCCCAAGATCAGGCCACCTATTCGCGCCTCACGCAAATTGTCACGGTGTGAAACATTTTCGAAAAAAAGTGAACATTTTTGTTTGAAATAGAGTACGCTATTGATGAACGGCTCATGCCGATTAAAAACATGGAGGGACTATAATGTCTGTAAAACTTACTGCTGGTCAATTTGAACACTTGAAGCAACTGTCCGATGACAACGATGTAATTTCCGCGTTGGCCATCGACCAACGGGGTTCTTTGAAAAAGATGATCGCCGCTGCGGCTAACCAACCTGCTAACGAAACCACCATCGTGGACTTCAAAGTTGCCGTTTCTGAAGAGCTGACCAAGTATGCAAGCAGCATTCTGCTGGATCCAGAATACGGCCTGCCAGCTGCTAAGGCTCGTGATTCCAAAGCCGGCTTGCTCCTTTCCTACGAAAAGACCGGTTACGATGCAACCGAACCTGGCCGTTTCCCAGATTTGATTGAAAACCAGTCCGCTTTGCGCATTGCTGAAGAAGGCGGCGACGCGGTTAAGTTCCTGCTTTACTACGATGCCGATGAAGGCGACGCCGTTAACGATCGCAAGAAGGCCTTCGTTGAACGCGTTGGGGCTGAAGCTAAGGCGAACAACCTGCCAATGTTCTTGGAACTGGTTTCCTACGATGCCAACTCCGACAGCGTTGCCGATGCCGCTTATGCTAAGGTAAAGCCACACAAGGTCATCGAAATGACGCGCGAATTCAGCGACCCTCGCTACAACGTTTCCGTACTGAAGCTTGAAGTGCCAGTTAACCAGAAGTTCGTTGAAGGCTTCACCGACGATGGCGTTGAAGCAGTTTACACCAAGGAAGAAGCCGCTAAGTACTACAAGGAACAAAGCGACGCTACCGACCTGCCATTCATCTTCCTGTCCGCTGGTGTGACCAACGAATTGTTCTTGGATGAATTGAAGTTTGCTAAGGCTGCTGGCTCCACCTTTAACGGTGTCCTCTGCGGCCGTGCCACCTGGAAGCTTGGCGTTGAACCATTCGCTGCTAAAGGCGAAGACGCCGGCAAGCAATGGCTGCAAACTGAAGGTAAAGCTAACATCGATCGCCTGAACAAGGTCTTGGCCGAAACTGCTACTCCTTGGGACAGCAAAGTTGAAGTTGAAAAGTAATTAAGCAACATCCGACACCTGCGGCGACGCAGGTGTTTTTTTGTCCTCGTAAGCCGAATTGCACTGGGCGATTGAACGTGCTAAAATCAACCCAACAATTATCGGAGGTCTTCATCGTGTTATCCTGGCTTGCTCGTGCCCACGCGATTATTAACAATTTTGCCGCTTAAGGGGTGGAATCTACCCTCTTTTGTGGCTCTTGGCCATCTTTGCGATGGCCTTTGTTTTGCGCAAAAACGCAGTTAGGATAAACTAATGAATCACCAAAAACAGCTCTACGCCGCTTATGCGTATAGCTTCTTCGCATTTTTCGGCATCACGCAGCTTTGGGTCATTTACCTTGGCCAGCAAGGCTTGAGTCTCGTTGCCATTGGCCTGTGTGAAAGTATTTTCCATGTGGCAAGTTTCTTGTCTGAAGTGCCTTCTGGCGTCCTCGCCGATCGCTTCAGCTACCGCACCATGCTGGTTTTGAGTCGGATCATGAGCCTCATTTCCTCCGCCATGATGCTGATCAACGGCGGCTTCGCCTGGTTTGCCTTAAGTTTCATTTTCTCGGCGTGGTCTTACAACCTGCAATCCGGCACGCTTGAAGCCTTGCTGTATGAATCGCTCCTCGAAGCTGATCAAAAAGTCCGCTGGCCACAGGTGTCCAGTCGACTGAACATTGTCATCGAAATCGCCACCAGCTCCGGCCTGCTCTTAGCCGGCACCATGGTCAACTGGGACCTGGCGGTAAGCTATTGGCTGGCGCTAGGCTTTGCGGTCCTGGGTATTTTGGCCACCTTGTTTCTGCATGAACCGCAACAGCACAAGCAGCAAGACGCCCACCAAACCATCAGCCAAATCATTCGCGAGGCCATCACGGTGTTGCGCCAGCAGCCGACCTTGCGTCGACTCATGGTGTTTGACGCCACGGTTTCGGCGATTGCCGCCGCTTACTATTTCTATTTTCAAAATGTCATGACCGCCCGCCACTTCAGCACCCCGGTCATCACACTGCTGCTGGCTGGCACCACAGTCGTCGCCGTGCTCACCATCCGGCTGTCGCCGCGGCTCCTTAAGCTCAACACTAATCGGCTCCTAGCCGGCGTGCTTGGCATTTTGAGCCTGCTGCTCCTACTCACCGCCATTGGCCAAACCGCCGTGATCAGCGGCTTATTCCTGCTCATTTACGGCTTATCCGCGCTAATGCCGCCAGTTTTCACCGTGCTGTACAACGCCCGCATTCCCAGCGCGCAACGTGCCACTTTGTTGTCAGTAGCGTCACTGTTATACTCGCTGGCCATGATTGGCCTGTTTCCGTTGCTGGGCTGGGCCATCCAGCAAATCGGTTTTGCTTGGACCTTTGGCGCGTGTGGCGGTTTACTGGCCCTCGCCAGTCTAATCGGCTGGCGCCGGCTGCGACACTCAGCTTGACATGAGGTTTATACTCAAGTTAGATTGTGCAAGATAGTGTTGTGAAAGGGGATAATTTTTATGGCCACGATTCAGCTTTCTGATTCTTTCGTTTCCCGGATGCGCCAAAACGGCTATGCCGACAAAACAATTCTACTCATCGCCGATGATGGCGGTGGGCGCTATTCCCTTCAAGGCGGCGCTTGTAGCATCGGCACCAAGTTCTCGCTGATCATTCTCGATCAACCTGACCCTGATTATGACGTTACACTAGAAAACGCCGCCGGCCTCCACTTGTACACGTCTGACTACGAAATGCTGTTCTTCAATCCCGGCTTAAAAATGGACTTTGAAGGTGGTGCCATCAGCATCAGCGACAACGCCCACGCCCTTGACAGCAGCGTCGGCACCGCTAACGGTGCCGACGTGCTTGCCGCTTTCAAGCAGGGCGTCATGGTCGATGGCAAAACATGCTAATGCTTCACCAAGCGAACTGACTGCGGTCGGTTCGCTTTTTTGCTGCCCTGCTACATTGCAAATATCGGTCACTACGATTAAACAGTCACTTTAGGCTTGCTGGCCGCCAGATCCAGCCCCAACGTGAATAACATGGCGAACTGCTAAAGGAAAGTCCAACCTCCGCCTGTTAACTAGCGGGGTGAGGCGGTGGGCGGAGCTTGACGGGGGGCTGGCAGTGAAACGATTAGCGACAGGAAGACCGGCGCGGGTTTGGCGCTGGGCTTCCCAGAGCTAATCGCGGCAGTTTTGAAGACGCAGCGGAGCGCAGCGACTGCGGCTTCAAAACTAGGTCCGAGACCGAGTTTAGGCTCGGAACGGCCGCACCGCCAGCCCCCCGGCCAAGCGGAGCCCACCGTCGCACCCCGCGGCACCGTCCACACAAAAAGCCCGGCCGCAGCCGAGCTTTGAGTGGATATTGTAATTTAAGTTAACCGACGAGGCTACCATTTTGAATGCCAGCAGCGACTTCGAGTAAGGTGATGTGACCGGCATTGTCTTCAGAAGAAAGCAACATGCCTTCACTGATTTCGCCTTTAAGCTTCCGCGGCTTCAAGTTGACCACCGCCATAACCTTCTTGCCGATCAGTTGCTTGAACTGGGGGTAATACTCGGCGATGCCGGACAAAATCTGGCGTGTACCTTCGTCCCCAGCATCCAAGGTGAACTTCAGGAGCTTATCGGCGCCGCGGACCTTTTCCACATTCAGGATTTCGGCCACACGGATTTCCGACTTGTCAAAAGTCTTGAAGTCGATTTCGCCTTTGCGGGTCTTTTCGTCCACTGTCGCCTGTTTCTTCGGCGGCTGCATTTGGGCCTTGATGTAGGCCACTTCTTCCTCGACATCAAGCCGTGGGAAAATTGGCGTGCCTTGTTCGGCGATGCGATTGCCGGCGGGCAGATGGCCCCATTCCAGCTGTTGCTGGGCTTCCAGCGCCGGATCCATGCCCAATTGTTCGAACATCTGCTTCGGCGCATGGGTCATCACTGGCTGAATTAAGAGCGCAATCAGGCGCAAGCTTTCGGCCAGGTGCCCCATGACACTGGCCAGCTGGGCCTTTTTGGCGGGATCTTTGGCCAGGGTCCAAGGCTCGGTTTCATCGATGTACTTATTCGCACGCGCGACCAGCTTCCAGGCGGCGTCCAAGGCGTCAGAGAACTGCAGGTTGTTCATCAAATCGCCATACTTCGCAATGGCGGTTTTGGCGACAGCCTCAAGGTCGGCGTCAAATTCGGTGGCTTCGGTTTGGCTCAGGTCAGGTAAAATACCATCTTCATACTTGTTGATCATCGCCACAGTCCGATTCAACAAGTTGCCCAAGTCATTGGCCAAATCAAAATTAATCCGGTCAATGAAGTCTTCCGGTGTGAAGATCCCGTCATTGCCAAACGGAATGGCCCGCATCAGGTAGTAACGCAAGGCATCAAGGCCATAGCGCTTAACGATCATTTCGGGATAAATGGCATTGCCCTTGGATTTGGACATCTTGCCATCTTTCATCACTAACCAGCCATGGCCGTAAATCTTCTTTGGTAGCGGGAGATCCAGGGCAAATAAGATGATTGGCCAGTAAATGGTGTGGAACCGCACGATTTCTTTCCCAATCAACTGGACATCTGCTGGCCAGTACTTGTCAAACAAGGTGGTGTCATCTGAGCCGTAACCCAGCGCGGTGATATAGTTGAGCAGTGCGTCCACCCAGACATACACCACATGCTTCGGGTCACTAGGAATCGGCACGCCCCAGTTGAAGCTAGTGCGACTCATGGCGAGGTCTTCCAGGCCAGGTTTGATGAAGTTGTTGATCATTTCGGTTTTACGCGAAGCCGGCTGAATGAAATCAGGGTGCTCGTCGTAGAACTTCAACAACCGGTCGGTGTACTTGCTCATCCGGAAGAAGTAGCTTGGCTCATGGACCAGCTTGACGTCATGACCAGATGGCGCCTTGCCGCCGATGACCTTGCCGTCTTTATCGCGGTAAACTTCGGCCAGCTGAGGTTCGGTGAAGTATTCTTCATCTTCCACCGAGTACCAGCCGGTGTATTCACCAAGATACACGTCGCCTTGCTTGATCAGGCGCTCAACGATTTTTTGCACCGCTGCCACATGTTCTTTGTCGGTGGTGCGGATGAATTTGTCATTGGTGATTTCAAGCATTTTCCATAATTGCTTGATCTGCGTCACCATCCCGTCGACGAAGGCCTGCGGGGTGATGCCGAGCTTGTCCGCTTTTTGCTCGATTTTCAAACCGTGCTCATCGGTGCCGGTCAAGAAGAAAACGTCGTAGCCGGTCAGGCGCTTGTAACGCGCGAGGACGTCGGCTGCAATGGTCGTGTATGCATTGCCGATATGAAGCTTACCAGATGGATAGTAAATCGGCGTGGTGACATAAAACGTGGGTTTTGCCATGAAAAGTGTGCCTCCTGAGCATCGCCTGTCGAAATGACGACAGGCGCTAAATTGCCTTAAGTATAGCATATTGGCGCCTACCCGCTAGAACAAATCCAATTGGTGGGGCCCCAAATTATTGTAGTGCAAACCTTGCTGGGCAATGAATTGCTGCGCATTATCGGCGGCATCGTGGCCACCGTTGTTGTTGAAAATGACCATCACGCGCTGACTGGCCAAATTTTGGGCCACCCTGCCAAGTGCTTGCAGCTCTTCAGCCGAGTAGCGATAGTTCGTGCGCTGGCTGCGCCACTGCGCGCCGCCGCGCTGCCAACCAGCGAGGTTACGGCCATGCAGGCGCATGATGGTCAAAGCCTCATTGGTCGCTTCCGCCACTAGTGGCACACTGCCGGCCGCGCTTTGTGGTTCATCCGCCACTACATGAATGAAACCCAGCGTCCGCAGCAGGTCCAGCGTTTGCGCCCGATATTCCGGCAAATACCAGCCGGCGTTACGGAACTCAATCGCCACGGGTAAATCCGGGTACAGCAGCTTGATGCGCCGCAACACATGAATATTGGTGGCGGACACGCCAAAATACGGCGGTAGCTGAAACAAAATCGCAGCCAGCTGCTGGCGCTCAATCATCGGCGCCAACGCTCGCCGCAAGCCAGTGAATTCTGCGCCGGCGTCATGGCCCTCTTCCACCTTGTGGGCCGACATGGCCTGGGTCGCTTTGACAATAAATTGAAAGCCGGCCGGCACTTGCTTCAACCAATTGGTGACTACCGCCTGGCTGGGCACATTATAGTAGGTGGTATCCAGCTCAACCACTGGAAACACCGCCGCCAGATCCGCCAAGCTGCTGGCTTTACCGCTGGCCAAGCTGGGATGATCAGCCACGGCGGTGAGCCCCACGTCAATCATGCGCTAGCACCTCTAGACCATCAAAATGATCACCGGTGAAGTCCGAGCGATAGGTCTGCGCTTCCCCGGCTAGCAGCGCCGGCAGCAGTGGCGCGAGGTCCGGCACCAGACCCAGGTTGTCCGACGCGAGCAGCCAAGCGCGATCCATAGCGGCGACGATGCCTTCGCGGGTGGCCAGCGGCTGGGCAAACTTCCGGTCGGTTTTAGCGGTATACAAATACAGCTCACCGCGCAAGCTGCCATCAACATACCAGTGCACCAAGCCGCCAGCGGTAAAGGCGGCTTGCGGCAAGTGGAGGCCACATTCTTCAGCGAGTTCGCGCTGCATGCCAGCCAGCGGTGTTTCGCCAGACTCAACTTTACCGCCTAGGCCGTTCCATAATCCCCGGTAAGGCGGCTTTTGCCGGTTAATCAGCAGAAACCCAGAAGCAGTTTCGACCAACCCGACTGTTAAGGCTTTGACCATCATTTCCTCCTACAATGCCGCGAACACCGTCGTCGCATCCCCCACCACCATATGGGCACCAGCGGGCAGACTGATGGGCTCGCGGTTAACCGCGGCCAGCACGGCGTCCGATTGGGCCATTTGAAGCAGCCCGGCGAAGGGATAGACCTGAAAACTGGTCCCCACCACCACAAGCAAATCCGCCTTGGCCACGGCTTCAACTGCCGCGTTGATCACATCAGGTTTGATGGGTTCCCCATAAAGCACAATATCAGGCCGGAAAATACCGCCATCTTCGGCGTGGCCATCCGACTGCAGGTAAGTTTGATAGTCGATTTGCTGACCGCAAGTCTGGCAATAAATACGGTACAAGTTGCCATGAAACTCTACCACGTGCTTGGCGCCGCCGCGCTGATGCAAGCCGTCCACGTTCTGCGTGACAATAGCGCCTTTGGCATTGGTGATCTGCGCCATTTTTTCGTGAATCACGTTGGGCTTGGCATCAGGATAGTACATTTTCTTGGTGACCCAGTCGTGAAAAGCCAGGTGATGCTGCTGCAGATTCTCAATCGACAACGCTTCTTCCGGACTGGCCAAATCAGCATACAAACCGCCTTTACTCCGGTAATCGGGAATGCCGGAAGCGGTTGACACCCCGGCCCCAGTCAAAAACGTGACGAAATGAGCGTTAGCAACTGCTTGTTTCAAATCAAACATGCCGGGCCTCCTTAGTCGCGGATGGCGTAATCAATGTCATACTGATTCAAAATCGTTTTCAACGGCGCCTGGTACAGCTGCTGGAACCCTTCCGGACTCAAATCCCCCACAGGCAGAACAAAGGCGTTTTGACCATCGCCTTTGCCCATGGCAACATAGGCCCGCTTTTTGGTTTCCAGGTCCCGCATTTCACTGTGGAGCAGTTCATAGGTCTGATTGACCGCCAGCCGCAACTGGCGCTCGGACAGCACCGGCGGCAAAGTGGCAAATTCGGCGTTGACAGTCGGCTGGAAACCGGCGTGCTGCAGCATCTCATCGAATTGACGCCACAAACGCACCACCAGCCGGCGAAAATCAAATGGCGTGGCGTGCTTTTTGCTGGTAAGCGTGGCATACAAACTCTGCGCCAAGGTCATCGCCTGCGGATAATCATGGCTCCAATGCTTCTGCTGGGCCTTGCTGCCGCCTTCAAACATGACTAAGGCATCAAGTAAGGTCATTGTGCAGTAAACCAGCAAGCCATCATTTAATTCATCAACGGCAGGCAGCGCCGCCTCGACCCCGGCAGCCAAGGCTGTCATCACCTCAGCGGTTAAGATGCCGTGCTCGGCTTGCCACTGGCGAATCAGATCATGCAACGCTGCATCGTACAATGCCGTACTGACGGCGAAAAACTGTTGATCCAGCGCCGGTTCGCCGCTGGCCAGGTGGTATTGAAGCTGCGGAAAACCAGTGGTAATCAACAGCATGTGCATGAGTTCATGACTCAAAGTGTAATCAGGCGCCGTCGTGTCCGTGACGCGCACTTCCAAATGGCCATTGGCTAGGAGTTTTTGCGCCGACTGGCTGTGATTGAGCTGACCAGAAGCTTCGCCTGCCACCGCCACCTCAATGGGCATGGCGTAGTTGCTTTTAACGACTTCTAATAACTTCGTAATGGTTTCGTCCAAGATGTTAACTCCTTTATTTAAAATGCCACTAGCGTTGGTTGATGCTGATGATAAACCGCTAATTGACTAAAACCGGCACGCTTGATCAGGGCTTTGGCCGCTGGAAATTCGGTTTGAAACTTATCCGGGGTATGCGCATCACTGCCTAAGGTCAAAAGCTCGCCACCGACCTGCTGGTACCATGGTAGCACCAACTCATACAGCGGGGCATTTTGCCAGCGATACAGTGACTTGGTATTCACTTCCAAGGCCATGTGCTTCGAAACGAGCAGCCGCAGAATTTCCAGCAGTTGTGGCTTCGCCCACGCCGTTAGTTGAGCCGGCGTGACGTCCAGCACCCGCAAGCCGTAATCAAAATGTGCCAGCACATCGCCAAAGTTGGCCTGCTTGAGGCCGCTGAGCATGCGCTGATAATAGGCCTGAACATGCGCTTTTTGGTCAACCGTTTTGAAATAAGGATTTTGATAATCGTACTGGCCGTCATGGTGAAAACTTAGCAGCACCAAATCATAGTCGCCTGCCGCGAGGTATGCTGCGAGGTCAGCGGCCCGCGGGGCAAAATACCCACATTCAACCCCGCGCAGCAGCTGATTGGGGTACTGCTGATGCAGCACCTTGAGCTTAGCCTGATACGCGGCAAAATCTGGCTTGTCATCCCCGCCGCCATCATCGGGATTGCTAAGCTCCAAGTGATCGGTAGTCACAAAGGGCTGCTCGGTTTGGGCCAGATAATCCTCAAATTGTGCGGAGGAATCGAAGGAAAAATAGGTGTGCACATGCTGGTCATAAACTGGCATCGGACTAACTCCTTTTCATGATGGTATCTAAGTACTGTAGTGCCTCACTGCCTAATTGAAAGTGCTATGCTAAGTTTAATTATACATGTAAAGGAGTCTTCAGGATGAAAATCACCGTGCCAACAACAAATGGTTACCTCGCTGACCGGTTCGGTAAGTATGCCTCGCCGGCGGATCAACACCAGGGTACGCCCACCCGCAGTTTTCCCATTACCATCGCGGAGGCGCCGGCAGGGACGCAAACGTTTGCGCTGCAGCTGATTGATTTCGATGCCGTGCCAGTCTCTGGTTTCCCCTGGATTCACTGGGTCGCCGTGAATATTCCGGCCGCAACCACCACCATCGCGGAAAATGCCAGCCACACTGGCCTCACGCCGATGGTGCAAGGCCACAACTCTTCCTCCGGCGCCATGGTCGGCAACACGGACCCAGTGACGGCCACAGGTTACGTCGGTCCGCAGCCACCGAATGCCGATCACGTCTACACCCTTACGGTGTTTGCGCTTGATACCACGCTACCGCTGAGTGACGGGTTTTGGCTCAACGAAGCGCGCCATGCGATGGCCGGGCACATTCTGGCGGAAGTCAGCATGGATCTTTGGTCGCGAAAGTAACGGAGAAACCGCTTTCTTTTGTGATATAATTAACGTAACAAAGGAAAGCAGGTGGCAGTATGTCTGAACGAAAAGTGATTTTATATCTAACTGAAAGTCTGGATGGCTTCATTGCCGAACCAGATGGCGGCACCAAGTGGTTGAGCCGGCTGAATTCATCAGCGGCCGATGCCGCCTATCAGACTTTTTATCAACAAATCGACACCGTGCTGATGGGTCGCAAAACCTACCAGCGCGCCTTGCGGTTAGCTGGCACCTATCCTTATCAAGACAAGGAAAGCTATGTCTTCTCCACCACCCTGCACGATACTGATGATCCTACGACAGTGGTGGCTGGCAACATCCCCGAGTTCGTGCGGCAGCTCAAAGCCAAAAAAGGCCATGACATTTGGCTGGTCGGTGGCGCTGATATCTTCACCGAATTACTGAAGGCCAACTTAATCGATCAGCTGATCATCACCATTGCCCCAGTGCTCTTGGGGGATGGCATCAGCTTAGTCACCAGTAACCTGACGGATGTGCCGCTGAAGCTGGAAACGACCGCGCAGCATGATCAATTCGTGACCTTGACGTATCGCGTTTGCAACGAAACTAAATAGCCTGGTTTTTAGGCAAAAAAGGCACGCCCCCTGCGAGGCGTGCCTTTTGATTCTGCTTATTGCTCGGGTTGCTTGGCTCGCAGCCCGAGCAGGCGCCAAACTTCACGGCCCAATTGCGCCAGTGCCATGAAAGCCGGCACCAACCATAGCAAGCTGATCCAGATGTCGGCGGTGTCGCTGTAGCGGCCAAACCAAGCGGCACCAAACTGAACGCCAGCCAGGTAGAACATCACCGCTGCGGTCAGCGCATAAAGGACCAAAAACACTTTATCAACTGTGGTAATCATGCACCCATCCCTTTTTCATGCTGTATCACATTCACTGGCTGCGTTTGCCCGCGCGCCGTCAGCGTTGCCTCTAGCTAGTTGAACAGCCCTTGGACCCAAGCCACAATCTGGCTAAAGAAACTAACAATGCCATCCCAAATTTTCTGCAGTAAGTTGCGGTTCTCTTGGGTGTCCAAACCTTTTAGTTTGCTGAAGAGGTTCTTGGCACTGTCTTGAATGCTGGACATCAGTTTTTGGGCCTGAGCCTTAAAATCACTGCTCTTCAACGCACCGGAGTTTTGAATCTTGACCAGCAAATTGATGATTTGAGTCCGCTGGTTGTTGTTGATGACCCCGGCCAGTTGGTTGTCTTTGAGCTGCGAATCGACAATATTGCCGATTTGATTTTGCGACAGGGTTTGGGAGCCATTATTGCTTTGACTGGCCATTTGAGACTTCATCCCCGCCACCGCGTTGTTAAGCTGCTTATCGGAATACCCATCCTTGTCTTTGTTCGCCGACGTGATGCCAGAAAGCGTGTTGACTTCATCCTGCGCCGCCGTGATTTGCGCCGAATTCAGGGTTTGACCGTTTTGCGCAAAAGCCGCATAAACACCAGCCAAGGCGCCGGAGCCGTCAATCCGCACCGCCGACGTGATGTAAATATTCGCATTCGTCACCCCAGCGGTCAGGGCCGCATTGCGGTACTGATCAGCCGTGATGGTGGTGATGTTGTTAGTGCCGTTATAGTTCACGATCGTGACGTTGATGCCGCCGCTACTGGTTTTTTGCACCAAGGCGCTCGACCACACGCCAGAGTTCGCAGTGAAGGTACTGCCGGCAGGGTTGAGGTATTTGACCAAGGTGTTTCCATTAACCGTCAATTCGCTGGGGTTAGTCACATTGGCCGCATTTTCCAACGTGTTCAAAGTGCCGGTTTTCTGATCGGCGGTCAGCGACACCCCCAAGGTGGCCACTGGGGCCCAGGTTTCATCCGCATGCACTGGCGCCGCTTGGGTGGCAGCTGCCACCAACGCAAAGGCGGCAGCCGCCATTAAGGTGAATAAGCCTTTTTTCATGATCATTGCTCCATTCGTTTTTTAATACCCCAGTTATACCAAACCCGGCTTGGCAGCGAAAGCAGCCCAGCCGGGATTTAAGGAAAGCTTTTGCAGTCACGCTTCTTGGCCTAACTCGTTGGCATTCAAATAGCTATACAGCGCCCCTTCGCGCAAGCCGTACTGAGAAAACAGCAGCCGGTCGCTGTCGAGATAGCGAATCATCGTAATCACAGGCGTCAACCCGCCGACAATGATATCCGCCCGAAACTTGGACAAGCCAGGCACTTCTTTGCGCGCCGCTAGGTCTTTGTCCAAGATGTCGGCATAAATCTTGTTCGCGGCAGTGGTGGCCATGCGGTAGCCATGAATATCTTCATAACTGCCCCGCTGCTCGCGCCGCCGCTGAATTTTGGCCAACGTCCGATTGGAGCCGCCCAGCGCCACAATCGGCAGATTCAAGGCCTTGCGCAGCCACCAAATGCCATTGAGCATGCTGGAAAATTCGGTAATCAGGTTGAACAGCTGCGCCGGCCGCACCACATCAGCGTCCAAAAAACGCTCCGATAAGTTCACCGAGCCTACTGGTAGCGACACGCGGTGAATCAGCTTACGGTTTTGCACCAAAATGAGCTCAGTGGACGCCCCACCGGTATCCATGATCAAAGCATTTTGGATGGGCAAGGTGTTGACCACCCCGAGATAGTCCAACTCCGCCTCGCGGGTGCCGGGAATCACGGTGATGGTCAGCCCGGTTTCGGCTTTGACCTGCCGAATAAACGCTTTTTGGTTGCCGGCTTGCCGCACCGCTGCGGTGGCATAAGCCTCCAAGGTTAACGCTGGAAAGGCCTTGGCCGCGGTGCTGAACCGCTGCAGCGCCGCCAACGTCCGGGCAATCGCGGCGGGCTTGAGCGTTTGCTCTGGCCCCATGTCCTCAGACAGCCGCACCATTTCCTTGAGTTTGAGCACTTCATGGGGCTGGTGATTGGCATCAATTTGCCAAATGGATAGCCGCGCCGAGTTACTGCCTAAATCAATGACCCCAAAATGCGTCATTCGCCGGCCTCCTCATCTTGCGGCGCCGTCAACGGCGTAAAGCGGCGGTTGGCTTGCGGGTCTTCTTGATTATCTTCCCGGTGCGCCAGTTGCGCCGCGGTTTGGGCCTGCGCCGCCGCCAGGAAGGTCGCTTGCGCATCCAGCTTGTTGACCCCGCGCAGGTCCACCCGGTCCCACGAGTTGTCAGGCTGGAGCAGCCGGGTTTTGACATTGTCGTCCCACATGGTCTGGAAAATTTCACAAATCCGGGCATGAATGTCATCCTGCAGAATTGGGAACAACAGCTCCACCCGCCGCGACAGGTTGCGCTTCATCAAATCTGCTGAAGACAAGTACAGGTGTTCCTCACCGCCGGCGTAGAAATAGTAAATCCGGCTGTGTTCGAGGAAGCGACCCACAATCGAATGCACCGTGATGTTTTCGGAAACGCCAGGAATGCCGACCCGCAGATTGCAAATGCCGCGGACAATCAAATGAATTTTGACCCCCGCCGCTGAAGCGCGGTACAAGGCTTCAATCATATCGCTATCTGACAGCGAGTTCATTTTCATCGCAATCAAGGCCTTGCGCCCGGCCTGCGCTTCAGCGATTTCTTCTTCGATGCGTTCCTTGAGAAAATCGCGAATACCCAGCGGGGCAATCACCAGCTTGTTGAAGTACGCCGGTTCCGAGAAACCAGACAGCATATTAAAGATGTTGGAAGCGTCGGTGCCCATTTCGGTATCAGCCGTGAATAGGCCCATATCGGTATACACACGCGCGGTGACATCGTTGTAGTTCCCAGTGGCCATGTGCATGTAACGCCGAATGCCGTCTTCATCGCGGCGCACTACCAGCGCCAGCTTGCAGTGAGTTTTCAGCCCCACCAAGCCGTAAATGACGTGGCAGCCGGCGCGTTCGAGCTCCTGCGCCCAGTGGACGTTGTTTTCCTCGTCAAAGCGCGCCTTCAGCTCAACCAGCACCGTCACCTGCTTGCCGTTTTGTGCCGCCAGCTTCAAATAGCTGATAATCGGCGATTTGGATGACACGCGGTACAGCGTCATTTTCACCGCCAGCACCTGCGGATCCAGCGCCGCCTGATGGATAAACTCCACCACCGGCGTGAAGGAATCATAAGGGTGCTGCAGGAACAAATCGTGCTCCCGGATTTGAGCGAACAGGTTGCCTTGCATCAGACTTTGATCCAGATACGGCGTGAATGGCGGATATTGCAGCTCACTGTGCCCTTGCACCTGCTTGACCAGTTTGCTGAGCACATTTAAGTCGATGGGACCTTTGATGGCATAGACGTCGGCTTCTTTTTCAATATCAAGGCCTTTGATCAGTTTTTTCTTGAGGTACTTGCTCATTTCGGCGTCGATTTCTAGCCGCATTACCTTGCCGCGCTGGCGCTTTTTGAGTTGCGACTGAATCTCTTTCATCAGATCCGACGCATCCTCTTCCGCCACATCGAGGTCCATATCCCGCGTCACGCGGAACAAGGCAGTTTCCCGGATGGTGGCACCGACAAATAGCGACCCCAAATGGGCCTTGATGATGTTCTCCAGCAAAATAAAATCATTTTCGCCGTCTGGAAGGCGGAGCACCCGCGGGAACATGTCAGGAATCTGCACGGTGGCAAAGCTCCGCGCCTTCTCGTTGTCATCGCCTTCGTCTTCCGGCCGCTGCAAGCGAATGGCCAGATTCAGGCTGTTATTCGCCAAAAATGGAAACGGCCGGGTTGGGTCCACGCCCATGGGAGTCAGCACCGGATACAATTCCTGTTCGAAATAATCGCGGCAGAACTGCTGCTGATGCGGCGACAGCTCATCCATCGCCTTGAGTTTGATGCCCAGCTCCGCCAGCCGGGGCTCGAGGGAGCGACTCCAAGTGGTGTATTGCTTATCGACCATGGCATGAGCAGCTTTGGCAATCGCGGTCAGCTGCTGCAGCGGCGTCATCCCCGCAGCATCAGGCGTGTCGTAATTGACGGCGACCATTTTGCGCAGCGAAGCCACCCGGACGTTGAAGAACTCATCGAGGTTACTTTGAGTAATGGCTAAAAAACGCACGCGCTCCAGCAGCGGGTTGGTTTTATCCCGTGCTTCTTCCAACACCCGATCATTGAAGGCAATCCAGCTCAGCTCGCGATTGTTGTAGTACTTGCTATCTTTAAAATCGATGGATTTTTTGCTCATAAGCGCGTCTTTCCTTTCAATTCGATGGGCAGACCAAAGACAATCGCGAAGAACTCACCTTTGGTTTGCAGCGTCCAGCGCTCCAGCTCGACATCATCGGTCGCCGTGGCCGTCAGCAGCACCCGCGTGGGCTGAATCGAAACGCGAATCTTCTGAATTTTCTGCTGCCGGGAAGCATCCAAACTATCCGCCACTCGCAGCAGTGCCGAAAGCTTGGCGATAATCAGCCGCCGGGTGGAGTTGAGTTCATGCAAGTCGCTCAGGTCCGTTTGCGGGGTATCGCTGGAATGATAGCGCGCAATCGCCGCCACCATCCGTTGTTCCGGCATGGTCAGGCCCATCAGTTCCGAAGAGTTGATGATGTATTCAGAATGTTCGTAGTGCTTATGGGTATCGACATAGCTCCCCACGTCATTAACCGTCGCCGCAATCTGCAGCAGCAGCCGCTCGCGTTTGCCTAAACCATGCAGCTTCTTCAGCCGGTCAAACAGCTGTAAGGCAAAATTAACCGTGCTATCGCGATGTTTCGGATCCACCTGGTAACGATCCGCTAGGTTTTGGGCGGAAATCAAAATCTCGCGGGTGGGGTCAATCGCTGCCGCCTGGGATCCTGCTTCCCCTGCCGCCGACAGCTCGATGCCATCTAGCAGCTTCAAATTAGAAATCCAGACCCGCTCAGCATTCAGGGTTTTGAGCAGTCGGTACACCAAGAGCACCGTTGGCAGCACCTGAGCCGTTTGCGTCGGGGTTAAATCAAAATGATCACTTAAGTATTGGTCGCTGGCCTGCACGACTTCCTGGTAGATCAGCCGGAAGCCTTCGTGGTCGGTTTCCACCATTTCCTCGCCGCTAGGAATCAAAGTGTTGAACACCGACAAGGCGCTGCCCATCAAAATCATGTGCGGATAATGCTGATTTTTCGGCAGCAGGCGCATGAAATCCGCCAACCGGCTGTCGATATAATCCCGCATCACCTCGGTCGGGTTTGGCACCGTGCGCTGCAAGTCCCCCATCACTTCAAACACCCGCAGCGGGCCAAGCGACAAGTTACGCGAAAAGCCGAACTCCCCATTAGCAAAGGCCGTTAACTCAACGGAACCGGAACTGATGTCAATCAGCACCGTCCCTTTTTGGGTGATTTGGTCAAAATGCGGAAACTTTCCCAGCACCGCCTGCGTGCGGTAGTAGGACTCTTGCGATAAAGTCAGCGTGGCCACTGGCCGGCCGGTGCGACTGAAGAGCTGGTCGCGCACGAACTGCGAATTTTTCGCTTCAAAAAAGCTGTGGGTGCCGATGATGTCATAGCTTTTGACGCCATAGTCGGTCATCAGCTGATCAATGGTTTGCAGCGCCACCACCAACTGATCGACGGTGCCAGGCTGAATTTCATGGGTGGCGAAAATATCTTCCCCAATCGACACCGGGTACGCGCCGCGCTCGACTTCCACCAAAGTTTTCAGGTTCGTGATACTAAAGAAGACGCTTTGCGCCCCAATCACCACAAAGCCATGTTCGCTCATTGCCATCGCGCTCCTTTTTCAGTGGTCTGCCCTGACCACTTTTACCAATCTTGCTGCCCCCATCATAGCATGTTCAACCCCGACTCGGCGCAGGTTCTCAATCCGAGTTTGCGGCCGCTGGGTTCGGCGACAGTGGACTCCGCTTGGCGGGGGCGCTGGCAGTGCGGCCGGTCCGAGCCACAAACCGGTCTCGGACCTAGTTTTTAAGCCGCAGTCGCTACGCTCCAATGCGTCTTCAAAACTGCCGCGATTAGCGACAGGAAGCCTAGCGCCAAAAACGCGCCGGTCTTCCTGTCGCTAATCGATTCACTGCCAGACCCCCGTCCAGCTCCGCCCACAGCCACCAAACCCGGCTCGATAGCGATAACGTGGCCTGTTGCAGTTGCAGTCTTTACGATAATGGCTGTCACGCTTCCACTCGCAATAAGCCTTAAATGATACCGATGCTGCGTTCTCAGCTTAATGAGTGTCACAGCCATGTAGCCGGTGGGGTTGGCGTGGCAGAGGGGCGCGGTGGTCCAGCCGCGAAACAGTCAGGACACGAATAGACTGCGGGCTTTGCAGGCTATTCCTGTCCTGACTGGGGGCAAATGTGAAACGCCGTTGAGCGTAGCGATGGCGGTTCATATTTGAGGCTGGAGACCGTATTTTGGCTCCAGCCGACCCCGCAGCAGGACCACCCCACGCCGAACCCCACCTGCGGCCGCGCCCAGATTTATCGAAAGCGCTCACTGTGCTAAAATGAAAGTGAATCTGCGGGTCGAATTGAGGACCTAGGATAAAGGAGCGATGTTATGAAAACTATCGATCTTGGCCATGTTGGCCTGAAAGCTTCCGCCGTTGCGTTAGGGGTCATGCGGATCACCAAACTCGACCGCGCCGGCGCTACCAAGTTACTGGAAGCCGCTCATGATGCCGGCATTAATTTCTTTGATAATGCTGATATTTATGACGGGGGTAAATCAGAAACGCTGTTTGGCCAAGCCTTGCGCGACGCCAACTTTAACCGCGAAGATGTGCTGGTGCAAAGCAAAGTCGGCATCGTCCCGGGCAAGCGCTATGACTTTTCGAAGGAACATATTCTTGAAGCCGTTGATGGCAGTTTGAGCCGCTTAGGGGTGGATTACCTTGACACCCTGCTGCTGCACCGGCCAGATGCTTTGATGGAGCCAGAAGAAGTCGCTGAAGCTTTTGATACCTTGCAAGCCAGTGGTAAAGTCCGGCACTTCGGCGTTTCTAACTTCAATCCAATGGAGGTTGAACTGCTGAAAAAGGCCGTCAAGCAGCCGCTTGTGGCCAATCAGCTGCAGTTATCGGTGATGCACACCGGGATGCTAGACAATGGCATTCATGTGAACATGGCCGATGACCGCTCAGTGGATCATGATGGCAGCATCTATCAATACAGTCGGTTGCATGATATGACCATTCAGGCTTGGAGCCCATTCCAGTATGGCTTCTTCGAAGGTGTCTTCATCGACAATCCAAAGTTCCCGAAGCTGAATGCTAGCTTGAAGCAATTGGCCGATGAATATCACACGAATACCAGTGCCATTGCTGCGGCCTGGTTGCTGCGGATTCCTGATGTACAAGTTATCGCCGGCACCACCAATGCCAAACGCATTGCTGATATCGCCGAAGCTGGCGACATCACCTTAACCCGCCAGCAGTGGTACGATGTGTACTTTGCGGCCGGCAACGATTTGCCGTGATTTGAGGTTTCCAGTTTTAAAACAAAGGCGTCTCCTGCATGTTGAGGAGACGCCTTTTTCGTCGGTTCAGCTAGCCGGATACGGATCAGCCAGGCCATTGGCGGCTTTATCTGCGCGGGCCGCGGCCAACTCGCCTTGCACCTGCGTGACTGCATCTGGCGCGGCGTATAGCCCTAACTTATAGTCGACTTCACGCAGGTTTTCGGTGAGTTGTTGCTGTTTGGCCAAGACTTTAGCGCGATGCGCCGTCAGCAGCGCCTTGCGATCCGCAATACTGGTCGGGCCGGCCATGACATCATCGATGTAGCGGCGAATATCGCTGATCGCCATCCCGGTATTTTTCAGGCACATGATGGTGTGCAGCAGGACCAAATCACCGTCAGTAAAAATGCGGTACCCAGCGGTGTTGCGGGCCACAAAAGGCAGCAGCCCCGCCTTATCGTAATAGCGCAACGTATAGCTCGACAGGCCGGTTTTAGCGGCCACTTCTTGGATGGAATAACGCATGTCAGCCTCCGAAAAAATTAAGTCTTGCCTTAGAGTTCACTCTAAGGTTTATGCTCATTAGCATAATCGTGATTTAATCTAAAAACAAGTGAGGTTCATCAAGATGATCAAAAAGGTTTTAGTCACTGGCGGTAATGGTTTTCTGGGCATGCAACTGATTGCCCAGCTACTCAATCATGGCGCGACCGTGCGCGCCACGCTGCGCAGCCTGGAGCAAGCAGCGGCAGTGAAACAGACGTTGGCGGCCAATCAGGTGCAGCATCTCGACCAGCTCAGTTTCATTGCTGCCGATCTCACCCATGATACTAACTGGACCGAGGCCATGGCCAACATCGATGGCGTCTATGCCGTCGCTGCGCCAGTGTTTGTGGCTGGTGCGAGTGACGCCGCTTTGGCGCATGAGGCCGAGGCTGGCACCCTGCGCATTCTGAAAGCCGCTAACCTTGCCGGCGTCAAGCGCGTGGTGATGACCGGCAACTGGGGCGCCATTGGCTATTCCAACCACGACCGCACCCGCGTGACCACCGAGGCCGATTGGACGGACCCGGCAGAACCAGGCCTCTCACCGTATGAAAAATCCAAACTGCTCGCGGAAAAAGCCGCCTGGCAGTTTGCCGCAGCTCACCCCGGGCAACCAGAACTCGCTGTCGTCAATCCGGTCGCGATGCTCGGTCAGTCCTTGAATGGTCATGTTTCTGGCAGCTTTGGCTTGGTGGCAGGCATGCTGGATGGCAAACACCGCCCGCTGGCAAACGTGCCGGTGAATGTGGTCGATGTGGTGGATGTCGCGACCCTGCACCGCTTAGCCATGACGCAACCCGCGGCTGCTGGTCATCGCTTCATTGCCAGCGCCAACGGGCAAATCACCCTGCCAGAAATTGCGGCCTTGATTCGCCAGCAGCGGCCTGCTCTAGCGGCTAAGCTTCCGACTCGCACCTTGCCGGATTGGCTCGTCAAAACCCTGGCGCCTTTTTCCGCGCGGGCCAAGGAAGGCCGCCTGATGCTGATGACCAACCGCCATACCAGCACTGCCGCGGCCCAAAGCCTGGGCTGGCAGCCGCAGTACACGACTGAAGCCACCATTTTACGCACCGTCGATCAACTGACCAAATAAAAACAGCGGCCTGAGTTAAAAGCTCAAGCCGCTTCGGTTAAAAGGTCTTCATTTGGTTAAGCGGCCAATACCGCCACTTGACGACGCCGTAAATATCACTGCGTTTCACAAAACCGAACTTGCGACTGTCGTAAGACACTGGCCGATTGTCGCCGAGGACAAAGTAACTTCCCTTTGGCACCCGTGCCGTCTGAGTGGCCTTAAGCGTGGCGAGGCTGAAGTTCGGGGTGAAATGCTGGCCACCGGTCACCGCGCCACTTTGGACCTCAGACAGCCGCAGACTTTTCTCGATGAAACTCGTTTTCAAATAAGGCTGGGCCGTGCGCTTACCATTGATGTACAGTTGATCATTCTTTACGCTCACAGTATCACCAGGCAGGCCGATCACCCGCTTGATGTATTGCTCATCGGCTTGAATCGGGCTCTTCAAGGTGACGATGGCATTGCGTTTGATGCTGGTTTGGGTCACCACCACCAAGCGGTCCCCGTTTTTCAAGGTGGGCTGCATCGAGTTGCCAGCCACTTGGTCATTGCTCAAAAACAAGCCGAGCACCATTTTGACGCCGAAGACCACGGCCATAATCACCACCACGGTCCCCAGCCAGCGGAGTACGCGCCAGAGTAGCTGCCATTGGTTAGACTGGGGTGCGCTCATCTTGACCTCCTGCCAACTGTGCGGCTTGCGCATCTTCCTTCTGCCGGATCTTGCGCATAGTGCGAATGTACATATTCACCAGAACAAACACCGAGCCTGCCCAGGCCAGCGGATTAGCCATCGCCGCCCCGGTAAAGCCGAGGTGTGACACCAAGATAATCCCGGCAAACGCCCGCATCATCAGCTCAAACAAACCGGCGACGGTAGGCACCAAAGTGTGGCCCAACCCTTGCAGCAAATTCCGCATGGTAAAGAGAATCGCCAGCAGCCAGTACATGCTGGCATTGAAGTGGAAATAGGTCTGCGCCAGCGCGGTAACGGCCGGCTGATTCGGGCCCAAAAACAGGTTGACCAGTGGCTTGGAGAACACAATAATCAGTGCCCCGAATACTGCCGAAATGCCCACGTTTAGCAGCAAGGTCTGATGCACCCCGCGCCGGATCCGCCCATACTCGCGCGCGCCTAAGTTCTGGGCGGCATAAGTGGCCATCGTCACCCCGAATGAAGACGCGGGCAGGGTCGCAATCTGATCAATTCGGCCAGCGGCAGTGTAAGCCGCCACGGCATCGGTGCCCAAGGTGTTAAGCATCACCTGAAGAATAATCGAGCCAATAGCAATAATGGACATGGAAAAGCCCATCGGCATCCCCACGACCACGTGATGCTTAATGGCGGCCCAGTCAATAATCAAGTCTTCTTTGTGAATGTTGAGCAGCGGAATGCGACGTTTGATGTACCACCAACACAGCAAAGCCGAAATCACTTGCGCGGTCACAGTTGCCCAGCCCGCGCCGGCGACCCCCATGTGGAAGCCGAGGATGAAGGTGAATTCCAGGATGATGTTGATGACCGTCGCGATAATCAAAAAGATCAGCGGCGTGCGTGAATCCCCCAGCGCCCGCATCATGTTGGACAACAGGTTAAACGCCATCGAGGCAAAAATCCCATAGAAAATCACGCGCACAAAGGCAATCGAGTCTTCCAGAATGGCCGGCGGCGTTTGCATCAAGACCAGCATCGGCCGCGTCATCGCCACCGCCACGATGGTCAGGACCAAAGCAATCGCCGCTGAAATCCAGACGCTGGTGCCAAAGCTCTTGCGCACGCCGCGTTCATCTCGCGCGCCATACGCTTGCGCAGTCAGCACAGACAGGCCGGCGGTTAACCCCTGGGCAAAGCCGATAATCAAAAAATTGATGCTACTGGTGGCGCCGACTGCGGCCAGCGCGTCTTTACCAATCGTCCGTCCGACAATCAGCGCATCCATGAAACTATACAGCTGTTGAAAGAGGTTCCCAATCAAAAGCGGGATCGTGAAGAAAAATACCAGCTTCAGGGGATTGCCCTTCGTCAAAGTCCGCATGCTACAACCTACCTCGTCTTCAATATCTTGCCCCACTCTATCACAAATGCCCACCGTTTAGGCGTCATTTTCGCAAAGAAACCCCGCAACTTTTACCAGCTGGTGAAGCAACTTAAAAAGGCCCCGCTCCCGCCGCCAATGCGGATGGGAGCGGGGTCTTGTTCAATTGCACCCTAATCAAGATGACCGACGTGAGCCACCAGAAAATCGCCGAGGTGGTGCGCAATTTGCCGCATGCCAGTCGCCGTGGGATGAAGCAAGTCTGAACTCAAGTCAGATTCATCCCCGAGCAAGGCCAATCCGCTGATATAGGGCAACTTGCCAGCGGTTTCCTCTTTGACGATTTGCCGAAATTGCGCCACCTTGCGCGGATTCTCGGGATAGTCGGTGACCACCATATCCGTGGCCACAACCGGCCGCGGATCGGCGGCGAAGGGCGCGATAAAGCGGCGGACCCGCGTCCGGAACGCGGCTGGCGAAAAGGCGCCGAGCATGTTGATGCCCATGGCCAGCGACGCGAAGTGCCAATCCCGGCGGCTGACCAAGTAATCGGCCACCGCCGGCTCCAGCCAGGCCGATCCGGGAAAACCAAAGTTCAACAGATCCGTCCCGAACCGATCTGCAATCAGCTGTGGATACGTCGCCATGGGATTCAACGCCAGTGAACCATGCGTGATGGAAGAACCATAAGCTAGGTACGTGCGCGGCGGCAGCTGGTGGGGAGCCGGCAACGCCACCGCCCCTTCAACCCGATAGTAGTAATTGCGACAGTACGGCAGGCAGACTCGCACCACGGCCGGATCAAAAGCCAGATGTTTGGCCTTGGCGAGGGCTTGCAGCCGCGCCAGGTTTGCCGGCCGGGCAATCGTGATTGTGGTCGGTTTGGTCGTTAAAATTCGCGTTGCTGCGGTCCAAGTGCCAGGAAAAGTCCCGAAGCGCAGGTAGGCGATTTGCGCTTCGGCTGCCGCCTCCACCGCCAAGGTCAACTTCACTTCCGGCGCTTGCATGACAAACCGCAGCTCGACGCCTGACGCATCCGAGGAGGTATGCGTCGCCGGTTCGTCGACTTGGGCGCGCACCGCGGCCGGCAGTCGATCCAGTAGCGGCCCGGCTGGCGTGGCGCGAATTAACGCCACGTTATGAAATTCAATCCCATCCTGCTGCAAGTTAGCCCTCCTTGGCCACCACGACTTGATACGGGTTCAGCGCCAAGGTGCCACTGAGCGCTGCGCCAGTTTCAGCATCGACCAGCGCTTGTTTCAGCGTCACGGTTTGGGCTTGCTCGCTAAAGTTCATGATGAAAACAAAGGTCCCGGCTTCACCTTGGCGGGTTTGAATCGACACAGCGGCATTAGGCGCTGCCAACTGCTCGCTCGTCAGGGCCTGCACCACTGGCAGCCCATCATACAGCTTATTCAGCAAATCGCGGCCGGTACGCGGTCCGATATAGTACGCGTGGCCAGTGCCGTAGTCATTTTGAGTTACGGCGGCTGTGCCGGCATAAAAGTCGTTTTCATACTGACCCAAAACTTGCGCGGCTTTAGCCGTGATTAGCTGATTGTAATCATGCGTTTCAAACGTTTGGCCGGCAAAGCTGACGCGATTGTGTTCACCAGGATAAACCGAATCAAACTCACCCAGCGCTACGCCAAAGGTTTCTTGCAGCGACTGCGGCCAACCGCCAAGGTAAACTGAGTCATGTTCATCGACAATGCCGGTGAAGTATGAGGACACCAGCGTGCCGCCCTGTTTGACATAAGCCTGCAGGCGCGCCATTAATTCTGGCCGCATCAGGTACAGCATCGGGGCAATCACCAAATCATACTGACTGAAATCGTGATCCACCGGCTGAACCGCCACGGGAATGTCATGCTGCCAGAAGAAGTTGTAATGATCTTCCAAAGTCTGGAAGTAACGCTTACGGTCGCGGCCGAACGCCGCTTCCCGCTTTTGCGCCCACAGCACATCCCAGTCGAACAAAATAGCCACATATGGCTTGCGCGTGGTGCGACGCAACCCTTTAAGTTGGGTCAGACGTTCCCCATAGGCCGCCACTTCCTTAAACACGCGGGTGTCACCAGTACCATCATGGCCAATCACGCCGCCATGGAACTTTTCCGAATTCGCCCGGGAGGCATGAATTTGGAAGTATAAGGAGCCTTCAGAGCCATGGGCAAGCTGCTGGAACGACGCCAGAGCATGTACCCCTGGCCGCTTCAGCTTCGCCACGGCGGTATTGACCCGCGAAGGCGCGGACTCCATCACCAAAAACGGCTGGTTTTTCAAACCATAAAAAGTGTCATGGACGAACGCTGTTTTCATGGCAGTTTCGGCGAGTGGTTCAAAATTATTGTTCCACTGCGGATAGCTGTCCCAGGACACCACATCGACATGCTTGGCAAACGCGCCATAATCGATGCCCTGCAGCGGAATGAAATCACCATTCGGGCCTTCTGCCATGAAGTTAGTCGTCACTGGAATCGCTGGGTTGGCCGCCCGCAGCGGCTTCACTTCAGCATCGAAAAAGTCAATCGTCATCGCCGTGTTGAACCGGTGCCAGTCCAGCGCCATGCCATGCACTTTACGGGAGCCAAGTTCACTAGGCACTTTGATCTGCGCCCAGTCGGTATACGTGCCGCCCCAAAAGCTCATCAGCCAGGCATCGTTCAAGGCCTTGAGGGTGTGATACTTGCTTTGCAGCCACTGCTGCCAGTTCGCCTGACACAAGTCGCAGAAGCAAGTACCGGAATATTCGTTGGACACATGCCACATCGCCAGCGCCGGATTGTTACCGTAGCGCTCAGCCAGCTTGGTATTGATGATGCGGACCTTTTCCTGATAAACCGGGCTGGAGAAGCAGTGATCATGCCGAAAGCCATGGGTGTGGCGCTGCAGGCGCTCATCGACCCGGTTCACCTCCGGATACTTTTCACTGAGCCACTGCGGCCGCGCCCCACTGGGGGTGGCCAAAATCACATTGCCACCCATTTGGTTCACGCGGTCGAAAATATCATCCAACCAGCCAAAGTCAAAGTGGCCTTCCTCCGGTTCCAACGCCGACCAGGCGAAGACGCCTAAGGTCAGCGTGTTGATCTGCGCTTTTTTCATCAGCGCAAAATCTTTTTCAATCACGGCTGGGTAATCAAGCCATTGGTCGGGATTGTAGTCGCCGCCATGCAGCAAGCGTTCATCAACATTGAAGTTCACAAGTCTTTCCTCCTATCAGCAGGCAGCCCTTGTCGCCTTATTCACAAAAGGGGATGTGATGGCATCACATCCCCATTATATGGCATCCGGCAGCGGTTAAAGCGCCTGCAGATGCAACAAACATGATTGATAGTCACCTTTGAGGGTGGCGGTATCTGGGTTCACCCCATTGAATTGCACCGGCAGCGGCAAGCCGACATGCTTCAGCACGCTGCCGCTGATGGGCACGGTTTGGCCTTCGACTTGATACTGCTGATTGCCGTTCAAAAATGGCAAAGGCAAGCGGTCTGACACCGTCTTACCAGGGGTGGCTAACAGCCGGTAGAAACCCACCAGCGCTTCTGTGCGTTCAGCATTCACCACCGCCCAGGCGAACTCATTCGGGTCCGTTCCAGTTGGCGGTAGCAATTCGAACTGGCCATGCAAAATCAATTCCTGGTTTTGCCGGTACTGGACGATTTGCTGTTTGAGGGCCGCCAGCGTGGCTGGTGTCAGCTTGGTGAGATCCAGCTCATAGCCCAGCACGCCGAACGTTGCCACGTTGTAACGCATGGCCAGCGGCGTGGTGCGACCCACCTGATCATTGGGCACCTTGGTGAGATGATTACTCATCGCACTCAGCGGATAACCCAAGCTCGTGCCGAACTGAATGCGCAGGCGTTCAACCGCATCACTGTCATCAGAGACCCAGATCTGCGGCGAATAGAACAGAATACCGAGGTCAAAACGACCGCCGCCACCGGCACAGCCTTCAATCAGCACGTCCGGATAAGCGGTCAACAATTTCGCATACAAGGTATAGACGCCTTGGATATACCGGTGGAAGAATTCCCCTTGCGGCCGCCCTGTTTGCGCGAGATAGGCCGAATAAGCTTCCGTGATGTCGCGGTTCATGTCCCATTTGATGTAATCCAGCTGCGTTTCATCAATCACGCGCCGCATTTGCTCAAACAGGTTCTCCACCACCGCCGGGTTGGCGAAGTCGAGCACATACTGATGGCGACCAACCGAGCGTCGCCCACGGCTTGGGCCCACGACCCAATCAGGATGCGCCTTGATCAGCGCACTTTTGGGGGAGACCATTTCGGGCTCAAACCACAACCCAAACTGCAGGCCTTTAGCATGAATGGCTTGGGCAAAAGCGCCTAACCCGGCTGGAAACTTGCGGCGATCCACTTGCCAGTCGCCCAGCGAGGAATTGTCCGTATCACGATTGCCAAACCAGCCGTCATCCAGCACGAAGCAGTCGACACCGATTTGTTTGCCTTGATCCGCTAACTTCAGCAAGACCTTAGGATCCAAATTGAAGTACGCCGCTTCCCAGCTGTTGAGGACCACTGGCCGCGGCCGGTGCTGCCAGTGCGGCGCAATGATATGCTGATTGGCAAATTGCGCCGCTTGTTGCGCCAAGCCGTTCAGCCCATCAGCCGAGTACAAAAGCACCGCTTCTGGCGAGGTAAACGCCGACTCAGGATCCAACTGCCACTCGAATTGCTCTGGGTGAATCCCGGTGGTCAGCCGGGTCTGGCGCCACTCATTGACTTCTGCGCTAGCTTGGAAGTTACCGGAATAAATCAGATTAGCCCCGTAAGCCTCACCATGCCGCAACGTGGCGTCAGTGGCCACCAAGGCGACAAAGGGATTCTGTTGATGACTGGAAGCGCCGTGCAGCGACTCCACACTGGCAATGCCATGCGCCAGCGATTGGGTTTGCACCTGCCGTTCCCGGGCCCAGTTGCCCGACAAATGAAGGAATTCATAATCAGCCGTGGGCAAATCCAAAGTAGCACTCAGGCACCGTTCCAAAAGATAAGCCTGCTGGGCGTGGTTGGTCACCGTTACCGACCGCACGACCGCCGCAGCATCAGGGAACAGCGTGTAATGCAGCACCGCCTCCACTTGCCAGGTAGTATCTGTCACCGTCAAATTCAGGCAATCAGCCTGATTGCCAAACGCGCCTGGGGTGGTCAACACCCGCGGTTTGCTGCTGGCGGTGGTATAACTTTGATACTTGAGATCGAGGTACAACGGCGCGCCATCAGCTTTGAGGCCCAGGCTGCCTTGCCGATAATCGGTCGAACCATAGACAGGCAATTCTTGCTGCTGATCGGCCAAACTGAATTGGTGATCATCCGCGCTGAACTTGACGGTGCCGGCAGATTTGCTTACCGGGGCCACCAAGGCCTCAAGCTGGGCTTGATCCAAGGTCAGTTTCGGGCCAAAGTACACGTGGCCTAACTGACCGTTGGGCATCACCGCGATGATATAGCTGACGCGGTCGTTACTTAAGTGAAAAAACTTATTGTTAATGACTTGCAGTGCCGTTAGACTCACCTACTTTACTCAGAGCGGCAGTGTCTTCAATCCACTGCAGCCGTTTTTTGATATTACGCCGGTAAAACAGCGTGTAGACCCAGCCAACTACCCAAAAACTGTTGGTAAAATTTTTCTTGTTAAAGGTATTGGTTTCACTGTAAGTGACTTTGGTACCTTCAGCCGCTGGCGCCAGCTGATAGGTGGTCACAATTCGACCAGCGGCATAGGTCACCTCGGTCTCAAACACGCGATCAGCCTCTAGCTGCGTCACAGTCATAGTCGCGGCGACCGGCATTTGATCAGTTTTGGTGTGCAGTGTGGTCGCGACGGAAGTCCCCACGGTCAGCTCATGAATACCGGCGTTGCGGTCTTTGAAGTATGCCAGCTGCGACGCCACAATCGTCTGGTACACGGCAGCACTAGGCTGCGCCATGGTGTAGACGACTGTCATTGTTTTGGCCATGTTGGTCCCTCCAATTTAGAAATTGATTACTGCGCTGAGCTTTCGGCTGCCGTTTTGGCCGCTTGCGCTTTTTCTTCATTCAGGTATTGCTTGTCCATCACCTTTAGGAATGGGAACCAGATGACAAAGAACAAGATGAACATTACGATCTGCAGTGCCGCACCACGCCAGGAACCGGTCGCAAGCCAGCCTTGAAGAATGAATGGCGTGGACCAAACCACTGTCGCGCCGGTAGGGTATGGTACTAGGCCAGAGGCAAAGGCAAAGTAGCTGACAATAGAAACCAGGACTGGCGCCAAAGTCCAAGGAATAAAGACGGTTGGGTTCAAGACCATTGGCACCCCAAAGGTCATCGGTTCACTGATGTTAAAGACGGAAGGCACTGCAGTGAGCTCCATGGTGTGCTTGAGGCGAGAGGACTTGGCAATATACAAGCCCGCCAGTGACATCGCCAGAATCATGCCAGTGATTTCGAAACTACCAGCAAAGGTCGAGCAAATGATGTGAGGAATGCGCTTGCCTGCTTGGTAAGCGTTGTAGTTTTGAATATCCAAAGCCGCATAGATTGGCGAAACCACTGAATTAACCAACAAGGTGCCGTGAAGTCCGAACCACCAAAGAAACTGGGAGAAGAACACGACGAGAATCGTCGCTGGTAGCGTTGCGCCCAAGCCTTGAATTGGTACTTGCAGGACATCATAAATGAAGTCGAAGGCATTGCCCCAGGCAGTAAAGGTAAACAACCAGCGGATAAAGGTGAACGTCAGCAGGGCGCCGGCACCAGGGATAACCGCGATAAAAGACTGTGAGATGGCCGGCGGTACAGATTCCGGCATTTTAATCGTAATGTTGGCGTTTTCAAGTTTGGAGTATACAACCGTGGCAAAAATCCCGGTCAGCAAAGCCACAAACATGCCTTTGGAACCAAGCAAATTGAGGTCAACGTATGAGCCGTTCTTATTGGACATAATTGGGAGTAACATAAAAAAGGCAGACAGTGCGATCCCACCGGCATACAGCTGAGTAGCATGGTAATGGCCAGCCAACGCATAAGCAACCCCGAAGACAACAAACAGTGAGGTAATATTCATCGTCGCGTTAGAAACCGGGCCGAGGAAATTGTTCAAAAAGTCGGTGACCGGCTGCGGCATGTACTTGGCAAAGCCGAAAGTCGTTGGCAAGTTCTGGATGATGATCATGATGGAAGCAAACATCGTCGCTGGGAACGCAACCATGAAGCCATCACGGATACTCATGAGGAACTTATTTTGGGAGAACTTGGTTGCCAGTGGCAACACTTTCTCGTTCATGGTGTCTTGTAAACTCATGTGATCCACCCCTCCTTGGGTTGATAATAGCAATAAAATGAATTTTGTAAATCGGTTTACAAGAGTTATGATAACTGCATGTAAGCCCTAACAAAATGGTAGAATGTTGAGGTAACCTGTCCAAATGTCGACAAATAAAGCAAATAATCGCACTGATGATTTCTCTAGTCTCAATCGCAACGCTAATCTTGATATCAATGTTTATACTTGTGGCACCGAACGCTGCGAGCCGGATCATTCGTATGGCCCCACCGTGCGCAGCGGCTACATGCTGTACTTTGTCTTGGCCGGTGAAGGTAGCTACACGGTGCGCAACCACTTCTATGCCTTGAAGCCAGGTCAGGGCTTTATTATCGAACCCCATACCCTCATTCGGTTTGAAGCGGATCATCGTCAGCCTTGGACCTACCTCTGGATTGGCTTTTCCGGCCGCGCCGCTGAGCGCTATGTTCAAACCACCGCGCTGGATAACAGCAACCCCACCTTCAGTTTTAACCCAGATGGTTCGGTGATCCAAGCAGCGCAGGCGGTGATTGCCGCCTCACACACGAGCCGCAATCGTAATCTTTTGATGACGGGCCGCCTGTATGAATTCCTGTATCAGCTGAGCTCCACCTACCCCAGTCTCGCCGTGCGCACCAATCTGGACCAAAAAGAAGCCTTGGAATCAGCACTGTTTTACATTACCAATAATTATGGGGAAGACATTTCGGTCGGCGAAATTGCCGATTCACTGCACATCGACCGCACTTACCTGCACCGCCTGTTCGTCAAACATGTTGGCCAGTCGCCGCAGCAATACATCAAAACCTACCGCATGCAGCACGCTACGCAGCTCCTGACTGAAAGCGACTACCCCATCGGCGTCATCGCCCATGCGGTGGGTTATCAGAATCCCTTCTCATTCTCCAAAGCTTTCAGTCAGGAAACAGGGATGTCACCACGGGCTTATCGTAAGCAACATCAACCAGCCGAATAATGGGAATCAAATAGGCTCGAACGCCATCAGCGTTCGAGCCTGTATTTGTTTCAGCTTACGATTAGATGCCGGCACCGCCGCCGCCAGAGGAGCCGCCGCCGAAACCACCGCCGGAGCCCCCACCGAAGCCGCCACCGCCAAAACCACCGCCGCCGCCGAAGCCAGAGCCACCGCCCCAGCGGCCGCCGCGATTGTTGCTGGAAAAAAGCGCATCGAGCAGGATCCATAGCCAGAAGCCGGAGCCACCGCCGCCGCGCCCACCACGATTATTGCCGCCAAAGAGCAAGGCAATCACCGCCAGAACAATGAAAATCGTGATCAGCGTGACGAGAATGCCGCCACCACCGCCACTGTCGTTATCAGTCTCATCTTCGTTCTGATAGCGGGCCAGCTGACTGCTGGACAAGGTGTTACTATCCTTAGGAAATTTATACTTCTTGTCGATAACCGTGGCCACTGCGTTGAAGACTTTTCGCAGGCCGGCGTTGATTTTCGCGGGGTCCTTGGCCTTGATGGCCGCCTTATTTTGCTGGAGGATTTGACCGGCTAAGGCATCTGGCAGGACGCCTTCAAGGCCATAACCGACTTCGATGAACAGATTTTGCTGGCCATCGTTGTCGGCGTACACCAACAGCACCCCGTTATCCTTGCCTTTTTGGCCGACCCCCCAGCGACTGAAAAGTTCAGGCGCATACTCGCCAAGGTCTTGGCCATCCGAAGATTTAATCACTGCCACCGCAATGGCAGGATTTTGCTTGGTCGCTTCGTAGGTGTGGTTTTTCTGATCGATCAACTCGCGAGTCGATGAATCCAGCAGATTGAGCTGGTCCACGTAGTAATGCCCGTTCGTTGGAGCCGCTGGATACGCGGCTGCTTGGACTGGACTGGCGTGCCCAAATAGCAGCACCAGTGGCAGAAGGAACCAAAGCCACCGTTTTTTCATGGCAAGCCTCTAATCGAGATTGACAGTTGGAACCTTTTCGGCGCCAGGGTCAGCCTTAAAGGTCGCCTTTTGCCCCAGCCCCATCATGTTGGCAAACAGATTCTTCGGGAAAGTCACGACCGCTTGGTTGTAGTCGCGGACATCTTCGATGTAGCGTTTGCGCTCAACAGAAATGCGGTTTTCGCTGCCTTCCAGTTGGGTCATCAAGGTCTGCACGTTGCTGTTGCTCTTCAAATCAGGATAATCTTCGTTAATCGCTGACAGCAAGGTGCCCACGCTGGTGTTGATTTGCGCATCGGCCTGCGCCTTTTTAGTGGTGCTGGTGGCCTTGTTGTAGTTCTCGCGGGCCTGGGCAATCGCTGTGAAGATCTTCTCTTCATGCTTCATGGAACCCTTAACAGCGTTGACCAAATTTGGGACCAAATCCGCGCGCCGCTGCATCACATTTTCGACCTGACTCCACTGCGCTTCCACCGCTTGGTTTTCGCGTTGCAAAGAGTTGTAGGTGCTGATGCTGTAGATACCGATAATCACCGCCACAATGCCAATCACAATCCCCGTAATGGCCACTGGGCTGAGCTTTTTCTTGTCCATAATTGTTCTCCTTCATGGGGTTGTGATGGTGTCACACCCGCTTTTCTCACTCCGACCGTTATCGCAGAGTTACGTGCCAAAAGGCCGAAGTCGAGCAGGCAGCTACGCCAGCCCCCGAGTCCAAAGAACGGACTTGGTGGCTGGCTAGGCTACCTGTCGGCTCCAAAACCGCCTTTTGTCACAGCCCCGTCCTCATTAAAATGGGCTGATACCCTAAGTCTATCATGTTTCGACTAAGGAGCATCAGCCCTAAGCAGGATGTTTATCGCCGGGAATAATCCTGCACATTCATTTATTTAAAATAATTGAACCCGATGGCATCGCGCACTTCGGTCAAGGTTTGGTTCGCCACGTCATTGGCATGCTTGGTACCAGCAATCAACATATCCGCGACTGCATCCATGTCCTTGGCGTATTCTTCCCGCCGCGCCCGAATCGGGGCCAAGGTTGCCTCCATGACCTCGTTCAAATAGCGCTTGATCTTCACATCACCTAAGCCGCCATGTTCGTACTGCGCTTTGAGGTCTGCCACTTTGGCTTTATCCGGATCAAAAACATCCAGGTAAGTGAAGACCACGTTGCCTTCGACCTTGCCCGGATCTTGGACGTGAATATGATCTGGGTCGGTGTACATGCTCATGATTTTCTTCTGCACCGTGTCAGCGTCATCAGCCAAGTAGATGCCGTTGTTCAGCGACTTGCTCATTTTGGCGTTGCCATCGATGCCAGGCAGGCGACCGAGGCCCTTAGGCGGGAAATAGCCTTCTGGTTCCACCAGCACCTCTTTTTGGTAGGTGCGGTTGAAGGTGCGCACGATTTCGCGGGTTTGTTCCAGCATCGGCTCTTGATCATCCCCGACTGGCACTGTGTCAGCCTTAAAGGCCGTGATATCGGCAGCCTGACTGACCGGATAAATCAGAAAACCAGCTGGGACGGACTCGCCAAACGCTTTTTGCTTGATTTCGGTTTTGACTGTTGGATTGCGATTTAGCCGGGACACTGATACCAAGTCCAGATAATACATCGTCAGTTCGGTCAAAGCTGGCACGCCACTTTGCACCAAAATCGTGGACTTGGCGGGATCAATCCCCACCGCCAGGTAGTCCAGGGCCACTTCCATCAAGGAGTGGCGGATTTTCTCAGGGTTACGGGCGTTGTCAGTCAGCGCCTGGGTGTCCGCAATCATGATGAAGGTATTGTAATCCCCAGAGTTTTGTAGCGCTACGCGGTTCTTCAAGCTGCCAATGTAATGGCCAATGTGCAAGCGGCCGGTTGGGCGATCGCCTGTCAAAATCACTTTTTTTGTCATGTTAACCTCCTAAAAATAAAAAGCCGTCCTATGTTGAAATCAACATAGGACGGCTGATGCGCGGTACCACCTAACTTCATCCAAAAACTGGATGCTCTCGTTGGCTTAAGGCGCACCCACCGAGCGTCTTGTGTGAGCCAATTCACTCACCCCCGTGGTCGTCTTTCCAGTTTCGACGGCTTCCTGCACACGCTTGGGTTAGCTACTCATCACACGCATTGACGCGAATATACTTTGATGATAGCTAAGGCGGCGGTTAAAGTCAATTACAGCCCGCAAAGCCGGGACATTAGAGGCCGGGCAGGGCAGCCTCCGCAGCATGGGGCTGGAACGGGGTGGCCAGCGCTTTGAGCCTCGCCTTGCGAGTCTCAAAGTCGCGGCTTGTTCTAAGCCAGTAAAGACCACTGGCTAAGAACAATTTCACCCCTGAGCCCCTTGCTGCTCCGGCTGCCCTGCCCTACATCGATGGCTGACTGATCAATCCGCCTAATTGAAAGCGGCGACTCAAGTGATCATCTCGACGGCTTTAAGCCGGCCTAGCCAAGTCTGTCGTTATAGTAAATAGCTCAAATCGCTGGCCTCGCTTGGGTAAGCAAAAATCATGGCGTTGACGGCTTCTGCGGTTAAGTGCTGATTGATTGCCACCGTGAGGACGTTGATCAGGTCTTCGGCACTGCTGGATACCACCACGGCGCCGACCACTTCATCAGTGGCTTTTGCTTTGATGATAGTGACGCTGGCGTGGGGCTCCAAGGTGCGGTTATAAGTGTACCAGTGCGTGACATCCTGGGTGTTGATGGTATAGTAGTCGGGCGCGGCCTTAGCTTCGGCTTCGCTCAGGCCAACTTGGGCCACTTCCAAAGCGCCATACACCGTGACCGGAATGGCTGGGTAAGTGATAGGCTCGGTGTCACCAAGAATTTGGGCGGCGACATAGCGGCCTTCATAGCCGGCGACTGGCGTAAGCTTCGGCTGGGTTTTCGCCACGACGTCCCCAATGGCATAGACATGGGGATTGCTGGTTTGCAGGTGGTCGTTGACCAGGATACCTTGTGGCGTAGACCGAATGCGGCCGCGATTGAGCATCAGTTGGTCATCCGGGCGCCGGCCCATGGCGGCGAAGACTTGTTGCACATCCAGCGTGAAATCCGGTGCCATCAGCCGCACGCCGTTGCCAAGCGGTTCAATGGCATCCAAGGTAACGTTCTTGTGGAAATAAACGTGGCCGGTCGCCATTTCGGTTTCCAAGGCGGTCACCGCAGCGGCTGGGAAGGCGCGCAAGGCGCGGTCACCGTGCATGATGATATGCACTTCCGCCCCGGCAGCCGCGGCGATGTTAGCCAGTTCCATGCCCACATAGCCGGCGCCGATGAAGGCAATTTTCTGCGGCATTTGCGGCATTTCAAGAAAATCACGACTGGTTTGCACTAAGCTACTGCCAGGAACATTGGGCAGCACCGGCTGCAAGCCAGTGGCAATAATGATGTCAGCGCCCCAAAAGGACTGCTCGCCTACCACAATGGTTTGCTCATCCACAAAATGCGCTTCGCCGTCGACCACCGCGATGCGTTGATCCACCAAACCAGCTCGCGTCCCAGTAGGCACCGTTTCGGTGTAGCTGGTTTTAAAGGCCATCAGGTTCGGCCAGTTGATGTCGGGAATGCCGACGAGGCCCGCCCGCGTCATTCGCGCGGCGCGCTTTTTAGCCTGAACCGCACTATACAGCATTTTCTTGGGGTCACAGCCGTAATTGGGGCAGGTGCCGCCCCATAAGTCGCGCTCCACCACTAGCACCCGCTTGCCGCCAGCGGCCAAAGGATACGCCGCAGCCAGGCCGCCAGGGCCGCCGCCGATAACAATGACATCGTACTTTTCCATAGGATCAAACCTCCTGAAAGTCAGCGTTTTTGATGCGTGAAAGGAGCACACTAATGAAATCTCACAACTATTTCGCCTTCGCCAGATACCCCAGCACTTGCGAGGCATTCAACTTAAAGTTACCTGCTTGCGCCGTCACTGTCACGTGTTTACCCTCGGCCAGAGGCCCTAACACCACTTGCAGCGGCGTGTCTTCAGCATAACTGCCTTGCTCGGTGGTCGGGGTGCCAAAACTGGCCAGTTCAAAAATTGGCGTGTCCAGCAGCGCCGGCGCCGCGCCGGCAAAGAAGTCCGACACGAAACTGGTGGCGGGGTTGGCGGCAATTTCTTCTGGCGTAGCGACTTGCAGCAGCTTGCCAGAGCGCATCACCGCGATGCGATCGCCCAGCTTCATGGCTTCATTCATGTCATGCGTAACGAAGACAATGGTGGTTTTGAGCTTACGATGCAGCCGCAGCACCATGTCTTGTAGGCTGGTGCGGGAAATGGGATCTAGCGCCGAGAACGGTTCATCCATCAAAACCATCGGCGGCTTGGAAGCCAGGGCCCGGCAGATGCCAACACGTTGCTGTTCACCACCGGACAGTTCATCTGGCATGCGGTCGCGATATTTCTCTGGGGCGAGGTCGACTGCCTCGAGCATCTCATCCACCCGCTGCTTGATTTGATCTTTCGGCCAGTGTTTCATCTGGGGAATCAGCGCAATATTGGCGCCAACGGTCATGTTCGGAAACAGGGCAATCTGTTGCAAGACATAGCCAATGTTCCAGCGCAAATCGCGCAAATCTGTATCAATCAGGCGCTTATCATTGAAGTAAATATCGCCATCGGTGGGCTCAATCAGTCGGTTGATCATTTTCAAAGTGGTGGTTTTCCCAGAGCCAGAGGCCCCGACCAGCACGAACAGCTCCCCTTCCCCAATCGTCAAGGACAAGTCCTCGACCACGGCGCGGCCATCGTAGCGCTTGGTGACATGGTCAAATTTTAAGACGTTCATCAGCGCGCCTCCTTGAGCAAGCCATGGGCCTTTAGGTAAGCTTTGGCCACTTTGGCCGCACTTTGCCCTTTCACATTGACTTGGTAGTTCATTTCCTGCATTTCCGGTTCCGTGATGCGATTAGCCAATTGATTCAAGGCTTTGACCACCTGCGGATGCGCTTTGGCAAAATCCTGACGCATCAGCGGGGCGCCACGATACACCGGAAACAGCTGCTTGTCGTCTTTCAGCGCCAGCAGGTGATACTGGCGGATTTGCGAATCGGTTGAGTAGCCATCGGTGACCTGCACCTGACCGCCATCCAGCGCTTGATACCGCAGTGAGGCATCGAGGGTCTTCACATTAAAGGTCAAACCATACAAACTTTGGATGCCTTTGTACCCGTCTTGCCGGGAGTTGAACTCCAAATCAAAGCCGGCTTTGAGCGGCGTGGCAAACTGATTGAGCTGTGATAATTTGGTGATTTGGTGAGCTTTAGCAAAATCCTGCTTCACCACCACGGCATAAGTATTATTGTATTTCATCGGTTTGCCCATGGTCAGCTGCTGCTGATTAAGCAGCTTTTCCGCAATCGGGTAGCTGTCGGCGCCATTAGCAATGGCCTGATTTTGCTTGGCCGTGGGTTTCACCAAACTAGTGACCACGGTGCCGGTAAATTCAGGATAGACATCAATTTTTTTACTCTTCAACGCATTAAAAAGAAAGCTGGTTTGGCCAAAGTTAGGCTTCAGGCTGACTTTGACATTGGCGTCCGCTTGTTCAATCAATTGCTTGTACATATTGATCAAAATCTCAGGCTCGCTCCCCAGCTTGCCAGCCACCACGATGGTTTCCGGCTGTGGGGCAATCGCCTGATACACGGCAGTGCCGCCAAAAGCCAACGCTAAGGCCGCTAGCACGCCCACTGACACCCGCCATGGCCATTTTTGCAGCCGCGCGATGAACCAGGAAAACACTAGCGCAAGCAGCGCCGCAGCAATGGCGCCCAGCAGGGTCAAGGTCGTGTCATTACGGTTGATGCCAAGCAAAATAAACGTCCCCAGGCCACCACCACCGACCAACGCCGCCAAGGTGGCGGTGCCGATAATCAGTACGGTGGCAGTGCGAATGCCGCCGATAATCACCGGCATCGCCAGTGGCAGCTGCACCTTCACCAGCTTCAGCGGCTTCGACATTCCAAAGGCATCCGCTGCCTCGGTGTAAGCTGGATCAATCTCGTGCAGGCCCGTGTATGTATTTTGAAAAATCGGCAGCAAGGCGTACACCACCAGCGCGATAATGGCGGGCGCCGTGCCAATGCCGACAATGGGAATCAGTAACCCCAAAAGCGCCAGTGAGGGAATGGTTTGGAGCACCCCAGTCACCTGAAGCAGCGCCCCGGCAAAACGCGGGTGGTTTTGCGCCCAAATTCCCAACGGCACCGCAATTAATAACGCCAGTAGCAAAGCAATCAGCGACAGTTGAATATGTTCGCCGAGCGCCGCCAGCAGGTCACCGCGCCGGGTCAGGAAGGTCTCCCATAAGTTCTGCATGTTGCGCCTCCAAGGCTTTTATTGATACTTTAATCATAACATAGCTGACAAATCGTAAGCGAACAGCCGTGCGCTGCTCGCTTTACTTTTGCGCGCCGGTGCCCTAAACTAGTAGGACGATTTCACCAAAGGAGGCCTTCGCTGTGCAAAATATGACTCAAGCCGAAGAACAAACCCGGGTGGACTGGGTGCGCAGTCGCATCAAGGCCAGATTGGTCGCCATTGCCGATCAAATCGCCAAGGCGCATGCGGAAACCACCCGCATCGAGCAGGCATACGGCGAAGCCACTCGCGTTAACGTCACCGAAATCGATGACCGGATGGAAACCAACGCTGCCGTCCAGCAGCAGAAAACCATGGTTGCCCGTGCGGTGGAAAACGAAATGATTCTCGCAAGCGAGCAAAAGCGGCTCCGGCTCTTACAAGACAACCCGTATTTCGGCCGCATCGACATCATTCAAGACGGCCAGCCTGACACTTTGTACATTGGTCTGGGCACTTTCATCGACAGCGATGATGAATTTTTGGTGTATGACTGGCGGGCCCCGATTGCCGCCATTTACTACAACGGCACATTGGGGCCAGTCACCTACGCTGCCCCGTTTGGCCCCGAAACCGTGCAGCTGGTCAACAAACGCCAGTTCACCATTCAAAATGGCCACATCACCAATATGTTCGATACCGATGAAACCGTCGGCGACGAAATCCTGCAAGCCGTGCTGGGTGCGCAAAGCGACATCTATATGAAGAACATCGTCGCCACCATTCAACAGGAACAAAATGACATCATCCGCGACACCAGCCACGACTTGCTGGTGGTGCAAGGGGTCGCCGGTTCAGGGAAAACTTCCGCGGTGCTCCAGCGCGTTGCCTACCTGCTGTACCACAGTCAAAGCGGTTTGGACGCCGATCAAATGGTGCTCTTTTCGCCCAACCAGCTGTTTGCCAACTACATTTCCGCCGTGCTGCCCAGTTTAGGGGAAAAGAACATGCGCCAGGCCACCTTAGGCGAATTTTTGGCCAAGCGTTTCTCTGGATTGCATGTGGAAACCTTGTTCGAACGCTATGAACGCGACTTAAATGGCCTCCCGGCAGCAGCCAAAACCATGCGGCGCTACAAGGAAGACGCCGCCTACTTAACTGCCCTGAAAACTTACGCCAACACACCCGGCCAGATTCCCTACTTTGTCGACATCGTCCTGAACGGTGAAGTCTTCTTCGCCGCCAGTACGATTGCCAAAATTTACGCCAGCCAGCCGGCGCAAGCCACCGCGGCCAACAAATTCCTCGACACCAAAAATACGCTCATTCGCCGCCTGAAAACCCGCATCAAAATGGCGGTGTATGAAGACTGGGTGCAAGACGCCTTGGGCAGCTTAAGCGATGAGCAGATTCGCGACTTTTTGCAGGACCGCCGCTTCGACACCGGCGAAGACGAGCAGCGTTATATTGCCACCCAGCTCGTCAAGCAGGCCTTCGCCCCGGTGTATGATGCCATCTACAATGACTACTTCTTGGATCCGTATGAAGATTACGCACGCTTCTTGAGCCAATGCCAAGCGCCGGTGAACGCGGCGGTGTGGCAAGAGATGATCACCGCTTACCGCCAAGACTTGGAACAACATGTCCTGCGCCTCAGCGATGCCGCCCCGATTCTGTACCTGCGTGATTTGATTGCTGGCACTGGCCGTAACCACAACATTCAATATGTCTTCATTGATGAAATGCAGGATTACAGCATGGCGCAGCTGCGCTATTTGCACTTCGCCTTCCCTAAAGCCAAGCTGACTCTGCTGGGCGATGCGCGCCAAGATGTTTTCAGCAGCGACTATGCGCCGAGTGATTTCAGCCACGAAATCAAAACCGTCTTTCCGCGCAGCAGCATGCGGCTCATTGCCTTGAACCGCAGCTATCGGTCCACGCTGCCCATCACCAACTTCGCCAAAGCCTTTTTGCCGGCCAGTGATCACATTCAGGCCTTCAACCGCGACGGTCAAAAACCGCAGGTGCTCACCCTGCCCCGCACGGACTTCCGCAACGGCCTCATCAAGCAGGTGACCCAACTCCTCGCCACCAACACAACGGTGGCGATTTTGACCCGGGATATGCAAACCGCCGAGCAGCTGTTCACGACGCTCCAGCTCGACGTGCCGATTACCCTGCTCTCACCCAATGACCATCAGATGCAAACCGGCTGTGTGATTTTACCGGTTTACCTGGCCAAAGGGCTCGAATTCGATGCGGTGATTGGCTTTGACGTTTCGCAAGCGACGTACAAACACCCCGGCGACCGCGATACCTTGTACACCTTGGCCTCCCGCGCTTTGCACACCTTGGTTTTGATCAGTTTGGACGCACCGAGTCCGCTGTTAACCAGCCTTGACCCCAGTTTGTACACGAATCAGCCAGCCGCACAAATCCACTCATAACGCAAAGACCGCCATCGTCCAGTTTGGACAATGACGGTCTTTTTCTTACTTTGACCCCAGATTAACGGTTAATGGACCGTGCCATCCGGGAGATGGTATGCCGCTCGCCGCGAATCGCGCGGCTTAAGGCGTAAAGATTTTCGAGTGGTGACACGACGCCCCAGCCGGCATCCCCCATGTGTTGAATGTCGACACCATCGATTTTATTGCGAATAGCGATTGACTCCACATAGCTGGCGCCAGAGCCTTCCTGCGACGTGCCAATGGTGCTCATCACTAGCGCGTCATGGGCGTGTGCCAGTTGCACCACAGCCTTAATGTCAGCATCATCGAGCCCTGGCACGGTCCCAACCGCTGGCACCAAAATGACATCAGCCCCAGCCTCTAGGAAGCTTTGCGTGGCTTCCACGGAGACCACCGGTTCGTTTACGCCAGCGCCGTGCATTTTACCAGCGATGATCAAACCGCTGAAGACGCGCTTGGCCACTTTGATGTTAGCGGCGATTTGAGCGTTGGTAACACCGGTGCCAGGATTGCCGGTCAGGCAGACAAAATTCATCCCGAGTTTTTCCGCTTCAATCAAAGTCTTTTCTGAGGCCATCCGCCCTTCAGGAATGACGCGGCGGTTCTCCGCCATGTCAGCATCAGGATCCACCGGCTCAAGGTTGACGCCGATGGGCCGGCCGACCAGCTTCTGCAGGCGATGAATGCTTTCGCCATCATGATGCGGCTTGGCTGTGGCCAGTGTTTCTTCGCCGGGATACAAGCCCAAAATCACCGGATTAAACACATCCAGCACATTCAGCAAAATCAAATCCGCGCCAAACGCCGCCGCAATTTCGGCGGTGGTGATGCCATCACCAGGCTCATGCAGCACCACATTCTCTGACAGCACCGTGCGCCCTTCTGAGGCCTTGATGCTTTGCTTTAATTCCTCACCATTCATGGCCAATACCTCACTGGTATTGGCACTAATCAAACGTTTTACCATGCGAATTCCTCCTTGTGCTTAAACCGCTTACAGACTCGAGGGTACACTTACGCCGGGCGCGGTTCAAGTCTGCCAACCACATAAAAAAGCACCGCAAACGCGATGCCTGATCATAATAATGCGGCTAAGTTGTTGAGAAAATGCAAGACCAGCGAATAGCGAATATCTTTGGTGTGGGCATACGTTGCTGCAAACACGGCGCCGAGACCAGCATAAATCAGCCAGTTCAGCGGATCGCTGAAGCCGCTATGCGCAAGGCCAAAAATGACCGCCGACACCAAGCCGCTTAAGGCGCGCCAGCGCATTTGATCCTGATGCGGGAAACAATGCATCAATAGTCCGCGGAAAATCAATTCTTCCGCTGCCGGGCCGCCGACGCAAGCAATCAGCACCATCGCCAATGGGGCTTGCTGCATCAACTGCAAAAGGGCGCTTTGATTGGCGGGTTCGGCGGTGATGTGCCGCAATTGCAAGTAGCCGCCACCGATTTGAATGAGCATTAGCAGCGCCGCCATCAGCACGGTAAAGCCCAGTGTCTGTCGATCCAGGCGCTTGAGCCCCCATTGCTTCCCTTGCGGCTCCTTCGCCAAAAAGCGTTGGTACAAGCGCCATAGTCCCCAAAGTAAGGCACCAAACACCACGACGAACACGCCAGCCACTTCAAAGGCGCTGGCTTGGCCTTTCGTCATTAAGGTTGGCACCAGGGCCAGCGACTGAGCAAAGGAATAAGCGACAAACGCCAGCATCGTCAGCAATGCCCGTCCAAGTAGTTTGAGCATGAGGAACCTCTTTTCTGCAGTTTCTAGTTGCGCTTTGGGGTAAGTGCAGCCTGCGTAGTTGCGCTCCGGTCGGCAACGCCCGAGCGAATAGCTACGCTCAGAGCCTCGTCGGCAAAGTGCGCCGACAATGTTCTGAGCTAGGCTATTCGTCGAGCTAAGTTCGCCGATCTCCGCAGCCTTTATAGTTGCGCTCAGGCCACCAACGCCCGAGTGACCAGCTACACCCAAGGCCTCGCCGCCAAAAAGCAGCGGCAATGCCTTGGGTTGGGCTGCTCATTGGGCTAAGTACGGTGGCCTTCGCAGCCTGATATCAAAAAGACCCGACATCTCTGTCGGGTCTGTGCAGCCGTCTATCGGATTTGAACCGACGACCTCATCCTTACCATGGATGCGCTCTACCTACTGAGCTAAGACGGCATGTCGTTGTTCGTAAAAACAACTGCCTAAACAATATACTATATATATCAGGTGCTCGCAACCCTCGGCCGGAAAATTCCGGCAGATTTTTTTACCGTTCACCTTGCCACTCGGCTTTGAACTCAGCGAGATAGTCAAGCATGACTTGCTGACGCCCTGCGGCCAAGGTTTTGGCTGCTTCGGTGTTCATTTGATCCTTGAGTTTGAGCAGCTTTTCGTAAAAATGGTCAATCGTGGTACTGGTGGCATCGCGGTAGCTGGTCGCGTCCAGCGCGCGGCGCGGTGGCACTGCTGGATCGTACAACCGGCGGGCATGAGCACCGCCATACATCAGCGCCCGGGCAATCCCAATGGCGCCAATCGCATCCAGGCGATCAGCATCTTGCACCAGCTGGCCAGTCAGGGTCAGGGGCTGGTGGCCAGCTAGGTTGGCCTTAAAGCTCATGTGATCGATAATGGCAAAAATCGCCTGTTGCTCCTCATCGGCATAGCCTGCTGCGGTCAACGCCTTGCCAGTTTGAGCTTTAGCGACCGCTACATCGGCCACCAGTTTATCATCATAGGTATCATGCAGCGTCGCCGCGGCAATGGCCACCCGCGGATTAGCTGCTGGCGTTTGCGCTAGCAGGGTTTTAACCGTGGCCACCACCCGCTTGATATGGTCCAAGCCGTGGCCGCTATGGTCCGCCGCCAGTACCTCCTCCGCGTAGGCCATCAATTGTGCTTCTGGGGTCATGTGCATACTCCTTCCATTTTCCCTGACGCCTCTTAATTGCTTTCCTTACTGGCAACCGGCTATGCTTAAAGTAGTCAACCAGATCACCCACATAAAGGAAGTGAACTTCATGAAGTTACGTCATCTTCAAATTAACCAAACCTTGAACCAGTTCACCCGCCTCACCGCCACAGAAGGCGCCCAGGAGCGGCCCCTGGCCCAACAAAATCTGCTGTTTTGGGTGGCGGCAGAGGATACGCCACCCACCCCGACCGAACTGGCTGATGCCATGGGCCTATCTAAAGCCGCCATCACCAAAATGATGGGACCGCTACTCGATGATGGCCTGCTGGAGAGGATCGGCGACCCTAACGATAATCGCAGTTTTACCTTGGTGGTCACCGAACCGGGCAAGGAAGCAGTGCGAGAAATGGCGGAGGCCTATTTCAAGCCGATGAACACGCTCAAGGCCGGCCTGGGTAAAAAGCAATTCAACAAACTCATTGCCTTACTGGATCAAGCCAATGAGGTGCTGATTAATCCCGAGTAATCATTGCGGTAGCTCAAACCCTTGGACTTTCAAAATCTGACCGATCTCATCTCTTTGATGCAGGTCGGTTTTTGTGTAGGCCAAAAGCATGTCGACGAAGCCGCTATCGCGGGCATTCACCGGGCGATTCCGATAATAATCGCGGGTGGTGTTATCATAGTCCTGAAGGGCAGCAGCATCCCAGGTTGGGTATTGATTGTCCCCAACCACCACCGCATGCGGCAGGCGGGGTTTGGGCTGGGATAAGCCTTCCGGCACCCCCACCATCACGCCGAGCAACGGGAAAGTATGACGCGGCAACTTCAAAAGGCTAATCATCTGCCGCGAATCATTTAAGATACTGCCTAGGTAGCACGTCCCTAAGCCCTGGGTTTCGGCTTCACTAACCAGCGCCTGCGCTGCCAATTGGCAATCCGCGGCACCGGCGAGCAACGCCGCCCAGCCGGTTAAATTATGGGCGTCAGCATCAGGGACCTGCCGTAAGTTGCGGTGGGTATCCAGTACGAACACATAAAGCAGCCCCGGCCCGGCCACAAACGGACAATGCGTCAACTCAGCGACGGCCTGCTTTTTGGTCGTATCCGTCACCTTAATCAAGGTGAACTGCTGCAAATAATTGCTCGAGGCGGTTTCCTGCGCGGTGGTTTCGAGTGCTGCCTGTTGCGCAGCACTCGGCGCCGCGGCAAAGTCGCGAATACTGCGATGTTTCAAAGGTTGCTCAGTCATGTTTTGCCTACTTTCACCATCAAATTTATCCACCAAGAAGGGTTTCTATGTCACAGTCTACCACGATTCCAGATCAAATTCGGGTCACTGGCGCGTACGTCAATAACCTCAAACATGTTAATGTGAATATCCCCCTGCACAAGCTCGTGGCGATTACCGGCCGCAGCGGCTCCGGCAAATCATCGCTGGCGATGGGTGTGTTGTATGCAGAAGGCATGCGGCGCTACGTCTCGGCGCTGTCGACTTACACCCGGCGCCGGCTCGGCCAAGTCGGCCATGCCCAAGTCGAATCGATTCAGCACATCCCCAGTGCCATTGCCTTGCGTCAGCGGCCAGTGGTGCCTGGCATTCGCTCCACTGTCGGCACCACCACTGAGGCGCTGAATGTCTTGCGCCTGATGTTTTCTCGCCTGGGGTCGCCGCAGTGTCCCAATGGCCATCAGGTCCCGCCCACGCTGGCCATCGCCCAGAGCATGGATCTCCCTAATCAACCTGGCAGCGGCATGGGTGAAATCACCTGTCCCACTTGTGGCGTCAAATTCCAAGCTTTCAGCGCGGAAGATTTTGCCTTCAACTCCGCCGGCGCCTGCCCCACTTGTAACGGCACCGGGGAAGCCAAAACTCTGGCCACGGATCGCCTAATACCCGACCCCAGCCTGACCATTCGCAACGGCGCCGTTGCTTCTTGGCGTCTGCCAGGCCGCAACTTTATGCCGCTGGTGGCCCAGCAAATCGGCATCGATATCGACACGCCATTTCAAGACCTGCCCAAAAAGCAGCAAGACATGGTTTGGCATGGCACCAAGCGCACCTACTCGATTAATATTCCCAGCAAATCCGGCAAGATTTTCCACATGGACAATGCCATGTTCGAAAATGCCTTCAACGCCGTGGAAGACTCCATGGCGACGACCACGAACGAGCGCGCCATCACCCGGCTGAATCGTTTCTATCGCTTCGATGTATGCCCGACTTGCCATGGCACGCGCTTTCGGCCAGAGCTGCTGCATCAGCTGATTGCCGGCAAGACCATTGCCGATGTCTCCGCCATGACGCTGAGTGACCTGAAGGCGTTCATTCCCACCATCTATACCTGGCTGCCAGAGGACATGCAGGCTTTAGCCCATGATATCATCCGCGAGTTAACCACGATTTTGCAGCCACTGCTGGATTTGGGGCTGTCTTATCTGCAACTCAGTCGCGCCGGCGCCAGCTTGTCCACTGGTGAACTGCAACGGATTCAACTTTCGCGTACCCTGCGCACGCAAACTACTGGTGTGCTGTATGTGCTTGATGAACCGTCGATTGGCCTGCATCCGGCTAACGTGGCCGGTTTGATTGCGGTCATGCGCGGTTTGGTTGCACAAGGTAATTCCGTCGTGGTGGTTGATCACGACACGGCCATTATCGAAGCCGCTGATGAGGTGCTTGAAATTGGTCCTAGTGCCGGGGCGGCAGGGGGTCGGTTGATCAATCAAGGCTCGCCGGCCGCCATCGCCAAGGCCCCGCACTCCTTGATTGGCCCGTATCTCACCGGCCAGGCCGATTTGATTGTCCGGCCCACTGCCAAGCGCGCCACCGTAACCGCCAAAAAGTGGTATGGCGTCACCGTCACCGACCGCTTCAACCTGCACAATCTCACTGCCACCTTCCCAGTCAATCAGCTGAGCGCCGTGTCCGGCTTTTCTGGGGCGGGTAAGTCGACGCTGGTATTTGACGCACTGGTGCCAGCCTTAACGGCGACCAAAGCCAAGCTGGCGCCCAGCTTTGTCCAAGACTGGCACCGCGGCGGACTGCGGCGCGTGGTGGCCATTGATGCCAGTCCCGTCGGCAAAAATGTCCGCTCAACGGTGGCAACCTACACCAACATTCTCGACCGCCTGCGCGACTTGTTTGCTAGCTTGCCGGCCAGTCAACAGCGCGGCTACACCGCCAGCAACTTCTCCTATAACGTCACTGCTGGCGCCTGCCCGACTTGCGGCGGCACTGGCCAAATCAGTTTGGACATCCAATACCTGCCTGATATGCAGCAGGTTTGCCCAACTTGCCAAGGCCGGCGCTACAACCCTGAAGTGCTAGAGATCAAGTGGCAGGGCCAGTCCATTGCGGATCTGTTGAATCTTGGCGTCGATGAAGCCCTGCCGGTGTTCGCTGACCAACCCGCGATTGAGCAAACCTTGCAGACGCTCCACGACATGGGGCTGGGCTATTTGCACCTCGGTGAAAGCACCCCCAGTCTCTCCGGCGGCGAGGCCCAGCGCCTCAAGCTCACGGCCCACATGGGGAAAAGCCAAAAAGGCACGCTGTTTGTCTTCGATGAACCCTCGGTCGGCCTGCATCCTCTGGACGTGGCCACCTTACTGCAAGTGTTTCAGCATCTGATTGACGCTGGCGGCACGGTGCTCACCATTGAACACGACCTTGACGTTTTGGCCAATGCCGACTACCTCCTTGACCTTGGTCCTGAAGGCGGCCGGTTCGGCGGTGAAATCGTCGCCAGCGGCACACCACAGGAAGTGGCCCAAAGCCAAGCCGGTCATACCGGCCAGTACCTCGCTGCTCACCTAGCGCATTTTGCCCATTAACGCCAACCCAAAAATGTGGCCCCAGCAATTCTGCCGGGGCCACACTTTTTAGTTGCAGGCTAACGCGTTAGAAACATCCGCACATACACCCGATAAGACAGGAAACCGCAAACCACAATGGCGCCGACTAGCCAACCGACCGCGAGCCATTCAGTGTGCTGGCTCACCGCCACGGCCTGATTGAGCAGGCCGCGGGCGGTGTTCACAATCGGCGTCATCGGCTGATGATCAGCAAACATCTGCACGGGCTTGGCCATCCCGGTGGTGGGCATTAAAGCCGAGCTAACAAACAGCAGCATCAGCAGCACATACGAGAACCCCCCAGCGGAAGCATAGTTATCCGCCTTCAGGGAAAACGGAATTGCCAGCAGCGTGATGCCTAGGCCGAACAACACCGACAAGCCGACAAACAGCAGTGCCGAACTTAAGGTCACATCAGCGCGGTAACCAATCAGCACGCCAACCAGAAAGACCAACGCTTCGGCCATCAGCATAAAGGTCACTGACGCGAGGACATGTGAGCCCAAAATCACCCAGCGGGCAATCGGCAGTGAGTGCAATCGATCCAAAAAGCCTGAGGTGCGATCCAGGTTAATACGCATTGAGGTGTAGGCGGACCCCATTGCCATTGTCAGCAGCAAAAAACCGGGCAAAGCATACCGGAGATACGCCTGGGCGCCGCCTGCACCAGTCGTGGCAATGTTGCCGCCCATCACGTAGACGAAAAACAGCAACATGAACACCGGCATCGCAATCACCGTGATAATCGTATCGGCGTTGGTCAGGTTTTGCCGGATGATGCGGCCGGTTAACGTACGGAGCTGGTTAAAGGTTTGCATGGGCTGCCTCCTTGGTGACATTGAGGAAGACCGATTCCAAATCGGTTTCGTCCTGGTCGTAATGGGTCACCGTGACGCCTGCATCGAGCAGTGCCGTCAGGGCTGGCTCGGCCTGCTTAGCGGTCAGCGAAAGCCCATGTTCAGTTGGGGCAAAGGCGATGCCTGCCGCCCCGAGTGTGGCGGTTGCGACAGCTTCATCAGCTGGCGCCACCTGCAGCGTATAAGTGGCCGTAACCCGCTGCTTGATAGCCGCTGGCGTGCCCGATTTAACAATCACGCCATCATGGATGAACGCGATATGGTCGGACAAAGCGTCAGCCTCATCGAGATACTGCGTCGTGAGGAACACGGTTTTGCCAGCATCGCGCAGTTCTCTAATCATCTGCCACAGCGCGAGGCGGTTTTGCGGATCAACGCCGGTGGTCGGCTCATCCAGAAAAATCAGCTGCGGATTACCCAGCAAGGACATGGCTAAGTCCAACCGCCGCCGCATGCCACCAGAATAAGTTTTGACTTTCCGGTTCAAAAAGCTGGTCAAATCCAGCCGCTGCGCCAGTCCATTAATCTCGGCTGGGACATCCTTCACCCCTCGCAGCCGGGCAATCAAGCTCAGGTTCTCGGCACCGGTGAATTCGCCGTCCAACGTGGTGGCCTGCGCATTCAAGCTCATCAGCCGGCGCACCTGGTTGCCAGCCGTGCGCGGGTCCAGCCCCATGATGGCCACAGTGCCGGCAGTCGGCTGCGACAGGGTGGTGAGAATGTTGATCAATGTGCTTTTCCCGGCTCCATTTGCGCCTAGCAAGGTGAAGATTTCGCCTTGCTCCACTTCAAGATTGACGCCTTTCAGCACCGGCAGCGCGCCAAAGTCCTTGGTCACGCCTTTGACAACGATTGCTTTCATTTTTGCTCCGCCTCTTGGACTTTCTGCCGTAGCTGCTTTCGATACTTAATCAGCCACATTTCTTCTGGGTATTGCGCCATGATATTTTCGGCAAATTCCACCGGATCCTCACCGACAATTTGCCGGACTGGGACCTGATCAGCCGCACTTTCTTGAAAGATGTGCAGCACTTCCTCCAGCACATCCATCATCGCGCCGCTACCGGCGAAGTTCCAAATATACTTAGTTAACGCCGTCACCGTATCAGCATAAGGGGTCGGCAGTTGCTTGACGTCCTTAAGGAATTGCCGGTACCGCTGCTTGTCCTTGATCATGTTATTAATACTGTTTTTAATGTTCGTCATTACCTTGCTCCTTCAATGTGGCCATGGTGGCGGCTAAAAACTCCCACTTCTGCCAAAATTCCTTTAGATATTGGGCACCGGCTGAGTTTAACGTGTAGAACTTGCGCGGCGGGCCCATTTCTGACTTACGCCGATCAACATTGAGCAGCCCTTTTTTCTCCAGCCGCAGCAGCACGGTATATACCGTGCCTTCCACGATATCTTCAAAGCCCAAGTGGACCAGATACGTCGTGATCTCGTAGCCGTATGTTTCGCCTTCGCTGATGCGCTGCAGGACAATGCCTTCCAGCGCGCCTTTGAGTAATTCCGTTAAACCCTTCACTGTCTTCACCTTTCTCTGACGCCGCCTTCGCTTGGCGGCATGCGGCACTTGCTAGCTTGTGAGTCCTAGCAAGAGTGGGCCAAATGATAGCTACTCTTTGTTGCTAGGTACCGGTACATAGTAACAGTGAGTAGTTACCCTGTCAACGTTATTTTAATTTTTTCGCGCATGCAAAAACGCCCTCGCTTCATGAACGAGGACGTTCTGCTACCTTAACGGCGACGGTGCTTCCGCACGAGGCGGTAAATCAGATACCCAAGGAGCGCCAGCCCCAGCACTGCGGCCGCAATCACCGCCCAGCTCAAGGCCTTAGCGCGGGTGTTGCTCCGAGCACTGGCCTTGGCGGCTTGCTCCGTGTAAGGGACCCGGTAGCCGGTGACCAGCAGGCGGTGAGAATTTTGCCCGATTGGCGTGCAAGTCATGAGCGTGGCCAGGTCCTTACCTGGCTCAATCTGCAAACTCGACACATCATCTGGCTCAATCACCTTAATGCGATTCACCTTGTAGGCGAGATGCTCACCATCGACGGTGAAGATGAACAGCTGGCCTTTTTTCAGCTCATGCAGATCATCGAACAGCGTCTTGCTGGGAATACCGCTATGGGCAGTCACCACCGTGTGCGTGCTAGCACCGCCAGTCGGGAAACTCGTCCCTGGCAGCACCACCGCGCCTGATTCCATCAGGACTTCATTGGTGGTGTCGTAAAGCGGCAAGTTCACCGCCAGACTGGGGATCGTGACGGCCCCAATCAGGTGCTCACGGAGCGCTTTGATCTGCTGCACCCCTTGCCCTTTTTGGGTGAAAACATCAGCATTCGGGCGCAAGCCTTGCTCGGCCAAAGCTTCGTTTTCTCGCTTGATCTTCGCCTGCTGCCGCTTCACATTGGCTTCGGCCTTTTTCCGATCCCGCGTCACCCGCGCACTTAAGGTGAGGGTATTCACAGCGCGGGCCACGAAGGGATAAGCAAACACAGCCAGACCGGCAAAAAACAGGATGGTCACAAACAGCTCAGCTTTGAGGCTGGCGCGGCGTTTTTTGCTCATCTCCTTCACTCCTTTGCGTTAACTCGAATTAAGCGTGGCGCTTCTTGTAAATCACCGCTGTGCCCATCGCTGCCGTCCCGACAATCAGGAAGGCCGCAATGCCCATACCACCGGTCAATGGCAGTTCGCCATCGAGTGGGGTGTTGGCGATGTCGTCAGAACCAATAGCCGTCGTGGTCGGCGCACCTTTGGCCACGGTGAAAGCAGTATTCTTAGTGGTAATCTGGTAGCCAGTTGGGGCCTCGATTTCAACCAAGGTATAGCTGCCGGACTCAAGCCCATTGATTTGCAAATGGCCACCAGCACCAGAAGTCAGCACAGTGGCGTCATTCTCATTTTCTACCCAATCAATGTCATTTGGCATGTAAGTCCCTGCTGAGGCTGTCTCGTCATCAAGGACTGCCCATAGACCGTCATTATTTTTGAGCTTGAAATCAGCGCCTGGTAATCCTTGATTAGCGTCATAAGCATCGTGTTTCTTGAACTTATGGCCACTAGTTTCAACTTCTTCAGATTTATCAACAATGGTCATCTCTGGTTCGTTGCCAAATTTACCCGTGAAGGTGTTGCCGATTTCTTGATTCGGCACCGCATGCTTATTAATCTTCATGGTGTATTTGACGGACAGGGCTTTCCCTTCAATTTTGTCCAGTAATGCGATGATCTCGCTTTCCTTGCTTCCGTTTTCCAAATCAATCTCATACTTAAAGCCCGCATGATTTTTCCAGCCATCATCATTGGAGTCCGTGTAAGTGCCTGCAGCCACAAAGAGACCATGCAAATCTGCATCTTCACCCTCAATGGTGATGGTGGGTTCCCCAACCAGCGTTGTTCCAACCTCTGACATGAGGTCGGTTAGGTTGATGGATTTGAATTTCGTACCGGCTTCCCGGATCCCACGAGGAATGACGAAGTTGGTTTCGTAGTGCAGTTTCTGACCCACTTCATAGTTGTAGACATTGCCATCGTCAGCATTGTTACCATTCAGGTTGGTCAGTTCCTTCGTCAATCCCGTATTCTTTGGATAGATCTTGATGGTCTTTAAGAAGCCGTTCTTTGCTGCATTACGCACTGGCATGCCGACAACCACCGGCACCGAACGCAGTAAATTGGTACGATCACTGTCCCCTTCTTCGAAGAGATACAATTTATATTTACCGTCCGCCGTACGCGTTTCCAAATCTGTAAAATCGAGCGTGCCATTTTTGGGGTCAGTCGTACCAGAGGCTTTCACGGGCGTGGATTCTTTATATTTTTCGCTCCAGTCGGCCACAATCTCTTTGGTTAAATCCTCCGCAGATACACCAGGATTAGCGGCCTGTAAATCGTAGAAGATACTCGTCACATCATAGGCAGAAAATTTAACGTTACCAATGCCTTCAAGCGCTTCAAGATCCGCGATGGTTTCCCCGGTGTTGGGCGTCAGTTGATAATTGGAATCGATGAACTTCTTGTTGATTTGTACGGTAACTTTAGTCGGTAAAGTCGGACTTACCGCCGTTGCCCGTACCGTTTCTGGGGCCGCATTCAATGCTGGGGCAGCGGACAAAGCGAGGCCGCAAACCATTAAGCCAGCAAGGGCAGCACGGGACACTTTATTCATTGTCATTTTCATTAAGTGGGTCCTCCTAATTCTTGGTGTGGGCACGGCGTTGAAGCAGCCATGCACCGAGCATTAACGCAGCGCCAAGGGCAATGAGCAAGCCAGAAATCACGCTGCCGGTTTGTGGCAGCTTGCCAGCTGGCGTTTGCGGGTTAGATGGCTTAGCCACCACTGTCACTTCGCCTTGGTCTTCTTTTTCCCGGATGTTATAAACACGCGGGCGGCCGATTGCGACTTGTTCGGCGCTAACCATCCCTGCGGTGGTTTCATTCAGCACTTCGCCATTCACCAACACCGGATTCAAACTGCCATCTGGCTTGGTCCATGAAGTTGGCACTTCGACTTTGACCCCGGTCGCGCCCAGATTATTGATGTAGCCCAGCGCTGGCTTGAGTTCTTCAAAGTAGTAAGTGCCGCTAGCTAAGAACCGGGTCCCGGTGTTCACCAAACCGTCTTTATCGGAGATGAACTTATCAACCGCTTCATCGGTCAGCGGATTGCTGGACGTGATCCATTCGTTCCGCGGCGCTTCGCTGAGATCAGTGCTCAGCCAAAGCTTTTCGCCGTTCACGATTTGGTACAGGGCAAAGACTGCCCCTTGGACGCGGACATCATCGCCTGCCGCATTCCGCCCAAACTTGAAGAAGTACGGGTCCCGGACATAGGCAACGTTCTTGGCGTAGATATGAATGTTGTCCATTGCGGCACCGTCAGCATTCATGATGGGCATCACCACCATCATTGGAGCGGCCATGGTGCTTAAGTCGACGTCAAAACTGTGATCGGACGCCACACTCTTTTCGAGGAGCAGGTAGGCAGCATATTGAGTGCCAACCTTCTGCGCCACGGTGAAGCGCGCAATCCCGTCTTCGCGACTGCCATCTTCCATGAACCCTTCCTGCGTCGTTTTGGTTGCCAGCAGGTCCAGATGTTCTTCCGCTTCCGCAAAGGCGTCCATGCGATCCTTGTTGCGCCATTCATTCACAAATTGAGTCGGCGTCTTTCCGTCTTCTAGGGCTTCTTGGTACAACTTAGTGGCGTCATAGAGCACCACTTCGGCGCCGTTGAGGCCCTTGGTTTCTGCCAGCTCAATTTTGGATTTGAGACTACCGTCGTTTTCGTATGACCATGTGTCAGTGTTCAGTCGCGCATCATCGTGGAGCCGTTTGTGCACCACGATATCGACGTTCTTCGTCGCGGCCTGGGTTGGGGTTGCCTGCAGGAATGGGAGCGCCATTGCGGCTGCGGCAATACTAAAGAGAATTCGCTTGAGCATCTTACCGTCCCTCCTGTTCTTTCTTGTAGCGCAGGGTCAACCCCGCTGCGGTTGCGCCCACCATCAGTACCAAAGCACTGGCGATAAACGCATTGAGGCCAGGGCCACCGGTGACAGGCATTTCTTGCACAGCGAGTTGGTTAACTGCCGTGATGATCAGCGTGTCGCCAGAGAGCTTGTAGGAGTATCCTTCAACTGCGACGCCATTGCTGGTCAAAGTCTGACCGTCAACCTTCACCGTAGCGTTGGTGCCTTTGGCGTTCACTTGAATTGAAACTGTCGCATCAAGCTTTTCATAGCCACCTGGGGCTTTGATTTCGGTCAAGGTGTAAGCATCGTTACCAAAAAGTTTGGTTTCCGCGGTCACACCAGCTGCAGTTGCCACTGAGGTCAAAGTTTCGGTCTTAGCTTCAGTTTCAGGGCCGGTTAAAGCAAAATCGGCGCCTGGAAGGAAGCTGTCCATGAAGCCTTTCTTGACCAAAACCAGTTTCAGGTTTCGCTTTGGTTCGTTGTACTTCACCAATTTCAGCAAGGTGCCGTTTTCCAGTTCAAAACGATCATACTTGCCATCAACTTGATTCAAGTTCATGGTGCTGCTAATCTCGCGTGGAATGCTGATACTGCTGCCTTCTTTGCGGAAGCCGTAATAGAACCACTTGCCTTTGCTGTCGCGCCGGAACAGATATTCGGTTGGGTCTAATTCGAAACCTTCTGGGGCAACAGTTTCCTTAATGCCATAGAAACCTTCGCCAAGGCCTTGAGGAACACCGGCAACCAGACCTGTCCCGCTTGGGTCGGTGAAATCTTGATTCTTGTACGTATTTAACGTGAATTGGGCCGTTTTAGCTGCATCGGTAGACATTAGATAGTTTGGATCCGTTGATTCCTTTTCTACCTGAACGCCATATTGCACGTTAGTCAAAGTCAATGTATAGGTGTTTGGATTGTAGTTTTGAGTTGAAACATACGAAGCATCAGCGCCAACTTCCCCCGTTACCATGTACTTCATGGCTTGGCCTTGATTACCATAGGCAACGTCCGTGAACTTCTGGGTCCATTCACCATTCGGGGTGAGCGTCAGGGTCTGCGCATTGTCAAACGTTGAGCCTTCGCGGGCAACATGAACCTGCAAGTTTGCTGGTTGCTTCGCCGCGCCTTCAATGTCATTCCAGACTTTTTTAACTGTGTAAACCTTTGAAGGTGCTTTGGCAGAAGGAACACCGAAATTGACTTTGGGAGTACCTTCTTTGGCGATAAAGGTCGTATCACCATTAATTTGGTACCAGTGATCAGCTTTGAAGCCTTCAGCTTCAGTGTTGATGCGCACTTGGTATTTGATTGAGACTTGTTGATCTTTGCCCAGATTAAGATCAGTGACGGTCAACTTGCCATCCGCAATCGTTGCTGTTGGTCTAGGCGCTGTGCCGCTCGTCACTGTCGCATTGGTTGATACATAACTAAACTGACTGCCCAGCGGGTCGGAGACGACGCCGTCAATAATTGAGTTGTAGCTACTAATCAAGCCGTCTGCTTGTTTTCGTAAATAAGCGGTTACATCGCTGGCTTTTTCTGCGTCTTCATACAACGGTTGGTTATTAGCGCCAATGCTAGGGAGTTTACTCATGTTTTCCCTAACTTTTTCCTTCGTCATATAGGTACGATCATTACCAAGTTGAATACCCAGCGCTTGAAGTTTCACGCCAGCTAATTTAAGGGTACGGGCTGCTCCAATTGTCGCTGCCCATGTGTCAACAATTGTATGGCCGCTCTCAGTAGTATAGGATTTACTAAGCTTTGCTGTATTCCCCGCACCTTCTTTTGTCTCAGTAAACTTCGTGCCAACAATCGTGTTATCACTCAACCTGAGACTTTCATCGACGTGGTAGGAGAAAGTCGGTACGCCGTCAGTCAATAAAATTATCTGCTTGTCTTCAATCGTCTTGACCGCATCAAGCATTGTTTTACCCAATTCCAGTCCTCTCTGGGTAAAAGTGCCATTCGCTGGCTTCGGATTCAGTGCTGTATTAATAGCGCTTTCGTTATCATTAACAGACTTTACAGGAACTGTAAAATCCGCATCTGTGTTTTCGGAATAGCCAACAACACCAACATGCACAACATCTCCTAAGTCTGCCTTCTTGATCGCCGAAAGAAAATCTTTGACACCCGTCTTTACAGCTGTCCAGCGGTCGCCATCCATGCTTCCAGAATGATCCAGGACAAGTACGATGGCCATCTTATGGCGTTCAGAGATAGTATTGCCTTTGATATCTAGCTGGACATCAAACAGGCCATTCGTCGTTTCGCTTTCTTTTGCATACTTGCGAATACTGAACTCAGGATTTGATTTATCAGCCCCATAATCCAGCCAAGTATTTGCATTGGCCGAATTAACGTTTGTGTTGCTGTATAGTACGTTGTTCTGACTATTCCCACCGATGTGATTTTTCACATTGGTGTTGCCACTGAAGGGCCAGGCCTTAGCCGGATAAATTCCACTGGCATCGTTGGTATAATTCAGTGGCATCCGGAAATGGAGTGGATTTGCCTCTCGTGTATCAGCAAATTCTTTGGCGTAAATATTCGCGCTCAACAGTCCTTGCGTTGCTTGGACTTTTTCTTCCACAGCATCCACAGTATTCGCTGCGTCTGCTTCGGTTTGTGGGGTGTTGGCTGCTGGGCGGTCGATAGCAACGGCTTGTTCTTCTTCCGTTGCCGTCGAAAGCGGCAGCAACACTTCAACTGGCCCCACCAAGGTATCAGTCAATGCAGAATCAACTGGTGTTTGGAGAGGGTCAGGGTCCGCTTCAGCATCAGCTGCTTCCACGGTCGTGGTCGTTGGCTGCGCCGTCTGCGCCACTTCGCGACGGTTCAGTTCAACGGCAACGTACAAACGGTTATTCGTTTTTGGGGTCGAATAGTACAGCACATTTTGTGAAGAGCGGCTGTAGGCTTTTTCGATCCACCATTGATTTTTCGGCTGGCTATCTTGGCCCTGCATCGCTTGCACCAGCTGATTAGCTTTCGGTGCTAAGCGGAGCGTCGCGTCTCGATCTGTCGACACGCGCACTTTAAGAGCGCGCAGTTCGCCTTGGTCCTTTTTGTTGTAACTTAGCGCCCAGTTAATCTGATCGCCTTGGACCGTGCCTGTGACGTTGACATCTAGCGCATTGCTTGTGGTGATGACCTTTTCAATCTGATCCGGCGTCGTCGCCGCGGCGGTTTGAATACCCCCCAGATTCATCAGCTGCATGAAGAGCAGCACGACCACCATGAAGCCATGCATTATTTTTGCTTTCATGGGCTTCCCCCTTGTGTCGTTGAGATGACCAACAGCAGTGTCACTTTAAGTATCGTCGTACCATTTTCCGTTCATCTCTGTTCCCCCTTGCTTCTGCATTGACAGGTAAACGTTATACAAACGTTTAATACCTGCTTATATTAAGCCTAGCATGGTGAATTGTGAGAAGGGAAACATAGCGATAGTTATTTTAATAAATGGGGTATACAAAAAGCCCCAAACCCTTTTAACGTCAAGGGCTTGGGGCAAAAATATATTTATATTCAGTCTTTATCAACGACGACTCGCCGGTCAACGGCGCCCGCGATCGCCACAGTTTGTGAAATGTTCACTCAGCGAGAATATTATCGATAGCTTCGCATTCAGTCGCGGTAAATTCGAGGTGCTCACAGGCTTTGAGGTCATCAATCAAGTGCTCAACGCTGGTGGTACCGACCAGCACCGACGCCACCACTGGGTCTCGCAGCAGCCAAGCCAGGGCCATTTGCGACAGCGTTTGGCCGCGATCTTGCGCAATTTCATTCAGGGCGTTAAGCTTCGTCACTACCGCCTCGCGGCCATGCGCAAAGGTGCCTTCGTTGGTCGGGTGAATTTTGAACGTATCGGGAATGCCCTTCAGATAACGGTCTGACAGCAGGCCTTCCGAAAGTGGCCCGTAAGCCACCACCCCAGCCCCAGCAGCCCGCAGCTCATCGAGCAAGCCGCTGGTTTCAACGCTGCGGTTGAACATGTTATAGCTCATTTGGTCCACCACAAACGGCGTGCCCAGCTGCTTGAACAAGGCAATCGCCTGCTTGGCTTGATCCGTATCGTAATTGGAAACCCCGATGTAGAGGGCTTTACCTTGGCGCACGACATCATCCAGCGCCCGCACGGTTTCCGCCACTGGCACCCCAGCATCAAAGCGGTGGGCGTAATAGAGATCCACGTAATCCAGATTCAGCCGGCGCAGCGAATCATCGATGCCTTGCAAAATCGCTTTACGCGAGGTGCCAGTGCCAAACGGGCCGGGATGGATTTCGTAACCGACCTTGGTGGCAATCACCAGTTCATCGCGGTATGGCTTGAGCTCATTGGCCAACACCTGACCGAGCAGCGCTTCGCTGGAACCAAAATCGCCATCGCCATAGTGATTAGCCACGTCAAATTGAAAAACCCCGTGATCGAACGCTGCTAAAATCACATCGCGGCGCGCCGCCAAGGGATCACCGCTGCCAAAATGCTGCCACAGGCCTAAAGAAATCGGTGGCATCACTAACCCGGAATTCCCGGCTGGCCGGACGGGTACGCCTTCATAACGCTCTGCTTGGGCTTGATACATTAGCTTTCCTCCTTATCGAAAAACCGCAGTAAAAATTGGGCGAGACCATCTTCTTTATTGGTCTCAGTCACATACTTGGCGACTGCCTTCACCTCTGGCACTGCATTACCCATCGCAACGCTGATGCCGGCGGCTTTCAGCATCCCCAAGTCATTCAGGCCATCCCCGAAGGCAATTGTGCGGTCCTTAGGAATACCGGTTTTGGCTTGCAGTTCCAAAATCGCATTGGCCTTATCCACATGCTTAGGAATTAACTCGATGTTGGTCGGGTCTGAGGCCGACAGATGAAGCAGCGCCTGAGCAGCCAGTTGCTCGCGGGTGTTAGCCAAAGCTTCAGGATCACTCAGCGAGAAAATAATGCCGTTGGTAATCTCATCACTATGGGTTTGCAGTGCCGTAATATCCGGCAGCTGCCTCACGTCAATGGTGACATCCTTGGGCGCAAAAGAATACAGCATTTGCTCGATGGCTGGCGGTGGCGTGGTGACGTAGTAAACCGCCATATCGGTGAAATACACTGCCGTTAAGCCGTTGCCGGCAGCGGCGGCTTCAATCGCGGCTAAGGCTTTAGCACCGAGCAAGTGATGCGTTTTTTGACCGGAAAATTCATAGGCGGCGCCATTAGCCGAAATGATTTCCGCTCGTGGGCCAATTTGATCGGCCATCGCCGCCGCCAAAGCGTACATCCGCCCGGTGGCCAAGTAAAACAGATGGCCAGCATCCAGGAGCTGGTTAATGACCTGGCTGGTGCGGGTCGAAATCGTGGTGCTATCATACGCCAGCGTGCCATCCACATCCGAAACAATCAAATATTGTGCCATGCGTCGACCTCCTTCGCCACTCGCTGTTATTATACCAAAAAAGCAGTCGGCATCACGCGCGACTGCTTTGCGGGTTAACGACCGTGCTGAGCCTGCCCAATTTCATCCTTGAACCAGGTATTCCAAGGCGTTTCTGGCTGGCCGTTAGCGGTAAACGGCGCCTTCAAAGCGACCAACAACGCCGCCATGTTATCGCCGCGATCGGCGACCAATCCATCCAGCTTTTCTTCTTTCAAAAAGCTATCGTTATCAATCAGCCATTGGTTGATGTCTGCCACATGCCCGGACACATCGATCTGAGCCAGCAAATCCAGCCCTTCATTGTAATATTTTTCAATATAAAACTTGGCAAAACCCACCAGTGCCGTATGCTTTGCCGGATCACTCAACGCGTCAAATAATACCGTCTTTTCAGCCATGTCTTCAGTCATCCCTTCTCAAAATGTTCACCTTATACGATAAGCCAATGAAGGCCGGTTTGGCAAACAATTATAGTATTCAAAGAATTAAATGAAGTCTATTGCTTTCACTTGCTCAATGCGCTACTATCCTTCTATCAATTAACCATTGATAGCTCTAGGAAGGAACTGATGATAGTGAAGAAAGAAGACATTCATCTCGGCGATACCGTGAAGTGTAAGGTCAAAGAAGACATGGACCATCCCTTCACCGGCACCGTGCAAAAGGTTTACGAAAACTCGGCACTGCTTGATATCACGGACTATGAAACCAGCGACAAAACGAACGCCGCTGAACTTAACTTCAAAATCGTGATCAACTTCAAGGCCATCACCAAGAACTTAGGTGGCGGCCGGCCGAATCCCTCCCCATCAGAAGACGAAGCTGATTCTCAAGCTTAAGTATGAAGCAAAGACGCCGGTTGCCATCAACCGACGCCTTTTTTAGTGTGGTGATGCGCCGCCAGTTGTGCCAGCACCCAACCGACCGCCAGCCCCAGCACCGCCGGCACACACCAGCCTAAACCGTAAGCAAACCCCGGTAGATAGTGACCAAAATTCAGCAGCGTTTGCACGATGCCGTGATGCCAGCTGGCCGGCAAGGCGTTGAGGCCATCCAGTAGTGCCGGCACCAACGTGAACACCGTCACCGTGTTAAACAGCCACCGCGATGTCCCCAATACTGGCGTCAGCAGGCTGAGCAAAATCAGCGTGATCGCCAGTGGGTAGATGAAATACAGCACCGGCGTGGCCACCGCCAAGATCTGATTCAAGCCGGCGTTGGCAAAGATGATGGGTAAAACCGTCGCCACCAAGATCAGCCCTTGATACGGCACTTGCGGCAGAAGCTCGTGCAAGGTATCACCAAACGCGGAGATCAAGCCAATCGCCGTTTTCAAACACGCTAAAATCACAATGATGGCCAGTAGCACACTGCCCACCGGGCCAAAATACGCATTGGCCACATTGGCCAAAATGGGACCACCGTTACTGGCGCGGGCGAATTCGCCCAAGGCATTGCGCCCCAAAATAGCTAACAGCGCGTAGAGCACCGCCATCATCCCCGCCGCCAGCACGCCAGCTTTGATGGTATCCTTAGCAATTTGGGTGGGTGCCGTCACCCCTAAATTCTTGATGGCATCCACCACAATGATGCCAAAGGCCAACGCGGCTAACGCATCCATGGTCGAATACCCAGCGGTAAACCCGGTCAACACCGGCACCCTTTGGTAAGCCGCAGTCGGCAGTTGGCCGCGGCCCATCGGTTTAACCACTACGGCAATCAGTAAAATCGCCAGCGCAATCAAAAACGCCGGGGTCAGGATTTTCCCCACGTAAGTCATGATTTTGCTCGGCTTACGCGCGAACCACCACGCCGCCGCGAAAAACAGCACCGAAAACACCGCTAACCCCAATGTACCATGCGCCGGCTTGATGAACGGCGCCAGGCCGATCTCATAGGAAATTGGCACCAGGCGCGGCAAGGCAAAAAACGGCCCGATGCAGAGGTACAGCAGCAAGGTGAAGCCATAGGCATACGGGCGATTGATGCGCTGCGCCATGGTATAAACGCCATCGCTTTTGCTCATCCCAATCGCCGCCACCCCTAACAACGGCAGGCCGACGCCTGAAATCAGGAAGCCGAGCACCGCTGGACCTAGCGCCTGCCCCGCCTGCTGCCCGACAAACACCGGAAAAATCAAATTACCGGCACCGAAAAACAGGCCGAACAGCATGGTGCCGATGAAAAATAACTCGCCGCGCGTGAGCTTGCGTTCGCCCATCTCATCGGGCTCCTTTCCAAGGGTGTCAGTGCGGCAGACAATTGACAGTACAACTGGCTAGGCCAGCTGTCATCCTAAGTACGCCAGCCTTCGCAGCCTGTTATAGTCGCGCTAAAACCGCCGACCTTCGCAGCCTGTTATAGTTGCGCTTCGTGCGGCCAACGCCGGAGTGGCTAGCTACGCTCAATGCCTCGCCGCCAAAAATCGGCGGCAATGCATTGAGCTAGGCTATCCATCCGGCTAAACCCGGCCTCACTACGCTGCCTGCCTACAATAAATACTTCGTCAAATATTGAGCGACGCCGTTTTCTGAATTTGGCGCTGTGACGGTATTGGCAGCAGCTAGGATCGCAGGGCGGGCATTGCCCATGGCAACCCCGACGCCGGCGTATTCAATCATATCCAAATCATTCATGTCGTCGCCAAAGGCAATGATATCTTCTTGGGCAATGCCATACGCTGCGGCTACATAAGCTAAGCCACGCGACTTGCTGGCATGGGCCGTGGTGATTTCCAGGGCCGTGTTTTCGCCGCTCCACGCGCCCCAGGTTTTGGCAATCAATTCTGGGTGCCGTTGTTTGACCGCAGCCGTCAACGGCTCCAAGGTCGCCTCATCGATAAACATGGTTACCGAAACTGGGGCTTGCGTCAGCCCCGCCGCGTCAAAGAGTGATGCCGGCTGCGGCATATCCGGGAGAAACGGAATGTCGGTGTAGCCATGATCCGCGCGCAACAGTTGCTTACCCTCGGCCACCATCACCTTGATGTCATAATCCTGGCGCAGCGTCAATAAATCCAGCGCATCCGCCACTGGAATCGTCGACTCAAGCTCATTGGCCCACGCTTGATGCGGAATATGAATCAAGGCGCCATTGAAGTTGATCATCGGTCCTTGCAGCCCCAGCTGATCGTAAAACTGCTCAGAAATCGAATCCGGCCGACCCGTGGCAATCACCACCAGATGCCCTGCCGCTTCAGCTTGCTTGAGTGTCGCCACCGTGGCCGCTGTCAGCGTCCCCTCTGTATTCAAGGTGGTGCCGTCCAAATCTAAGGCGATCATTTTTCGTTGCATGCGTGGGCCATCCTTTCCAGTCAAAATGAATTGCATCTAGTTTATCAGAACTTGGGGATTTCCCCAAGTGACGTGATGCTCGCGTATAATAGAGCGCAGGAGGTCTTTACATGAACATTCAACTCTACACTGACGGGGGCAATCGCAACACCGGCAACGTCGCCGGCGGTAAGGTCAAGCCTACCGACAAAAGTGCTTGGGCAGCGCTGCTCATTTTTGGCGAGCATAAGAAAATGCTGTCCGGCGGTGATTATGGCCGCACCAACAATTTTATGGAAATCACCGCCGTTATTGAGGGCCTGACCGCGATCAAAGACACCAGCTATCAAGTTGACATCTACTCTGACTCAGCCTATGTTATCAACACCATGACAGAAAAATGGTGGGTTAACTGGCAGAAAAACGGCTGGCGCAAGAAAGGCAAGCCAGTCATCAACGCTGAACTGTGGCAGGCGCTGCTGGCGCAAATCGCCCGCTTTCCGCAGGCGCCGGTGTTTCATAAAGTCAAAGGCCACGCCACCAATCAGTACAATAATGAAGTCGATGCCGCGCTTAATCACACCATGGATCAACTACCGGACCGGCAGTAAATTATCGGGGTAATTGGTTTGAATAAACGTTTGAATCACCGTCAACATATGCGCCACTGACGGTGATTTTTGCGTGGTGGGATTCGTCACCAAACATAGCGTACGCGCGAACGGTTCCGAGAATGGATAGATATTCACATCGCCGGTCAATTTTTGCAACGCCAGTTTTGGCAACACGCCCCAACCCAGACCCGCTTCCACCATCGACAAAATAGATTGGTCATCGACGGAGTACACCAACGAATTGGTGGACACTTGGTAACGATCCAGCGCCGCCTTGGTGTCGCGGTCATAGTCGCCTTGTTGCAGGATAAAGGAACGCTTGGCCATATCGGCATCCGTCATGGTCTTGCCATTTTGCGGGACAAAATCACGTGGCGTGATGCAGTAAATCGGATCCTTGAGCAGCGGTACCACATTCGCCTCCGCTACCGGCAACAAGGAAAAGCCAATATCCACGGCCCCGGTACGCACTTGCTCCCCGATTTCGTTGAACCCGCCTTGCATGACCGAGACCGCCACTGCCGGAGTTTCTCGTTTGAAGGCTTGAATGATGCCCGGCAGCCAGTTGGTTGAGACTGAGGAAAAGGCCCCCAGCCGCACCCGCCCAGTATTCAAGCCGTTGATGTTATCGGCGATTTGCGCCAGTTGATCTTCCAGATTCAAAATGGCCTGCACCGTCGGCAGCACCTTCGCCCCGTCTGGCGTTAACGCCACGCCGGTACGGTTGCGGATAAACAAGGGAAAACCCAGGTCGGTTTCCAACTGACTCACACTATGACTGACGGCGCTGGGCGTGACATTCAGGCTCGCCGCGGCTTGGATGAACGTCCCTTTTTCGACCACCGCCCGAAACACTTGATAGCTAAAATTACTCATGGTGACTCCTTATGTGAACGAATTTCATTTTATGCTCTGATAGTTGATTATTATTTATGATACACGAGTTCAAGGCGGCGTCAATGGGCCGCGGGTGGCGGCGCTGGGCTCCGTTTGGGGCGCGCGGCCTGCTGTGCGGCCGGTTCGAGCCAAAACCCGGTCTCGAACCTAATTCTAGAGCCTCAACTCGCTTCGCTCGCTTGAGTCTCTAGAATTGCCGCGATGAGGACTGGTAAGCCTAAAAAGCGCAGTCTGACTAGTCCTCATCGGCTCACTGCTGGCCGCGTGCCCCAAGCTCCGCCCATCACCACCACCCGCTCGATAACAGTAACGAATACGTTGATGGCTTGGATCTAGCTCTCCACATCCAGAACAACCGTACTGCAATATCGGGCAGTGCATAAGAAGTTAACTCATTCACAAAACCGGTGAATGCCTATTCGAAGCCATGACTGTTCTCCAGCGGCGGCAGGCGGGACGGCAGAGGGGCGAGGTGGTCCAGCCGCGAAACAGTTAGCCCACGAGGTGACTGCGTAGCAGGCAGCTCCTGGGCTAACTGGGGGCAACGATGAGACAGCGTTGAGCGCGATAGCGCGATGCTGGCTCATCGTTGAGGCTGGAGACCGCCCTATGGCTCCAGCCGTCCCCCGCAGCCGGACCACCACGCCCCGGCGCCGCCCCGCCTGCCGCCGCGGCCCTCCCCAAAACAAACTAAAAACGCCAGCTCCATCAACTAGAGCCAGCGTCAGTTTAACCTAAGTACCCAATCACCATCGCAATGACCAAAATCACCAGCACGATTGTTGTGATCCAAGCATAAAGATGGTCTTTTTCTTTGATGAATGCATAAATCGAAACCACGACCCGGAGCACCGGCGTCAAAATCAAGAGGAACAAGCCGAGCATCAACACGGCGTATGGCTTGAACGCGATGACGCCTTGCAAAATCGCCCCTGGCTTGCTGGGATGCACCCCTGCCGGATAACCGCTTTGGCCGGTAATCAACAGCAGCGCCAACCCAAGCACAATCACGGCAGCGGCAATGATGACCCCAATGCGTAAAATCTGGCCGATGATGAGCTCAATGTCTTGGGTTTCTTTTTTGACCTCATTGTCCATTAGATGCTCACCCCGAATCCTTTAAGCAGCATTTGCAGGCCCATGTAGCCGATCACCGGAATAAAAATCAGCCGTAGCACCTTGGTCGGCATGATTTGCATCAACCGTGTGCCCAAAGTCGCCCCGACCAAAATGCCCACTGCCAGCGGCGCCGCGATTTCTGGCCGCAGACTGCCATTAAAAAAGTACACCGTGGCACTGGCGGCAGCCGTAACCCCCATCATCAAGTTGGAGGTCGCAGTGGAAGGCTTCAGTGGCATTTTCATGATGGTATCCATCGCTAGCACCTTGAATGCCCCGGAGCCGATACCAAGCAAGCCAGAGGCCAGCCCAGCGCCAAACATCATGGCAAAGCCACCAGGCACGTTGGTGACTTGATAATTAACCTCTTTGCCTTGGGCCTTGTCAAAGTACGCGCCATTCAACTTGAGCTTCTCAGCGGCGGGATCAGGCGTAGGCGCCTTGATGTTTTCCGGCTTCATCAGCATTTTCCTAATCATGTTGTACACCGAAAACAGAAGCAAGGCACCGAACAGGAAGTAGAGGAACTGGCCATCAATCAGGCCGGTCAACACCGCCCCCAGCACCGCGCCGACTGTGGTGGCAATTTCTAGGAACATGGCCACGCGCAAGTTCAGCATTTCATCTTTCAAATAGGCAATGGTCGCGCCAGAGGAAGTCGCAATCACCGCGATGATGCTAGCAGCAATGGCATACTGAATCGGCAGGCCCATCATCAGCGTCAACACCGGCGTAATGATAATACCGCCGCCCAAGCCCAACAACGCGCCAAGAATGCCGGCCATCAGCCCGACGCCAATCAACAATAGCGCTTGACTTAACACGGCCTACTCCCCCTTTTTGGCGGCAGGAGTCCGTTTGGTTGCGGCTTTGCGCGTAGTCGACTTCTTCGTTGCGGTTTTACGGGTGGTTGCTTTGCGCGTGGTTTTACGCGTGCTCGTTTTGCGGGTGGTTTTGGCGCGGTTCGCCGGTGCGGCTTTAACCACCGGCTTCGGGGCGTCGTGGTTGGCTTTGATGCGGATCAGGTCTTCGCTGACCTCGGCGATCACCGCTGCCTGGTTAGCCTTAGGATGAGCCAAATAGGTTTCGGCATCGGCGACCAGGTCGATATGCAAATCCGAGGCGTTCAGATCCGGCGTGGCCACAATCAAATATACCTTGAGGGGCGCCATGCTGTCAGGGTCCAGGAAATTGCTGACCTTTTTGCTATCAGCAAATGGCAAGTTGATTACGCCAGTTTCGAGTCGCACATAAGTTGGCGTCTCAGAGGTGATGGTCAGCTGCGCTTGAATCAGCTTGCCGGCGTTAATCGCCGCTTCTAGATCAGCAAAAACCGGTGCCAGCGCCCCGGTGAGATCAGCTTGCGCCTGTGCGGGTGTGACTGAGTGGTTGATTTGTTCGAAGTTTTCTTCTTGAATGGCGGTTTGAAACGCCTTGACGTTGATTTCCATATTCACCCTTCTTCGTCGATTACTGTCGCCATCATATAATAAATCGCTATACGGTTTCAAGTTGCCACCGCCAGCACCGGCTTTCAAAGCCCGAACACTTGTTTTATACTGGAAGGAAACTAGCGGCGGGAGGTGAGGACGTGAGCGATCGCATTGGGGTGCGTGAATTAGTCGAATTAACGGTGCGGACTGGTGATTTGGACCCAGTGACTACCAATTCGAATAACACAGCGCTGCTTGGCGCTCAGATTCAACGCAAGCTGCAAGCAGCCCATGACGCCGACTACGAAAAAGAAGTCTACCTCGCCCAAACCGTGACCGTTAACGACCACGCCTACACCATTGATGGCCGCGCCGATGGGGTCGACAGCAGCCACGCCCGCGTCATCATTGAGGAAATCAAAACCTCCGCCCGCGATTGGGCCGATGTCACCCAAAACACCAAGGATCGTTACTGGGCGCAGGCACGGGTATACGGCCATTTTCTGTGCGACAAGCGCGATTTACCTGAAGTCGAGCTGGATTTAATCTACTATCAAACCAATACCGACCAAATCACGCGTTTCACCGAAGTCGCCACGGCCGAAGAATTAGCGGATTATTTTCAAGATCTGCTGAATGACTTTGGTGACTGGCTCAAAATGCGCAGCGATATTATTGCCGCCCGCGACGTGAGCATCGAGCCACTGGCCTTTCCGTTCCCCGCTTACCGCAAAGGCCAGCGGGAACTGGCCGCCGCAGTGTACCGCACTGTGGCCAACCACACCCGGCTGTTTGTCGAAGCGCCAACTGGCACCGGCAAAACCATTTCTACCTTGTTCCCCGCCATCAAAGCGATGGGCGCCGGGCTCATTCAGCGCCTGTTTTACCTCACGGCCAAGCAAAGCACTCGGCACGTTGCTGAAGAAGCAATGACCCTGCTGGCCCAAGGCGGCTTAGTGGCCAAAAGCATCACTCTGACGGCCAAAGACACCATTACGTTTCCTGAAGAGCCAGACGACCCGACCATTAATCCGTACATGCTCGGCTATTATGATCGACTTAAGCCAGCGCTGAAAGATATCCTCGGCCACGAAAATGCCATCACCCGCGCCACCATCGAAAGTTACGCCCGCAAGCACACGCTTGATCCCTTTGAATTCTCGCTGGATGTGAGCTTGTTTTGTGATGTCATTATCTGCGACTACAACTATCTCTTCGATCCGGCGGTGTACCTCCAGCGCTTCTTTGCCGAAGATGATCCGACGAACTTCTTCTTAGTCGACGAAGCCCACAATCTCGTGGCCCGAGCCCGGGAAATGTACAGCGCCAGTGTCACCGACGCTGACTTTACCAGCCTCCGCCAAAGCCTCGACGCCAAAAAAGGCCAGGGGTTGCCGGCGATTAAAGGCGCTCTGACCAAAGTGATTACCGCTTTTGACGCGGCCTGGCTCAGTGTGGATTCCCAGCCCCTCACCTTCCAGCGCGACCAGCTCGATGATTTTATCGGTCAACTCACCACCTTCACCACTGCCGTCCACGACTGGCTGGGGCTGCCGCCGGAAGTCCGCGACCAGACGCTGGTGGATTTGGTGCTGCCGGTGTTTTTTGCCGCCACCAGTTACCTGCGCATTGCCGATTACTATAATTCGGCTTACGAAACCGAAATTGCCAGCACCGATGGCCAGCTGGTGTTCACAGAGCTCTGCCTAGACCCCAGCGCCTTCATTGACGCTTGCATCCAAAAAGGCGGCGGAGCGGTGTTCTTTTCTGCCACTTTGTCCCCGCTGGATTACTACCAAGATGTCCTCGGGGGCCAGGAAAACAGTCTGGCCTATCGCCTCACTTCACCCTTCCCGCAGGACAATCTCAAGGTGGTGGTGACCACCAACATCACCCCCACTTACCGCTTGCGCGAGCAAAGCCTGCCGGCGCTGATTGCCAGCCTCACGGTGATGGTCAGCACCAAACCTGGCCATTACCTGGTCTTTTTGCCTTCGCACAGCTATCTCACCACGGTGGCGGCCGCCTTTCAACAGGCCAATCCAGACCTAGATTGCCTGGTCCAAGGGAGTCAAATGGACAGCCAAGCGCGCAGTGCCTTCTTGGCCCGGTTTCGCGATGACGACGCGCCAGTGATTGGGTTTGCCGTGCTCGGCGGGATTTTCTCCGAAGGCATCGACCTTGGCGGCGCGAAGCTGATTGGCGTGGCCATTGTCACAGTCGGTTTGCCCGGACTTAATCCCGAAACTGATGAGTTGCGGCGCTACTTTGACCAACAAGGCAAAGATGGCTTCGCCTATGCCTATCAGCTGCCTGGCTTCAACAATGTGCTTCAAGCCGGCGGCCGCGTCATTCGCGGCATGCATGACGTCGGGGTGGTGCTGCTGGCCGATAGCCGCTTTGCCGGGCCGCGGTATGCCCCGTTGTTTCCACCGCATTGGACCCACGCCCAGGTGACCAATGGCGTCGATAGTCTAGCTCAAGTTTTGACCCAATTCTGGGAGGCCCATGATGAAAACCAACCTCACCCTTGATTTAGAAAAGACCCTGTATGCCTACTGGGAAGAGCAAGGCGCCACTGCCGTCGAAGAAGTCACGATGCCGGATGATCAAGGCATTGTGGACACTTTAGTGATGCAAGGTGGCACTCCCCGCACCTGGCGCTGTTTTGAACTCAAGGTGACCAAAAGCGACTTTCACAGCACCGCCAAACTCAGCTTTATCGGCCACTACAACTATTTTGTCTTGCCCCTGAAACTTTATCAGCAGGTCCAAGCCGAAATTCCGCAGGGCATCGGCGTGATGACTTATCAGCCTTTCGCCAAAGCCGCGCTGGCCGCCGCCACGGTGCCAATCACGACACCAGGCCAGCTCACCATTTCCCGGCCGCCGCGCTACCAAGCACTGCAGGTGTCAGAAGCTGAGCTGCTGGACCGCTTCATGGCCAGTCTCAACCGCGAAGTGCAAAAGGCCAAACAGGTAGACAAGGGGCTTGCGCATTTTAGCGACAATGAGCTACTGAAAGAATTGAAGCGCCGCAGCGACCACTACCAAATCTACGATCCTGAGAGCAATCTCTATGACCGCGTGCTGGGTGACATCGAAGCGACCGCCGTGGCCAGTTTGCAGGAAGAAGTGGACGCCTTAAGCGCCGAGCTGGCGGCGTTGAGGGCCAAGGCATGAAGTATTATCCCTTAATTCGCGGCCGCCAATTCGATCTCTTGGCGCTGCGGGAGGCCGTGCAACAAGATCAGCTGAGCCCGCAGATTATCCCCGTGCTTGAGCCGGTGAAAGACCTCCCGGCGTTAGTCAGCGTCGCTCAGGCCTTCAGTGCCGCGGCCCATCCCTTATACATCATTCAAAATCCACAAGTCGGCGACTATGGCCTGCTGGCAGCGCCGCGTTATGTGCCAGTGCTTGATGAGTGGGTTCGGCCAGCCCGTTATTTTGACGGCCAACCGGCGCCGCTGCTGATTGCGCAAACCAAAGCCCAAGTCCAGACCTTGCCGAAAAAGCAGCTGGCCTTGGTGCCCAATGAAGCCCGGGTGCGCCAGCTCACCCACCCCCAGGCTATTTATCTGGAAGATCACACCCCGACCCGCGAACGCACCGAAGATTATGCGACGGTGCAGCGCGAATTTTACCAGTATCCAATGCAGGCGCTACCTGGCGTGGGTTTTGCGGACTATCCGCTGGCGGTGCAGCATTTTGACGCCCATGGCTATCCGCAACGCGCCATTGCCCTCCATCTGCTTTATCCGCAAGGTGACAGTCTCTGGCTCCAGCATTTCGTTTCGGTGAACAACGCGGATTACAGCGATCCCGCCGGCAAGTTCTTCGAAGCACTAGCCCCACTGCCAGCCTGGCTAGTGGCGCACCCTGAGGCCAGCACCCCGGCCACGGATGCCTTGCTGGCTTTCGCGGCCCAGCAGCATTTTCCCGGGCTCGGCACCGTGCGCAAGCTTCAGCTGCGGCATTTGCTCCGCATCATGGGCCGCTGGCTGGCATAACAACCGACGGCATACAAAAACCTCAAGCACCAGCGAAAATGCTGGATTGCTTGAGGTTTTTTCAGGCTTTCAACTAGAACACGCGGACCCCGAAGGAAGGCATGAAGTAGCTTGAAATGGTCCCGGTGGAAACGGTCTTCCCAGGTTGAACTGAGTGGATGTACTGACCGTTGCCGATGTAAAGTGCGACGTGGTATGGCGTGCCGTTGGTGGCCCAGAAGACCAAGTCGCCGGCTTGCAGGTTGCTGATGGAAACGCGCGTCCCATCGTACTGCTGCGAACCCGTGTAGCCACCCAAGGTGATACCAGCGGCGTTCTTGAAGACGTAGTACATCAAACCAGAGCAGTCAAAGGAAGATGGACCTTTCGAGCCCCATTGATATGGCTTGCCGAACTGCGCCCGAGCCAAGTTGATGATGGCCTGGATCCGCTGAGCGCGGGTCTTGGTTGGCGTGGTTTGGGTTGGCTTTGCCACTGGCGTTGGTGCTGGCGTGCTTGGCTTAGCTGGCGTGGTTTGCGCCGGGGTCGTCTGAGCAGGCGTCGTGGTGGTGGTTTGGGCTGGCGTCGTGGCAGCCGGCGTGGTCGCCGCCGCTGTGTTCGTCAGGAAGCGTGCAGGCACAAAGCCGCCGCTAATCTGATACCAAGTTTCACCGCCAGCAACGACTTTGCCGGTAGCGGTCAACTTGGTGCCATTGGATAAGTATTTGCCGGTTGCGGTCTTATAAGCGGCCGTGGACCAAACAGTGACCGCACCGCTATAGTTGACCGTCATGTTGTAAGTGCCGGCGGTCACGGCTGGCTGACTAGCAGCTGGGGTCGTGGTGGTCTGGGCCGGCGTGGTCGTGGTGGCTGCTGGCGTCGTCGTCTGCGCTGGCGTCGTGGTGGCAGCTGGCGTGGTCGTCGCGGCCGGTGCGGTCGTGGTGGCCGCTGGTGTCGTGGTCGTCGTCTTAGCTGGCGTTGTGGTGGTAGCTGTCGTGGTCTGCGCTGGCGTCGTGGTCGTAGCCGGAGCGGCTGCTACCGTGCCATTTTCAGAGGCAAACCGTGCTGGCACATAACCGCCAGAACTCAGCTGGTACCAGGTTTCGCCGTTGCTGCTGGTCTTAGCCACTGCAGTGACCTTTTGGCCGGCAGTCAAATAGCGACCGGTTGGGTTGGCATAACGCGTGCCCGTCCAGACGGTGGTGGCGCCAGCAGTATAAGTCACGGTCAGGTTGTACTGACCCGCGGTGCTAGCACTGCCAGCGGTTTGCGTGGTGGCTTTGGTAGCGGCAGCCGTAGCATTAGCCTGCTGTTGGCCTTCGATGCGCAGGTAGATTTCAGGAATCCACTCGTTAGCGCCGATCTGGTACCAGGTCGCACCATTGACCTTCTTTTGGCCTTGAATGGCGATCTGCTGGTTGAACAGCACATAGCGCTTAGCTTGATTGAACGCAGGCGTCTTCCAGACAGTGGTTGCACCCTGCTGGTAAGTCACTGTGCCAGTTGTTGCTGCGCTTACTTGGTTTGGGGTGGCAACGGCTGCGGCTAAGCCGGCTGCGCCTGCTAACCCTGCGGTAAGTGCCAATGCCTTAGTTGACTTTTTCATACGATAGAGCCTCCAATTCGAACATCACTTTTAAACTTATGATAGCTATTTTAAATTTTCTTAACGTTTAATGTAAGATTATCACGCTGAAGCACGCAATGCACCGAATAAGCGTTCGTTTTTGTCCAAGTTACCCTGGCCAAGCCGTGACACAGTCGATAACCACGGTCTTAAAACCGTCCAAGTTCGTTATTTTTCATTTATGTTACAGAGTCTTCACGGTCTCCAAAGCGACCTTGATCATATCGTCAAAACTCGTTTGCCGTTCTTGGGCAGTGGTTTCTTCACCAGTGATCAGGTGGTTGGAAACAGTCAGAATCGCCAGCGCCTGGCGGTGATACTTCGCCGCCAACAGATACAAGGCTGGCGTTTCCATTTCAGTCGCTAACACACCGTAATCAATCAGCTTCTGGCGATCCATTTCGTCATTATAGAAGCGATCTTCGCCCAAGACGTTGCCGACATGCAGGCGCACGCCCATTTGAGTGGCGGTAGCTGCGGCCTTGGCCAGCAAGCCATAATCAGCCAGCGGGGCAAAATACATCCCCGGACCAAAGGTATTCAGAATAATGCTGGAATCCGTGGTGGCGCCTTGCGCAATCACCAAGTCGCGGACCTTCACGTCACTCGCCAACCCACCGGTGGTCCCAACGCGAATCAGCGTCTTCACGCCATAATCTTGCATCAGTTCCGTGGCATAAATGCTGATGGAAGGAATCCCCATCCCGGTCGCCTGCACTGACACCCGCCGGCCCTGATACGTCCCAGTGTAACCAAAAGCATTCCGCACGGTGTTATACAGCACCGCATCTTCCAGATAAGTTTCCGCAATGTATTTTGCCCGCAATGGATCGCCTGGCAGCAGCACCACGTCAGCAATCGCGTCTTTAGGGGCATCAATATGTGTACTCATAAGGTCCTCCTTACTTCAACGCGGCCAAAAACGAGTGGCCCACGCCAGTGCCAGCAACACCGAAGTTTTCCAAAATGGTGGCGCCCATGTCAGCAAATGGTGACCGAATGCCTAAATCACCGCCCCCAGGCAGGGATTTGCTATAAACCACCAGCGGCACAAATTCTCGCGTGTGGTCAGTCCCGCGGAAAGTCGGGTCATTGCCATGGTCAGAAGTGATCATCAGCAAGTCTTCTGGCTGCATCGCCGCCATTAATTCGCCTAGCTGCTGGTCAAAGATCATCAGCGCCTCGCCATCCCCTTGCGCATTACGACGGTGGCCATACATGGCATCAAAATCCACCAAGTTGGTAAAAATGAACCCCTGGCGGTCAGATTTGACCTGCTTAATGGTCTGATTCATGCCATCGACATTCGACACGGTGTGAATGCCATCATCAAGGCCCTGGCCAGAGAAAATATCGTTGATCTTCCCTACCCCATACGTTGGCACCCCAGCGGCTTGCAAGCGGTCAAGGTCGGTCGGGGCGTTGGGCATCAAGGCGTAATCATGCCGATCTGAGGTGCGGGTGAAGTTTTCCGCTGAGTCACCGACATACGGCCGTGCAATCACCCGGCCAATCTTGTAAGGTGCATCGGTGGTAATGCTACGGGCGTACTCACAAATCTTGTACAGTTCCTTGAGCGGAATCACCGCCGTATTAGCGGCAATCTGCAACACCGAGTCCCCTGAGGTATAAACAATCAAATCGCCAGTTTTGAGCTGCTGCTCGCCGTACTTAGCGATGACTTCAGTGCCGGAATAAGGCAAATTGACAATCACCTTGCGGCCAGAGAAGTCCTCGATTTGCTTGATCAACGCTTCCGGAAAGCCTTGCGGGAAAAAGCCGAGCGGTGCCGTCACCGGCAAGCCCATCATTTCCCAGTGACCATCCATGCTATCTTTGCCGGCGGAAATCTCCGCCATTTTACCAAAATAGCCAATTGGGTGGGCGATGGGCGCCACGCCTTCAATTGGCTGGTCCTGGCGAATATTACCCAAGCCCAGCTGCTGCCAGTTAGGGAGCGCCAACTGGCCTTTGAAGAAGGTGCCAATGTGGCCAAGGGTATCAGACCCTTCGTCGTTAAACTTGGCGGCATCCGGAGCTTCACCGATGCCGATGGAGTCCGTGACAATGCCAATCACACGTTTGAACTGAGCCATTAGTTGGCCTCGCTTTCTTCAAGAATCTTGACCCCAGCGCTGGCGCCTAAGCGATCGGCGCCGGCATCAATCAAGGCCTTGGCTTCAGCATATGAATGAATGCCACCAGCAGCCTTCACGCCGAGCCGAGTGCCGACGGTTTCGCGCATCAAAGCCACGTCATGCACCGTCGCGCCACCAGCAGCAAAGCCCGTCGAAGTCTTCACAAAGTCCGCGCCGGCAGCTTCAGCCGCCTGGCAGGCCCGGACTTTTTCATCATCAGTGAGCAAAACCGCTTCAATGATGACCTTCAGCAGGCCGGCTTTAGCATGCGTGGCATCTGCCACTGCCTGGATATCAGCCTTGACCTGGTCATCATGGCCGGCTTTGAGCTCACCGATGTTGAGCACCATATCGACTTCCTTGGCGCCATCGTCTAGCGCCTGGTTGGCTTCAGCGACTTTAATGAAGGTGGTGTTGGCCCCTAGCGGAAAACCAATCACGGTGCACACATTCACATCGCTATCGCGCAAGGCCGCCGCGGCCCGCGGCACCCAGTATGGATTGATGCAAACACTGGCAAAATCGTACTGCTTGGCTTCCGTCATAATCTGATCGATTTGGTCCTGAGTGGCGTCTGGCTTCAACAAGGTGTGATCAATATACTTCGCTAATGGCTTTTCCATAGTATGCTCCTTTAAAACATCCTGATTTAATGCGTCATCTTTCTAAATAGTACCATATAACCAGCGCCCCACTCGCCTCTCTGCGAAAAATCCGCCGGTTTAGTTGCGCTCCGCGGGCTTCATAGTTGCGCTCCGGTCGACCAACGCCGGAGTGGTTTGATCAGTCTGTAGCGCAAAGCACGTACAGACTGACATGCGGCAGCAGCTACGCTTAAGGCCTCGCCGTCAAAGTGCGACGGCAATGCCTTAAGCTAGGCTACCCATCCAGCTAAGTGCGGTCGACCTTCGCAGCCTCAAAAAAACAGCCATCCGCAGATGACTGTCCCAAAATCCCTCGGGTTAAGATTAGCCGCCCAGGTAGGTCGCCTGAACGTCTGCACTGGCTAGCAACTCCTGGCCGGTGCCGGTCATTTTCACTTGCCCATTGGCCAGCACATAAGCGCGATCAGCAATTTGTAAGGCCTGCTGCGCATTTTGCTCAATCAGGAGCACTGTCACCCCTTGGGCATGAATGGCTTTGATGATATCAAAAATCTTGTTGATGTAAATCGGGGCCAAGCCCATTGACGGCTCGTCTAGCAGCAGTAGTTTGGGTTTTGCCATCATGGCCCGTCCCATCGCCAGCATCTGCTGCTCGCCGCCGGACAATGTGGCCGCGTCTTGGTTGCGGCGCTCCTTCAACACGGGAAACTGATCGAAGACCGCCGTCAGCTGCTCACTTTGGGTCTTTGGCGTGAGATACGCCCCCATCCGTAAGTTCTCACTCACCGTCAAGCCTTCAAACACATGGCGGCCTTCTGGTACCTGGGCGATGCCGGCCTTAACGATTTTCGAAGCCGCCAGTTTGGCGAGGTTTTGCCCATCATAATCAATGCTGCCCCGGCTGGGCCGGAGCAAGCCGCTGATGGTTTTCAAAATCGTGCTTTTGCCGGCCCCATTGGCACCAATCAGGGTCACAATTTCGCCATCGTTCACGGTGAAGTCCACGCCGCTCACGGCTTGGATGGCGCCGTAATGCACGGCCAGGTCGCTCACTTTAAGCATGCACGCCACCTCCCAGATACGCCGCAATCACGGCGGGATCCTTTTGAATTTGGGCCGGGGTGCCTTCTGCAATCATTTTGCCGTGATCCAGCACATAAATCCGTTCGGCTAGGTTCATCACCAAGCTCATGTCATGCTCAATCAGCACCACAGTGAGCTGAAAATCGGTCCGCAGCTTTTCAATCAACGCCCGCAGCCCAGCAGTTTCTTCCGGGTTCATCCCGGCGGCCGGTTCATCGAGGAAAATGATGCGGGGCGCGGTGGCTGCGGCGCGGGCAATTTCCACCCGGCGCTGGGTCCCATAAGGCAAATTGCCAGCATCGAGATCGGCCACCGCGGTCAAATCGAATTCTCGGAGCAAAGCATCGGTCCAACCGCCCACCAAGGCCTCTTTTTTGTAGTAAGCCGGCAGCCGCAGAATTTCAGCAAAGAAGTTCTCATGGTAACGGTGCGTCATCGCTGCTTGCAGGTTATCACGCACCGAAAGTTTGGAAAATAGACGGATATTCTGAAAGGTGCGAGCCAAGCCCAGTTTGGCAATATCGCTGGGGCGCTTGCCTAACAGCGCCACTTTGCCGCTGGCAGTGGTCAAGGTCACCTTGCCGCTGGTGGCCGGTGTCACCCCGGTCAACAGGTTGAACAGCGTGGTTTTCCCAGCGCCATTCGGGCCAATCAAAGCGACCAATTCGCCGGCATCGACATGCATGTCGACGTCGGCCACCGCATCCAGGCCGCCAAATTGTTTACTCAACTTCGTGACTGTCAGTAGTGCCATGATGGCCTCCTTTCCGCTCCAAAAGCCCTTTGATTGACACTTCATAGCGGCCCAACAGGCCACTAGGCTTGAACACCATAATCAAAATCAGGGCTAAGGCGTAAATCACCATCCGCAGCGCGCCAAATTGCTGCAACGCCGTGTCCAGCACCCCTAGCACGATTGCGGCCAACAAAGGTGCCAGTAATACTGCCGACGCCGCCTAGCACCACGATAATCAGCAAGGAGATGGATTGCATAATGCCAAAGTCGCTGGGGGCAATGGTTTGGATGTACACCGCATGCAAGGAGCCCCCGATGGCTGCCGTTGCCGCTCCCATCACAAATGCCGCCAGCTTCCACTTGGTGGGGTTAATCCCCACTGCTTCGGCGGCGATTTCGTCTTCACGAATCGCCTGAATGGCGCGCCCGGCGCGACTGCGGGCAAAGTTGACAATCATCAAGGTCGTCAAGCAAACAAACACATACACCGTTGGCCAGTTCGCCAGCGCTGGAATGTTGTACATCCCCGCCGCGCCGTTGGTGATTTTCAAATTATTGATGACGACGCGAATGATTTCCGCGGCACCCATAGTCGCAATGGCCAGGTAATCCCCGCGCAGGCGCAAGGTCGGAATACCGATGACTACCGCCACCAGCATGGCAATCACCATGCCCACGCCCAAGGAGAGATAAAAGCCCAGCGTGTTACTCATTTGCTGCGTGATGATGGCAGTGGCATACGCCCCAATCGCCATAAAGCCGGCATGACCCAATGAGAATTGACCCGAAAAACCAATAATCAAATTCAGCCCCGTGGCCAAAATAATGTTGATCCCGATGGTGACCAGCATGTTTTCAATGAAGGCATTGATCACGCCGACCACAATCAGTTCATTGATCAGGTAAAAGCCGGCCACGGCCAAAACCAGCCAGATCAACGCTGCTTTCCATTTGGCTTGCATGACTTACACCTTCTCCTTCACGTTTTTGCCCAACAGCCCGGCTGGCAGCACAATCAAAATAATAATCAAGACAATGTACACCGCCGCATCCTTGTAAGCTGAGAGTCCAATCGCCTGCACGAAGGTTTCCAGCAAGCCAATCAGGAAGCCGCCAATCGCGGCCCCTGGAATCGAGCCAATGCCGCCGACCACTGCCGCCACGAAGGCTTTGATTCCTGGCACCATCCCCATTAGTGGATCGATGGAGTTGTAATACAGCCCAATCAGCACCCCGGCGGCGCCGGCCAAAGCCGAACCCAGGCCAAAGGTGAAGGAAATAATGTGATTCGGGTCGATGCCCACCAGCTCAGCGGCTTCTTGATCCACCGCCACGGCGCGCATCGCGGTGCCCATCCGGGTGTGCTGAACAATCAGCTGCAGCCCGACCATCAGCACCAACGCCACTGCCACAATCAGCAGTTGAATATTGGTAATGGTGACGCCGAAGAAGGTGTAGCGCGCCTGCCCGATCACCTGCGGAAAGTTCCACGTGTTAGCCCCGAACAGGAACGACATCCCATTTTCAAGAAAATACGACACCCCGATGGCGGTAATCAAGGCGGTAATGCGCGGCGAATGGCGCAACGGTCGGTAAGCGAGGTACTCGATCACCATGCCTAAAATCGCCGAGACTGCCATGGCAGACACCAAAGCCACGCCGAAATCGACGTGGTATTGGTTGATCACATAGTAGCCCCAAAAGGCCCCAATCATATAAATATCTCCATGGGCAAAATTGATCAGCTTAATAATCCCATAAACCATGGTGTACCCCAGCGCCAATAGCGCGTAGATACTGCCTAAGGATAAGCCGTTGATCACTTGCTGGAAAAAGGTTTGCACAACGCAGCCTCCTTGTGGTTACTTCTGTTCGATGGCACTGACAACTTTGCCCGCCTTCAGCTCTTCAATCATGATTGGCTTTTCTGGATCATGATGGGCGTTCACAGTCATTTCACCGGTGACCGCTGGCATGTTTTTGATCTTGGCCAAGGCTTTGGCAATCTTCACCGAGTTAGTGGAATTAGCGGACTCAATGGCTTGCTTAATCATCAGCACGGAGTCATAAGCCAGCGCTGAGAACGTCGGCGCTTCGGTGCCGTATTCTTTTTTGAAATCAGCCATAAAGGTCTTGGCCAGTTTGTTGGTGGCCCCAGCCTTACTGGAAAATGGCGTGGTGTAGTAGATATCAGAGGCATTGGCATTGCCAGCAATTTCGGCCAGCTTAGGATCTGCCATGCCGTCAGAGCCAACAATCGGCACCGTGATCCCAGCGGCACGGGCTTGCTTGATAATCAGACCCACTTCAGAGTAGTAGCCTGGTGCGTAAATCGCGTCGATTTGCTTGTCCTTGATGGCCGTCAGCAAAGCGTTAAAGTCTTTGTCGCCTTCCTGGAAGGACTGCTGGGAGACAATGGTGCCGCTGAAGGCTTTTTTGAAGGCCTTCGCGAGCCCAGTGCCGTAATCACTGGAGTTATCTTCCAAGATCGCCACCCGCTTGGCTTTCAAGGTGTTATCAACGAAGTGCGCGGCGGTTTCGCCTTGGAAATTGTTTTCAAAGCAAGCGCGGAAGACATATGGCTGCACCTTGCCATTTTTCTGCAAGGTGTAATCGGGATCCGTGGCGCTTGGTGAGACTGAGGCGACCTGGGCTTTGGTAATATTCGGAATGGCCGCCGTCCCGTCGTTAGTGGTGGCGGGCCCGACAATCGCCGAAACGCCGTCAGAACCGGCTAACTGCGCCGCCACGGAAGCCGAACCAGAGGTGGTGGACTTGTTATCGCGAATGACGGTTTCAATCTTCATCTTTTTGCCGTTGACCTTGATGCCACCGGCGGCATTGATCTGCTTCACTGCCAGTTGGAAGCCTTGCTTCATCTGAGCCCCATAACCAGCGGCCGCGCCAGACAGCTCCATGTTCATGCCAATTTTGATGGTATTGCCTTTGCTTTCGTTACCTTTGCTACTGGCGGTGCTGGTGGCACAGCCGGCCAAGGCGACAGCGCTCATCAGGGCGACAGCGCCCATCATCATCTTTTTCACAGAAATCTTCATTTGTTTTCCCCTTTTCCCAAATTAAAGGTGGTGCTTGCCCATAAAAAATCCGGTCTCATTATTGCAACGAGGCCGGATCCGAAGCGCCCCATTGCTAAAGCAAAGATAGGGCTCAACATGTCAGCAGATTTGCTAAACCGTTGGGTCCTTCTCCAGCAACAACAAGGCCAGAATTTGGGTGGTGCGAAGTGCTTGACTAGTTGTATTTTCAATCATGAGCGCCTCGCCCCTTTCAACATTAGTTAATGATTAGAATTTACACCAACGACTCATTTTCGTCAACCTTAAGTTTTAACTTCTTCATTTAGTTGATTTCAATGATGAATACGGCCACGGGTGAGGGTGGGGCGGCGCCGGGGCGCGGTGGTCCGGCTGCGGGGGCCGGCTGGAGCCATAGGGCGGTCTCCAGCCTCAACGATGAGCCAGCATCGCGCTGCCGCGCTCAGCGCCGTCTCATCGTTGCTCCCGGTCAGCACAGGAGAAGCCTGCACAAAACGCAGTCTTCTCGTGCGCTGACCGTTTCGCGGCTGGACCGCCACGCCCCTCTACCGCCCCACCCTCACCCGCTCCAGAGCAGTAACGGATTCGAAATACCAACCAATTATGTTCAACATCAGTCTCTTAATGGTCATCAAACCTATTACCGGAGAAAACCTCGGACAAAAGAAAGCCAGCGAAAGGTCAGCAGGATTTCTGCAGACAAAAAAGCACGCCAGCCAATTTGAACTTGGTTGACGTGCATATGTCAGTACCGGAAACCGATAAGGCCCGCTGGCTCCACAACCTTGGACCACTGATCCCCACAATCCGGCGGGTGTCAGGCAAGCCTGACGTGATCAGCTGACCTTTCACCATTACTGGTTACTCGACTCATCGCATGAAGCCATTATATCATTTTTCCAGCGGCATTGCAGCCCGCCGGTAGGTTTGCTCTGCCAGCAGCTGGGCCATCATGAACCCCACCGCAATCGCACCGGCCACCATCGCCACCCGAAAGGTAAGCGATAAGGCTTGATCGAAGTTACCTAACACCAGCGCCCGCACGGCTTGATAAGCGGTCGCCCCAGGCACTAAGGGTACTAAGCCGGGAATGTTGAAAATAATCACCGGCATTTTTTTGCGGCGGGAGAAAATCAGGCCACAAATTCCAATCGCAAACGCCCCCAGCAGATTAGCGAGCATGCGGCCAGTCGCAAGCTGCATGAGACTCCAGTATACCAGCCAGCCAATTGCCCCGGCCCAGCCAGCCGGGTTCAAGGCCCGATGCGGCACGTTAATAATAATCGCAAACGCGATGGTGGAAAGGTAGCTAAAGCTGACCTGAATTAAAATCTGCACCGGTAATGGCATAAGCTGACGCTCCTTAAGCAATGAGGTAAAAGCTCCCGTTGAAGAGCTTAAAAGAACCGGAAAATAATGGCCACCCCGGCGCCAATCGCACAGGCGCTGAGAATAGCCTCCATACCGCGGGCCATACCCGACAGCAAGTGCCCCGCGAGCATGTCGCGAATCGAATTGGTGATCGCCACCCCTGGCACTAACGGCATTACGGCACCTACAATCACATTGTTCAAGCTGCGGCCGACGCCGAGGCGTACGCCCAGCCAGGCGGCTAGGCCCACGGCGAAGGCACCAAGCAGTTCGCTCATGAACCGCACCTTGGTCAAGCTGCTCATCCGCAGATACACCGCAAAGCCAATGGCGCCCACGACGGCAGCTAGCGGCATGTCAAAGAAATCGTATTTCTGGGCGAAAATCACCATCAAGGTGGTGCTACATAACGCCGCGGCGATGATCTGCAGCCACACCGGGAAAAATGGCGTGTTGCGATCCAATTTTTCCAGCGCGGCGTAGAGTGCGTCGAGATCGATTTCACCGGCGGCAAATTGCCGGGAAAGATTGTTCACCCCAGCGACTTTTTCCATATCAATACCGCGCTGGCTGACCGGCGCGATTTGGACGTCCGGCTGGCCAGCCACGCCGATGAACAAGCCGGTGGGCGTGGTGAAGACTTGGGGCGCCGTTTCCCCAGCGTTTTTGGCGATGCGGGCCATGGTGTCGTCGACCCGATACATTTCCGAACCGCCTTCGATCATGATTCGCCCCGCCAGCAGGCAGGTTTTCAGAATTTTATCAGCCATGCTGTTTATCCTCAATAAAGGTTTGGAAAAATTGGGCGAGTTTGGCTTTCGGATAGGCGCCGGTAATTTTTTGTACCGGCTTCCCATCCCAAAACAACAGCATTGTCGGGATACTTTGCACGTGATACTGCTCGGCCACTGCCTTATCGTCAGCCACATCCAGCGTCAGCACCTTTAGCGGCAGCTCTTGTTCCAAGGCCGCCAGGGTCGGACTCAAAATCCGGCACGGCGCGCACCATTCGGCCCACAAGTCGACCACGGTGAGCCCTTGGCCAAGCCGATCGGTCAACGTTTTGCTCGTTACTGCGGTTGGCATCCTCATTCCCCCAATTGGTTAAAGTCTAAGGCTCATTTTAGCATTGTCAGCCCGCGGCGCCTAGCTGCGGCGAAGCAAAGGGCTGTAACAAAAGGCGGTTTTGGAGCCGACAGGTAGCCTAGCCATCCACCAAGTCCCAACTTTGGACTCGGTGGATGGCGTAGCTAGCTGCTCGGCTCCGGCCTTTTGGCACGTAACTCTGCTGGAAGATTAGGAGTGAATCTAGGGGCTGTGACAAATGTCACAGCCCCTAGATCAACGCTTATTCTTTGGTGAATTCATCATACGCGGCTTGATCCATCACATCATCGATTTCGCCAATGTATTCATGCACTGGGGTGTCCGGTGCGAAAGGATGCTTGAAGCGATACAAACCATCGCTGCTATCCAGGCCCCAGACGCCGCCCATATCATAGCGTTCTTTGTGCAAATCACAGGCCCACTTGATCATCTCATATTGCAGCAGATAAGGAATCATCAGGCTGTTTTTAATGCGCATGGAACCGCCATACATGTGCCAAACCTTGTCGCCAAAAGCAAAGGCAATGGCGCTGGCTTGCAGCTGGCCATCCACCCGGGCGATGAAAATCTTCATCTGGCCTTTGCCGGCAAAAGCAGCAGCCATCCGGTCAAAGTAGGCTAGCGGCCGGTAGGTAATGCCGTGGATGTCGCTCATGGTCTTGTAGGCTTCAAAGAATTCTGGCATCAGTTTATCGGCATCGCCACTTTCAACGGTCACGCCACTTTTCATGGCATGGCGAATCTTGGTGCGGGTTTTGCCAGTCATCGTTGCCATCACACCATCGATGTCTTTATCTTTGATATCCAGCACAATATTGAAGCGCGGCTGAATGGTATCGTGATTGCCATCGAACTGGCGATTGCGCATCACATAACCGCGGGCCTTGAACGCATCATTCAAGGCATCGCTGTAATCCAGCTCTGGATCCATCCGCAGCAGAAAAGCGTGGCGGGCTTTCAACTCTGGCAAGGCTTCTTGCACCAAAGCATCGATGGTGTCGAGGTCGGTGGGGTCACACACTGGGCCTTTGGAGCAGTAAGCGAAGGTATTGCCGGCTTTGTCCGTGACGGTCAAAATCGACATGCCCGCCGTGATTTGGCCCGCCTTTTCCAGATAGACATACAGCGGCTGCCAGTTACTTTTGACCTTGGACCAGGCAACCGATTGGGTGACTGAGGTGTACGGTGCGTCCTCGACAAACTGCTCGTAACGCGCAACGGCCTGCGCATCATTCAAATCAACAATTGGCATCGACTATTTTCCTTCCTTCTTGGCGGCAAAACGCGCCTTGTAGCTGGCGTAATACTTTTTAATCCGGTGGTTACGCATGAATGACTTGTCTTCAGCATATTCTAGCGTATTGCCCCACTTGCCGGCATCGATTAAGGCCTGCATGTGCTTTTGAATTTCTGGATCGGTGACATTTGCCACCGCGTCATCAGGGTTGACCCCGAGCCACAAGAAGTCGGTATCAGCGTATTCCGTCGCGGTGAAGGGTTGGTTGAACACGCGGTCTTCAACCATCGGTTTAATCAGGTTGTACCCGCTAGCCGTGGTGTAAAAGCCACTGCGGCCTTGACGCGGATTCAGTTCAATCAGCTTGAACTGCTGATCACGCACGTCGAACTTCAGATCAAAGTTACCAAAGCCAGAATAGCCCATGTGCTCAACAAACTTGGTTAGCCGGTTCTCAATATCTTCGTGGTATTCAATGAAGGTCGCCACGTAATTGCCGACCAAAAAGTCAGATGGGTCCTGCAGCAATTGCCGCCCCATCGTCATTTGCCGCACCTTGTGGTTTTCGTCAGCATAGAAGTTAATGGTATACATGGCCGTATCGCCACCAGGAATGAAGTCTTGCAGCAAAATGCGGCCATCATACCCAGCAGCATAAGTGCGCTTGATCATATCCACAATGGCAGCCTTGTCATTGAACTTATAAGCCTTGCGCTGGCCTTCAAAATTCAGCGCAATTTGCTGCGCCGCATCGGCCGGCTTCATGGCAACCGGGAAGGTCAGCGGCAGGTCAGCCACCTTAGCTTCGAAGTTGCTCTGATCAACCACCACGGTCTTAGGGTAAGGCAGGTCATTTTCTTCGCACAAGGCGTAGAAGTGGTCTTTATAGTAAACGTTGTCCAGAACGGTTTCAGAAGGATAAGGAATAATGTAGAGGTCTTTAAGCGCCTGACGGTTGCGAATAGCCAGTTCTGTGTATTCATCCCCTGCCGTAATCAAAATCGGCTTCACGCCTGGGGTGGCATACTTTTCTGCCATCTGTTTCAAACCAGCAATAAAGCCGTCGTTGGTTTTGAATTGATCAACCAGTGTCACGTCACAAATTTGTGAATCCTTGGTCATCGCCAGCGCCGAAACACCGACACAGTGACTTTTAACGCCATAAGCCTCATAGAATGAGCGGGCCATGCCGTAAATATTGACATCCGTCCCAACCAAAATTGGCACGATTCGATTTGTATCTACCATAATGGACTCCTTTATTTGCTTAACTTAAGTTTCATTTCTCATTATCGCATAGTTTCCCGCGGGGTAAAGGCCTCGGGGCCGGCCTTTTTGAATTTCTCAACAACTCCTGGCGCAAAAAAAGAAGCCAAGGCAACCGCCTTGGCTTCGCACTGAAGGAGAGCGAAGGGATCGAACCTCCGTACGCATTGCTGCGCCCACAAGTCGCAAGCGACTCGCAACATTACCACTCTGCCAACTCTCCATAACAGAGTCTAGCTTACCAATTTCACCGGTTTTTGTAAACCGTTCTGTGAAAATCCACCAGACTTTTTCATAAAAAAAGACCGAACTTTTTCATAAAAAAAGACCGATCACTCGGCCTTTGAGAAGCGCGGCAGCTTCCTACCCTCGCAGGCAGTCACCCACCAACTACTCTCGGCGTAGAGAAGCTTAACTTCTGTGTTCGGCATGGGAACAGGTGTATCCTTCTCGCTATCGCCACCGCACTTCATATTCAATTACGTTGAGGGCTTTGCGCTCTCAAAACTGGAGATCATTGTTTTATCTGCTTCGAACGACGTATTTGTCGCTAGTCGTGCGCGTTTGTTTTACCAAACTTCGCACGTTTTGGTCAAGTCCTCGACCGATTAGTACTGGTCCGCTCCATGCATCGCTGCACTTCCACTTCCAGCCTATC
>NZ_BOLV01000007.1 GCF_016861845.1 Lacticaseibacillus suilingensis
ACGCAAGATGTTTGGTTGGAAATCCTCGCTGGAAGTCTTCTGGTCAGAGATGTTCCACTTAGCTTGACAATTCAAGTACTAAAAAAGCACACTCGCAAAAACGTTTTGCTGAATGTGCTAGATTTGATTGAGCTTATCGGGCAAAAATCGATGCTTTAGTCGACCCGATTAAAGGATTCAATGGTTTCCTTATCCAGCCGCCGCAAAATCTCAGTCCCGAGCTGACTGGAAACTTGGAAATCGCTCAAGGCAGTAAAATTGTACGCGGTATGCTCATAACGGACAGGAATACCCACGACAATCGTTGGCACGCCTTTCCAGTACCCAATCGCTGCCCCATTCTGTCCCCCACCGGTGCGCACCGCACGGGTGTATGGGAGATGCAGTTCATCGGCTAAATCAGCCGCAAACTGTTGGAAATTCGGGTTGGCGATGTAGGTGGTATCCAAATCACGCAGCATTGGGCCGCCTTTCATCCGGGTTTGGCTGAGCCAGTCTGGTTCGAAGGTGTCATCGGCCGGTACACCTTCATAAACGATTGCCAAATCAGGATCAACCTTGCGCGCCGTGACATACGCGCCGCGCAGGCCGACTTCTTCCTGAGTTGAAAGGCCTGCAACGACATCAACCTTCAGCTGATCATCCTTCAGGTTATCAAAGGTATCGATCAAGGCCGCCGCCCCAACCCGGTCATCAAAGGCCTTGCCGAAGAACATGCCATGTTGATCATCGTAGCTGCACTGCACATCTGGGAAAATCGGGCAGCCGGTATCAATGGCAAAATCGTTGATGGTTTCTTCGCTCGATACGCTACCAACGTCAATTGACATGCCAGCAATCGTCGGCACCTGGTTGCGTTCAGCCGCTGTCATGAAGTGTGGTGGCTTGGTGGCGACCACACCAGGAATGTATTCACCGCGCTTGTTACGCACCACCACGCGCATCGCAGGCACGTTGGTTGGTACCCAGCCGCCCAAGGTGACGAACTTAATCAGGCCGCTGGGGCGAATGGCTTGCACCATCAGGCCCACTTCATCGGCATGGGCATCCATTTGAACCACCGGCCGGTCGCCAGTGTTACCATGGCGCGCCGTGAGCGCATTGAACATGCCGTCAATGGTCGTGGTGCCATAAGGGGCCATCTGATCGCGATAAAGCTTGATGACGTCCTGCTCGAAGCCTGGCACGCCATAAGCGTCGGAGAATTGCTTGACCAATTCGATTTGTTGCTGTTTATCCATGATTTTCCTCCCTAATAACAAAAAAGCTCAGGCATCAAGCCTGAGCAATGCGGGTTAAGCTTCAAAAGCGGCTTGCAGCGGAGGCACGACCTGCTTTTTCCGGGAAACCACGCCAGGCAAAGCCAACCGGTGATCAGCATCAAACTTAGCGCCAAAGGCCTGCTCCAGCTTATCCTGGTTCTTGCCAAACAAGAAGCCGGTGGAATCGGAGTTCAGAATGTCTGTAGCAATCAGTAAGAAAGTATCATAACCATTCTTCTCAGCTTCGCTCTTCATTGTGTCCTCAATCGCCGCCTGCCGCGCGTAAACCTCGTTCAGGTCAACGACATTGACCTGGCCGATGCGGACGGCCTGACCGCCCATATCAAAGCTCTTGGCGTCGCCTTCAACGATTTCCAAATCGGACTTAGCCGCCAAGTTGGTGCCAGCCTTCAGCATGGCCAACCCATATTCCTGCAAGTCGATGCCGGCAATCTTAGCCAATTCTGGCAAAATCTTGCGCTCAACATCAGTGGTGGTTGGGCTCTTCAGCAGCAGCGTGTCGGAAATGATCCCGCTGGCCATCAAGCCAGCCAGTTGCGGGCTGATGGTAAAGCCTTTTTCTTGGAACATTTCATAAATCACGGAGTTGCTACTGCCGATAGGCTCAGCGCGGTAGAACAGCGGTGCAGCGGTTTCGAAGTTCGCAATGCGGTGGTGATCAACGACTGCCGCGATGGTGACATCCTTGATATCCGCAACACTCTGCTGGAATTCATTGTGGTCCACCAACATGACGGTGTCCGTTTCGTTTGCGACTGTCTTCACGACGCGCGGGGTCGCGTGTTTGAAGTAGTCCAAAGCATATTGCGTTTCTGGATTCATTTCGCCCAGCGCAACGGCTTCGACGTCAGTGTTACCGAGCTGACGCTGATATTCAGCGAAGCTCATCGCACTGGTGACGGCGTCGGTATCAGGATTCTGGTGGCCAAAAATCAATGTTGTCATGGTGTGACTCCCTTTTTTCACTTATTGCCCCAAGTTTAGGCTTGGCACTTACTCATTTAGTTTAACACGGTTATCAGCGACCCGCGATAAATAATCTTCTTCGCTCAGATACGTGTCAAAGGCGCTCAGGAACTGGCTGATCCGCGGAATTTGGTCTTTGCCCTTGCGGAAGACAAACGCCAGCTCAAAACTGACCGCGGGCTCAAACGCTACGGCATGCGCATGAATCTGCTCCTGGTGAGCCTGGTAGAAGCTATTCGGCAGCGCCGTATTCACGCCGGTGCGGTTCAGGAATTGGGTGATCTGATAAGGCGTGGTGAATTGCGCCACCACTTCCGGGTAATCGACCATTTGATTCTTATAGGCCTCTTTCAGGAAGTGCGACAGGAAATAGTTCTCTGGATACGTGACCCATGGTTGGGCCACGGTATCGCGGAAGTGAACGCGCTTGCGGTTGGCGAGTTTATCGCTGTGATGCAGGAACAGCAGCTGCTCATCAACGATTTTGCGACTTTCGTAAGGCTTCCAGTTCTTAATCGTATCATCCGGCAAATACATCACAGCCAAATCGATCTGGTTGTTTTCCAAATGTTCCCAGATTTCGTGCCGAGTCATGTTCAGGAACACGACTTCCACGTCTTGGTTCTTTAAGTAGTAATCCGAAATGAAGCCGGTAAAAGCCGAGTCCTCGATCGAGGCCAAAAGCCCGATCTTAATGGTCCCAGAATTGGCATTGGAAGCCTGCTGAATTTCGTCAGTCGCCTGATTCAGCGTGTCGTAAATGTCATGCGTCGCCGCCAGCATCGTCCGTCCGGCGTCTGACAGATGCAGCTTTTTGCCTACAGAGTAGAACAACGGCGCCCCCACTGCGCGCTCAAGCTTCTTGATCTGCTGGGTCAAGGCCGGCTGGGTGATCCCCAGCAGCTGGGCCGCCTGCGTGTAATTCATGGTTTCAGCCAGTTGGAGAAAATACGATAGCGTTTTGGAAGAAAAAATACTGTCCTGTTTGGTCTTCATCTCTGTACTCCTTACCACAAAATGGAATCGCTGTTCACGTCTAATATGCCAAGCGCAAGATAACTGCTCTTATCATAGGTGATAAAAAAAGAAAGAGCAACTAAAAGCCCCTTCTTCTTATTGTAATAATCATTCTTAGTCTACCACTGTGGCCGCCATGTCTTCCAGCCCGTGTAATCGGCAGTATGCAAAAGCTGTTCGGCGTTCTTGACGCGATCAGCGGTTGGCGGTTCGATGCCTTCCAGCGGATACGTGATGCCAAGTTCATGGTACTTCTTCACGCCCAACGTGTGGTAAGGCAGCACTTCGACCTTTTGCACATGGTCAAGGGTCTTAATGTAATCGCCTAACTCGGTCAGATAGTTATCGTAATCCGTCCGCTGTGGCACCAGCACGTGACGAATCCACATATCGCAATCGTTGTGGGACATCCACTGAATCATATCTAGGATGTTCTCATTACCAATCCCGGTGAGTTTTTTGTGCTCAGCGGAGTTGATATGCTTAATATCAACCAGCGAAATATCGGTGACCTTCATCAGCTGCTTGAACTTGGAGAACCAAGGCTCACTGCGGGTGAACGGACCGCCTGACGTATCCAGGCAAGTGGAAATATGGCGCGCTTTCGCTTTCGTGAACAAATCAAGCAAAAAATCAATCTGCACCAAAGACTCCCCACCGGAGCAGGTAATGCCCCCAGTTTCGCCCCAGAAGGCGCGGTAGCGTTCCGCATTGTCCAAAACCTCATCAGCCGTCATTTCATCGCCGACCCCGATGTTCCACGTATCAGGATTGTGGCAGTACTGACAGCGCATCCGGCATCCTTGCAGGAACGCCACAAAGCGAATGCCAGGGCCATCGACGGAGCCAAAGCTTTCAATCGAGTGCACATAGCCAATCACTGGGCCTTCGGGTTTAACCCCCACTTGATCCAATACATTTAAAGGAGATTTGGTGTTATCAATTAATTTCATCGTTAAGTCCTCCTTGTCTGGTGCCGGTTGCTGCGGAAAATTAATGTCACCTTCCGCAGCCTTCTTTAGTTGCGCTCCAGGTGGCTAACGCCGGAGTGGCTAGCTACGCCATGAGCCTCGTCGGTAAAGCCCACCGACAATGCTCATAGCTAGGCTACCCATCCGGCTAAGTTTCAGCCACCTTCCGCAGCCTTCTTTAGCATAACCCGGTCTGCCCACAAGCGGCAAGTTTCCTTGCCGCCTCTGGGCAAAACGGGAGCCCAAAAGGACTCCCGTTTTGGTCGTGCTTTACATCTCTTCGAAGAAGGTCCGGGCGATAACGTCGTCCTGTTGTTCCTTGGTCAGATCTGCGAAGTAGACGCAGTAGCCAGAAACGCGGACCGTCAGCGTTGGGTATTCTGCTGGGTGCTTCTGGGCATCAATCAGAGTCTCCTTGTTGAAGACGTTGATGTTCAAGTGCATCCCGTTGTTTTCCATGTAGCCGTCGATCATGTGAACCAGCGTATCCTTGCGGGTTTCATCATCATGGCCCAGGGTGTTAGGCGTTACGCCGAAGGTATTGGAAATCCCGTCTGTTGCGTAGTGATATGGAATCTTCGCAGTGGACATTAAGGATGCCAAAGCCCCGTTCTTTTCAGCGCCGTAAGCTGGGTTAGCACCAGGTGAGAATGGTTCGCCTTTTTGACGGCCGTTAGGTGTGGTACCGGTGTTCTTCCCATAAACCACGTTGGAGGTAATGGTCAAAACAGAGGTCGAAAGCTTAGCGTTGTGATACAGGTGATGCGTGTTCATCTTGTTGTAGAAGTACTTGATGAGCCACTTAGCAATGGAGTCGGCCCGATTGTCGTTGTTCCCGTAACGTGGGTAGTCTTCGTTTTCAGCCTTGAAGTCGATGGCAACACCCTTTTCGTCGCGAACTGGGTGAACCTTGCCGTACTTGATAGCAGAAATGGAGTCAACCGCATGGGAGAAGCCGGAAATCCCAGTGGCGAAGGTGTAGTCCAGATGTGTGTTCTTCAATGCCAATTGAGCGGATTCGTAGTAGTACTTGTCGTGCATGTACTGAATGGCGTTCAAAGCGTTGACATAAACATCAGCCAGCCAGGATGCTTGGACATCGAACTTCTTCATGAATTCGTCGTAGTCAATGACGTCTGATGAAATTGGTTCGGTTTCAGGACCAACCTGAGTTTCGCCGATTTCGTCCATCCCACCATTGATGGCATAAAGGATGGCCTTAGCCAAGTTAGCACGAGCGCCAAAGAACTGAACGCCGTCTTGGATTGGTTGAGCGGAAACACAGCACGCGATGCCGTAGTAGTCCGTGCCCCATTCGGTCCGCATCAAGGAGTCGTTTTCGTACTGGATGGTGGAACTGGTAATGGAGACTTCCGTTGCGTAGCGCTTGAAGCCTTCAGGCAGCTTCTCGTCCCACAGCAAGGTGATGTTTGGTTCTGGCGCAGCACCCATGTTGTCGAGGGTCTTCAGGAACCGGAAGGCCGTCTTGGTAATGTGGTGACGGCCATCGAAGCCGACCCCACCCAAGGACAGCGTTGCCCAGATTGGGTCGCCTGAGAACAGGGAGTTGTATTCTTCGGTCCGGATGAAGCGCACCATGCGCAGCTTCATAACTAAGTGATCGATCAATTCTTGCGCTTGGCTTTCGTCGAGCAGACCGCGCTTGAAGTCACGTTCGATGAAGGCATCGATGGTGGTGTCAATCCGGCCAACGGACATTGCGGCCCCGTTTTGGGTCTTAACCGCTGCCAAGTAGCCGAAGTAAATCCATTGAACAGCTTCTTGAGCGTTGGTCGCAGGCTTGGAGATGTCGTAGCCATAGCTAGCAGCCATCTTCTTCATGTCGTTCAAAGCACGGTACTGATCAGAAACCTGTTCACGCAGGCGGATGACATCGTCGGTCATTTCGCCGTCACCGATGTTAGCAAAGTCGGCAGCCTTGTCAGCCATCAACTTGTCAATCCCATAGATGGCGATCCGTGGGAAGTCAGCCACAATCCGGCCACGAGCATAAGCATCTGGCAAGCCAGTGACAATCTTGTAGTGACGAGCCTTACGCATATCAGGGGTGTAAACATCGAAGACACCTTGGTTATGGGTCTTGTGATATTCGGTGAAGATCTTGTGCATTTCTGGATCTGGTTGGTAGCCGTAGGACTTCAAAGCGTCTTCCGCCATGCGAATCCCACCAAATGGCATGAACGCACGTTTGAATGGCTTGTCGGTTTGCAGGCCAACGATCTTTTCAAGATCCTTGTTCAGATAGCCAGGGCCGTGTGAAGTGACCGTAGCAACCACTTTGGTGTCGGCATCAAGCACACCGCCAGCTTCACGTTCTTGCTTCTTCAGGTTCAACACCTGATTGTTCAAGATCGTGGTGGCTTCGGTTGGGCCGGCGAGGAATGATTCGTCGCCATCATATTGGGTCAGGTTCTTTTGGATGAAATCACGTACGTTAATTTCATATTGCCAGTCCCCAGCATTAAAACCATCCCAGTAGGTTTTGATGTCTGTCTTGTCTAACTGCTTCATCTGGATAGCCTCCTATAGTTGAATTCCTTATCACAGATTTTACAGTCTTAGTATAACACGTCACAAGTGCTATGCAAGCACTTTCTTTCCCGCGCTTAAGGCAATGAAAGGCATATCTTCTTCAAGGATTTGTCACTAACTTTGCTAATAATTTCACTATCTTTTTTGGGCAAAATGTTGATTTATCAAGGTTTTGGCCCCTCACTGTCGCTATTTTTTATGGAACAGTAATCACGAATCTGTATTACAACAGAATGCAAAAAAGGCCCGATTATTCGGGCCTCTTAAGAATTATTTTAAATTAATTTTCTGCCGGTAGTTCTAAAATCTGGTCGCGATGGACAAATTTCGGCTCGCCGACCGTATCTGTATCGAGCACAAATGAGCCATTGGAATAGCGATCACCGTCTGGATAGTCACTTGGGTTCAAGGTGACTTGTTTATCCTTGGCCGTGACAATCGTCAGTTGCGTGTTGTCGTCAACCAGCGTCATCGCGACAATGCGATGCGGATCACGCTTCAGCTCGCGGAGCACCATCAGACCGCGCCGAGCGCGCGCCCCAATGCCGAGTTCCTGGAGTTTCATCTTTTTGAAGGCACCGCGTTGGGTCAAAATGCCAATTTCCGTCTTCTCCGGATCATCGGCCAAAACGTAACTCACCACATGGTCCCCGGCTTTCAGCGCCATGCTCTTGACCCCGGTGGCCCGGGCCCCAATCACACTGACTTCGCTCAGCGGGAACTGCTGACCATAGGCCTGGTAGGTGACGGCGGTGACAGTTTGCTGACTGTCTGGGGCAACAAAGTAAGCATTCGTGACCACGGCTGAGTCGTCCTTGAGCTTCATCCCCACCATCGCTCGGTTCTTGTAGCCGCGCTGCGGTTGGAGGTCTGCCAAGGCGGTTTGCTTGATGTAGCCGTCTGAAGAACCCAGAACAAAGTTGCCTGGTTCAGTCAGCGCATCAAACCCAAAGGCCGCAATCACGGTTTCTTCGGAGTTGATCCCCACCGCTTGGGATAGATGCTCACCAGCATCTTTCCAGCGGGTATCCTCCAGCTCATGCACCGGCCGGTAAATCACATTGCCGGCACTGGTGAACATGTACAAATGCGCCAAGGTGCTCATTTCCTGCTGGAACACAGGGAAGTCGTTGGTCTTCAGCCCGTTGTCGGCTGGATCGACGGCTTGATAGCTGCGCAGCGAACTACGCTTCATGTAGCCATCGCGCGACACCATCACCATCACTTGTTCATCTGCGACGGTGACCGTGGTGTCAACTTCCAGCTGTTCGATTTCCGCTTGAATGGTTGAGCGCCGGTCTTTGCCGTAAGTCTTGGCAATGGTGACCAGTTCACTTTCGATAACGGCATCGCGGGTGGCCTCATGGGTCAAAATATCATGGTAGTGGGCGATATTTTTCGCCAGTTCCGCGGCTTCCGCCTCCAGCGCGGTGATATCCGTGTTGGTTAACCGGTACAGTTGTAAGGAAACAATGGCTTCCGCTTGTTCAATGCTAAAGTCAAACTGCTTGACCAGGTTCTGCTTGGCATCGGCCTTGTTTTCACTTCCGCGAATGACCTTGATGACCTGATCCAAAATCGAAATCATCTTGATCAAGCCTTCAACAATGTGCTGCCGGGCTTCAGCCTTTTTCAGGTCGTATTCCGTGCGCCGAGTAATCACATTCCGGCGGTGCTTCAAGTAGGCTTCCAGCATCGGCTTGAGGCCCAACTGCTTAGGCTTCATGTCCGCAATGGCGACCATGTTGAAGTTGTAGTTGATTTGCAGGTCCGTGTTTTTGAACAGATACGTTAAAATGCCGTCTGCATTGGCCTCTTTCTTGAGCTCAATCACCACAGACAGGCCAAAGCGGTCACTTTCATCGCGAATTTCCGCAATGCCATCAACCTTCTTAGCTAGCCGCAGTTCATCGATTTTCTTGACTAGCTGGGCCTTGTTGACTTCGTATGGCAGCTCGGTGATGACGATTTGCTGCTTACCACCGCGCATATCTTCGGTATGGGTCCGCGCCCGCACGACAATTTTGCCGCGGCCGGTTTCATAAGCCTGGCGAATGCCGGCGAGCCCTTGGATGATGCCGCCGGTTGGGAAGTCTGGCCCTTGCACGAACTGCATCAAATCGCTCAAGCTGGCATCAGGCTGTTTCATCAGCTTCAGCAGTGCGTTGATCACTTCCCGCAAGTTATGCGGCGGAATGTCAGTGGCGTAACCGGCAGAAATCCCGGTAGCACCATTGACCAGCAGATTGGGAAAGGCGGCCGGCAGCACGGTCGGCTCTTCGGTGGTGTCATCGAAATTCAGCACCATGTCGACGGTATCTTTGTCGATATCCTTGAGCAGCTCGCCGGAAATCTTGGCCAGGCGCGCTTCGGTATACCGCATGGCTGCGGGCGGATCACCGTCCATCGAGCCGTTGTTCCCGTGCATTTCAATCAGCGGCTCTTCCAGCTTCCAATCTTGGCTCAGGCGCACCATCGCTTCATAAATCGAGGAGTCGCCATGGGGGTGAAAATTACCCATGACATTCCCGACCGATTTAGCGGACTTGCGAAAGCCTTTGTCAAACGTGTTGCCATCTTGATTCATGGCGAACAAAATGCGGCGTTGCACCGGCTTCAAACCGTCGCGCACGTCGGGCAAGGCCCGCTCTTGAATGATGTATTTGGAATAGCGGCCGAAGCGCTCACCCATGACGTCTTCTAACGCCATTTCTTGAATATGGTTTGCCATTTATTTACCCTTCTTCGTCAGCTGTTTCTTGATTTGGTTGACCCCGAACTGCATGTCGCTGTGATCAGAAGTCTTGGTTTCCATGATGGAACCTTCTTCATCCATGTCAAAATCGACATTGGATTCAATCCATTCCCGCCGCGGTTCGACGCGGTCACCCATCAAGGTAGTCACCCGCCGTTCGGCTAGGGCGCCGTCTTCCACGTGGACGCGAATCAGGGTGCGGGTCTCCGGATTCATGGTGGTTTCCCAGAGCTGATCGGCGTTCATTTCACCCAACCCTTTGAACCGGGTCAACGTGTAGCCTTTACCCATTTTCTGGGTTTCTTTTTCCAACTCTTCGTCGGTCCAGGCATAGGCAATTTTGACATTGGCGCCTTTCCCTTTTTGCAGCCGGTACAGCGGCGGCAAAGCGATGTAAACCTTGCCGGCATCCATCAGCGGCCGCATGTAACGATAGAAGAACGTCAGCAGCAAAATCTGGATGTGGGCCCCATCGGTATCCGCATCGGTCATGATAATGATTTTGTCGTAATTACTTTGCTTAACGTCAAATTCAGCACCGACGCCAGCGCCGATGGTGTAAATCATCGTGTTGATTTCTTCGTTTTTGACGATGTCCTGCAACTTGGCCTTTTGGGTGTTCAGCACTTTCCCTCGCAGCGGCAAAATGGCTTGGAATTTGCGGTCGCGGCCTTGCTTGGCGGAGCCGCCAGCGGAATCCCCTTCGACCAAGTACAGCTCGTTTTTAGCCGCATTTTTGCTTTGCGCCGGGGTGAGCTTGCCTGATAGCAGGCCTTGATCCTTCTTCTTGCGCTTACCGGTCCGCGAATCATCGCGGGCTTTGCGGGCCGCTTCGCGCGCTTCGCGGGCGCGGACAGCTTTACGCACGAGCTCTTGGGCCTCGTCGCCGCCTTCCATCAGCCAGAAGCTCATTTTTTCGTAAAGGACATTGTCGACTACCGTCCGCGCTTGCGGGGTGCCGAGTTTGCCTTTGGTTTGACCTTCAAACTGCAGGATTTCTTCCGGAATCCGCACCGACAGCACCGCCGCCAACCCTTCGCGGACGTCGGAGCCTTCGAGGTTCTTATCTTTGTCCTTCAGTAGGTTCACTTTACGGGCAAAATCATTAAAGGCGCGGGTGATCGCGCTGCGCATCCCCACTTCATGGGTACCGCCGTCACCGGTGCGGACGTTATTCACGAAGCTAATGGTATTTTCCGAATAGCCATCATTGTATTGACCCGCGAAGTCGACCACAATGCCATCTTTAGTGCCTTCGAAGTTGAAGACTGGACTGACGGTATCGCGATCCTCATTGAGGTACTTCACGAAACTGACCAGGCCATCTGGATAGTGGTAGGTTTCCGCGCGGCCGGTGCGTTCATCGGTTAAGGTGAAGATAATGTTCTTCAGCAAAAAGGCCGATTCGCGCAACCGTTCCGCCAGCGTATCGAAGTTATACGTCGTGGTTTGGAAAATCGTCGGATCTGGCTTGAAGGTAATCATCGTGCCGTTGGGCTCGTTGATTTTCCCGAGCTTCTGGAGCCCGCCATCGGGATGGCCGCCATTAATGAAATGCTCCTCGAAGCCGTGCTTATCGCGCACGACCCGCACCGTCAGCGATTCGCTCAGGGCGTTCACGACGGAAGAGCCAACCCCGTGCAAGCCGCCAGAGGTTTTATAAGAATTTTGATCAAATTTCCCGCCGGCATGTAGCACGGTTAAGATGACTTCGATGGTCGGTTTGCCCGACGCGTGCATCCCTGTCGGCATACCGCGGCCATGATCTTGAACGGTAATCGAATTATCTTGATGAATGGTCACCGCGATTTTGTCGCCATACCCAGCCAGTGCTTCATCGACTGAGTTATCGACGATTTCATAAACGAGATGGTGCAAGCCGCGGGCATCGGTCGACCCAATATACATCCCCGGCCGCTTGCGCACAGCCTCCAAGCCATGCAGCACCTGAATTGATGAATCGGTGTATGTTTCACTTGCTTTCGCCATTGTTTACTCCTTTTTCGTGCAACTCCAATTACAATACACCAGACCAAGGCCTAGGTGAAAGGGAATTTTATCCAGGCTGCGAAGGTTGGCCGCTTTTAGCTCGACAGGTAGCCTAGCATCAGGCATTGCCGTCGTCCTTTGACGGCGAGACCTGATGCGTAGCTGCTGCCGCATGTCAGCCTGTACGTGCTCCGCACTACAGGCCGATCAAGCTGCTCGAGCGTTGTCTTCGTGAGCACAACTATCAGGCTGCGAACGAAGACGCTTTTAGCTTGATGATCTGCCTAGCACTTTCCTTTGGGGCCACACCCGAATAAATGTTCGGACAATCTATTTTACGCAAGATTCCCGCTTTGGTCAAAAAATGGTAAACTGGAAGCACTGATTACGCTGGCTTCGGCCGGCACCTGGGCGGCAGTTTTGCCATCATCTTGCGCAGTCGTTTCGACCTTGCGCACAGAAAGGACTTACCCATGACCCTTGTTTTTTGTTTCATCCTCGCTTATCTCATTGGCTCGATACCCAGCGGTGTCTGGGTCGGCCAGTTGTTCTTCCATCAAGATATCCGCACCGCCGGCTCCCACAACATTGGCACCACCAACGCCTACCGCGTCCTCGGGCCGGTGGGCGGATCGATTGTCCTAGTAATGGATATTCTCAAAGGGACCCTCGGCGCATCGCTGCCAGCCTTCTTTGGCATCACGCCGCACTGGTGGGTCTTGATTGTCGGGTTGGCGGCGGTGTTTGGCCATACCTGCTCGGTGTTCATCGGCTTTAAAGGCGGTAAAGCCGTCGCCACCTCTGCTGGGATTGCGCTGGCCTACAATCCCGTGTTTTTCCTCTTCTGCTGTGCGGTCTTCCTCAGTCTGGTGCTGCTTACCAGCATGGTCAGCGTCGCCTCCACTTTGGGGATGACCTTGGTGGTACTGGGCTCGTTGTTTTTCCATGACTGGATCTTAACTGCCGTTGCTACGGTGGTGTGGCTGGTGATTATGGTGCGCCACCGCGCCAACTTCGCCCGCATCAAGGCTGGCACCGAAAACATGGTGCCCTTTGGCCTGGGCCAATACCTGCGCCGCAAACGCCAATAACTTGCACGCAAAAAGCGTTGCCTTCAGACCCACACGGGCTGAAGGCAGCGCCTTTTTTAGGTTTAGAAGATTTCGATCAAATAGCTATGATCGAAAATCTCATTTGGTTCCAGTTTGTTGATGCCCAGCTTCTCGGTTAAATCGCCAGTGGCATCAGTGGTGTCGGCAATGCCCCACCATGGTTCCAAGCAGACGAAATTTCCTTCGGTGGGATATGGACTCCAGACGCCGATAAACGGCGCATCGGTTGTCGTCAGCATCACGCCATGGCGGGTTTTATCTGAGCGCAGGGAGAAGGCAGAGCGACCGTTGAGTTCGTAAATCACCGCGTCTTGCTCAAAGAACTCATGGTTGAGCTGCAAATTGGCATCGGTGGCGGCCAAGGTGCGGTGCTTGTAATCGATACCTTCACCGGCAATCAGTGGTACCTGCACACGCGACTTCAGCGGCTGAAAAGCCAAGAAGTAATCCTCGAACTTGGTGTCTGGCGTCACCGGGATGTTGAAGCCCGGGTGACCGCCAATGGAGAAGTACAGCGGTGCCTCAGCCGCAGGATTTTCGACATGGTACGTCACGGTCAAGCCGTTGTTTTCCAAGGTGAAAATCAGCTTCAGGACAAAGGCGAAAGGATACACTTTGCGGCTTTCGGCGTCATCTTTCAGCACCATGGTCACTTGCTTATCGGATTGCGCCTCCACGGTGAAATCGCGATCCCGGGCGAAGCCATGCTGGTTCATGTGGTAAGTCTGACCATCATAGCGGTACTCGTTATTCTTCAAGGCCCCGACAATCGGGAACAATACTGGGGCGTGGCGTTTCCAAACTTTGGGATCCGCTTGCCAGATATATTCCTGATCGGTGTGGTTGTTGATGATACTGGTCACTTCAGCGCCGTGCTCGCTGATGGTAACCGTCAAAAAATCATTGGTCAGCGTTGCCATATTTGCTCATTCCTTTTATTTCCAGAATTACCGCTTCCGCGGTCAACGTGTCCATTTATACCATGATAGCGCTTCAGGTTCAAACTCCACGCCTAAATTTTGGGCTAGACCAAAGCCCCTGCCGAGGCAGGGGCGCTGAGGTCGACCCATGGTTACAAAATGTACCGCGTCATGTTCTTGTCGGCGGCAATATCGCCAACCTTGTCATTGACATACTTTTCGGTGATGGTGATATCACCCATTTGCATGTCAGGCCCTTCGTACAAAATGTCTTCCAGCAACTTCTCCAAAATCGTGGCTAGGCGCCGGGCCCCGATGTTGTCGGTGTCGCGGTTGACGTCAATGGCGATTTCGGCAATGCGGTCAATCGCCTCTTGGGTGAAGGTGATTTTCACGCCATCAGTCCCAATCAGCGCCATGTACTGCTTCACCAGCGCATTGTCGGGCTCGGTCAAGATCCGCACAAAGTCATCCTTGGTCAGATCCTTCAGCTCCACCCGAATCGGGAAACGCCCTTGCAGCTCGGCGATCAAATCGGAAGGCTTGGCTGTGGCAAACGCCCCGGAGCCGATGAACAGGACATGCTCGGTGTTCAGCGGACCATACTTGGTGGACACTTGTGAGCCTTCAACAATCGGCAAAATGTCGCGCTGCACCCCTTCACGGGAAACCTCCCCGGCGGATTGCTTGTTGCCGGCAGCGATTTTGTCAATTTCATCGATGAAAATAATCCCGTTGTCCTCGGCTTGGCGAATCGCGTTGTGGTAGATATCCGCGTGGTTGACCAGCTTACTACTTTCCTCGCGAATGAAGACTTCTCGCGCTTCTTTCACGGTCATCGTGCGCTGTACTTTCTTCTTGGGCATCATGGACCCCATCATGTCGGAAAGGTCGATGCCCATTTGGCCGTACATATCGCCCATGCCGTTACCTTTTTTCTCATCCTCGACGGCAACGGTGATTTCCCGGTCTTCCAGCAAGCCTTGCTCAAGCTGCTCAGCTACAGTCAGGCGCTGGTTGCGAATTTCATCGGTGAGCTCACCATCTTCCTGCTGCGGCTGCGGCATCTGACCGTTTTGCATGTTTTGCAGCATGCTCATCATATCGGCCATCGGATTGGTGTTTTTCTTTTCTTTCTTGATTGCCGGCACCAGCAAACGGACCAGGCGCTTATCGGCTTGGCGCTGGGCGCGGCCGCGGACGGCGGCAAAGGCCTGCGCTTCTTCCATCGCTACCGCAACGTCAGCAAGGTCGCGCACCATGGACTCTACATCCCGACCGACATAACCGACTTCGGTGAACTTAGTCGCTTCGACTTTGACAAACGGGGCGTTGACGACTTTGGCCAGCCGGCGGGCAATTTCAGTTTTCCCCACCCCGGTTGGCCCAATCATCAGCAGGTTCTTTGGCGTGATATCTTGCTGCATCTGCTCTGGCAGTTCCATTCGGCGGTGCCGGTTGTATAAGGCCACCGCCACGGCGCGCTTGGCTTCATCTTGCCCAATGACATATTGATCGAGCTGAGCCACAATTTCTTTTGGTGTTTTCACTGACATAGCGGGCCCTCCTTAGAAACTTTCGACGCGAATATTTTGGTTGGTAAAAATATCGATGTTTGAGGCGATTTCGATCGCCTCCTTAGCGATATTCTCCGCGCTCATTTGCGTATGCCGTAGCATCGCAATTGCGGCGGCCTGGGCGTAATTGCCGCCTGAGCCGATTGCCACGACATCTTGGTCCGGTTCAATCACTTCGCCTTGCCCCGAAATCAGTAACAAATCGTCCTTGTCCATGGCAATCAACTCGGCCTGCAGCTTCTGCAAGGTTGGGTCTTTGCGCCAGTCTTGGGCGAGCGCCACCGCAGAGCGGCGAAGATTACCAGCATGAGTTTCCAGCTTCTTTTCCAACCAGTCTTCCAAGGTGATGGCATCCGCCACGCCGCCGGCAAAACCAATCACGACTTGGCCGTTATAGATGCGCCGAATTTTCTGCGCGTTGCCTTTCATGATCACTTTTTCGCCTAACGTCACTTGGCCGTCACCGGCGATGGCGGTGTGGCCATTTTTACGCACTGCTGCAATTGTTGTCATAAGTATGTGCTCCTTTACTAACGTGCGACTGCTTGAGAATACCTTGTAGTGTACCGGTCTGAATGCTAGCCGGCATCGGTCTTTTGACTGATTATTAGCACTGAAATCGGTTAAGTGCTAATTGTGCTTGGGAAAATACTTCATGTAATCACTTTTCAAATGGTCGGTGGTCATGTGGGTGTAAATCTGGGTCGTCGACAGGCTCGCATGCCCCAGCAGCTCCTGCACTGTGCGCAAATCCGCGCCGTGGTTAAGCATGTGCGTCGCGAAGCTGTGCCGCAGCATGTGGGGATGAATATCGGCGGTGAGGCTGGTTTGCTTGATCAACTGATCGAGAATGTACTCAATCCCCCGCGCCGTAAGTGGCCGGCCATGTTGGTTCACAAACACCCGCTGATGGGTCGCAACTTTCGCTATCAGCGTTGGCCGCGCCGTTTTGAGATACCGCTGCAACGCGGTTTTGGCATACGATCCAAAAGGGACATAACGATCCTTGTTGCCCTTGCCGTGAATCAGCATCACTTCAAGGTCAAAATCGATTTGCGCCAGCGTCAAGTTGGCACACTCAGATACCCGGATACCCGTGCCATACAACACTTCCAGCAAAGCGCTGTTGCGCAAATCAAGCGGCTGGTTGCCTGCTACCGTAGTGAACAACTCCTGAATCTCGGCTTCGTAGAAAAAGCTGGGCAGATGGTGATGCGACTTGCGAGTTTCCACGAGTTCAAACGGATCCACTTGCGCTTGACCAACGCGAATCAGATACCGGTAGAAACTACGCAAACTGCTCATTTTTCGCGCCACCGAGCTGCGCGCCAAGTTGCGGTCCGCCAGCGCCGACAGGTAAGTTTGGACATCAAGGCGATCGACTTTGGCAAAGCCTTTGAAGCTGCCACTGGTCGTCAGAAACTGGCGAAAATCGTTGATGTCTTCTTGGTAGGCCTTTTGGGTTTCCGGCGAATAGTGCCGTTCCACAGCCAAGTACTGCAAAAATTCGGTTTCCTCAGCCATCCGCTCACCTCCTAGCCTTACGGTATCACAATGGCGCAGCTGTTAAAAGCCGAGCCGCAAGGACCAAAAAAGGCAGACCATGACCTCAGCTTGAGGGATGGTCTGCCTAGAACTGCGCGGTTATGCGTCTAGCGGTAAAGCCGCCAAAGCGCGATCGGCGTAGGCCTGATTACGGGCGAGTTTGTTTTTGATAGGAACGTCCAGCGTAGGCATAATGCCAAAGTTCGCATTCATCGGTTGAAAATGCCGAGGGCTGGTATGCGTGATGTAATGGGCCATTGCCCCAATCGCGGTTTCCGCGGGGAAGGCCACCAGCGGCTGCCCTAAGGCTTTCCGGGCGGCATTGATGCCAGCAATTAACCCGCTACCGGCTGATTCCACGTAACCCTCCACGCCGGTCATTTGCCCGGCGAAAAACAGGCCATCCTGCTTGCGACTCTCATAAGTGGCGCTCAGGACCAGTGGCGAATTCATGTACGTATTGCGATGCATGACGCCATAGCGCACGATTTCGGCGTTTTCCAAGCCAGGAATCATGCGGAACACGCGCTTTTGCTCGCCCCATTTGAGATGCGTTTGGAAGCCCACCATGTTATAAAGTGACGCCGCTGCATTGTCTTGGCGCAGCTGCACCACGGCAAACGGCTGCTTGCCGGTGCGCGGATCGATGATGCCTACCGGTTTGAGCGGGCCAAACAGCAAGGTGCGGCTGCCACGCTGAGCCATCACTTCGACCGGCATGCAACCTTCAAAGACCTTCAGATTTTCGAATTCATGCCCCTCAGCGACTTCCGCATGCAGCAAGGCATCCTGGAACGCGTAAAATTCATCGCGATTCATCGGGCAATTGTAGTAAGCCGCCTCGCCATTATCATAACGCGACTGCTTAAAGGCAATCTCGGTATTGATTGAAGCCGCGTCAATAATGGGGGCCGCGGCATCGAAAAAGTGCAAGCCTTCCTCGCCATTCAGTGCCGCAATTTGGCCCGCCAAAGTCGGCGCGGTCAGCGGCCCGGTTGCCACCACGGTGATGCCTTCAGGGAAAGTCTCACATTCCTCTGGCATCACCTGGATGCGGGGATGCTGGCGCAGTTTGGCCGTGATTTCAGCACTGAACGGGTCGCGATCGACGGCCAAGGCCCCGCCAGCCGGCACGGCGTTAGCATCTGCGCTGCTCATAATAATTGAATCTAGCCGGCGCATTTCCTCTTTCAGCAGGCCCACGGCATTGGTGACGGCATTCGCCCGCAGCGAGTTCGTACATACCAGCTCAGCAAATTGCGCCGTATGATGCGCCGGCGTTGAAGTTTGCGGCCGCATTTCGTAGAGCTTGACGTCCACCCCGCGCTTGGCAATCTGCCATGCCGCTTCACTGCCGGCTAGCCCGGCCCCGACAACGTTGACTGTTGGCATGAGAATTCCTCCTTGAGTAGGTCATGAGAAAAAATAGTCGTTTGTTTCAGGCTCAAAGCGCCTAGCGCCGCAGCCTGCTCCAGTTGCGCTCACGAAGGCAACGCTTGAGTGATTAGCTAAGTGCGCCTTCGTTCACTGCCTTTTCAAAAAAACGCCGCATTGCGCGGCGTTCGTTGCACCAGCTTGGTCGCCGCGCGACTAGGCCTTCACAGTTTCTTCTTTGTAGTCACCATTTGGGCAGACGATTTGGACCTTACCGCGGCTGCGCTTTTCGACCAAGAAATGCCCGCACTTCGGGCAATCGCGGCCGACGGGTTTATCCCAGGAAACAAAATCACAATCTGGGTAGCGCGAGCAGCCGTAGAAGGTGCGATTGCGCTTGGATTTACGTTCGACCACTTGGCCTTTGCCACACTTCGGACAAATGACGCCGATTTCTTTGACGATGGCCTTGGTGTTGCGACATTCTGGGAACCGCGAGCAGGCGTAGAACTTGCCGAAGCGGCCCAGCTTGATCACCATTGGGGCGCCGCAGATGTCACAGTCAAAGCCAGCAGGTTCGTCTTTGATTTGCACCTTCTCAATGCCTTTTTCAGCGGATTCCACTTCTTTGGCAAAAGGCTGGTAGAACTGATCGATAACCTTGACCCAATCCGTTTTGCCGGTTTCAATGCTATCAAGCTCGGATTCAACCGTGGCAGTGAATTTGATGTTCACGATGTCAGGGAAAAATTCATTGATCAGGTCATTGACAATCTCGCCTAATTCCGTCGGTTCGAAACGGCGGGCGGTCATTTTAACGTAGTACCGCTTCTTAATGGTTTCGATGGTTGGCGCATAGGTACTTGGCCGCCCGACGCCATTTTCTTCCAAGGCCTTGACCAAGTTCGCTTCTGAATAGCGGGCCGGTGGCTGGGTAAAGTGCTGCGCCGGGTCGGTTTTGACCAGGGTGGCTTCATCCCCGATGGCTAGCTCTGGCAACAGGTTATCCTTGGCTTCTTCATCGCGGCTGGAGACATAGAGCTTGGTGAAGCCAGCGAATTTGGTCTGACTCCCGTTGGCACGGAAGGTCGCACCGTTTTGTTCGAGGGTAACCTGCACCGTGTTGATCACCGCCGGTGTCATTTCGCTGGCGACAAACCGGCTCCAGATCAAACGGTAAAGTTTCATCTGGTCCTTGTTCAGCACCTTTTCCATTTGCTCTGGCGTCCGCATCGTGCTGGTAGGACGAATCGCTTCATGGGCGTCTTGGGCGCCTTCTTGAAGCTTGCCCTGGCGGATTTTCACAGCCGCGTAAGCTTCACCATAGGCTTCATGGATGAAGTGCGAGGTTTCGGTTTTGGCGACATTGGACACACGCGTTGAGTCCGTCCGCATATAGGTGATGAGCCCGACCGTCCCGAGCTTACCGCCTAAGTTGATGCCTTCATACAACTGCTGGGCCAGCATCATGGTTTTACGGGTCGGGAACCCGAGCTTCCGGTTGGCTTCCTGCTGCAGGGAACTGGTGGTAAATGGCGGGGCTGGGAACCGTTTGCGTTCCTTCTTCACCACATTGGTAATGGTAAATGGCTGCTTCTTGTTGATGCCGCGCAGGACTTCTTGCACCTTATCATTGTTCGGCAGAGCCATTTTCTTGCCGTTCAGGCCATAGAAACTGGCCGCGAACTTTTTGCTGGCGCCTTTTTTGAATTCGGCATCCAAGCTCCAGTATTCTTCTGGTTTAAAATTACGAATTTCATTTTCGCGGTCGATGATCAGCTTCAGTGCCACCGACTGCACGCGGCCGGCACTCAGGCCTTTTTTGACCTTCGCCCAAAGCAGTGGACTGATGGAATAACCCACCAAACGGTCCAAAATTCGGCGTGCCTGCTGCGCATCCACCAAATTCATGTCAATGCTACGCGGCGTCTTGAACGCATTTTTGACGGCATCTTTCGTGATTTCATTGAAGACGACGCGGTTTTTATCTTTAGGATCAAGATTCAAAATATGGCTCACATGCCACGCGATGGCTTCCCCTTCACGGTCCGGGTCAGCCGCCAGGTAGATGTGATCCGCTTTCTTGGCGTTCTTCTTGAGCTCCTTGATCACATCGCCTTTGCCGCGAATCGAAATATACTTGGGTTCATAGTTGTGCTCAAAGTCGATGCCCATCTGACTCTTCGGTAGATCCCGAATGTGCCCCAGACTCGCAACCACCTTATAATTGCGCCCTAGATATTTCTCAATAGTTTTAGCTTTAGCTGGCGATTCCACGATGACCAAATTCTTGGCGGTCATGTGCGCCCCCCTTTCATTGGGCAGCTGCCCAAAAACAACAGCTATCATATTCTATACATTTTATGTTTGTCAAATAAAGCCGGCGGGGATCGACAAGTGCCTAAACCCGGCCTTGGCAAAAAAACGGCGGATGACCTCATCCGCTAGCCTTGCTTTAACTATGCCTGTCTAGGGGAAAAACTGCAACTCTTCCATAATATCAGCGCCGGATTGCACCAATTTGGCACCGACTTGAAGTAGCTCATTCGTGCCGGTCCCGAGCGCCTCGCCCATCCGATTCGGCAGCGCAAAGACTTCCCGATTATTCTGCAGGGCATAATTGGCCGTAATCAAACTGCCACTTTTCCGCGCGGCCTCGGTGACCAACACCCCATGCGCCAGCCCGGCAATGATGCGATTGCGGGCCACGAAACGATACGGCGCCGGCCAAACTTCGGCTGGATACTCTGAAAGTAGCAAGCCTTCCTCGGCAATCCGCGCCTGCAGTTCAAGATTGCTCGCCGGATAAACCCGGTCCATGCCATTAGCAATGACCGCTATCGTCGGCCAACCGTGACTCAAGGCCATCTCCAAAGCAAACGTGTCAGCCCCAGCCGCCAAGCCACTGACAATTGCCAGTGGCGGCAGTTCATTGGCCAGCCGTTCCAGCGCCTGGCGCGTGTAGCGCGTAGCGGTCCGCGCGCCAACCACCGCCAGCGTTAGCCGCGGCAGCAGGCTTGGCCGCCCGCGATAAAACAAGACCAGCGGCGGCTGATTACTTTCGGCCAGCCGCGGCGGATAGCTCGCATCAAAGCGCGTCAACACTGGCACCGCCCGATAGCTCTCCCGCGCTTGTTGAAACCACGCGACATCATGGACAAAAGGCTGAATGGCCACCAGCGGACCCCAATCGGCCACGGTTTTGACCGAATCACTGAGCTTTAGTTGGCGACGTTCGATTTCTGCCCACAATTCATTCTCATGTCGCCAAGCCTTGGTATGCATCGCCAAATGCCACACGTAAACCAATTCACGTAAATCCATGTCGCACCCCCTGCAACATTAGATTACGAAAAAAGCCGCGCAATGCGCGACTTAATGTTTGGCAGCTTCTCGCACCGGGCTAAAACTCATGCGGTGAATTTTAGTCACACCATATTCGGCCAGACCCGCCAAGTGTTTTTGCGTGCCATAGCCTTTGTTGTCTTTCAAATCATAGCCTGGATAGATTTGGTCATACATCGTCATCAGGCGATCACGCACCACTTTGGCCACAATGCTGGCAGCGGCGATGCTGATGCTATTGGCGTCCCCGTGAATCAGTTTGCGCTGCGGTACCGGGACTGGGACGTGCATGGCGTCCACCAGTAAAAAGTCTGGCGCCACCCGCAAATGCGTCGCTGCCTCCCCCATGGCCAGTTCGGTGGCATGATAAATGTTTTCGCGATCAATCATATGATTGTCCGCCACGCCAAGGCTAACTGCCAAAGCCTGAGACATAATCAACGGATACAGCCGCTCACGTTCATGGGCGGTGAGCTGTTTCGAGTCATTCACCGGCAGCGCGCAATCATGGGGTAAAATCACCGCGCAAGTGACCACTGGGCCGGCTAATGGCCCGCGCCCGACTTCATCGATGCCAGCGATATGAGGATACTGCGGCCACAACTCTCGTTCATAACGGCGGCGATAGTCCAAATCGGCGGCTTCAGCTTCAGCCTCGGCCTGGCGGCGTTCATATTGGGCGAGCAGATTTTGGGCGCCCACCCGCGAATCGGCGGCCAGCGCTGCCAGCAAGGCCTCAGTCGGGGCTTGCGCTAGCTGCTGTTTTAATTCACTCAGCGTGGCCATCAAAATCACCTGGTACTTCCAGCGTGAACGCGCCTAATTTGCCTTGCCGGGCATCGAAAATCAGCCGTTCTGCCGCTCGGTTGAAGGTTTCACCGAAGCCCATTTTTTGACTCAACACCACCATTAAATCGGCCGGCGTCAGCGCCATTTCTTCGTCATTCAGGTGGTAAGCCCGCTTCAACGCCGCCGGATAAGCGCGCTGGAAGAAGGTCAAGCCGAATAGCCCCACCCCGTCTTCTTGGAACACCGTGTCGGCAATCGCGCCAGTCAAGGCCAGCTTCTCGCCAACCAGCTCATCTTCGAATTTCGGCCACAAAATCCCTGGGGTGTCCAGCAGCATCAGCGTGTCGTCGGCTTTCAGCCATTGCTGATTTTTAGTGACACCGGGACGGTTGCCGACCACCGCAATGTTTTTCTTGACCAGGCGATTAAGAACCGTCGATTTGCCCACGTTGGGGATACCGATACACATCGCCCGCAGCGACGGATTGCGAATGCCTCGTGACTTCTGCTTTTCTATTTTGGCGGCCATCATTTGCCGCGCCAGTTGTGGAATCTGATTGAGACGCTTGGCATGCTGGGCGTCAATCGCGATGGCTTCATCCCCTTGCGCCCGGTAGTATGCCAGCCATTGCGCGGTTTTATTCGGATCAGCCAAATCCTTCTTATTTAAAACCATGATCCGCGGTTTTTGGCCGACAATCTGATTCATCATCGGGTTGCGGCTCGCTTCTGGCACCCGCGCATCGACAATTTCTAGTACTAGGTCGACTTGCTTCAGTTTTTCTTGGACTTGGTTGCGCGCCTTAGCCATGTGGCCGGGGAACCATTGAATATTCGCCATGCAAATTACTCCTTTTCATCCCAAGGGTTTCCATGCTCTCGGTGAGCAAACTTGAATTGAGAGGGCAGCTAGCGGTCACCACTCAGGCTGCTCATGAAAACAGCGCCGAATCACGGCGCTATGCAAGCTTCATTATAACTTAGGGGCTAGCTCGATGCGAATCCAGCCCTTCTGATCAAAAGTTAGCGCCAGCACAGGTCTGTGATGCGTTAATCGGAATACCCCTGACCGATTAACTGGTAGCCAACGCTAAGCCTCAGACAAATGTTGTGAGGCCTTGCTAGCTCATCACCAGTCGCAGATGACTGCCCTCAAATTAGCGAAAAAATATTTCCATAAAATGCTTTTGCTTCGCAAAGTTTTGTAGTAAGATAATGGCGATATATCAATATGCTTATTCATCAAAAAAGATAGCCGGCCGGCTACTAAGATAAATAGAAGGAAACAGGAGTTGCATATTCGTAACAGACCCTGTTGAACCTCTAGAAATCTTATTCATCGGCCGGTTTTTTGTTGCCTAATTTCACTCATCAAACCACTTGGAGGAAGTAATTATGCCAGAAATTAATCAGAACGGTAACACCGTCGTTAATGTCAAAAAGAGTCGCAATGGCTCATGGATCGATAAAGAGTTCTCGGCCAGCGTCTTTCTGTTCTTCATCAAAGGGCGCATCTCAGTCGACTACCGCGGTGTGCACATTACCGAGCAAAATACCATGCTCGGCATCATTCCTGCCGGCCAGAACAAGCAAACGATTCCACTCAATAACATCTCGGGCGCATCAATCTCCACGGCCTACAAGGCCAGCCGGTTCTTCTGGGGCGCCATCTTAGCCATTCTTGGTATCTTCACCCTGCCAAGTTCGCCACTGTTAGGCATCATTCTAGCCGTGATCGGGGTGGTGATGTTTGCCAATGGCATCCTGACCAAATTATTCATCGAAAAAAGTGGTACTGCCTACGCGCTAAGCGTCCCGTTCTTCAACAAGGCGGATATTATCGCGGTTCAGCAGGTTATTGAACAGGCGCTCGAAGCCAACGCAGATAAGACTGACAACAGCCTATATATGAAGCGCCTGAATGAAGAAGACATGAGTGACGTGCAGTAACATCAAGCTCATGGCGGATCAACTGGGATGAGGCAAGTCAAGCCATCGGTTCTGACTTGAACAAAGACCCAGCATCTGCCAATTCAATACCAGAGAAAGCGAGTCACACGATGAAAAAAAGTACTTGGCATCTTCTCATCAGTGCCTTGGCGTTGATGAGCGCCATCTTCATGTTAAGCGGCTGTGCAGGCAAAAAAAGTGGCACTTCTTCAGCATCTAAAAGCAGCGTCAAAAACAAAACACAAACCAAACATGCAAAAGCAGCGAGTCAAAAAGCAAAAAAGCTGACTGCTGAAGAAAAAGCCCAACAGAAAAAAACTAAGGCCATTTTCAAAGGCATTACCCTGTCACTGGTGGGGACGGAAGACCATCCAGTCGTGGACTGGGACAAACCGACGCTTCTGACTAATATTGCCACCTACCTGGCAAAACAAGAAGGTGCTGATCCCGCGACAGTACTGGCGATTATTAAGGTCAAAGAAACTGCGGAGAAAATTCCCAACGAGAAGCAGACGGTTGATGGCTACTCCTCTTTCGGGCGCCTTGGTTTTCCGGATATGTTTGAAACTTACTACGATTCTGGTATTGCCCTGACCGGAGAACAAAAAGCTGCGCTAGATAACGTGGCCAGCGACTTAGATGATCTCACGGTCAATCCTTCTGCGGGCAGTAATGAAGATTTGGGTTTTGATAAACCTGGCTACCATGCAAACCTATCCGTCTACGATAGCTCAGGATTCGGTGTCGAAATCAACAAGGACTTTGCGCAGATGCCCAAACCTAAAGCCATTAATGTCCGTGAGCTACTCACCAATCATCTTTATATCCATATGACAGGTTGGGAAGGAACTGAAGATACGATCAAAGGCGTCTACCTCGACCAATCGACGCTTAGCCAAATTTCGAAACTGATGGGCACGACGCTTGAGCCTGATGCAGTGAACGCACTTTGGGACATCAGAAACAACACGTTGAAATATCGCCCGGGTGATAGCGTGACCATCGATTTTGATTCCCTCGCCGGTAAATTAGCTGAACTGACCCCTAGCACTGCTAGTGTCACTTGGTACGGCGATGGCCAAGGACCGACCGTTCTGCAAGCAGAATAGTTGAAGCGAGATCAGGTTGGCGACCGAGAAAGGAGGTGCAAGCTGATGGCGGAGCGGCCTTACACGAACCGTGGTGAATATCTCACCTATCAGCGCCTAAAAGGGCTCTCTGTCGTCAATTCGGAAGACAGAATCACGATTTTCGCCAATGTGTTCTTTCATCCCATCACAAATGGGCCAGTGCGGCAGATTGATCATCTCATCACGAGTCGCCGCGGAGTTTTCATGCTCGAAACGAAGTACTGGGCGGGTACGGTTTACCACCAGGTTTGCAATGAACAGCTCAAAATTGAGTGTGAGAGATTCTGGCCGCTCGTCGAAGCCGCTCTGCCACCAGAGATTCGCAGGTTGAAGCAAACCGTCCCTTATACGTTGATTGCCCACGGAAACCGGCCGTTAACGGTGCGCCACGGATACAGCAATCCGACTGAACAGGTACGGACAGCCAAAAAGCAGTTGCACGACTTATTGAGTCAACATCTTAAGATTCCGCCTTACCTGCATGGCTTTGTGATTTATGTTTACCCGCATGGTGAATCCAACGCCATTGTTGATTTGAATCACCACCTGGATGAGCTTGGCCAATTCGCTACGGAACCAGAGGGCTTCACCAGCATCGACGCTTTTGTGAAGTATTATAATCGACTGCCCGACCGAGTCATGCCGACCCAACGTCTGACTGCCATCAATCAGTGTATCAGAGAGCATATTATCTCCTAGTCTTTCACTCGCGGAAAAATCCTACAGTGCAGTTTTATGGCTCTGGTTGATAGACCCGGACCCTTTCGACTGAAAAAATGTCACCCCAGAATGGCAGCGGCCTCACGGGGAAGCAAAATCAGTGGAATGGCACCACTTTCGGACCTCATCATGCCGATGATGAGGTCTTTTTCTGTGAGCTCACAAGCAAATTCGACTAGTCCCATTCACACCCTAGTCCAGCCTAATGGTCGGTCATCCAAGCTGCTAGTCACAGTCGAGCCGGCAGTCTGGCGCCACGAAAATTAACCGCAGCAACAAAAAGGCGGCACCTTATCGGGCACCGCAAATCTGGCTTAAGCTTTGGCTGATTCGGTCATAATCAGTGGATTCATGATCGGGATCATGGCTAATCATCTAACGAGGCAAGCAGTGACAGAATTTTGGCCTGAGCCTCTGCCACTAGGTCAAATGTGGCCTCCGGGCTGGCGATCGCAGTAGCCGCCTGCGTCATGGCCTCAATCTGCTCCTTAAAGCCCTCAACCCCTGCTGGCGAAAACTCGCTCACCAACTCCGGACAATGCCATCCGGTTAACCAGGATTGGCGACATTGCTGGACACGTTCCCGGTCATCGAAGTGCCGCGGCTCGTCTTGGCTAAGGCTCGGCAATTCTCGTCGGCCTTGATCGGTTTGAATCCACGTCAGCAAGCCTTGCCACGAAACCGCCCGGCCGGCCTCAAGCGCCTCAATCAGCCCTGTATAGAAACTCACCCGGTTTTCGCCCTGTTGCAGTGCTGCTGGCATGAGGTTCAGCCCTAACCGACCCGCTTCGCGCAACCGTTCATGCAAAGTGCGCATTTGATACCAGAGCAGCAATTTCTCCTCCTGCAAAGGCTCAAAATAATGTTCGACCAAGGCAGAGGCGCTGAGCTCCGGGTAGGCTGCCATCAGTGGGTGGACGGCCGAGTTGGTTTCAATCGTTGCCAACTCTGTTGCTAGCTGGCGTCGACGATCCACCAACAGCGTGCCAAGCGAGCCCCCGTCATGATAGATTTTAGTTTCGTCTAATTCTTCATAAAAACTGGTCAGGGTCGCGTCAGCAGGTTCTTTTTGCGCCAGTTCGTACCAATTCGCCCGCAACCGAACGTCGCTGATTTGCGCAAACCAAGCACCGAACCGACCATCAGGGCCAGCGTTCCATTCCCGGTAAAAATCTTGCAGGTACTCGTTCAGATTTGGTTTACTGGTTGCCGCCGGTGCGTGCTGCGCCATTTGGTACTGCGCGAAGCTGCGGGCCTGCTCGAAATCATTTTTATAGTCTTGATAGCGCTTATACGCGCTTAAATGTTCACGATAAGGCGTCATCACTTGCTCATCAAGCAGAGCACCAAAATCAAGTGGCGCCCCTTGAAAGTGAAACGCCGTGAACTCAGGCGAATCTGCATCATAGATTAGATACTGCTGAGAGGCATCCACGCGGATGGCGTCGAGGCGCAGCGTTTTATGACCCAACCGATTAAACATGAGTTCCTCTAGCTCAACCTGAAGCGCCGTTTCGTGCTCTTGCTGGGCTGTCGCCTTAGCAGCCAGCTCACGCGCGATGCCTTTGGTTAATCGTTGTTTCTGGGCTGCCACGAGCCGATGAAGATTGTCGGTGGCAAAAGCAAGCGTGGTGCGAGTCGAAATTGTTCCGCCCAGCTGCGGTCCATCTAGAAATGCCTTTAATAATGGTAAGCCTTCAATCACATTCCTGGCCTGATCCAAGGGTGCGACTTCACTGATGATCAGTTTTAACACTGTTATCAGCTGCGGCTCATTCAGTAGGGCCATCACTTCTGGTGCCGCGGCCACACTAACCGCCGTTGTTTCGCTACCATTAGCCCCTGGCTTCAAAGCCGTCAACTGGCCGCGTTGCGCTTGTTTTGAGCTTGATTGATTCATGTTGATCCCCCAAATTTTTGGCATAAAAAATAGCCAATCTCTTGCCAGATTTTCACCGCGATCGAGGTGTTGCGAATATGCAACTCCAACGCGTTCAAATCTGTTCAATTGATTAGCTAATCATTTTTTGAATATAAAATGAGTTGGTATACCACCGTTAATGATAACGATGGTCGACTAGAAACGCAAGCTAAAATCATCGCGCCACTCCCCTGAATACAAGTTTCGCAGTGGAAAAACCGATTGGCTCGGGCTTGAACGTCATGACATGGCGGCGCATACTTAACCTATCATTAATGCCTCGCATAAAAGGAGCTTAGCGATGGAAACATGGGTGGGTCAATATTTTCAGCAATTTCGCACCAGCCGTGGCATCGGCGTCCGGCAGGCCGGGCGCGGTTTAAGCAGTGCCTCAGTCTCCCGCTTTGAACGGGGCTTAGCGGATATTTCCGTGAACGCTGCCGCTAAGCTCATGTTCAACATCGGCATGGATGGCAACGACCTCACTGATGCTTTGCGCCAGCATCAGCGGACTTTCCCACGTGTCCTCAACGATTTCGTGTTAGGTGACCGGGCCCAAGTCAAGCAGAACGTGACCGCATACTTGGCGCAAGGTACTTTACCAGAAGTGCTAGCGGCACTCGTGCAAACCGCCTGTACCTGGCTCGATGAACCGCTTAATAGTCCCCGTCAGCTGGGGGCTCACTTCGAGCAGGAATTGGCTGATCGACTGGGTGATCCGACAAACTGGTACAATCTCGAAGAATTTTTGATGGTTGCGACCTTGCCTTTTGCCAGTAGCGAGCTAAAAAAGCTGCTCTGGCAGCGCGCCACGGCGCTGACAGGGCGACAGCTAGGTAAACAAAACTATAACCTCTGGCTGCTCGGGAGTTTAGCGCTGGCCAATGCCGACCCTGAGCTCCATGCGCTGATTGCGACCGATCTTTCCAGAATCCTTCAAGATCCGACCCTGGTCACCTTTCTCAACAACGTCGCCCCGCAGTTGCGCGCACTCGTCGCACTGGCGCGAGGAGAGGACATTGCCCCAGTGGTTTCGGCGCTTAAGCAAATTGGCGCCAGACCACTGGCAGACTTTTTGCTTGCGCTCCAGCATCAGAGCCACCTAGGCCTCCCCAGCCATCACCATCCTCACCTGAAGTCCACGATCCCGGCGGATTGGCTGCTTTCGTTGGATGAGGATCTGTTAACCGGGCCGATGTTAGCGAAACGCCGCAAGCAGCTGGGTCTCACCATGAAAGCAGTGTTGGGCGATTGGAACCTCTCAACGCAATCGCGCTTTGAACAAGGCCGCACGCAGTTAGGCTTTCTCAAAACATTGACCTTACTGGAAAAATTGGCCCTGCCTTTTTACGCCGCCAGCATGTCCACCGATCAGTTCAGCCTTTTTCACCGCTACCGCGCGGAACTTGAGCTAATGGGGCGAGCACCACTCGCGCAGCAGAACCGCGAAGCTATTCTAGCCGTTCTGAGCCAATTTGAAGCGGCTATCACCGGTCTCCCGCGGGGGTTGCGGCTGATGCTGGCTAAAGGGCTGAGAACCAGTCTACAGTGGCAAAACAGCCCGCTTTTTCCAGAGGACGACCCCGTATTTGCTAGCCTCACCATGGAAGACCAAGGCGAAATTCTCAGCTACTTTGAAACAATCACCGAGGTTAGCGCCCTGGATGCAGAGGCGTTCGGCTTCGCCATCAACAGTATCAGGAAAAAGTACTATACCGCCCTCATTAGTGCAGTGATGGCAAAAACCGCGCCAAACAGCGAGGCAGCCACCAACATGTGGGAAAGTGGCACTAACTATATGTACGGCGCCGTCTATTATGACGTTCAAGCCGCGATGCCAATTGTTGAGGACTATTTCGCCAAGCAAACCGCGCGCGTCTATGCTTGGCAAGACTACCAACGCCTGACCATGATTCATACTTTACGCACGGTCTACTTTGATGACTCGCCGGCAGTCTGGGCGCAGGCCGAAGACTATCTTGCCGCCATCAGCGAGCTATCGCCCTACGACCACAATGATGTGAATGACCGCTGGTGGTTAACGACGTTCAGGGGAAAAGCCAAGCAGCGGGGATGACAGGTTCAAAGCATGCAGATATAATGAAAATCCGCTTCAGGCTTTCAGTTGGAAACTTGAAACGGATTTTTTATGGCCAAAGCATGCATACAACTGCTAGTTTTCACCATTAACACTGATTTAAATGGAAACTAACGTCGATGTGGCCGTGGAATCTTCGGCAGCCAGATCAACACTAGAATCAAGCCACTAATCGCAAGATAGCGCCCAAAATGATCAGCCTTGAGGACCAGCATGGCAATCACTAACGCCAGTGGCAGCAGTGACTCTAGCAGCGGATACTTAAAACTGGCCAACCCAGTCTGCCCCACTTGGCTCATATCCGTTGCGTAACCCAAAAAGTGATTGGCCATCAGCGCGGCTAAATTGTCTGCGACATACTGTAGCCGCATGCTTGAACCCATATCGGCATAGAAGCTCACATGTTCCCCAGCATGATCAAAATCAATCACCACTGAATTCTGCGCGCCGTCACGCACTTTGAAGTTGGTCAGGTCGGCCCGGGCATACCGGTGGACTTGTTGATTGCTCAGGCGCTGGGCAATGATTTCAGCCGGCGTAAAGACCAGAAGAAAAGCAGGCTCACTGGCTGCGGTCGCACTCGGCCCTAGTAAATCTAACGCGAGCGCCTTCCCTGCGTCATTATGATGACGCGCATACAAAAAGTTGGCCTCTGGTTCGACCCCTAAAGCACGCACCAAGTCCTGCATTTGAGATTCGTTTTGTACTAATATCCCCATCTTGTCCTCCCCCAAAATTGCCCACAACCGCCCAATTTAAGTTAATGATACCCCTTTCATCAACCCCGTCAATCAGACTTTGGGCCGGCGCCAAGCACCATTGCGCTTTGCCCAATCAAAAAGAGGTCCAAGCCGACAAAAGCGGCTGATGACCTCACTTCAAACCCTTATTGTATATAGGCTTCACCACCTGCGAACAGCTGGTGCAATTGTTCCGGCGTTGTGCGCTTCAGCGAAAGCGGCGGCAAAGCGTCCTCACTGAACCAACTGGTCGCAATTGTTTCACTATTGGCAGCAAACTCCCCTTCTCCAATGGTACCGGCGAAGATCATTTTGTAATACTGAAACGCCTGGGGAATGTCAGGGCGCTGCGCGGTATCGTAAATCGCTCGCAGCTCACCGACTGTCATGGCCAGCCCAGTTTCTTCGCGCACCTCTTTGGCCACGTTGGCTTTCAGCGACCAGCCAACTTCAGCAAAACCGCCGGGCAAAGCCCAGTGGCCGGTGGCATCCTTCACCAACAAGACTTGCCGCTGGCGGGTGATAAACGCCCGCACATCAATTTTCGGCGTGGGATAGCCAGTTTCTTGGGCGAACAAATCAGCGACTTGCGCTACCGGCCAGTCGCCAAGCGTGGCGAGTTGCTGCTGTGCGAGACGCTGAAGGTCTTGATACCGTTCCTGATCAAAGCGATCTTGGGCATATGCTAGTCCAGCTTCACTGATGGCAAGTAAACGTCTGAGAAAAGTCACTTGTTCCAAGGCTAACCCCTCTTTTTGCCTGTGCGCGCATCGCTTACCACTTCCACCCAGGGTTTAGCGGTCCTCTGCTTCTTCAAGTGGGTCAGCAAGGCGCAAAATCCGCTTGGTCTGGGCCGGTGGGTATGGCGCCTGATTGGGCGCAAACCAAGCCATCGCGACAATCGTGCCATAAGTCTCGCTATGGTTGCGCGGCACCACCACCCGATCGCCCACGGCATACTGGGGATCAGCGAAATAACTGTACGGACTGCCGCCATGATGGAAAACGACTTGCGCATACAACAAATCACCTTTGACTGGCGTCTTGCGACTCATCAGCCGCGCATCTAACATTTGGGGCGCAAACTCCCCCAAAAAAGTCTGAAGCTTTGCCGCCAGGTTCGCCCAGCCCGGAATCGGGGTATCGAGGCTCAAGGTCCCTTTAACGATGATTGGGTCGCCTTGCCGATAACGCGCCGTAACGGTCAAATTCGGCGCAGTCTGGCTCGCCTCATCTGGCTTAGGCTGGTCCAGTGGCGAGTCTATACCAGTGAGCAAGTGGCCCACTGCCGGACTGGTGAGACCGAGCCGAGTGCGAGTGGCGCCATGCCGCGTTGTGAGCGATAACGATTGGCTGTGGCGATCAATGACCATTTTTTCCGCCGTGTCATCATCCGGTGCATAGGCAATCACCAAGCGTTGCAATTGATTCGGGGCATTATCAAACAGCATCAAATAAGGAAATGGCAACACGTCACGCAACTGTTCCGACAGCAGCTCGGCCTCAATCATTGACCCTTGCGCATGCTGGACGCCGTCTTCACCAGTGACCGTCATTTTCCAGAACCCAGCGTCACACACTATTTCTGGTGGCCGCACCGTACTGGCAAAATCCGCAAGTTGATCAAGCATCCCGTTTAATTTGCTTGCTGACACCGTAGCCGTCTGGCGGCGCCGGTAACCACTAAAAAAATAACTCGCTAAGTTGACTCTGCCCTCGGCTTTCAACGTTAACGTCTGACTCATCAGACTATCTGGCGTAGGCGCCCAAAACCGACCTTCTGAAGATTTGATCACCACTTTTTGGATTGCTCCCAAAGGCCGCGTTAACGCCGCTAATTGGGTCAAGGCCGTGGCAAACCAAAACCGGTTGTCGGGGTCGCTTAAGTGCTCGTCAAAGCCCCAGTACGTAATCTGCCGATACATCGAAAAGATTGCGTTGCCTAAGGCTTGGTCGTCATCAATGCCAGTCAAAAAGGCCTTGGTTGCTTCGTGATCACTTGGATTAGGCAGCTGATGTTTCTTATCAAGCACCGATTCGAGCATATCCATCCTAAAGCCAAGCGCAGTGAGTTGCTCAGCCCAGGTTGCTTCGAGGTGGTCAATTGCTTCGTCATCGCCCGCGTTGAATAGTTGCTGATTGAGCCGTGCAAACTCATATCGATCCGCTCTAGTCACCATCTGCTGGCCCTCCAAAGTTTGAGATTTTTAGAAAACGTTTTCTAGCTTCATTGTAACCATAATCGAACAACGACGCCACCGGTGGTCATCAGTCGCCAACCAAAAACAGCCCTCAAACCATGAGGACTGCACGGGTTTTAGTCAACTTTGTAATAAGCGTCAGTTTGATACCCACTTTGCCCACCACCAGGAGTCAGGCGGTCTCGGGTGGCATCAGAGTCATCAGCGACCGCCATTTGCACCCCTTTAGGCACAATTGCCAGCGGTGCCATGCTGGACATCACATTAGGGTTAAAAGAGCCAATCGAGCCCATGATATAACCGGTGGTCACTGGCCCTGAAGTGATCACCTCGGCATAGCCATCGCTGTCTTTGGTGGTGAGCTCAACCCCAGTGGCAACACTGAGGTTCATGCTGGCTGGCGCGGTCGTGGTTTTGGTGGTGACTGTCATGGTCCGGCCATCAGTTGGATTTTTCCAGGTGCCGGCCAAACTGCTGAGGTCATTTTGGGCAAGGGCATCAATATTCAAACCTTGCATGGCCTTCAATTGCGCCGCCGAAACGCCCTCAGCAAACACCCAGCTGGTGTCATTGTTGCTAGTCCAAACCACCACGATATTCTGCTGGTTGGTGGCATCGCCGGTGATTGACTTGAATTCACTGGTGCTCCCTTTTGGGTAGAAAGTCACGGCCCAGTTAATGGCCACGTTCGCGGAATCTTGCAGCAGTGCAGTTAGTGCCTGGCCGGTTGACTTGAAGCTGAGTGGATGCTCGCCATTGGCGTCAACCAACTTGCCCCCAGCCAATTTTACCTCGGCCGCAGTCAACGTGGCCTTAGTCACCGCCATCTTCGCGTGGCCACCAGCCTGGTAGCCAGTTTGAGTACCATTGTGGAAATTAGTTGCATTCGCAATCTGCGTCCACTGGCCCTTTAGCGATTGATAATTTCCTTTTTGGATTTGCGCCAAATCAAGCTTTGCGGGTTGCTTGGCCTGCGGCTTAGCGGCTGATTTACTTTGACGCGTCACCTTCGCTGCTGATTGACGGGTGGACCTAGCATTTGAAGCGTTGCTACATGCACCTATCCCACAGGCGAGTGCCACCAAGATCCCAATCAAAAATTTTATCATTTTACCCCTTCCGCGCGGTCGCGGAATCCTCCTTTGTTCGCCGGCCTAAGCCTGCAAGTGATGGGCCACCCGGCGATACAGCCAGTAGCCGAGGGCGCAGGTTAACAAATCAGCCGTGGCTTGCGCCCAGACAATGCCGTGAAAGCCGAACACCTGCGCCAAGATCACCATACTGATGGCAAACAACACCCCTTGGCGGGAAATGGCCATCACCAAAGCGCTGGTGCCTTTACCCAGCGATTGGAACACGGTGGTAAACACCAAAATTGCCCCCACCGCCGGCGTCGTGATGAGCAGTGCTCGCAGCATCAAGGTGCCATTGGCCACAATGACCGGCATCGCCATGAACAACCGGACCAGCGGCGTAGCGCCGATCATCAGGAGCACTGCTGCCACCAGTGCGTAACCCAGTTCAATTTTGAAGTCAAAACGCAGAATTTCGTGAAACCGCCGGTAGTTCTTCGCCCCGTAATTATATCCAATGAGGGGCTGGGCGCCAAACGCAAACCCCACCATGATGAGCATCACAATCATGTAGATTTTCTGCGCGATGCCCATCGCCGCCACCATGTCTGCGCCATATGGGGCCAGGTGTTGATTCAGCAGCATGGTGCCGAAGCTTTGCATGAAGTTGGTGAGTGAAGCCGGAATACCAATGGCGATGATGGCCTTGATGGCCGCTGCGGAGGCTTTGGCCTGCTGCGGGAGAATGCTGAGGTACTGCGTTTCGCGCTGCGTGAACCAAAGCAATAACATCGTGTTCAAAGCGTAGCCAAGCACGTTCGCCAATCCGACGCCACTTGCGCCCCAGCCGAACCCAAACAGAAACAGCGGATCAAGAATAATGGTCAACACTGTACCGCTGATGGTCGCTATCATCGAATCCTTCGCCAAGCCTTCCGTGCGAATGATGTTCCCTGGCACCAACGACACAATGATAAACCCGGCCCCGATGGTGAGCATGCGGTAAAAGCCGCCGGCATCGGCGCGCGTCGCAGCGGTTGCGCCAAGCAGGGTTAAAATTGGCTGCTCAAACGTCAGCATCAGGGCACTGATGACCAAGCTAATGGCAATGCCGGCGTAGAGGCAAAAACTGCTGAGGCGTTTGACCTGGGCATAGTCTCGGTCCCCCAGCAGCCGCGAAATCAGCGCACTGCCGCCGAGGCCGAAGATGTCGCCGACTGCCAGCATAAACGAAAACACCGGTGCCCCCAGCGTGACCCCTGCCACCAAGTTCGCATCGCCAGTTTGAGCGATGAAAAAGGTGTCAACGAGGTTATATACCATGCTGGCCACCATGCCGAGAACGACAGGTAAAGCCAGTTGCATATACGCTTTAGGTACCGGTGCTTTTTCAAATAGGTCATTCATTCGAAGCGTTCCCCTTTGTGTTGCACGGTCGCTCGTCGAATGACTTGCCAGAACAACGGATTATCGTACCATCCGATTTTACCTTTTTGAATTTCTGGCCGCTAATGTTTTTGTAAATAAGTGACAGCGCTGGAAATCGCGTTGTCGTTTTGGGCGAGTTTCCCAGACAGTAACTTGATCAAGGCCTGAATGGTGGCGACATCGGTTTCACCTGTCGCCGGTAAGCCTTGCTGGGTCTGGAAATTCTTGACCGCCGTTTGGGTCGTTGGTCCGAAATACCCGTTGGCTTCCGGAATGGTTTGACCTGCTGCCTGCAAGGAAATCTGCAAGGAATGGACATCCGCGCTTTCGTCGCCGAGTTTCATCTTCGAGGTGGAGAAGCCTTGAATCTGCGCCCACGCCGGATACGAGGTTTTAATGGTTGGCGCCAGGCCTTTCTTATTGATCCAGTTGCCGTTTGGCGTTAGCCACTTGGCCACGGTCAACTTCACTTCCGCATTCTTGCTGATTTGGGCCACGTTTTGCACGGTGCCTTTGCCGTAACTGGTTTCCCCAATCAGCGGCACGCCGCGACTTTCGTTCCAGGCGCCAGCTAAAATTTCACTGGCAGAAGCCGAATCCCCATCAATCAAAACGGCAAGCGGTTCCTTGACCTTAAACCCGTGGTCATACTGCTTACCGGCGGTGTAAACCTGGGTGGCACCGCTGCGGTCCTGCACCTTGACAATGGTTTGGCCGTTTTTCAGCCCCATTGAGCCAATCTGCAAGGCATCTTCAAGCAGACCGCCGGGATTGCCGCGCAAATCAACAATGAACTTCTTTGCCCCTTGCTTGCGCAGCGCTTTGACGCCGGCTTTAAACTGCTTGGCGGTGGGTTCAGAGAAGCTCGTAATAGTCAAAATCCCAACGGATTTATCCGCTGGCGCCAAACTGGTGGTAACGGTATCGGTAGTAATTTTGGCCCGCTTCATCGTTAACTTCAGCAGCTTGCCATCCCGCCGCACTGTCACGGTGACGGTGGTGCCGATCTTACCGCGAATCTTGCTGACGGCGGCATTCACGCCTGATTTTTCGACGGATTTGCCATTCACCTTCACCAGCTGATCGCCGACTTTCATCCCGGCCTTTTGCGACGGGGAACCAGCTTGTAAGCTCGCCACTTCCAGGTGCGACGAGGTTTGTTGCACGGTGGCGCCGATACCGCCAAAGCTGGCAGAAATCGTGCTATCAAGCGAGGACTTTTCATCGTTTTCAAGGTAAGTCGAGAACTGATCGCCGAGGCTGGCCATCATGCCAGAAATCGCACCATTGGCTAGGGTTTTGCTCGACGTCTTCTTGTAATATTTTTCCTGAATCGAGTTGTAGGTGGCGAGGACTTTGGTAAAACTGCTCGGCACTTGCTGCACGGAAGGATCCAGCACCGGGCGCAGCGCATAGCCAAGCCCGCCCGCCGCAACGATTGCCACCGCGACCAGCACGCCTTTCAGCCAACTAGGGAGTTTAAACGGACGGCGCGGCTTATTTTCCTGATCTGCCATGGTGACCTCCAATATGTTCATGGGCCTGATACTGCGCATAGGCGTCATCGAACACGCTCATGCTCGGCAGATAACCGCCGTTGAGTTCTAAGTAATTGCTTAACGCTTCAAAGTCAGATTCCTGTTTCGGAAAACTTTGATCAAAAAAGGCTTTTTGGGCAAAATTCGCCACTTCCCCGTGGTCATTGGGGTTGCGCAAGGTCATCAAAAATTGGTAAAAGGATTGCCGCATTAATTTTCCTCCCAGTGGGCGTCGATGAATTCTTGGCGCTGCTGATGTTCCGCCGCATAGCGCCGCGGGTTGTGCATGTAAAACTGCTGATGCTCAGGCTCCGCTGCATAAAAAGGCTGAGCGGCTTCGATGGTCGTCACAATTGGGTCCTGAAAACGGCCACTGGCAACCAGGGCGGCTTTCGATGCTTCAGCCGCCTGGCGCTGCGCAGCGTCTTTGACGTAAATCACAGGCCGGTAATTGTCCCCGCGGTCCTGGAACTGACCCATTGCATCGGTGGGATCGGTTTGCTGCCAATAAATGTTCAGGAGGTCCTCGTAGGAAATGACCTGCGGATCAAAGGTGATTTGAACGGCTTCAGTATGCCCGGTTTCGTGGGCCTTGACCTGCGCATAGGTGGGATTGGCCACATGCCCGCCGGTGTAACCAGAAAGAACATTGATGATCCCGGGCTGGCTTTCGAATGGTTCAACCATGCACCAGAAACACCCACCAGCAAAAATTGCGGTTTCAGACATATGAAAATCCCCTTTTTCGTTCTAATTTAATGGTTAAAGTGACTCAGCCGCTGATCTTAGGAGTCGACATCAAGTTAGGCTCCGCAGCCTTATTTTTTCGGCAGATAGACGGAGAAGTCAATTTCGTCATTCGGCAAGTCAATCTTGGTGGCTTTGACCTGCATGCCGTTTTCCATTTTGAATTTGTTCAAGTTTAACACAATCGTTTCGCGCTTACTATTGAGGGTGACCCACTTGGGCAGCTTGAAGGATTTGCCCGCGTAGTTCAAAACGTAGCTGATGGGCACGGGTAAACTGCCGACATTAAGCTGGCGCGCCTTCAGTTCCACGTTGCCATTTTTAAGCACGATAGGATCCATTAAAAGCCCAAAGTCGATTTTCTGCCCAAAGAAGGTGAAGTTGCCGCCAAGCACCGCCTGGTCCGCCATGGTCAGCGAGTACTTCACTTTGCTGCCTTTTTGAAAATCATTCAGGTAGTAGGTCACGATTTGATTAACTTGGCGCTTGGTTAACGACACCGTCATCACCGGATCACTGGTCGTGCTGGTCGTTGTGCTAGCGGGTTGATCCACTGGCGTTAACACGGCATGGGCAAACCACAAGCCGCTACCGATAATCAGCCCAATCAAAACAAGACTGATGATTTTCCAAACGTTAATACTTTTGTGTTGACTGCGCATGCTTGTTCCTTTCGTGCTGGGTTATTCCCAGGTCTGCTTCGTTTGCTGCATCTTCTGCCAGAGCTGAGAGGTCATCAGCGCGTAGCCGGCATTGTTCGGATGGAAATGATCTTCCGTGAAAATTAGCGGGTTGCTGCTGTCGTCGCTCATGGCTGAGGCTAAACTGGCCTTCGTTTTCTTGTCTGTGACCTGGGTGTTGGTACCCTTGGTTAAGACACTGTCAATGTCAACGTAATAGGCCTGCTTGAACTGGTTCACGGTTTGCTGAGTGCCGGCGTTCCAGGTCTTGACACTGGTGGTCATCGCTGTCAGCTTCGGAAAATAGACGTAAAACGGATTGTAAATGCCAAAAACATAGATCGGTGCCGTGGGATTCAGTTGGCGGAAAGTCTTAAGCAGTTTGCTCAGCCGCTTTTGGAACTGGGCGCTGCCAGTGGCCACATCCTTGTCTGAGAGCGATAGCAGGTGCTTTTGCAGCACATGCATCAAGTCATTGCCCCCGACCGTGACAGTGATGATGTTGGCCTTTTTAACGGCGGCTTGCAGTTTAGGCTGTTTGTCGACCCGCTTTTGAATTTGGCTACTGGTATCGCCAGTCACCCCGAAATTACTGGTGGTGACGTTGTAATTGCCGGTACTCTCTAGGTCGTTTTTAATCAGGCCAACGTAGCCTCCGTTATTGCTATCATCCCCCACGCCATGGGTCAGCGAATCGCCCACCGCTGTGAGTTGCAGGGGTTGCACGGCCTTCACTTGGCCTTTGATGGCGAGTGGCGTGGCCGCGGGGCCCCATAGACTCCAGGCCCCGAAAGCCAGTCCAGCGGCCACTGCCACCACCAAAAGATCAATTAACCACCGCATTCTGCGCATGGCGGCACCTCCTTCCCGTAGAATAACAAAAGAGCCGGTCATCAGTAGTTGACGCGGCCCTGGTTGACTCGACTGATTAATCCGTGTAGTACGTGATGGCAAAAGCCCCATCGCCGGTGTGGGTGGCAATCACCGGATCAGTTGGCTGCACCAGCAAGTTGGCTTCAGGTAACACGGCTTTGATTTTCTCGCCGATGCTTTCGGCAAACTCTCGGCCGCCGGCGTAGGAAACGCCGATTTCATGAATATTCGGCAGTGTGTCAAGGCTGGCCACCACTTCATCTGCAAACTTGCGCAAGGTTTTCATTCCGCGGCCTTTGGATAAAGCCTTGAGTTCGCCGCCAGTGACTTCAAGTGTCACTTTGATGTTCAGCAGTGACGATAGCACGCCGGACACCCGGCTGATGCGGCCACCTTTGACCAAGTTATCGAGGTTGGAAACCCCCATCACCAACTTGGTGTGGTCGCGAATGACCGCCATGCGCGCCAAGATGTCGGGCATAGCAGCGTCTGCTTGAATCATTTTGGCTGCTTCCAAGACTTGGAAAGACAAGGCGCGGTCCGTGAACTGTGAATCCACCACCGTAACGTCACCCTTGCACAATTCAGCCGCTTGGCGCGCGGAGTTCACCGTGCCAGAAATAGCTTCCAGCATGTGCACGGACAGCACGGCGCTGCCATCGGCGGTCAGTTCGTTGTACAGGTCTAAGAACGTCCCGATGGCTGGCTGCGAGGTTTTCGGCAACGCGGCAGCCGCCGCCATTTTGTCCATAAATTCAGCGCGCGTGATGGTTTCCCCATCCACATAAACGGTGCTATCGATCATGATTGTCAGCGGAACGACATGAATGTCGTACTGCTTAATTTCTTCCGGGGTCAATTGAATCGAAGAATCCGTTACAAGTTTGATTTTTACCATCTAGGCCACGCTTTCTCTGAAGTTCGGTTATGGAATCAGTATAGCAAAATCCCGCGTCTTTGTCAGTATTATCATATCTAGTTTTTATAACTAGGTGAAATTGTTTTTCGCCGTTCGTCGTGGTATTCTATACTTAAATCAACGAAGGATGTGCTGAACATGCAAGGGCGGCCGCTAATGAAATCACACTATTACACCTTTAATAATGAAATGATGAGCGCCGTGACCCACGCGTTCGCCTTAGGGCTAGCGGTGGTGGGCACGGTGGCGCTGGCCTTCAAGGCGACCACCCCACTACGGCTGGTCAGTTTTCTCGGTTTTGGCATTGCCTTGATCATCCTTTACACTGGGTCGACGTTGTTTCATGGCTTCTACTTCACCAAGGCCCGCCATGTACTCCAGGTCATCGACCATTCCGGCGTCTTCATCCTGATTGCCGGCTCCTATCTGCCCTATTGTCTAGTCGCAATCGGCGGGAAGCTTGGCATCGGCTTGCTCATCGCCATTTGGCTACTGTGCGCTGCTGGCATTGCCTACAAGCTCTTCTTCCTCGGCCGCTTCCGGGGGCTGGAAACTGGCATTTATGTGGTGTTGGGCTGGATGTGCCTAGTCGGTATGAAGCCGCTGTGGGACAACCTGGGACCTTGGGGCTTTTGGCTGCTGGTGGCCGGCGGCGTGGCCTACACCTTTGGCGCCTTGCTTTATTCACAAAAAACCATCCCCTACATTCACGTCATTTGGCATTTGTTCGTGATGCTGGGGTCGGCCTGCATGTACGCGTCTATCTACTTGTTCGTCTAGCCAAAAAGCGACCCGCCGCTAACCATCATTGGTTAACGGCGGGTCGTTTGCTGTCCTCGCAGTTATTTACGGTCCCAGACTTCAAAGACATGAGATTTAGCGGGATCGGCATTGAACACTTCCCGACTGCTCATTTGTCTGAAGGCTGACCAATCCAGGGCCGGCATTTTAACATCCCCAGGAAAAACGCCTGCTAGTTTCGTCACGTAAAGCCGCTCGACCACATCGGCGAATAAGGCGAAAATTTCCGCGCCGCCGGTAATCATCAGATTCTGATCGGGATGGGCATCAGCGTAGGCGAGCAGCGCGGCGCGGTCATGCACCACCACGGCGCCTGGCGCCTGGTAGCTTTGATCCCGAGTCAAAATGACGTTGGTCCGGTCTGGCAGCGGCCGCTTCGGCAAGCCTTCGTAAGTCCGGCGCCCCATCACTGTTAACTGCCCCACCGTCAAGGCCTTAAATTCCTTGAGATCATCAGGCAAATGCCACGGCAAGCGGCCCTGATAACCAATGGTGCCACTACGGTCTTGGGCCCATACAAATGCAATCATCGCGTTCCTCCTATACCGCCACTGGCGCTTTGATGGCGGCCAGCGGCTGGTAATCTAGCACTTTGATATCGCTCATTTGCAAATCATCGATCGTTTTGCCTGGGGCCAGACTTAAGGTCGGCGACGGATTCGGGGTCCGACTCAATTGCTCGCGTACCTGGGTCAAATGGTTGGCGTAAATATGCGCATCGCCAAAGGTATGCACGAAATCCCCTACTTGCAAGCCGGTTTCCTGCGCGATCAGATGCGTGAGCAGCGCATAACTGGCAATGTTGAACGGTACGCCCAAGAACATATCGGCACTGCGCTGATACAGCTGCAGCGAGAGCTTGCCTTCATTGACATAGAACTGGAATAGCGTGTGGCAAGGGGGCAACGCCATGGTCGGCACGTCTTCCGGATTCCAGGCGGACACAATCAAACGCCGAGAATCCGGCGTTTTTTTGATGGCTTCGATCACGTCCCCCAGCTGATCAATGGTTTCCCCCTGACTGGTGCGCCAAGCGCGCCACTGACTGCCATACACAAAGCCTAGATTGCCGTAGGTCTGCGCGAAGGCTTCATCATCTAAAATGCGCTGATCAAAGGCGGCCATTTCCTTGGCATACACCGCGGCAAATTCAGGGTCTTGCAAGCGCCGATGGCCAAAATTAGTCATGTCCGGTCCCTGATAAGCCGGAGCTTGCACCCAGCGCGCAAAGGCCCATTCGTCCCAGATATGGTTGTTGTGCTGCAGCAAGAAGCGAATATTGGTGTCACCATGCAGGAACCACAACAACTCGCTTTTGATCAGGCCAAACGGCACTTTCTTGGAGGTCAAAAGCGGAAAGCCCTGACTGAGATCAAAGCGCAACTGGGCGCCGAAGATACTGTATGTGCCGGTACCGGTACGATCTGTTTTGTAATTGCCGGTGGCTAAAATACGGTCAAGTAAATTCAAATATGGCCGGTCTTGGTATCCCATCATGATCCTCCCTAATCGTTGACATACTCGTCCAGTTCGGCAAAGCGGTCAAACATCTTGTCCAGTTTGGCATTGCCGGTATCGATTTGTTGCTGCAAGTCGCCTAAGGTCACATAGTCCTCGCCGCTCGTCGCCGCCATTTGCGCCTTCAAAGCGCTGATCTTGGCATCCAGCGCATCCATGTCGGTTTGCAACTGATCATGCTCAATTTGTTCAGCATAGGTCAGCTTGGTTTTCTCCTTCGGGGCGGCCGTGGTGACAACCGTTGAGGCTGGTTGCTTCGGGGCGGGGGCTGGTGCGGCAGCGGCCGCTTTTAACTGGGCCAGATAATCGGTAAAGCGCCCAACATGACGGTCGATCACACCGTTGCCTTCAAAGTAAAGCAAGTGATCGGCGACTTTGTCCAAGAAATAGCGGTCATGTGACACCGTAATCACGGTACCTGGGAACTGCTGCAAATAATCTTCCAGCACGGTCAGGGTCGCCACATCCAAATCGTTGGTCGGCTCATCCAGCAGCAGCACGTTCGGCTGGCTCATCAGAATTCGCAACAGATACAAGCGCCGCTTCTCCCCGCCGGATAAGCGGCCAATCAAAGTGCCATGCATACTGCGGGGAAACAGGAACTGCTCCAGCAGTTGGGTGGTGGAAATCCGTTCACCGCTGTCAGTGACCAAGACTTCTCCGGCCTCTTGTAAATATTCAATCACGCGCTTGGTAGGGTCAAGCGTTTTGCTCATTTGCGTGTAATAGCCCAGCTTGACAGTTTCGCCAATTTCCACGGTCCCGGTATCAAGTGGCTGCTTGCCAGCGATCACATTCAGCAAGGTCGATTTGCCTGCCCCGTTGAGCCCAGTGATGCCAATGCGTTGCCCCGGTTGCACCAGCCAAGCAAAATTATTCAGAATTTGATGGGTGCCGAGCTTCAGGCCCGCATCCTTAAATTCAATGACCTTCTTGCCCAGCCGGGTGCTGGCCACTTTCATCTCCACCGTGCCTGTCGCCGCGGGCCGATCAGAAATTTCTGATTTCAAATCATTGAACCGATTGATCCGCGCTTGCTGCTTGGTCGAACGGGCCTGGGCGCCGGCGTGCATCCAAGCCAGCTCCTGCTGATAAAGTTGGGCCTGTTTATGCGCGCTGGCGGTATCGCGCTCGACCTGCGCCGCTTTTTGACTGACGTAAGCCTCATAGTTGCCAGGATAGCGATAGAGTTGACCGTGATCCAGCTCCCAAATGGTGTTGGCAACATGATCCAAGAAGTAGCGATCATGGGTCACCACCAAAAGCGCCCCTTTGTACTTGCTCAAGTGGGCCTCCAGCCAATCAATGGAATCAAAGTCCAAGTGGTTCGTTGGCTCATCCAGCATCAGCAAATCGGGTTTTTCAATCAGCACCTGCGCCAAGCCGACGCGCTTTTGCTGCCCCCCGGACAGGCTGCCGATTTTCTGGCTGAGGTCGTCGATATGCAGCTGGGTCAAAATGGTTTTGATTTCCGTTTCCGCATCCCACGCATCGACTTGAGTCATGCGGGCATCCGCCTTGCTATACGCCGCTTGGGCCGCTTCAGCCATGGGATTGGCGGTGTAAGCCGCCAGCGCCTGTTCGTAATCGCGAATGGCCGCAAAAATCGGCGAACTGCCGCCATAAATCGCGTCCATGATGCTTTTATCCGCGGCCAGGTTGGGCTGCTGGGCGAGATAGCTCAGCGTATACTGCTTAGGCGTCACCACTTCCCCGCCGTCAAACGGATCCAGCCCGGCCAACCCATTGAGCAGGGTGGTTTTGCCTGTGCCGTTCACCCCAATCAGGCCAATGCGGTCGCCTTCGTTGATCAAGAAATCCATATCTTTAAACAGTTGCTTGTCGCCATACGCTTTGCGTAAGCCATTTGCGGTTAAAGTCTGCATACTACCCCTCGCTTTTCTCGTTCTCATCATACCATAGGCATCTGGTCCGAGGCGCTAAGCGAATCAAAAAGCGCGCACATGGCGCGCTTAACCGCTTTAGTAATTAGGATATTCGTCTTCAACGGTGTGCTCAGCATCAATCACAATGTAGAGATGACCGTTTTTGGTTGAGACCTTGCTGGTTTGATACTGATTGTCCAAGCCGCTTGGATCTTTTTGGGCAAAGGGGAAATAGATCTGAATCCCATTGCTACCCGCTTCATCGAATTGCAAATCCATTTTCTCGATGTCTTGGTACTTCATCGCCCGACCGAACATCCCCAGTTCTAGGGAACCGGTATTGATATCGGAAGACTTCACATGGTCAGCTTCTGGCAGGATTTCCACCTTGAAACTCTTGCAGGGATGGATTTCCTGAATATTCCCGCCATTAATGCGGCCATAGCTGGTGGTCACCCGGCTGATCCAAATATCGGCCAGCTCCTTGTGGGAAATCGTCCATTCGTCGCCATTGCGGAAGTGAAAGACGAGCTGTTCAAAAACGTGTTCCTTCATACTCCTCATCCTTTCTGAATTCGCTTACATGGCTATCTTACCATAGTCGGCGCAATTAAACCCCTGCCGCCTTCAGCAGTGCGGCCTGATCATTCGCCAGCTCACCGGCCACCACCGCCTGTTCAAGCTGGTTTAGCACTTGCCCCAGCTTGGGCCCAGGGGCAAAGCCATGCGCAATCAACGTTTTACCATCAATGGCCAGCGCTGATTTGGCCTGAATCGGGAGCATCTGGTACGCCTGGGCCACCGGGGCCGCATCAAAATCAGGCTGCAGCGCTTGCGCGGCAGCAAGCGCCACCGGCAGCGCTGCTGCGCCCGCCTGATACAAGGCCCAAGCGCTCGGCGTTGGCAGCTGACCCAGCAGCACCGTCGCCCGCTTGACCAACTCGGTCATGGCATTCGCCTGCTTCCAGGCGCGCATGAGGGCCACCACCGGCACTTGCGTCAGGTGTGCTAGCAAGGTCCAACCCACCGCCGGCTCCGCCCACTGCGGCCCGCTCGCAGCCGCCAGCTTGGTGATGGCCGCTTCCTGATCATCCAAAAGTGGGGCATAGCGATACAGCCCAGTCGCCAGAAAATCGGTCAGCCCCGCTTGGCGGGCAATGCCGGTCAAAAGCCGGGTGAATTCCGCCGCAATCCGCTCCACTGACACATGGGCCAGCAGCGGTGCATTTTCGGCAATCGCCGCTTTGGTAGCCGATTCCAGCTGAAAACCCAGCTGGCTTTCAAACCGCACGCCGCGCATCATCCGCAAAGCATCCTCATGGAAGCGTTCATGGGGGTTGCCCACCGCCTTGAGCTGTTTGGCGGTCAAATCATCCAGCCCACCAAATAGGTCAATCACCGTGCCGTCATGGCGCACTGCCAGCGCATTCACCGTAAAATCGCGGCGCTTGAGGTCTTCGGCGAGCGAGCGCACAAAGGTCACCTGATCCGGGCGCCGGAAATCCTGGTAGCCGGATTCGGTGCGGAAGGTGGTGACTTCATACCCCGTGCCATGGTCCAAGACCATCACGGTGCCATGCTGAATCCCAGTATCGACCGTGCGTTGAAAAATCTGTTTGATCTCTGCTGGATACGCCGAGCTGGCAATATCAACATCGTGAATCGGCAAACCCAGCAACGCATCGCGCACACTGCCGCCGACAAAATAGGCTTCATAGCCTGCCGCCTCAATGGCCTTCATGATCGGAATGGCGGCCTTAAATTCTGGATGGCTTAAATCGAGCTGCATCATCTCGCCCCTTCTTTTATGCTAGGTCTATGATAGCAAATTCAGGGCCGCTTGACTAAACCAGCAGGAAAGTCTGCTACAATGAAATTAATAAGCTTGTTAAGGAGGGGTTGTATGGCAAAACGTCGTCAAAGAGTCGCCTTGGACTTAGCTTTGATTACCCTAGGCTGCGCGCTGTACGCGTTCGGGCTGGTCACAGTGAATATCGCCAATCATCTGGCAGAAGGCGGCATCACTGGGATCACCTTGCTGATTCGCTATTGGTGGCACATCGATCCGGCCTACTCCACCATTGTCTTAAATATTCCCCTCATTATCATTGGCTACAAGTTTCTCGGTAAGCGGGCCTTAGCTTACACGATTTACGGCACCGCGATGTTGTCAGCCTGGCTATGGATTTGGCAGCGGCTGCCAGTCAGCTTACCCATTAGTCATGACTTGTTTATCGCCGGCGTGATGGCGGGACTGTTCGGGGGCATCGGCTCCGGCCTGATTTACCGCCGCGGCGGCACGACTGGAGGTTCGGATGTGATTGCCCGGGTGCTGGAAAAAAACACCGGCATTCCCATGGGCAAATCGCTGCTGGGATTTGACGTCATTGTGCTCCTAGCCAGTCTTAGCTATCTGAATCTCGAGCTGATGATGTACACCTTGCTGGCCAGCTACGTCTTTTCGCGGATTGTCGACTTCACCTTAGAAGGTGCCTATGCTGCCAAAGGGGTGCTGATTATTTCCAATCAAGCAGAGCCCATTGCCAATGCCATCATGGACAAACTCGAACGCGGCGTGACCTACCTGAAGGCTGAAGGCGGTTTTGCTCGCGATCAAAAACGTATGGTGTACGCGGTGGTCGCGCCGACGGAAATCGCCGCCACCAAGCGCATCATTGAAGATTATGATCCGCAGGCATTTGTCACAATTTTGGATGTGCATGAGGCACTTGGCGAAGGCTTCACTTACAAACGCAAACCGCGCCGCTTGTTTCTCAGTTAGCAGAAAGGAAGGCTAGCGCATGCCCCTGTTAGTGATTGGCTTCATTTTGTTGGCGGTCGGACTATGGGAAATTCATATCACCAGCCACACCTTCAAGCAACTGAAAGCTGGCCAATTCCAAACCAGTAATGGCTTCATGCCCTGGGCGCTTTGGACCAGCCTAGTGATCGGCACCATCATGACCGTGGCGGCCTTAGGTTGTTTTGTGGTTGCCCTAATTCAATCATAGCGAACTCATTCGCGCAAAGAAATGGCGTCGTCCCTCAGGGCGGCGCCATTTTCGTGACTTACTGGTCTTCTTCGGCTTCAAGTTCATCCAAGCGTTCCTGCATATCCGTGTCCGTCGGTGCCAGCGCCAAGTAGCGCGTCAAAGCCGCCTTTAATTCAGCCTTGGCTCCAGTCGACTGGAAGAAGTCGATGAGGTCATGTAAGAACAGCACCGAATCCTGCAAGGCGTTGAAGGCCAGCAAGTAGTTCTCCCGCGCCTTGGCCACCTCATCCAGACGATCATAGCTTTTGGCCAAGTTCCAGTAAATCTGCGGATCCACTTCATCGGACTTATCCATCGCTTCCAGGTAAGCAACGTTGGCCTCGTCATCGTGCTTAGCCAGGAGCAAATTGCTCCAAGCCATGGCCACCGCCTGATTTTCCGGATCCAGGTGGCGGGCTTTGGTCAGGTAAGTTTCAGCCAAGTCAAGGTTGTCTTCCTGCAGCGCCAAAGTTGCGCCGTAAGCAAACAAATCAGGATTCGTGTCATCTTGCATTAGCCCTGCCTGCACCGTGGCCAAGGCGTCCGCGCTGGCGCCGCCTTTGACCTGAGCCTTGGCCAGCGGTAAGTAGGCATTGGCGTAGGTCGGGTCCGCCTCAATCAGCCCTTGCAGCGTGGCAATGGCGTCTTTAGGTTGATCCAACTCGGCGTACAGCGTGCCCAGGCGCAACTGACTTTCCGCATCCAAAGTGGCCACTCCCGCATCTTCATACACCGCCACGGCATCCTCGTATTGGCCTAGATTGGCCAAAGACCCGCCGTAGCGCGCTTTAATGTTCACTTGGGCGAATTCATCGATGCCTGCCGCCAGCAGCTGAGAATAAGCTAAGCTGGCCCGATCATCGCGGCCCCAGGCATTATAGAGTTCCCCTAAGGCAAAGGTCACCACCGGCTCGTCTGGCACCAACTGCTGGGCTTCCAGCAGTTTTTGTTCACTGACCTCATATAGACCCTGCGTTTGGTAGACATCTGCCGCGGCCAGCAAGGCTTGCGGGTAAAAGTCACTATCCGGGGTGATTTGACTAAGCAAGCCAAGCGCCTTGTCGGGCAAATCGTCACCCACGGCGATATCCGCTAGCGCGGTTTTCAAATCATCTTGGTCTGGGTACTTGCCCATCAGCTCCTCGTACAAGCGTTGGGCCTGGCCAGTGAAGCCTAACGCATACAGCTCACCGGCGAGATTATATTTCGTTTCATCGTCATCGTTTTTCAATACGGATTGAAAAAGCTCACGCGCCTCGGCCATATGACCAGCTTCTAGCGCCGCCAGCATTTGCTCTGAATAGCTCATATTTCCCCCTTATAACGGAAAAACGGGTCCAGGCGCCAGGCCTGATCCCGTTTTTAAGTATGGATCCTATCATTGCTTCAAGGAGACTACTTAACAGCGTCCTTGAGGGCCTTACCAGGCTTGAATGCAGGTACCTTGGATGCAGGAATCTTGATTTCTGCACCAGTTTGCGGGTTGCGGCCCTTACGAGCAGCGCGTTCGCGAACTTCGAAGTTACCAAAGCCGATAAGTTGAACCTTTTCGCCTTTAGCCAGGGAAGCCTGGATAGAACTAAAGACTGCATCTACAGCTGCCGTTGCATCTTTCTTCGTCAAACCGGTTGTTGTTGCAACGCTTTCGATCAATTCTGCTTTATTTGCCATGATCTTTTCACCTCCGTATTGATTTAGATGGTGGACCATCTAAACATACCCATCTTGGTTTCCAAAATGAGGAAACAATGATAAACCGGTATCACCATTTCAATCATTAAGATAGCACACAAAGCCCGTCGTAGCAAGGTTATTTAGCCCTTTCGCCGAAATTTGCGCGTATTCTTGAAAAAATGCCATTGAAAACGGTCGAGCGCCGGTCTAACGCCGCTTTCACCCCACTATTTCCGGTTACGGGCAATCAAATGAATCGGGGTCCCTTCGAAGTCGAAGGTCTGCCGCAACTGATTAATGAGAAAACGTTCATAAGAGAAGTGCAGCAAGTCCGGATCATTGACAAAAACCACGAATGTCGGCGGTTTAACGGCCACTTGAGTCATGTAGTAAATGCGCAGGCGCTTACCATTGATGGTTGGGGTCGGGGTCACTGCCAAGGCATCTAGCAGCACATCATTCAGCACGGCACTTTGAATTCGGCGGTTTTGATTTTCAGAAACCGTTTGAATCATGCCTGGCAGATTCTGCAGCCGTTGTTTGGTCTTAGCCGAAACAAAAACGATTGGCGCGTACTCGAGATACTGGAATTCGGAACGAATATGCGCCTCAAATTCCTGCATCGTGTGATTGTCTTTTTCTTTCAGCGTGTCCCATTTGTTGACGACAATGATGATGCCCCGACCGGCTTCATGCGCGTAACCCGCCACTTTCTTGTCCTGTTCACGAATGCCTTCTTCCGCATTCAGGACCACCAGCACCACATCACTGCGATCGATGGCTCGTAGCGCGCGCATCACCGCGTATTTTTCGGTATTTTCGTAGACCTTGCCGCGCTTGCGAATCCCGGCGGTATCGATCATCGTGAATTCTTGGTCGCCATGGGTAAACTTGGTATCAATCGCATCACGCGTGGTCCCTTCGATTGGACTCACAATCACCCGTTCTTCACCCAAAATCGCGTTCACCAAACTGGACTTACCAACATTCGGCCGCCCAATGAAGGAGAACTTGATGCTGTCATCGTCATCGCCGCTGCCCTCAGCTGGGAACCCAGCAAAGACAGCGTCCAGCACATCGCCCAGGCCAATGCCGTGGGTCCCAGAAATCGGATACGGTTCGCCGAACCCCAGGCTGTAAAAATCATAGATATCCTGCCGCCGTTCGGGATTGTCGACTTTATTAACGGCGAGCACGACTGGCTTGTCGGCGCGGTAAAGAATCTGGGCGACTTTTTCATCGGCATCGGTCACGCCGGCCTCGACGCTGGTCAAAAACAGAATGACGTCGGCTTCATCAATGGCAATTTCTGCTTGATCGGCAATTTGATCGAGAAACGGTTCGTCGCCGATGTCGATCCCGCCGGTGTCAATCAACGCGAATTCCCGGCCAAGCCATTCCGCCTTACCATAAATGCGGTCGCGGGTAACGCCTGGCGTATCTTCAACAATGGAAATGCGTTCGCCAATCATGCGATTAAAAATGGTTGACTTGCCGACGTTTGGCCGGCCAACAATCGCTAATGTGGGGAGTACCAAATTGATCCCTTCCTTCTTTGAAACCGGACCACTTCAGGAAATGTGATCCTCAGAGGCTGACCGCCACCTTTGGCCGGTCAGATTTAAACCGCAAAAAACCGGGACATCACTGCCCCGGTTTCGTGCTTGGTTCAGGTATTACTTGTCGTTGTCTTCAGCGCCTTTAGCAGCATCCTTCAGCGCGTCGCCGAGGATGTCACCCAATGAGAAGCCGGAGTCATCTTGCTGGTATTCAGCAGGAATCTTGGTGTGTTCATTGCGGCTGTTGTTACGACGAGGACGACCTTCGCCGCGACTGTTGTTGTTGCGGCTTGGGCGTTCTTCTTCCATGCCTTCAGGACGTTCTTGGAGCGCCTTGATGGACAGAGCCAGACGGTGCTGGTCTGGATCAACGGACAGGACTTTAACCTGTACTTCTTGACCTTCCTTAAGCACATCTTGAGGCGTTGCGATGTGTTCGTGGGAAATCTGAGAAATGTGAACCAAACCTTCAACCCCAGGGAAGACTTCAACGAAGGCACCGAAGCTGGTCAAACGCTTAACCGTCCCGGTCAAAGTGCTGCCGGCAGGGGCTTTTTCGTCAATGTCATCCCAAGGTTGTGGCAAGGTTGCCTTGATGGACAAGGAAATGCGGTCGCGTTCTGGATCAACGGCGAGGACCTTAACCTTGACGTCTTGGCCAACCTTCAGCACGTCGCTTGGCTTGTCAACATGGTCAAAGGCGATTTCGGAAACGTGAACCAAACCGTCCACGCCGCCAAGATCAACAAAGGCCCCAAAGTTGGTCAAACGAGCAACCTTGCCTTCAACGACATCGCCAGGCTGAATCTTAGCAAAGATTTCCTTGCGGGCTTCAGCCTTGCCTGCTTCAACAATGGCACGGTGGGAAAGGATCAAGCGGTTTTCGCTTGGTTCGATCTCGATGATCTTGAATTCAAGTTCTTGGCCCTTGTACTGAGACAAGTCTTCAACAAAGTGATCTTCAACCATGCTTGCTGGGACGAACCCACGCACGCCAGCGTTAACAACCAAACCACCCTTAACCACAGAGGTTACTGGTGCAGTGATGGTTTCGCCAGCATCAAACTTCGCTTGGATTTCCTTCCAAACCTTTTGGGCTTCCAGACGACGCTTGGACAGCAGGTACTGACCATTTTCTTTGTCTTTGCCAATAGTAGAGATCACGACCAAGTCAAGCTTGTCGCCGACTTTAGCAACCGACCGAATGTCATCGATTGGCTGAGTAGATAATTCTTTCAGAGGAACGACACCTTCAACGCCGGTGCCTTCGATACCTACAACCAGTTGCTTATCTTCGACGGCTAATACTTCACCCTTAACGGTGTCACCGATATGAACAGTTTCAACGCTCTTCAGCGCATCCGCCATTGTTTCGGTGTTTTCTGCTTCATTCTTTTCACTCATGCCAAAAAATCCTCCTATACGACTGTCATACTTGTTACATTGTAACCGATTAGCGCCAAAATACCAACAGTTTGTTTCAAAGCTGGCAAAGTTTTGTTCAAGCCCTGACCGGTTTTGACCGGATTCGATGAATCAGTGCGCCCGCTTTTGATTCGCCAAGGCAATGATTTCTGCCACTTCCTGGTCAATGGTCATGTTGCTGGAGTCGATTTCCACCGCATCTGCGGCCTTGCGCAGCGGCGATACCGCGCGGGTGGAGTCTTTGTGATCGCGGGCTTCGATTTCTTCCGCCAACACCGCCACCGGGGTCATGATCCCTTTTTCGACGTTTTCCTTGTAGCGGCGTTCGGCGCGCTTTTGGACGCTGGCAATCATAAAGATTTTGACTTCGGCCTGCGGCAACACCGTGGTGCCGATGTCGCGGCCATCCATCACAATATCGTTGGCGGCGGCAATGGCGCGCTGGCGCTTCACCATTTCTTCCCGCACTTTGGGCAAGGCTGAGACTTGGCTGACGTTGTTGGTGGCGTCTTCCTGACGAATGGCCAGGGTGACATCTTCTCCATCCATAAACACCAACTGGCCTTCAGGTGCCGGCTTGAAGGTGATGGTCAAAGGCTTAAGCGCCGCCATGATGGCCGCTTCGTCATCCAGTTTCAGCCCCTTACGCAAGGCCATCACGGTCGCCGTCCGGTACATGGCGCCGGTATCACAGTAAATAAAGCCTAGTTGATTAGCGACGCGTTTAGCGATGGTACTTTTCCCTGACCCAGCTGGGCCATCAATTGCGATTTGCATGTTTTCGACTCCTATCAAAATATTTCTAAAATAGCTGACACAAAAATTGAGTCGGTCGCCCGACTCAATTTGCTTACTTCACCCGCACGGACTGACCAGGATGCAGTGCTTGGCCATTCCAGGCGTAAAACTGTGACAGCGAAATGCCATGGTTCAGCGCAATGCGATAAGCGTTGTCGCCGGACTTCACAGTGTAGTATTCCGCCGCGCTGCTGGACGAGCTCGCCACGCTTGATGAACTCGAAGCAACGGAGCTGCTAGAGGCAACGCTACTGCTCGATTCACTGCTGCTGGCCTCGCTACTTGAACTGCTCGAAGCCTTGCTGGATTTACTCGACTTGCTTGAGCTTTGCTTTTTGCTGCTCTTTTTGCTACTTGATGATTTCTTGCTCTCGACGGCAATCTTGTCGCTGCCACCATTGTTGCTGGCATTGCTAGCAATGGCATTGTATGTAACCGGTACAATGACAAACAAAGCAATCAACACCCAAAGCACATATTGCAACACCTTGGTGCCGTGTGACTTACGCCGAGTTGCGACCCGCGACAGATTACCCTCGTCGTCACGATCATCCTCAAATTGTTTATTCCATGGCTGATTAGCGTCATCGGCCTGAGGGGATTTTTGATCGGTTTTCTTATTCATGACGATCCTCCTTGCTCAACTACAGCCTATTGTATCATAGTTGGTCCCAGCGATTTTCACTTAGAATTAAAGATGCGTTTAAAAATCACAGACCAGCTTGCCCTTGACATTTGGGCTGGCCGCGGTGTCTGGGGTAACTGGGCTAACACGGCCGGCGTCTCTTCGCCGCAGCAAAACTCACTGTGAGGCTGGGCTGGCGAGTCAAAATACGCCATCAGCGCCGCACGCTTGCATGGTGCCTGCAGTAAGTTAGCCATCGCGGTGAAGCTCGCCTGCTTGTCCTCACGGCGGCCACTTAACTGCGTAAGTACTGCCGCTTGACTAAAGCCGGCTTGGATATAAGCTTCAACCAAGGCAACCTGCGGATCATCGAAATCTTGATAAGCACTGGGATGTTTAAAAATCGTCTGAATGAGATTTTCGTCCGGTAAACTCGCTGCGAACTGCCCGGCGCGCGCCACATCATTCGGTCCCAGCAGCAACATCGTCAGCGCTTTTTGGCCATCACGCCCGGCCCGGCCAATTCCTTGTGAATAGGCTTCAAGCGACTCTGGTAGATGCAAATACAAAACCAGCCGGACATCAGGTTTATCAATCCCCATGCCAAACGCGCTGGTGGCGCAAATCACTTGCAGTTGATCCGCCATGAACTGGCGCTGCACCAGATCGCGCTGCGGTGCAGTCAAGCCGGCGTGATAATAAGCCGCCTTGATGTCATGCGCATTCAGCGCAGCACTGAATTCCTCGGCGGCGCGCTTGCGATCGAAGTAAATGATTTGCGGGCCCGCCACCGCTTGCACCAAAGCCAAGGCGCGGGCGGCGCGGACCTGATCACTGGGCAGTTGCTCCACCCCTAAAAACAGATTCGGCCGGTCGACTGAACCAATCAGACAGGTAGCATGAGGCAACTGCAAGCCAGTTAAAATGTCCGCCTGCACGCGTTTCGGCGCAGTGGCGGTCAAGGCCAAAGTGACCCGCGGTCGGAGCACCGCTCGCGCCTGGCCCAGTTTCAAATAGGCGGGGCGAAAATCCGGCCCCCATTGCGAGATGCAGTGCGCCTCATCCACCACCAATAACCCCACTGGCAGTTGCCGCAAGCGGCCCTGCACATCGGGGCGAGCCAGCGTTTCTGGGGAGATGAACAAGAACTTCTCCTGATCCAGGGTTCGTAGCACCGCAGCAAAGTCGGCTGGGGCCAAGCGGCTGGATAAGGCCGCCACCTGCTTTTCCCCTAGCACTTGCAGCCGGGCCACCTGGTCTTCCATCAAGGCGAGCAGCGGCTCAACCACCACGACCAGCCCTGGCATCAAAAGCCCTGGCAGCTGATAACAAAGCGTTTTGCCACTCCCAGTCGGCAAAACTGCTAAGGTATCCTGCCCGGCCAGCACCGCCTGCACAATGGCTTCTTGGCCGGGCTTAAAGGTCTCAAAGCCAAAATACTGTTTGAGCGCTTGGTTTAAGTCAGTCATGCGGCCACCTTCCTTGTAAATCGAGAATCTGAAACAGGCGCACCTGGAAAAATTCACTGCCTGGCACTGCATCCAGCAGCGCTTGATAATCCAACTGCTGGCCTTGGTAGGCGGTCAAGGCGGCTTTGACCGCCGCCGGATAAACCTGCCCCACCGGTGGCTGCCACCCTAGAATGGTTGCTTCCAGCAAATGCTCATTCACCGTGCTTGGCCGCAGGCGCATTTGCTGGGCAATCTGCTGCCGGCTCTCGCCGCGGGCAAACCGGTCACACACCACTTTCGCATTCGGTGGCAACAGCGGCGTCGGCCCGCCCCACAAGTCCCACAGCGCCGGCCACTTTTGCTGCGCAATCGCAGCCACCAGCAGGGCCAGATCATTGGTGGCATCTAGGCTCGCCGTCAGCGAACCCACCTGCGCAGCACCGACAAAATCATGGCCTACCAGCCGTTGCGCCAGTCGGTCTGCCACCGGCGTTGGGAGCGTTGCAAACGCCGCCGTCAGCTCGCTAACAAAATTGGCGGATTCAGGGTGTTTGAGCCAAGTACGGACGGCTTGCTGGGTGGCCCATTCCGCTACTGCTGGGCGATAGCGGCGATTGTCGAAGCTGGCTTCCGACACCACTTGAACGGCTAGTAGCAATCGCCGTTCGAACTCGGCCAGCCCCATCCAGGGTTGATAAGCCTCAGGCAGTGGCACTGGGCTAGCCGAATCAGGCGCATTAGGGCCCAGCACCAAGCCGGCCTCAGTTTCACGCAGGCGTTTTTGCGCGAGCAGTGTGTTTAACGCCGCTTGAAAATCCGCCCGCGCCAGCGTAGGGTAAAGCTGAAGCCATTGCAGCTGATGATGTTGCAATGCCGAAAACAAAATCGACAAGGTCTTTTTGCCGGTTAATAAGAGATAAACCGCTGGCCCGCGCCGCGGCTGGTCACTAAAAAATTGGATGATAAAGTCTTCTAACATTTCGGCTCCTGGAGGTTTGACGTATGAAACCAGTATACGCGCATGTTGACCGCGCTGCCTGCATTGCTTGTGGCTTATGCCAAATGCTGGCCCCAAAATTATTTGAGTATGATCAGGAAGGCATCGCCAGTTACTGCCCTGATGAGAATACCGGCACGGTCCCGCTGACGGGCGAGCAGCTGATTGACTTCAAGTTGGCCTATCGCCGTTGCCCGACTGGGGCCATTCAGCGCAGCGAGCAGCCTTTCACTCAAGCTTAATCCATATTTCGCTAAACGCAAAACGGTCCTCGGCAAGTTGCCGAGGACCGTTGTTTCATTCAGACTATTGTAAGTGGGCCGTCGTTTGATGCGCCCGCTGTTTTTCCAGCCAAGGCATCAAAGCCTTGGCAATCGCGAAGAACACCACCGAGACCACGGCGCCTTTGATCAGGTTAAATGGCACCACCCCAATCAACACGTAGCGGGTCACGGACATCCCCAATGGGAAGTTCATCACCGCCAGGTACATCGGCATGATGACCAACCAGTTCAGCACACTCATAATCACCGTCAGGCTGAGCGTGCCCAAAGCCAAGCCGCTCACTTCGCGGCCGAGCCCACTCTTTGGCTTCATGGTCATCACCACCGGCAACATGAAACCGACACTGGCGATGAAGGCGGCCAAATCACCAATCAGGTTGACCACCCCGCCGCCGGTTAAAATAAAGTGCAACAGGCTGCGCACAAAGGCGACCATGATGCCGCCGCCAGGGCCGTAAATTAAGCCCCCCAGCAGTACGAACAAGTCAGATAAATCCAACTTCAAAAACGGAAACATCGGCAAAATAGGAAAGGCCAAATACATCATCAGCACAAACCCGACTGCCGCCAAAAGGGCGACCCCAACTAAACGATGAACCCTAGAACCAGACATGAAAAATCCCTCCATGTGGTTGCTTCAGAGAGGCCAAAAAAGGCCTGTTTACCCCAGGGTAAACAGGCCTTAACTTGAATTCGGGATTCAAAATAAGCCCCATCTTCTTTATCTAGACTGTACTATCGGTTCCGGAATCACACCGGATCGGCCGCGCCATGCGCGGGTCGCGGACTTTCACCGCCGGTCGGGAATTTCACCCTGCCCCTGAAGACGAACCAATATTTAATTTTTATTACTAACAAATTGTAACTGGTCAATCTGCCCTTGTCAACCCTCATTTGAAAGCGCTTCGAGCGCGGCCACCTCTGCCGGCTTGAGCGCCCGATAATCCCCTGGTTGCAGGCCAGCTAGGGTCAGCGGCCCGTATTGCTCACGGGACAATTTGATCACTTTGTAGCCGAGGGTTTCAAACATTTTTTTGACCTGATGATTGATGCCTTGATGAATGGTCAAGGAGACAATGGCAGTTTGCTTCGCCTTGTCCGTCGACATGATTTTGAACCGGGCCGGCGCCAGCTTCTTGTGGTCCACCACCAGGCCGTCGCGCAGCGGCATCAGCTTCTCGCGCGTCGGGATGCCTTGCAACTTGGCAACGTACTTCTTTTCCACCTTGAAACTCGGGTGCATCAGACGGTTCGCAAAATCGCCATCGTTAGTCATCAGCAAAAGCCCGGAGGTATCCCAATCCAGCCGGCCCACTGGATACAAGCGCTGGGGTTCGTCTTCAAAAAAGTCGGTGACGACGCGCCGCTTTTTGTCATCTGAAGCCGCGCTGATTACGCCCCGCGGCTTGTAGAAAAGGTAGTATTTCTTCTGTTCTTGCGTCAGCGGCACGCCATCGACTTCAATGGCATCTTGCGGGGTCACTTTAACGCCCATTGCGGTGACAGTTTCACCATTGACGGTCACGCGGCCGGCGCTAATCAACGCTTCCGCGTGGCGACGCGAGGCAATGCCGGCTTCGGCAATCGCCTTTTGCAGACGCATTTCATTGGTTGCTTTCGGCATTCTTATCTCCTTCTGTCGGCGCAGCATTTGGGGCTAGCGTCTGTTGAAAATCACTGAACAAATCGACCTCCGTCGGCGCCGCTTCTGGCTTCAATGGCGGCAAGTCTTCGAGCGTGTGCAGGCCAAAATAATCCAGGAAAAATGGCGTGGTGGCATAAAGAATCGGCCGCCCTGGGGCTTCCTTACGGCCTGCTTCCTTAATGAGCTGGCGGGAGGCCAGCGTGGTTAAAGCCCCCGAGCTCTGTACGCCGCGCACTTCATCGATTTCGATGCGGGTGATGGGCTGCTGGTAAGCAATGATGGCCAGCACTTCCAGCGCGGCATTGGATAAACCAGCTTGCGGCGGACCGGCAAAATACTTCTTCAGCACCTCGGCAGATTCTGGCTTGGTGACTAAAAAGTAGCGTTCATCCGCTTCCTGCAGCTGCAACCCGCGACTAGAATCATCGCTGAGCGCCTGGGCATAGGTGGTTAATTGCTGGCGCATAGCCGCTGGCGAAATGCCAAGCAGTTCAGCAAAAGCCTTTAATTCAACGCCAGCTTCACCTGCTGTGTAAAGCACGGATTCAATCACCGGTTGCATCACGCCGCCTCCTTTTTCGTCACGATAATCGGGTCAAATGGCGCGTCTTGCTGACAAATAATTTGATCCGACTTCATCAACGTCAGCAGCGCCATAAAAGTCGTGACGATGCCTTCAACGCTTTTCACCGCCACCAAAGTTTCAAACTGACAGGTCCCGACCTTGCTTAATTGCGCCAGGATTTCGGTAATCCGCTTCTCCACCGAAATCGGCTCGCCTTCAATATGGGCAATGGTTTCGCGGGTGGCTAACTGCCGCTGCAGCACCGCCATCATCGCCGCTGTCAACTCGTTGAGTTTCACCGAACCCGGCCGCATTGGCACCTTAACATCGGCGCCAGGCAAGGTTTCCGGTTTGGCGTAAGACTGGGCCCGGGCGGTTTCTTTGGTGCGCAGTTGCGCCGCCGCTTCCTGATAGACTTGATACGTTAGCAGCTGCGCCACCAACCCGGCCCGGGGATCTTCGTAATCCTCGGGCAAGTCTTCATCATCGGTTTCCGGCTGGGGCAGCAGCATTTGACTTTTCAGTGCCATCAAGCTGGCAGCCATAACAAAATAATCACCAGCCACATCCAGCCGCGAATGCTGCATCTGATGCAGATACTCGAGGTATTGGCTAGTGATTTCTGCGATGGGAATGTCGTAGATGTCGACTTCGTTGGTCCGAATGAGATGCCAAAGCAAATCAAGCGGGCCAGAGAAGTCATTCAGCACTAAGGTCAGTGCCATCAGGGTCCTCTTTTCTATACTGAGAAAACGCAGCGATTAAAGGCGCCGTTTCCATGGTGCCCATCAGTTTTTGATCTGGATACAACTTCGTCAAATCATTGAGCACCGCAAAATTGGTCGCCGCCGAGCGCACGGCTGGCGACAGCGACAAATGCCGGACCATGACAAAATCGGTCCCCATCTCGATGCCCACGACGCCTTCGAAATCGCCCCCAGCGACTTCGCGGTACAGATAAAGTTGGTGCGAATTATCTGTGGTGTATAGCGTCAATTCTGTTTTCAGATGATCTATGTCCTTGAGATCGGGAATGAACGACAAAAAGCCCATCGCGATCTTGGCATAATCATTCTTATACTTAGTCAGCATGATAGCCTCCACACATTAACTACTCTGAGGCATACTTTACCATATCTTAAGAGAAGCAACAAATATTAAAGAAACAGGCTATCGCCAGGCTGCTGAGAACGACCGCTTTTAGCCGGATGGGTAGCCTAGCTAAAGGTCTTGTCGGTGTCCTTTACCGACAAGACCTTTAGCGTAGCTAGCCACTCCGGCGTTGGTCGTTCGGAGCGCAACTCCAGGCTGCGAAGGTCGGCGGGCTTAGCCGGATGATTAGCCTAGCGTCAAGCATTGCCGTCGCACTCTGACGGCGAGGATTGATGCGTAGCTAGCCACTCCGGCGTTGGTCGTTCGGAGCGCAACTACGGTAAAAAGCAATAAATCATAGGCGCCCGGCCAGGCCAGCTTCCGCAGCCAGGGGCTGGAACGTGGTGGCCAGCGCTTTGAGCCTTGCTACGCAAGTCTCAAAGTCGCGGCTTGTTCTAAGCCAGCAGAAAACACTGGCTAAGAACAATTTCACCACTGAGCCCCTGCCTGCTCCAGCTGTCCTGCCCTACAGTAGTCGTTTCTTGTTAGATTGGACTTACTCAAAGCCCCAGCACAGGACCTAACGCTCCTCATTGCAAAGTAGCAAGACGCTCTAAATAGATAGACAATTGCGAAGCGCTCCACCTACCCTCGAGGGTGTGTATCGTGATAGACCTTCATGATCTTCTTATTACTCAAATGCGTGTAAATCTGCGTTGTGCTGATGTCAGCGTGGCCGAGGAGTTCTTGCACGACTCGCAAGTCCGCTCCGTTTTCGAGAAGATTGGTGGCAAAGCTGTGGCGCAGGGTGTGCGGGGTGACGTCCTTTTCGATGCCTAAGGCTTGAATATACGCTTTGAGGTTTTTCCAGATACCTTGCCGCGTCAGCTGGCGGCCGTGAAAATTGACGAACACGACGGCTGGCGGCGTTTTTTTGATCAAGGCCGGGCGACTGGTTTGCAGGTACTGATTGACCCAGTCAACTGCTTGCGGCGACACAGGCACGATGCGCTGCTTGTCGCCTTTCCCCGTCACTTCCAGCAGGTTAAGCGAGAGGTGCATTTGATCCAAGCGCAGGTTCACTAGCTCCGACACCCGCAGGCCGGTGGCATACATCAGCTCAAACATGGCCCGATCGCGCAGTCCCAGCGGTTGGGTGATATCCGGTGCCGCCATTAAGGCATCAATTTCCGGTCCCGACAAGGTGGCTGGTAAATGCTGGGCAGGCTTGGGTGAGGCAACCATGGTCATGGGGTCACTGCTGATGACAGTTTCGCGCAACAAGTAGCGATAGAACTTGCGCAAAGCGGAAATCATCCGGCTCACTGAAGTGGCGGCTTTGGCGTCACTTTGCGTTGCCAAAAAAGCCTGAATCGACTCAAGCGATTCAGGAAAGCCAGTGGCATCAATGGTGTCAAGCCAGTCAGCGAATTCATTCAGATCCTGGCGATAGCTGGTTTGCGTGGTTTTGGCGAGGCCGCGTTCAACATCCAGATAATGGACAAAGTCACCAATTTGGTCGGCCATGGCCTGACGCTTTTTACTGCTGGTCATTCCGCTTGGTCACCCCATTTTGCTGCGTGATCAATTTGGCTTTGAGCAGGTGCCCCAGCGCACGCTTAAAGGCCCCTTTGCTGATGCCAAACGCAGCTTTAATCGCTTCAGGATCACTTTTATCCGTGTAAGGGATACTGCGGCTAGGATCATGATCGATGACCGCCAAAATCATCGCCGCGTCGTCATCGATTTCTTCAAAGGCCCGCGGCTTCAGCGAGAGATTTAAGCTACCATCATCTCGCACACCAATGACGCGGCCGTGCACCACTTCCCCGAGCCGCGGTTCAGTTTGTCGTTCGCTGGGGTGAATAAAGCCCAGATAGTAATCTGACGTGATGACATGCGTGCCCGCCAGTTTCAAGCGGTACACCGTCGCCGTCACATCGGCGTTCATCATTGTGGGCTTGGCCTGATTGGCAATGGCTTGAAACATCGTCTCATCTGCCAAATCCGCCCAGAGGCGATGCTTTTTATCAATGCGCATCGCCACCATCAGCCGGTCGCCTTTGGCTGGCCACAGCCGCGCCAGTTCTGGCAGCTGGTCCAAGGACAGCACCAGATCTTTGTCCGGCAGCCCGATGTCCAAGAAGACGCCGAGGTCCTTACGCACCTGGACGACGGTGGCAAAGGCATAGTGATCATAGCCAATGGTCGGAATTTTGGTTGTCAGCCGCGCCGTCTCATTTTTGTTTTCATACGCAAAACCGTGCACTGTAGCGCCGGTGGCCGGCACTGTCTCAAATTCGGTTTGGTCGATGGCTAAGGTCACGCCGTCGTATTGGGCGAAGACTTGGGTGTCATTCGTATCTGAAACCGTCGCGTCAATGATTTGACCGTTAAAGTTCATGATTGCCTCCTAATGTGTGGGCACTAAATTAAACACTGTTAAAATCACGTAGGTCATGCCACTTGCGATCACTGGGCCAGCGGCGATGCCTTTGAGGAACACAACGCCGACAATGGTGCCGAACACCAAGGCGACGGTCATTTCCGGGCTCTGGGCAAGCAACCCGACCCCTTTGCTGGATAGCACCGCCACCAAAATGCCCATGGCAATGGCAATCCACCCAGCGGGGCTTTTGACCACCTGCACCAGCTCCTTGAAGCCAATTTCACCGGTGGCAATCGGCACCATGATGGCAGCCGAAATAATGGTCACCCCCCAGTTGATGCCTTGCGCCTGAATGGTTTTCAAAAGCGGCTGAAAGGCTGGAATCAGTTTGATCACCATCACAAACCCGACCCCGATCAGCAGCGCTTTGTTTTTCGCCACGGCGGCGATCGCCAAGATGGCGGTTAAAAATGCCCAGCTTTCCATAATGACCTCCTGCATTTGTTCTGTTTCTACTTTACGCGAGTTCACAGCAAAAGTCACCCACCACCAGCGCACCAAAAAAGCCGAGCCAGCAAATGCTGACCCGACTTTCATGCTTGCCATCACAAGTGATTACAGCGTGTTGGTAGCACCTTTGTAGACGATCCCACGACGGGAGTCAACGGTGATGACCTGACCATCGGTAATGGCCTTCAGGGCATCTTCAGCGCCAACAACAACCGGAATACCCATGGCAATCCCAACCACAGCAGCGTGGCTGGTTAAGCCGCCATTTTCAACGACCAAGGCCGAAGCCTTTTCGATGGCTGGCAGGTAATCCTTATCCGTGGTCTTAACGACCAGGATGTCACCCTTTTGCATCTTAGCAGCAGCTTCATCAGCGCTGTTAGCCAAGACGGCTTTACCAACGACAGCTTCGTCGCCAACCCCAGAGCCTTGAACCAGCTTGGAGCCGATGAGTTGAACCTTCATGACGTTGGTGGTGCCACTTTCACCAACCGGCACGCCGGCGGTGATCAAGATCAAGTCGCCTTCCTCAGCAAAGCCGAGTTCTTGCGCCTTCTTGGTGGCCAAGTCGAACATTTCGTCAGTGCTGTTTGGACGATCAGCCACGATTGGGAAGACGCCGCGGTTGATGGTCAAGCCGCGCTGGGTCTTTTCGTCGAAGGTGATGGCCAAAATGTCAGCATCTGGGCGGTACTTGGAGATCATACGCGCGGTGTAGCCAGAGTTGGTCGCAGCGACAATGGTCTTCACGCCCAGCTTCTTGGCGGTACGAGCAACTGCCACCCCAACGGATTCAGTCACAGAAGCGTTGGCGTAGTCGCGTTCAGCGTAGCCGCCTTCTTTGGTGATCTGGTCTTCGATGTAAGCATCGATCCGCGCCATAGCAGCAACGGATTCAACTGGGTATTCACCGTTAGCGGATTCACCAGACAGCATCGTCGCGTCGGTACCGTCAAAGACCGCGTTAGCCACGTCATTGACTTCAGCCCGCGTTGGGCGTGGGTTTTCCTGCATGGAATCCAGCATCTGGGTCGCAGTGATGACTGGCTTACCAGCATCGTTGCACTTGCGGATCAAAGTCTTCTGAACGATTGGCACATGTTCAAATGGAATTTCGACACCCATGTCGCCACGAGCAACCATCAAACCATCGGAAACCTTCAGGATATCGTCAAAGTTGTCGATACCTTCTTGGGATTCGATCTTCGGGTAGATCTGAACGTTCAGGGCGTTCTTTTCTTCGAGCAATTCGCGAATGTCCATCACGTCCTGAGGCTTACGAACGAAGGAAGCAGCAATGAAGTTGATTCCATTGTCCAAGCCGAAACGAATGTCATCGGCGTCTTTTTCGGTAATCCCTGGCAGGTTGATAGAAACACCAGGGGCGTTGACGCCTTTACGGCTGCCCAAGACACCGTCGTTTTGCACGGTGCAGACCAGTTCGCGGTTGGCTTCGTCCTTTTCGGTGATCAAAACATCAATCAAACCATCGTCGAACAGCACATGGCCGCCAACGTGGGTATCGTCATACAAACCTGGGTAGGTGACAGCGACTTTTTCTTTGGTTCCTTCGAGGCTAGCGTCCATCGAAATACGCATTACATCGCCAGTATGATATTCAATCTTGCCGTTGTCGGTGTGCTCAACCGTAGTCCGGATTTCAGCACCCTTCGTGTCAAGCATGATCCCAACTGTCTTGCCGGTGATCTTTTCAGCTTCATGAACCATATTCATGCGAGCCAAGTGTTCTTCGTGGTCCCCATGAGAGAAGTTAAACCGGAATACGTTGGCCCCCGCCTGGATCAGCTTAACGATGATGTCCGTCGTGTTGCTGGCCGGACCGAGCGTGCTAACGATCTTGGTTTTTTTCATAATGTAAAATCGCTCCTTTGACAATTTTTAATGCCGACTTTTACGCCAGAATTAACACAATTAAAGTAAAACGAGACTAGTAAGCCAGGTCGGAGGCCAGCTTGTAAAGGGAAAGCTGACTTTCATGCTTGGAATTGAACAAATCGGTCATCGCGTGGTTCACCAACTTGTTGTTTTGAATCCCAACGGCCAAGCCGCCTTTGCCTGCCATCAACAGCTCAACCGCATAGGCGCCCATTTCGGAGGCCAAAACGCGATCCTTAGCGGTTGGTGAACCACCGCGCTGGACGTGGCCAATCGTGGTCGCACGCAGCTGGAAGTCGCCGTACTTGCCAAGCTTGTCAGCAAATTCAGCGGCGGTCATGACACCTTCTGCCAGCACGATGATGGCATGCTTTTCCCCGCGCTGACGGGAAGAACGCAGACGATCAGCGACTTTTTCAATGTCGTAATCGTGTTCTGGGATGATGACGTCGCTTGCGCCGCCGGCTACACCGGCCCACATCGCGATGTCGCCGCAGTTGCGACCCATGACTTCAACCACAAAGGTCCGTTCATGGGAAGCGGCAGTGTCGCGCAACTTATCGATGGCATCCAAGGCAGTGTTAACCGCGGTGTCAAAGCCAATCGTAAAGTCGGTGTACGGGATATCGTTATCGATTGTGCCTGGCAGGCCGATGGCATTATAGCCATGTTCAGTCAGCCGCAAAGCGCCGTGGTAAGAACCGTCGCCGCCGATAACCACCAAAGCATCGATGCCGAACTTATTCAGTTGGGCAATCCCCTTCAGTTGAACGGGTTCCTGAGCAAACTCAGGGTAACGTGCAGAGTACAGCATGGTACCGCCGCGCTGAATCACATCACTCACTTCAGCCGGTGTGATTTGGAAAATATCGCCAGCAACCAGGCCAGCGAAACCGTAGTTGATACCGAAGACTTCAAGGCCTTCCGTAATGGCTTTACGAGCGACTGCGCGCACCGCAGCATTCATGCCGGGTGCATCGCCGCCACTAGTCATAATCCCAATGCGTTTCATCATTTCACCTCATGATTTTCTTTTTGGGGTAACCCCCAAACACTTGTTAAGCATATCACTTTTCTGAAAAAATGTCGCCTATTGCTTATGAATTTTCCATTTTTTCCGAAACCCGCTCAACCCGCTGGAGCACTACGTTTTTTTCTCCCATCAGGGCCTTAATCTTGGCGACGTTTTCATCACTGGCATCGATCCAGTAGCGCCGATTGAGCATGACGCTTTCACGGGTTTGTGCATTCACCGTGATTACCGGCGTCGGTCCAGTCATTTGGCCTAGCAGCGCCAGCAATGTCTTTTGCTGAGCAGGCGTTTGCGCCTGTAGCTGAATGAACAGTTTGGCCGCTGGCAGTTTAGCAACAAGTTGGTCAGCCAACTCGATTTGGTTGGCAATCATTTGCAGCCCATCGCGCTCTTCGACTTTGCCTTGCACCAGCACCACCTGATCCACCTTAAATTCACTGATGGCCGGGTAAAGACTAGGAAAAACGGTGATGCTCAGCGGTCCGCTGGCATCTTGACCATCGATGAACGCCATTTCCTGCCCCTTCTTGGTGCGAATACGTTTGATCCGGCGAATCACCAGCAGCACTGTTGCTTGCTTATGCCCCTGCAGCGCCGTGGTGGCGGTGATGGGATAAAACGGCGCCAGTTGGTTCTGATAACGATCCACGGGATGCCCAGATAAGTACACGCCGAGCACAGCAGCTTCTTGGTCGAGCTGCTCGGTGGCTGACTGCCGCGGCACTTTGATCAACTTGGGTTGAAAGGCTTCAAACAACCCCACATCGTTACCAGCCAACTTGACGGTTTCAATCAGCTCAGCGAGATTAGCGTTAACCTGCGCCCGATTGTCATCAAACTGATCAAATACCCCTGCCGCTACTAGCGGCGCGAATTGTTCAGCCTTCAGCCACTTGGGATCAAGGCGCTGGAAGACATCTTGCAACGAACGGAATGGCCCGTCAGCCCGCGCCGTCAGCAACGCATCGGCAAAGTCCCGGCGCAGCCCCTTGATGGACAAAAAGCCAAAGCGCAGACTGGCGCCTTCAATGCGGAAAACCAGCCCACTCCGATTGATATCAGGCGCCAGCACTTTGATTTTGCGCTGTTTAAGCTCCTGCACGTATTGGCGCAGCTTGGGGCCACTGTTCAACGTGCTGTTCATCAACGCCGCGAAAAATGCCGTCGGGTAATGGACTTTGATGTAAGCCAACCAAAAGGCAATCATGCTGTAAGCCACGGCATGGCTACGGTTAAAACCATAATTGGCAAAGCGATCGATATAGTCATAAACCGTTTCCGCGGTCGCCTGATCGTAGCCTTTGGCCTTGGCCCCGGCCAGGAACCGCGTTTTTTCGGCTGCCAGGACGGCGGCTTTTTTCTTACTCATGGCGCGGCGCAGTAAATCGGCTTCGCCTAAACTGAAACCGCCCATGGTGCTCGCCACCTGCATGACCTGCTCCTGGTACACCAAGACACCATAGGTCGGCGCCAAAATCGGCTCCAGCGCCGGCGCGGCGTAGGTAATCGGCTCTTGGCCATGCTTGCGACGAATGAAAGTATCGATTTGCTCCATTGGCCCTGGTCGGTACAAGGCATTGGTGGCCACGACATCTTCAAAGGTCGTGGGCTGCAGGCGCTTCAGCACCGAGCGAATGCCAGCCGATTCAAACTGGAACACGCCGTTGGTATCCCCCCGGGCAAATAACTGCAAGGTTGCCGCATCATCCAGCGGGATCTGCTTAGGGTCAAACGCTTGCTTGGTTTGATAGGCAATGGCCTTGCTGGCGCGGGCCAGCAGACTGAGGTTGCGCAAGCCGAGAAAATCGATTTTGAGTAGGCCCAACGCCTCGACATTGACCATGGTCACTTGGGTTTGGGCAATGCCCTCACCGCCATCTTGCAAGGCGACCGTGTCAGTCAGGACTTCTTGCGCCAGCACAATGCCAGCCGCATGGGTCGAATAGTGGCGCGGCAACCCTTCTAAGGCCAGGGCGGTTTGAAACAGCCGCTGATTTTCCGGCGCATCCCCCACGAGATTACGCAGCGGCAGTGAATCCTCGTACGCTTGCTTCAGATTGATATGCAACTGGCTGGGAATGGCATTGCTCCACTTATTGCTGTCAAATTGACTGAGGCCAAACACCCGCGCCACATCGCGAATGGCTTGCTTAGCGCCAAACGTGCCGAAGGTGATGATCTGAGCCATGTGGTCATCCCCATACCGGTCATGGACATATTGAATGAGCTCGCCGCGGCGATCATCCGGGATATCCAGATCAATATCTGGCATTTGCGCCCGGGCCGGATTGAGAAACCGTTCAAACAGCAAATGGTATTCAATCGGATCCACTTCGGTAATTGCCAAAGCATAGGCCACCAGCGCGCCTGCCGCGGAACCACGCCCCGGGCCAGTCATAATCCCGACTTCATGGGCGTGATTCATCACATCCCACACCACGAGGAAGTAATCAGCAAAGCCCATTTCATCAATGACTTTAAGCTCGTAAGCCAGTCGTTTCTGATAGTCGGGTGGCACCGTCCCCAGCCGCTTTTTCAACCCCGCTTGAGCCAAACTGGCCAGATAGGTGGCCGCCGGCTGATTGTCCGGGGTGGGAAAATGCGGCAACTGGGGCTGTTTGAATTCAATGGTCACCTGACAGCGCGCCACTAACGCCTCGAGGTTGGTCAGCGCTTCAGGCACCTGCGCGAAAGGTGCGGCGGCCTGATCAGCAGGGGTTAACCAATCAGGGCCAGCATCCATCAAGGTAGGATCCCGGAAATTAAGCTGCTGGCCGGTTTTAATCGCCGCCATCACCTTCTGCGTGAAAGCATCGGTGGGATTGAGGTAGCTGACTTGGCTCAGCGCTAAAAGGGGCAGCTTTTGTGTTTCGGCAAACTGCTGCAAAGAACCGCCCAAGTCTGCCGCCGTCACGCCCAGATACAAACTCGCTGGCTGCTTGGCTTTCAAGGCCGCTACCAGCTCGACGCCGGTGTACCCGCGCTCGGCAAATGCCGGGCTCAGCAAATCAGTCCCTGGAATAATCACTGCCATTCCCGTCAATGCCGGCAGATCAGCTAGTTTAGGCAGCTCAGACTGCAACATGATGGCACTCGATAGCCGCAGCAGCTGATGATACCCAGCGGTGGTTTCAGCCACGACTAAGAAACGGGCGTCAGTAATGGCGACCGTCATGCCTAACAGCGGTTTGATGTGCGCGGCGGTAGCTTGCCGGTAAAAATCGACAATGCCATACACCACATTGACATCGCTGAGCCCGACCGCCGAAAAGCCGCGGTCCTTGGCAGCGGTGATGATTTGCTCCAAGGTCAAGGGACTTTGAAGCAAGGAATTGGCGCTTTGAACTTGAATATGTGTAAACATGTTGCCACCTCAATGCCATTATACCCGACTCCACCTGTTTCCGCAGAGGCGGCGGGTTATTTTGCCTGACGAGAATGAAAACGGCCTGGTCAGTTTCATTTTTCTTTTCAGCGTGTTAAACTGACATCAGAAAAGAGGGATTCTATGCGCTACGTAGCAACTTTAGTCTGGGGCGTGATTTTAGGTCAGGTCGTCGGCTTTCTGGTCAGTGCCTTGAGCGGTGGGACATACGATCCCAAGATGGCTGGCATCACGTCAATTTTGTTTGTCATCATCCTCTTCGCCTTGCCGCCAATCATGAAACACTTTGATAGCACTGCCACTGATAAAAAAGCGAATTAAGCTTCGATAGGCTGAGCCAGAATGCGGTTTGAGCCCAGAGGATAAGCCGAACGGCCTGTAAAACCCGAATTTAGGTTTTGCAGGCCGTTTGGCTTATCCGGCAAGGGCGTTGCATTTTGGTTCGTACTGTTCTGGAATAGTTTAGCTGGTTTGAATCAAAATCGGGGCGATGACCATGCCGTCATCACCCCTTTTGATTCACTCCGAATGTTCCAGCAGAGTTACGTGCCAAAAGGCCGGAGCCCTTTTCAATTACTTGGTCATATAGATAAACAATTCACTCGCCGAAAAGCCAACGTCAAACTTCACGCCATTGCTGGTGATGGTTTTGATTGTGGTTTGGGACCCGTTTTGATCTTTGATGGCTTTTTGAAATTGGGTGCCGACCTTTTTGGCATCGGCGCCTAAAGCATTGGCCAACAGTCCAAATTCAATCCCGAACTGATTGTCCTTCTGCGACCCTTTTAAGGCTTTCACCGGAGCGGACAAGGTGGCGGAAAGCAATTCGCCATCCTGGACATTTACCCGCATCGTGCTCGAAGTGGTTTTCACCACTTGCTTAAGCCCCTCCACCTTGGCGGGCAGCTGTTGGTCTTTCACGGCTGCCTTCGCCTTGGTCAAAGCCGCTTGGAATTCCTGTTGCTGCTTGAGCAACGCCTGCTGTTGGGCGGGGGTCATGGCAGCAATCTGCGCCTGCGTTGGCGTGCCTTGCCTCTGCGCTGCCTGCATGGCCTTTAAGGTGTCCGCTGGCACCGCTGTCATCACCAGGGCCTGATTGTACTGCTGGGCAACCACACTGTAAGTACCAATGGCAGTTGCTGCTTTGATCTTAGTTGTGGCCGTCTGACCATTCGCTTTCAGGGTCACCTTCTGGGCTTTGGTGCTCATTGGGAGGGTCACAACATATTTCCCGTTATGCACCTTCACCGAACCAGTTTTGGTGGGCGCTTTGTAGCTCACCGTTTTGCCGGATGCATCCCCTTTGATCACCGCGACCATCCCCGAGTTATTGTAAACCGGTTTGGTCGTGGTTAACTTATTCCCACAACCGGCTAACACAGCGGTCAGCCCGAGCGCGAGGAGTGTTGTTTTGAACTTTTTCATGAGCAACCATCCTTTTATTTATTTCTCTGAATAGCCTACGCTGGCCCCGCCCAAAGCACAAGGGAAAAGTGACTAGTTGTCACATTTTAAGCCTGAATCGTAAAGTTATGATTGGCCGAAGCTGTTATTTCTGGATGTTCCTGCAAGTAATCGGCAATCAGTTCGGTCATATCTTTTTGATTTTCCCGCACGATTTTGGCTGGCGAAAACATGGCAAAATTTCCGCCGCCAGCCGCTCGATACGAGTTCATGGTCACCTCATAAGTGCCGGCTGCGACCACGGGCTGGCCGTGATACAGCAGCTGGGTGACGCGCTGACCAACTGGCTGGCGAATATCCAGCGTGTAGGTGATGCCTTCATACATATCGTAGTTATACAGCTGCGGTTTCGGCTTGAGGAAGCGCGGCGTCACCACCAGTTGGCCATCATCAAGGCTGAAGAACTCGGCCACCTGTTCCAACGCTGCTTTCAGATCCGCCCCAGAGAGCTTCAGCACCGCCAAGGTATTGGGATAAATGTAGTTCGTCACCACATCTCGCATCGTGATTTGTGAGGCAAAGCCCGTGCCTTCGTTGTTAAACAACGCCGTGCCGGCAATGTCAGTGCCGGTGGCGGCCATTTGCACGCGATTGATGAATTCGATGTAGGCTGATTCCTTAATCCGCGCCGCAGCCGGGTCAGTGATGGTCATATCGCCCTTCACATGGCCAAGGGGCGAATCCAGCCAGTCTTCCGTCGCCGTTTGCACTGCCGCCACACTATTAACGACGGCCGCATCAGCGGGTTGGTCACCGGTCGGAGCCAAAGCCGCCGTCCCGCTTCCTGCTACCACCTGATAACCCGTGCTCGAGGCGGTCAACTCCAACGTGATCACGCCAACGTCTTGGCCCCGATAACCTGGCTGCGTCACTGGCACCCCGTTCACCACCGCCGCAATTTCACGATGCTGATGGCCGGTGACTAGGGCATCGATGCCAGGAATCTGGGTCAGTTCATAGCCGACATTTTCGCCGGTTAGCCGCTCGGTCGGCTGACCAGTCGTCAGGTCACGTTCGAAGCCGCCATGATAAGCCACCACGACCACATCGGCTAGCTCCCGCAGCCGCGGCACCCACTGCCGGGCAGTTTCTACCACATCATTAAAGGCCAGCCCCGCAATATGCGCCGGGCCTTCCCAATGCGGAATATAACTGGTGGTCAGCCCCAGCACTGCGATTTTGACGCCGGCTTTTTCAAAAACCTGATACGGCGCGCCAAACGCTGGCTCGTCGCCGGCCAAAATATTGGCGCACAGCACCGGGTAATTCAGCGTTTTGATGGCACTGCTCAAATACTCCCGGCCGTAATTAAACTCATGGTTGCCGATAATACCAGCATCATAGCCGACCGCATTATACGCTGCGGTTTCCAAAGTCGGCTGGCGCTTGATGCGCGCGGCGTAATAAGCCAGCGAGGAGCCTTGCAGGTAGTCGCCATTTTCAATGGTCAGCACTGGGCCAGTTGCCGCCTGCCGCAATTGATCAAGCGTGCTTTTGGCCTTGGCCAAGGAAAAGGGTAAATCTTGATGACGCTTGACATAATTCGTGGGTAACACAAAGCCATGCGTGTCACTCGTGGAAAGAATGGTTAATTTCATCGCGGTTAAGCCTTCTTCTTCGGGGCTTCAGGCGTGACCATTTTGACCATCGCCTCCACCATCATTTTTTGGAGCACGGCGTTGATGGCCAAATCGACCATGGCGCTTTGCACATTCAACGTGTCTTGCTTGTTGATCTTGTTAATCATGACTTCGCCGCTGAAGCTAGAGTTGGCCTGCTGAATCGCAGTGATAAAGCCGAGAATGAACGAGTCAAACGCCTGCTGCTTCTCCCGGCCCTGCAACTGGTAATCGATGCCGGCGGCGATGGTGTCCAAGGCAAAAACGGGCTTTAAAATCGCAATCATCAAAATGTTGGCGACTTGGCCTTTTTGGTACTTTTTCTTGATTGGCGGGGTAATCACGCCTTTTTTGACATAATTGTTCACCATCGTGGCCGTCAGCTCGCCCAGCCCCAGCGGCTGGACAATATCATTCACGAACTGCACGACCTGGTCCATGTACAAATCAAACTGCGGCAAACCCGTCCACCGCGGTAAATCGACTTGCTGCAATTGCTTGAGATATGCCGAATACGCTTCTTCTTCAGCCATGTTGCTCCTCCTTGTTCAGTTGGCATGTGATCTTGCTTCCCTACCATTATAACATGCCACCTGGTTTTAAAGTCTAGGTCTGGCCAATCCATAAAAAAAGTGCTGATCAACTTGATCAACACTTTCATGAGTGATTACGCTTTTGCGTCTTCGCTCTTCTTAACCACTTGGGCACCCTTGTAGAAGCCCTTAGGTGAAACGTGATGTGAAACGCGGTATTCGCCGGTCGCTGCGTCGAACTGCAAGTTAGGCACATTCAACTTGATATGACCGCGGCGCATACGCTTCTTGGTTTTTGAAGTCCTGCGTGCTGGAACTGCCATGAGCGGAAAACCCCTTTTGTTTTAGATTTCTTACCTACTATACCGAACCCAGCGGAAAATGCAACCCGCTGGCCGATGCCTTGGATAGCGTTTTGCTATCACAGCATGACTTATGATACTAGAAAACAGGCGTCAAGGCAAGACCTTAACAGCTAAAAATTGCGTGCGCGCTCCCCCATGGCAAAATAATGACCATCAGGATCGGGAAAACCGAAGGCACGCGTACCGGCATCATCGACAATCGGCGTCGCGCCTTTGATGCGAGCATGCGCCGCATCAAGGTCACTGACCAAGAACATGAGCGAAGGGCGATTATCGGCTACTTCCGGCGAATACTTTTGCACGAAGGCGTTGCTGAAAAGCGCCAGTTCGGTACTCTCATCCACCGCGAGGACATTGGCAAAATGCTTCTCAGGTAATTGCACCCTCTCAACGACTTTTGCCCCCAGCGTCTTTTCCCAAAACTGGGTCAGTTTCGCCACGTCAGACACGTACAGCATGATTCGCGTTTTCATGAATATTCTCCTTTGGCCTGCCGGTTACTGATTGCAAAGGCGACGCGGTTAATCAGCATTGGGCGCCGCATCCCCGGCTGGCTGGCTGGTGAAAGTCAGCTCAGCATCCTTCACCCCAATTTCAACCGTGCTATCCGGCATAATGGTACCGGCAATCAACTGCTTGGCAAGCGGCGTTTCAACGGCCGTGGTAATCAGGCGCTGCAGCGGCCGGGCGCCATACGCTGGCTCATAGCCTTTATGGGCTAGCCATTCCTGAGCGGCTGGGGTGACTGTCAGCTGGATATTTTGATCCGCCAGGCGCTTGCTGAGTTGGGCCAGATCCTTGACGGCAATTTTTTCAACATCCGCGAGCCGCAGCGGATTGAACATGATAATGTCATCGATTCGGTTCAAGAACTCAGGCTTGAAGTGCGTCCGCACCTGGGCCAGTACGGCTTGATGCGCGGCTTCGGTGATGGTGCCGTCATCAGCCATGCCATCCAGCAAGGCTTCAGAGCCGAGATTAGAGGTCATAATGATAATCGTGTTTTTAAAATCAACGGTGCGCCCTTGACTATCGGTTAACCGGCCGTCATCCAAGACCTGGAGCAAAATGTTGAAGACGTCAGGATGCGCCTTTTCGATTTCGTCCAGCAAGACAATGGTGTACGGATTGCGCCGGACAGCTTCGGTCAGCTGGCCGCCTTCTTCGTACCCCACATAGCCTGGCGCGGCGCCGACCAGCCGAGAAACTGAAATCTTGTCCATGTATTCGGACATGTCGATGCGCACCATATGCTTTTCAGAATCAAAGAGATCTTCAGCCAGCGATTTGGCCAGTTCGGTTTTCCCGACCCCAGTGGGGCCAAGGAACAGAAAACTCCCCAGCGGCCGGCTAGGATCCTGCAGCCCGGCGCGCGAGCGCAGCACCGCATCTGCCACCGCATCAACGGCCTCATCCTGGCCAATCACGCGTTGATGGAGTTTCTCCGGCAAATGCAGGAGCTTCTGCCGGTCGCCTTCGACCAGTTTAGCCACCGGAATACCGGTTTGGCGAGAAATTACCGCGGCGATTTCGTTTTCGGTCACGGATTCTTGAACGAGCCAACTGTCAGGTCGATCCGTGGATTCCAGTTGCTGGAGCTCTTTTTCCAGTTCGGGAATCGTGCCATGCTGCAAGCGCGCCGCGGCTTCCAAATCATAACGGCTCTGGGCGTCCTCCAGATCATGTTTGGCCTTGTCGATTTCGGCTTTCTTCTCGTTCAATTGATTGATGTCTTGCTTTTCCGCATCCCACTGGGCCTTGAGCTTGTTGGTTTCTTCCTTCAAGTTTGCCAGGTCGGCTTGGGCTTGCGCCAGGCGTTTTTGACTAGCCGGATCAGTTTCTTTTTTCAGGGCTTGGGCTTCGATTTCCAGCTGCATCTGTTTGCGCTCTGCCACATCCAGCTCCGTCGGCCGCGAATTCATCTCGACGTTAATGTTGGCCGAGGCCTCGTCGATCAGATCAATCGCCTTGTCCGGCAAATACCGGTCGGTGATGTAGCGGTTGGACAGCGTGGCGGCTGCGACCAAGGCCGAATCGTGAATGCGCACGCCATGGAAGATTTCAAAGCGCTCCTTGAGCCCACGTAAAATCGAAATCGTATCTGCCACCGTTGGCTCCTGCACCAGCACCCGCTGGAAGCGGCGTTCCAAAGCCTTATCTTTTTCGATGTTTTCACGATATTCATCTAAGGTGGTGGCCCCAATCAAATGTAATTCGCCGCGGGCCAGCATTGGCTTCAAGAGGTTGCCGGCATCCATCGCCCCTTCGGCCTTCCCCGCCCCAACGATGGTGTGAATTTCGTCGATGAATAGCAGAATTTGGCCTTCACTTTTTTTGACTTCGTTGAGCACTGCCTTGAAGCGCTCTTCAAAGTCCCCACGGTACTTCGCGCCAGCCAGCAAACTCCCCATATCCAGCGAGACAATGGCTTTATTCTTCAAGTTATCCGGCACATCATTGCGAACAATGCGCTGCGCCAGGCCTTCGACAATGGCGGTTTTACCCACCCCAGGCTCCCCAATCAGCACCGGATTGTTCTTGGTTTTCCGTGACAAAATGCGAATCACATCGCGAATTTCGTCATCCCGGCCGATGATGGGATCCATTTTGCCCGAGCGCGCTTCCTTCACTAAGTCCGTGCCGTACTTTTGCAGCGCCTTGTAGTTGTTCTCGGCGGTTTTACTCGTCACCTTGGCGCCGCCGCGGGCCTTGTCGACCACTTGCCGGAACTTTTTGGCGGTGACGCCTTGATCCGTCAGGTACTTGGTGATGACGTTGTACGGCTGATCAAATAAGGCCAGCAACACATCTTCGGTGGCGATGAACTCGTCTCCCAGCTGACCTTTCACCTTATCGGCATCTTGAAATAGTTGGTAGAGGTTCTGGCTCATGTTCTGGCCATAGGCGGACGCACCTTCGACGACTGGCGCCTGATCAATCGCCTGGTCAATCGCAGCATTCAGCCCATCGAGGTTGATGCCAGCGTCCTGGAACAGCTGGGCACCAAAGTCATTCGGCTGAACCATACTTTTGATTAATTCCGGAATATCAATTTCTTGGTGATGCCGCACTTGCGCAATCTGCTGCGCTGCTGCCACGGCTTCGGTGACGGCTTGCGTTAAATTATCTGGGTTCATATTGTGGCCTCCTGATCAAACGTTTATGTCGCTTTCAGTGTAACAATCAGGCTAAATGCCGTAAAGGTCAAAAATGGTCAAAACATTAAAATCAGTCTTTAGCCTGAGCCTCTTCTTCAGTCTAGTCAACTGCCGACTGGCAACGCAATGAAAACCGCCTAACGCCATTGTGGTCGCGCCCGCAGGCTTTGGTGGTGGTGGCCTCCGCTTGGCAGGGATGCTGGCTGTGCGGCCGGTTCGAGCCAAAAACCGGTCTCGAACCTAAAGTTGAAGCCACCCTCGCTAACGCTCAATGGTGGCTTCAACTTTGCCGCGATTAGCTCTGGGAAGCCCCGCGCAAAGACCGCGCCGGTCTTCCTGTCGCTAATCGATTCACTGCCAGACCCCTGCCAAGCTCCGGCCCCCACCGCCCAAACCCACTTCGTCACCTGATGAGTTTTTCCCTGACAAATCAGCTAATTTCCATTGCCTCGTCTCGCTGGGAAGATGGATCATCAGTACGCAAAGGAGAATGCCTGCCACTCACCATGAGCCATCCACTGTTAACTAGCGGGCCTGGCTGGGGCCCCGGCGCCGCCCCAGCCAGACCCGCGGCCGCCACCCAAAAAAAGAACCAGTATCCACATGGACACTGGCAATGGCATTAAGCCTGTGAATCTTCAGTTGGCGCTTTAGCCGCGGCTAACTCTTTTTGCAAAGCCGCTACTTGGGCAGTTAAATCGGCGGTCGCTTCTTTAACCGCTTTAGCTTGCGCCTCCGCCGCACCAGCCTCAGCGGCTTGGGCGGACTTGAGCTCTTTTTTCATTTTTGAAAGACCGGTGGTAGACACCAGGAACGTGATTACGGCACCGATGATCACCGACACCACAATCACGACGATTAGCGGCCAGGTGAACTGGGCGCCGAAGAAATTCACGTCGACCCCTTGGCCATTGAGCACGGCAAAAATGATCAAAACCAGCGCCAGCACCAGGCCGACAATTAAGCGTTGTTGATTTTTCATGAGCGACTCTCCTATTTTTGATTAAACAAACCGCCGGCCAGAAAATCGCCGACATGCGGCGCCAAGTCATAGAACTTCGCGGCCGCCGCCATCACCCAAGGCGCGTTAATTTCGCGCACTGGGCGGTGGAAGCTCCAGACGATGCGCTGCGCCAACTTGACCGGATCCAAGACGATGAAGTTGACCCGCTTCAGGTAGTCATTGGCCTGGGCCACGGTGAAGAAGTCGGTGTTAATGGGACCGGGGTTAACCGTCGTCACCCGCACGCCGAAGGGTTTGAGCTCTAGGCGCAACCCGTTACTATAGCCCACCACGGCAAACTTGGTGGCTGAGTAAATGGCTGACTTTGGCGTGGCCATTTTGCCTGCCATCGAAGCGATGTTGATGATATGCCCATGATGCTGATCGATCATCTCGCGGCCAATCAACTGGGTCATGTACAGCATCCCCAGCACATTCACCCGAAACATTTTTTCAGTGGTGGCCATGGGCGTTTCCAAAGCTTCTTCAAAGTGGCCAAAACCCGCCGCGTTAACCAGGACATCCACTGGCCCGACGTCGCGTTTGATACGCGCGACCACGGCTTCAATCGCCACTGGATCGGCCACATCGCAGACAAAGGCAAAAGCCGGCTGACCAGATAAGGCGGTGGCTTCGGCCTGCGCCTCCACTAAGCGGTCCTTGCGCCGGGCCAAGAAGACCACCGTGGCGCCTTGTTTGGCTGCTTCAAGGCCAATGGCGCGGCCAAGGCCGCTGGAGCCGCCAGTTACCACTACCGTTTGATTAGCTAAGCGTTTCATTGTGCGGGCCTCCTTGGGCAAAGGGAATTGGAATTTCGTCAAAATCATGAACCAACCGCGTCGCCGGGAAAATCTGCTGCGCAGTCGTTTGTAGCATCAACGCATTTTTCCCTAGGTAACGCGCCGAAATGTGAGTTAAGAGCAGCTGCTTGGCATGAGCGCTTTTCGCTAGCCGCGCGGCCTGAATATTCGTGGAGTGATAATACTGGCGGGCCAGCGCTGCTTCCTCTGGGCCAAAAGTCGCTTCATGCACAATCGCATCGGCATCTTGGGCGATTGGCAATTCGCGGTCAGTACTGCGCGTGTCGCCAAAAATGGCGACAATCCGCCCAGGCTTGGCAGCGCCGATAAAGTCGTGGCCGTCAAACTGGCGCCCATCTGGTAAGGTGATGGTTTCGCCAGCCTTGAGTTTGGCGTACAGCGGGCCTTCAGGAATTTTAGCGGCTCGCACCTGGTCGATTAACAGCTCGCCGGGGTGCGGTTTTTCCTCCACCCGAAAGCCGAAGCTGTTAATGCGGTGATTGAGCAGGCCAAAGCTGACTTTGAAGGTTTGATCTTCAAACAACACGCCAGGATTTTTCAGAATCACGAACTTGAGCTGATAAGGCAACCGAGTCTGACTGACCTGCAAACTGGTGCGCACATAGCGGTCGATGCCTTCCGGGCCATAAATCGTTAGCGGCGCCTCACCGCCTTGATTCGCCCGACTGGCCAAAAAGCCTGGCAGGCCGAAAAGGTGATCGCCATGGAGATGCGTGATAAAAATTTTGGTTACTTTGCGCGGCCGAATCGTGGTTTTCAAGATCTGATGCTGAGTGCCTTCGCCGCAATCAAAGAGCCAGACCTCATTACGCTCATCCAGTAGCTTCAGCGCGGTGCTGGTCACATTGCGCGTCTTCGACGGCGAGCCAGCGCCAGTGCCTAAAAATAAAAGTTCCATGTCTGCTTCATCCTAACTATGGGTCCAAAAGTGTCGTTATCAGTTTAGCACAAGCGCAGAAGTCAGATAAGCCGCGTAATATTTGACCCCGACTTGGTTGGGATGAACCAGGTCATGATAGAACCAATCCTCATGCTTTTTGGCATAGCCATGCCAATCAATAATGGTCAAATTCGGGTAGTGCTTAGCTTCCTGCGCCAGCAATTGGTTCACCACCCCTTGCCAGGGCCGCGTCGGCACTTGGACATTGACCCAATACACCTGCCGTTTCGGGCCAATGGCTTCCATCATTGCCGATAAGTCGCTGGCCCGAAACGAGCCATTCGTCCCTAAGGCAATCAAAACTTTATCCGCCAGCAAGCCTTGGCGGGCATAGTCCTTAACCAAAGGAATGGTATCGACCATTTGCCGGGCCACTTTGCCATCGATAAAGGCATTCGGCATGAGCTGCATCAATGTCGGCCGGGCCCCTAACAGTACGGAATCGCCAATCGCGGTAACCGTCACATGCTGGGCGGCTTGCAGCGCCGTTTGGGTGATGCCGAACCGTTCAAAGCTGGCGTTCACTCCTGACTGATCAGCAGTCGCACTGCTAGACTGGCTTGATGACTGGGCTTGGCTGGACGCCTGCGCTTTAATGGCGTTTTTGGCGCGGGTTTCATCGGCCTTGCGCTGGGCCTTGGTTTCCTCGCTCGCCTTGAGGTGCACTTCTTCGGGCGCCGCCGCTTGCGGCTTGACGAAAGGTGCCTGCAGCAAAGCGGCCACCCCTAGCATTGCCACCACGAGCCCTGCCAGCAGTTTGACTTGTTTGAAGCGGAAATCGCGCTGCCGGAGCAGTTGCCACTGGCGGCGCAGATGCGCCTTGGCTTGCGTCCAAGTGAGCAGACGCGCTGGCCTTTCAATGAAATGATAGGAAAGCTCGCTGAGCAGCACGATAATCGCACACTCAATCACCGGATACAAAAGCGGATGGTCGGCGATGTTGCGAAAGCGATTCTCCCAGAAAATCATTACGGGAAACTGGTAAATATACAAACCATAGCTCCGAGTGCCAATCCAATGAAACACCGGATTTGACAACAGGCGCCCCCACAATGTCGCCGGGGAAGCCACCACCGCCGTCAGCAACATTGCTAGGATAGTGAACAGCAACATGCCACCTTGATACAAAAAGGCGCTTTCGGCATTCATGAAGAAAATCCCAAGTCCCATCCCCAAAGCCGCCATCGTTCCAACCCCATCCAGCAGCCAGCGGCCGGCACTGGGCAAATGGCTGGCCAGCTTGCGACTCGGCCAGGCAAACGCCAGGCTCACACCTAGCAGCAAGGCGAATAGGCGCGTATCCGTACCATAATAAAGCCGGCTAGGATCCGCACCGACCGGCTGCAGGTGAAACAAAACCGCCATCCAGCCGGCACTGAGCAAGGCCAGCGTCAACACTGCGGCGAAGCGTTGCCGATTTTTCGGAAGCACCTTGAGTAACAACCAGAGCAGCAGCGGCAGAAGCAGATAGAACTGCCCTTCAATCGACAAGGTCCACAAATGGGTAAACGGCGATTCATTTTGGGCAAAGCGTTGAAAGTAAGACTGCCCATGCGCAATTTGCCACCAGTTATAAACCAGCGCCAGGTTTGCCAGCACAATTTTGTGCAAGTCAACCAGCAAATCACGCGCAAATAAACCGATGTAGGCACTAGCCGCTAGTAGCACCGTCAAAAGCGCTGGATACAGCCGCTTGACCCGTTTTAGCCAAAACTCGCGCACCGCAAAGCGGCCTGTTTGGGCGTGCGCCCGCAACAGACCGTCAGTGATCAGATACCCCGAGATGACAAAGAAAATCAAAACCCCCAAGTAGCCGCCTTGAAATAAGTCCGGCCGCAAATGGTACAAAATCACGCCTAACACTCCGAGGGTTCTCAGGCCATCAAAGCCGCCAATGTACCGGCGTTGCCCGCTTGCTTCCATGATATCCCCGCCTATTGTTCAAGCCTGTCAATCAATTTAATTATTCAACAAATTCAAAGGTGAAATCATCGATGGCGACCAAATCGCCGGTTTGCGCGCCGGCTTCCCGCAGCGCATCATCGACGCCAAGGCTCCGCAACTGCCGGGCAAACCGCAGCGCCCCATCGTCATGATCCAAGTTAGCCATTTTGAATAAGCGCTCGACTTTGGTGCCGCCTAAGATAAAGGTACCGTCTGCATCGCGCGTCACGGTGACCGCCTGCTCTTCTGGCTTGTAAATGTAATCTGCCTGTTCAGCCGTGGCTTTCGGGGTGAAGACCGGTGCCGAAGCTAAGGCCTTGGCGGTGTCTTGCATCAGGGGCTTCACGCCATCATGGGTAATGCTTGAAATAGCATAGATGTCCTTGGCCTGCACGCCTTCATCAAGCAAGGCTTGCTTAAAGGCCGCAAACCGCTCACTGGCGCCAGGCAAATCCATCTTGGTGGCTACCACGAGCTGCGGCCGCGCCAAAATCGTATCATCATAAGTTTCCAGCTCTTGCCGGATTTGATGGTAATCATCCAGCGGTTCGCGCCCATTTTCGGGATCCATTTCCACCAGATGCAAAATCACCCGGGTCCGCTCCACATGGCGCAGGAACTGGAAGCCCAGCCCGACCCCGGTTGACGCCCCTTCAATCAAGCCTGGCAAATCCGCCATGACAAAATCACTGCCGTCATCCAGCTGAACCATCCCCAAATTCGGGGTTAAGGTCGTGAACTGATAAGCCGCAATCTTCGGCTTGGCCGAAGTCACCACCGACAGCAAAGTGGACTTACCCACTGACGGGAAGCCAACCAGCCCGACATCTGCCAGCACCTTGAGTTCCAAGGTGACATAGCGATGCTGGCCGGGCTCACCATTTTCCGCGATTTCTGGCGCCGTGTTTTTCGGCGAAACAAAATGAACGTTGCCGCGACCGCCGCGGCCCCCTTTGGCCACCACGAGCTCCTGCCCGTTATGAGTGAGATCCCCGATTTGGGTGTGGGTATCGGCATCGTAAACCGCCGTGCCGGCTGGGACTGCCAGGCGAATATCTTCGGCTTTGCGGCCATACATTTGCTTACCTTGCCCGTTGCCACCGGCTTTGGCATGAAAATGGCGTTGATAGCGAAAATCCATCAACGTGCGCAACCCTGGGTCCACATAAAGCACGATGCTGCCACCGTGGCCGCCATCGCCGCCGGCTGGTCCACCAAAGGGAACGAATTTTTCGTGGCGGAACGCCACCATCCCATCGCCGCCTTTACCGGCCTCAACTTCCACTGTCACCTGATCGACAAACATGTGCTCCTCCTTATACCGAACTGGCGCCATGCGCCAACGCGAACGTCTACTACTAAACGTCAATCATACGGGTTCTGCCCCCAAAGTGCAATACAGCAAGGCTGCGAAGATCGGCGGGCTTAGTGCGACGAGTAGCCTTTCTACCGCATGTCAGCCTGTACGCGCCTGAGCGTTACGGGCTGATCAAGCTTGAGACATTGCCGTTCGACCTTGACGGCGAGGCCTCAAGCGTAGCTATTCGCTCGCACGTTGCCGACCTGAGCGCGACTAGGCTGCTGAATGAGGCCGAGCTTAGCCTGACGAGTAGCCTTTCTACCGCACGTCAGCCTGTACGCGGCTTACGTTCTGAGCTTGGCTCTATGCAGCGTGCCTAGTTCACCGCATGCATGACTTTCATTATCGTAATTATACCAATTTCTGACCCACTCCATGTCGTCGGGGCCAAAAAAATAACGGCCAGCGCCGTTATTCGACCAAACTTAGGTCGTCACTATCCAAAATCGTAATTTGGCTGCGGCCAGTTTGCTTAATGAGGCCATCGCGCTCAAACGCCGCTAGCTTGCGGCTGACGGTTTCTGGGGTCGTGCCCAAGTAGGCCGCCAAATCCTTTTTCTGCAGTGGCAAGGTGAAATGGGCCTGGCCTAACGCGGCGCTGGTTTCCACCAAGTAGCCAGCAAGGCGTTCACTGACGCTGGCCACATTGGCAGCCGTCGTTTGGGCCTCTAGCTGGACCACCCGTTCACCGAGGCTATTGAGCATGTTTAGTGCCAGTGCTGGGGTCTTTTTCAACAACTGCTGGAAGTCCTGACGACTAATGGTGCACGCCACCACCTGCGTTAAGGCCACGCCGCTGGTGGTGCGCTCGCTCGGCGTGAACAGGACCGCTTCGCCATCAAACTCGCCTGGCCCCAGCACCCGTAGCAACTGTTCGCGGCCACTGGCCAGGGTTTGGGTGACTTTGACTTGGCCATGGGCAATGATCATCAAAGCATCCGCTGCAGTCCCTGCCGCAAACAAAGTCTCGCCGGCGGCATACTGCCGTTCGCGCACCAGTTTAGCCACTTGGGCCACATCATTCGCGTCCAGCGCCTGAAAAATCGGCACCAGCCGCACACAATCTTCTGCTTCGTGTTGATGCATCTTACCCACCTCGCTTTTTCCTATAGTATACGCCATCTAGCAAGGAACCAACTTGATTTGCATCAAGTTAGCGGCTGAACAAAAAAGGACCCTGCAGGCTGTCCAGGCACTGCAAGGTCGATTTGATTTGGCTGACGACTATAGTGTAACGGCCGGCTGCCTTGGCGAGGGGTTAATTTTCAAAGTAAATGCGGTCATTTTGGTGATACCGCTTATACGCCGCCCGATAGGCACTCGGGGTTAACCCTTTCCAGCGTTTGAAATTCCGCGCTAAGCTCCGGGAATTACCAAAGCCACTCGCCATCGCCACGTACTCAATCGGCTTGTTGGACGTCAGGAGCAGCTCACGCGCCTTCATCAGCCGCACCTCTTGCAAATATTGATTCGGCGATTGCTTGAGCGTCGCCTGAAACTGATTGCCTAAAGTAGTGACCGAAGTGTGTAGTTGCGCCGCCAGCTGACTGATTTTGACCGGCTCGGCATATTGTTGATCAATGAGGGCCATGGCTTCATCCACTAGCGGCGCATTGACGCGCACCACCGGGGTGGCCTTCACCGCGGTGAAATGCGTGGCCAGCAGCGCCAGCATTTGGTAAAACGCACTTAGCGCCTCCAGCCGGCTCACCGGCGTCAAAGGCGCCGTCATTGGTTTCGCCAGCGCGGCAAACGCTGCCTGCAGGGCCGCATAGGCTGGCGACTGAGGCTCTGGCGGCCCTTGCAGCGTAAAGTGCCAATTGACACTATCGGGTAGCACCGATTCCAAAAAGGTCGGATCGATGATGATACCATATTCTTGCACGGGCACACCGCCGCTTTGCGAGGCGTGCACCACCCGGGAATCGACGGTCCACATGGCACCGGCATGAAAAATCGAGGTGACGCCATTTTGAACGACCGTCAACGGTCCGCCCGCCACCAGCCAATTCAGCTCCAACCCGCGGTGCCAATGCGGCGCAATGGCCGTCTTATGCGGATCTTTGGCATAGAATTTGAACGGCAAACTCGGTGTCAACTGCACCATTTCGTGTTTGATGGTCACCATCATGCTCACCTCTAAGAATTAAAGGGTGGCTTCCTCAAATTTGAACCCACTCCAAGGCTTCAGGTAACTCAAGAGGAACGCCTCATCTGGGTGAAGGTGGCCAACCACATTCACCCGCCCATCATTGGGCATGTCTTGCAAAGCAATTTGAGTTTCCCCTTTGTATTGGCCAAAGCCCTCGTTATCAATCAGCACATCCCCGCGGGTAATCGGCTTGGTGTTATGGGCCGGAAAATCGCGATCCCGGTACTTCACCCGCGTCATGGTGCTCCGCAGCAGGTATTCGCTGCGATCACCGCGATAGCTGTGATCATTTTCAAAAATCACGGTATGTTCCAGTGGCGTCATGTCCGCTGCTGGCACGACCTTGACCACCGGGTAAGCAGCGAAGAAGGCATCATGTGCCGCCTTCAGCTCCGCCTCGCTGGCATACGCATTAGCAATAATGACATCATTAATGGTGTCCATCAACTGATAATGCTTCACTTGCGTTTCCACTGGCAAGTTGCGGTGCGATTCCAGCGTGCACAGGCCATCTTGGGTTGGCCAAGGGCCGAACGTCGCAGCCTGTGACGTAATGAAAGCCGCCGTGTTCAAACGGTACTGGGTGTAAAGCGCCGTGGCTTGCTCAAAGAACGCCTGACCCAAGCCGGAGAAGCGATGCGGGTAGAAATTATGCGACCCCAGCAAGTTATTGCGATCAGGTGAAAACGCCATGATGTTATCGATGTAATGGGTGCCTTGTGACATGTTGACCTCAATCTTCAGGCCATAAGGATTGCGCGTCATCCGGGCTTCTTCGGCGCCGGTGAAGCCTTCATCCAGGCGCACGCCCCAGGCCCCAAGGTCGTGGAAGAACGCTAAGTTGTCGTAAGTCACCCCGAGCTGCTTGAATAGCGCCGGGTTGATGTCGACCATCACTTCCATGCCAAGTGCATTGGCATGGTTGATGACCTTCTTGAAATTGTTCACCACTGCATCTTGGTCACCTTTAATCTCAAGCAGTGAGGTGAAGACGCGTTTGAACTTGTATTGCGCCGCTAAATCAAAGTATGCGGCATCTTTTTCATAAGTCGATCGTTCTGGATAAACTGAAACGCCTAGTTTTCCCATGAGTATCGTCCCCCTTTTCGAATCTAGTTTACCATTTTGGACCATACCAATGAAAGGGCTTCCTACAAATTTGTGGGAACAATTTTGATGTGACGGCTTGTGACCGATGGCTGAAGATATTTTGAATGTTTTTGACCGTTATGTATTGCTTTTGACCGTTTGACGTGTATACTAAGCGCTGTGAGGTGAAGAAAATGCTTACAGAAGAACGCCATCGCTACATTCAAGCGCTGCTAACCCGCCAATCAGTGGTGAAATCTCAAGCCCTGATGGCGGCCTTAGATGCTTCTGAGTCAACCATCCGCCGCGACCTCGCCGACATGGAAAGTGCCGGCCAGCTCCGGCGCATTCATGGCGGCGCTGAACGCATCGATGCCAGCTTGGTGGAACTCAGTGTCCAAGAAAAAGCCACCCAGGCGCTGCTGGAAAAGCAGCAAATTGCCCAAGCCGCGGTGAAACTGCTGAAGCCGCACCAAACGATTTTCCTGGATGCTGGCACCAGCACGGCGCAAATGATTCCCCTGCTCGCCGAGCGGGAAGTCACCGTAGTCACCACTGGCGTTGACAATGCCAGTCAGCTTGCGGATTATGGCATCGCCACCCGCCTGCTGGGTGGCAGCGTCAAGCCAACGACCAAGGCGCTGATTGGGGCCACCACCGTGCAACAAATGGAAGCTTGTCGCTTTGACTTTGCTTTCATCGGCGCGAACGGGGTGCACCTGAAGTATGGGCTGACCACCCCGGATCAGGAAGAAGCCGCGGTGAAAGCCGCTGCAATCCGGCAGGCCAAAACTGCCGTGATTTTGGCCGACCCGACCAAATTCGGCCAGGTCAGTTTCGCCCGCTTTGCCCCGATTTCGGCTGGCATCATTCTCACCACGGCTTTAGGTGACATTGCCACCTATTATGAAGATCAAACCAATATCAAGGAGGTTCATGCATGATTTACTCGATTACCCTCAACCCGTCAATCGATTACGTGATTGCCCTGCCTGACCTTGAACTGGGGCGGGTGAATCACCTCAGTTCAGCGGTGATGCTACCAGGCGGCAAAGGCATTAACGTCAGTCGCATTTTGAAGGCGTTGGGCATTGCCAGTACCGCGCTGGGGTTTAGCGGTGGCTTCACCGGCGCCTTCATTGAGGACCAGCTGGCGCAGCTTCAAGTTGCCCATCACCTGACCACCACGGCGGCAGCCACGCGCCTGAACGTTAAGCTGCATGCGCAAAGCGAAACCGAACTGAACGCGGCTGGGCCGCAAATTACGGCAGCCGAAGTCGAAGCCTTCACCTCTGACCTCAAAGCCCGCCTGCAACCTGGCGATGTCGTCATCATGGCTGGCAGCCTGCCGCAAGGTTTGCCGACCAGCTTCTACCGCGACCTCATTCCGATGATCCATGCTGCCAAAGCCGAGTTTGTCATTGACACCACTGGCCAAGCGCTGCTTGACACCCTGCCTGATCATCCCCTCGTCGTCAAACCGAACCACCATGAACTGGCCGCCTTGTTCGGGGATGCCGAATACACGGATCTCCAGCAAGTGGTCACTGCTGGGCGCAAGTTGCTGAAGCTCGGCGCGCAGCATGTCCTGGTTTCCATGGCCGGCAAAGGCGCCCTGATGATTACCGCCGATCATGCCTACCATGGCACCGTTGCCCCGGGTCAAGTGATCAACTCGGTGGGTGCTGGCGACTCGATGCTCGCCGGTTTCACTGGCACCTTGATGCAAACGGGCGACGCGCAAGCCGCCTTCAAAGCCGGCATCGCCTGCGGCAGTGCCACTGCCTTTTCCCAAGACTTAGCCACCAAGGCTAAAATTGCTGAAGTCGCCGCCACCATCACAATGGAGGAAATCTAAATGGATATTCGGGACTTACTACTTAAAAATGTCATGATCATGGATCTCAAGGCTACCACCAAGGCGGCGGCCATCACCGAAATGGTCACCAAGTACGCTGAAGAAGGCATTATCGATGATGCCAAACTCTATCAAGCCGACATTGAAAAGCGTGAAGCAGAGTCCACCACCGGCATCGGGGATGGCATTGCGATGCCTCACGCCAAAGACAAAGCCGTTCAACGCGCCACGGTGCTGTTTGCCAAAAGTGCTGCCGGCGTCGACTTCAACGCCTTAGATGGTCAGCCGGTGCACCTGTTCTTCATGATTGCCGCCCCCGAAGGCGCCAACAACACGCACCTGCAAGCCTTAGCAGCATTGTCTTCGCTGCTGATCAACCCGAAGCTGGTGGCTGCCCTCAAAGAAGCGACCACCCCGGATGAGGTCTTGCAACTCTTTGCTGATGCCCAAGCCGCCAAGGAAGCCAAAGAAGCTGAAGAGGCTGCCGCCGAAGCAGCTGCTGCCCCGGCCGCGGTTGAAACCACGCCAGCAGAAAAGCCCTTCATCGTCGCGGTCACGGCCTGCCCCACTGGCATTGCCCATACTTACATGGCTGAAGCCGCCCTTAAGGAACAAGCCGAAAAAATGGGCGTCGCCATCAAAGTCGAAACCAACGGCTCTGAAGGCGTGAAGCACCTCCTGACCAAAGCCGACATCGCCAAGGCGGTTGGCGTCATCATCGCTGCCGACAAGAAAGTCGACATGCCACGCTTTGACGGTAAGCATCTGATCAACCGTCCAGTCATCGACGGCATCAAGAATCCGGAAGAATTAATCAACGACACCCTAGCGGAAAAAGGCCCGATTTTTCACGCTGAAGGCGGCGCGCAAAGCGAAGCTGATGATGACGAAAAGAAGAGTACCTGGAGCAAGATTTATGCGGACCTGATGAATGGTGTTTCCAACATGCTGCCTTTCGTGGTCGGCGGTGGGATTATCATGGCGCTGTCCTTCATCTTTGAAAATGCGTTTGGCGCCCAGTCTGGTTGGTTCACTTTCACCAATAACTTAGGGAACTACGCCTTTTCCTTCTTGGTGCCAGTCCTGGCTGCTTACATCGCCGTGTCGATCGGTGATCGCCCGGCCTTGATGCCTGGGTTTGTCGGCGGTTACATGGCCACCTTGGCTTCTGCGTCAATTGTCAAAGCACAAAATCCGGCCGGGTTTATCGGCGGTTTGGCCGCTGGGTTCATTGCTGGCTGGATGATTGTTGGCCTCAAGAAGCTCTTCGCTAAAGTCCCACGCTCCTTGGACGGTTTGAAAACCATTTTGTTCTACCCAGTCATTGGCTTAGCCTTGATTGGCCTGATCATGTTCTTCATCGTTAATCCGATTTTTGCCTTCCTAAATGGCGCGCTGATTGCCTGGCTTGAAGGCATGGGCACTGGTAACGCCGTCGTCGTCGGCGTGATTTTGGCGGCGATGATGAGCATTGACATGGGCGGTCCCTTCAACAAAGCGGCTTACACCTTTGCCATTGGGATTTACCAGGCTTCTGGCTTCAAAGACGGCCGCTGGATGGCTGCCGTCATGATCGGTGGGATGATTCCGCCGCTGGCCATTGCCTTGGCCGCAACCTTGTTCCCGCAAAAATTCACCAAAACGGAACATAGCTCCGCCATGTCCAACTATGTCTTGGGCCTGACCTTTATCACTGAAGGCGCCATTCCTTTCGCCGCCACCGACCCGCTGCACATCATCGGGAGCTCGGTCATTGGCTCTGCGATTGCCGGCGGCTTGACGCAAGTCTTCAAGGTCAACGTGCCTGCACCCCACGGCGGGATCGTCGCCTTAGCGCTGACCGATCAGAAACTGGGCTTCATCGTCTCGCTGATTGTCGGCACCGTCATTGCCGGTCTCATCCTCGGCCTCTGGCGGCCCAAAGCCAAAGAAGCTTAATTGATTATTTTATCCCTCACCGCTTCGGCAGTGAGGGTTTTTTTACGCTGGCACGGCAACGGTAGTGGCTGTTTGTCTTCGGTGCCACTTGCGCGCCCGCCCCTGCCCACCAAAATAGGGCCCGCTGTCACTTGCAGCGGACCCACTCGTTTAATTAGAGCAGCCCCAATACCCCTGCCAGCAGAAGACTGGCGAAAATCAACGCTAGGCAGTGAGCTGGCTTGGGCGCAACTCGGTCATAAGCACGGTCCTGATCGACTTGATGCTGTCTGCTGGGATGATTCGGCATCGCCATCATGATCATCACTCTTTTCGTTTTATAATTTAAATCTCATTTAAATATCATCATAATAACATGGTTGCCAGGGAAACGAAAGCACCAAAAAACGCGACTGCATGCAGTCGCGCTGGGTTACAGCGATAGTTTAATGGCCTGCGCCACGGCTTTGGACACGCCAGCCGCTTGAAGGTCTTCCATGGAAGCCGCTTTGATGCCATTCATCGTTTTGAACTTGCGCAGTAGTTTGGAACGGGTTTTGGGCCCTACTCCTTGAATGGTTTCCAAGCGCGACGCCAACGAATTCTTGTTGCGCAGCTGGCGGTGGAACGTAATGGCGAAGCGGTGCACTTCCTCTTGAATTCGTTCCAGCAAATAAAACCCTTGGGACTTCGGATCCAGGTCAATCGGCGCGTCAAAATCGCCATACAGCAGGCGGGCGGTTTTATGCTTATCATTCTTCACCATCCCCGCCACCGGAATCGCAAGGTTCAACTCGTTTTCCAGCACATCCTTAACGGCATTCATCTGAATTTCACCGCCATCCATCAAAATCAAATCTGGCATGGCGGCGTGCTCCTTCAACAGCCGACTGTAGCGGCGCCGAATCACCTCATAGGTGTTGGCCACTTCATCTGCGCTGTGTTCGTTTTCTGCTTCGGCCAGCTTGTATTTGCGGTAGTTGGTTTTCTCTGGCCGGCCATCGACGAATTGGACCATGGCAGACACTGGGTTGGTCCCTTGAATGTGGCTGTGGTCGAACGCCTCAATCACATGCCCTGGCGCTAAGCCGAGGGCGGCAAAAATCTCGTTTTGCGCGCCGACCGTGGTGCGATTATCCAGCTCCAGCAAGCGAAACTTTTCATCCAGCTTGATTTTCGCGTTTTTGGCTGCCAATTCCATCAAGGCCCGCTTTTCCCCGCGTTGCGGCGTCCGCACCGGCACTTCAAGCACCTGCTCTAAGACGTCGTTATCAAGGCCACTGGGGACGAGAATCTCCTTGGGTTTGACGTTGTTCTTGCGATCATAGAACTGCAAAATAAAGGTTTCGAATTCTTCTTCGGCAGTGGTGGCAATCGGAAATAGCCGGGATTCCCGCTTCATCAACCGCGCTTGGCGAATGAAGAAAATCTGAATCGAAATCCAGCCTTTATCCATGTAGAAGTTGAAGACATCACGCTGGGTGCGGTCGGTGGAAATGATTTTTTGCTTTTCTACCGTGACTTCGATGTAGTGTAGCTGATCACGGAGCTCTGCCGCGCGCTCGAATTCAAGCTTCTTGGCCGCGTTTTCCATCTTTCGCGTCAGCTCTTGCTTCACCCGGCCGGTGTTACCATCCAAAAAGCTGCGAATCTTGGCGATTTGGGCGGCATACTCTTCCTCTGGTACCGTCCGCCAGCAGGCGCCGAGACACTGGCCCATGTGATAATACAGGCACGGCCGGCCCTGGAACTCATTGCAGCGGCGCAGCGGATAGACCTTTTGCAGGAAGTGAATGGTTTCTTGCGCGGCATAGACATTGGGATACGGGCCAAAATAATAGGCGCCGTCTTTCTTGACGTCACCGGTGAGTTCCAACTTGGGATCACGTTCGTTGGTGATTTTGATGTACGGATAACCAGTGCCCTTTTTTAGCTTGATGTTATAGTACGGCTGCCACTTTTGAATCAAAGTGATTTCAAGCAAAAAGGCTTCTTTATCACTAGAGGTGACGATATAATCGAAATCAGCGATTTCCGCCACCAGCCGCGCGGTTTTACCATCGTGACTGCTTTTGAAATACGAGCGCACCCGATTTTTTAGATTCTTGGCTTTCCCGACATAAATAATCTTGCCATTGATATTTTTCATTTGGTAACAGCCCGGCTCATCTGGCAGCAAGGCTAGCTTATGTTCAATGTGTTCAGACGCCATTCTATCACCTCATTTATCGTTTACAAAACAAACGTTCGCTTACTATTCTAATATTCACCACGACATAACGCAACTTAGATGCCGGCATGGTATCATAGCCTTAGCCGTTGATAGAGGATGAGGATTGTGCAAAAACACCGGAAGCGGCCGAACGCCGCGATTAAAAAACGCCAAACCCGCAGCGCAAAAGCCGCTGAATTGGCCAATCTCAAGCACCAGCTTGACCATAATTTAATTGGCCGCACGCCGCGCCGCCGGCCCAGATAATTGACCACTAGCCTAGCACTAGTGGTCTTTTCTTTTGCCTGCGCTTTCCGTATACTGGTTAAGTTTGGCGGAGGTAATTATGAAAGAATTTATGGCACTGAACAACAACTTAAAATTACGGATGCTGACGGTCTTCTTGGCCGTCATGCTGTCGAGCTCAATTGGCCCGAACATGACCATTTACTACGCCAAATATTTTGGCGCCGGTTTGACCGGCGTGCTGCTCATTATCGTGTCGGTCATGGGCTTCATTGCCGGCCTGTATGGTGGGCATCTCGCCGATGTGCACGGCCGCAAGCCTATCATGGTGCTGGGCACGATTTTGACGTTGGCTGGGTTTGCCTTAGCTGCGGTGATGAATTCGCCGCTGGGTCACTTTCCACTGCCAACCTTTTTCGCCTTTTTGATTGCGCAAGTCGGGGCCAACCTCTCTAGCCCAGCCGAAGAAGCCATGGTCATTGATGTCTCAACGCCGCAAAATCGGCGCTATGTCTATGCCCTCATTTACTGGATCATCAATATTTCCGTGATGATTGGTGCCGCGTTAGGCGGGTGGTTCTTCCGAGATTATCTCTTTGAACTGCTGATTGGCATGGGCGCGGTCACCATCATCAACCTGATCATTATCTACTTCTTCATGTCCGAAAGTTTCACGCCGGATCATGCTGGTTCTGGTTCGGTGTGGCAGGCGGTGCGCGGCTACTGGCAAGTCATGAGCGACCATCGTTACGACTGGTACCTCATCGGCATGGTGCTCAGCGGCATGGTCACCAACCAACTCGGTTTCTATCTGGCCGTTCACCTCGGCGCCGATTTTCACACGGTACACCTCTTCGGGCTGGAAATCTACGGCCAGCGCATGCTCTCTGGCATCACGCTGATCAACACCGCCATCATCATTCCCTTCATGTCCTTGTTCACCCGGCTGACCAGCAAATGGTCACTGCGCCGGGCCTACACGATTGGGATGGGCCTGCAGACGCTAGGGTTTGCCCTCACCTGCATGCTCAACACCCTGTGGCCAATTGTGATTTGCGCGGTAATTCTCACCATCGGGGAAATGGTCGTGGTGCCGCCGAGTCAAACCCTGCGCGCCGATTTGATGGACCCGGCCAAAATCGGGACATATTCTGGCGCCTTTTCCGCGGTTTACCCCTTGGCTTCGGTGCTGGCTGGGGCCACCGTCACCTTGTCGACGGCCATTGGGCAGTATGGCATGGCCATCCTGTTCTTGCTGCTGGGCGGGTGCTCCATCGCGGCAGTGATCCATGTCCTGAATTTACCCAAGGCAGCTTGGAATCAAAAAGATCCTGACTGACAAAATGTCGGCCAGGATCTTTTACTATTGCGCCAAGACTTTGCTGAGGAAGTCTTGGGTCCGCGGATGTTCTGGATGCGAGAAAATCGCTTCTGGCTTGCCTTTTTCGGCAATGATGCCGTCATCCATGAACCACACTTCATTGGCCACTTCGCGGGCAAAGCCCATTTCGTGGGTCACAATGACCATGGTCATGCCCGACTTGGCTAGATCTTCCATGACCTTCAGCACTTCGCCCACCATTTCTGGATCCAGCGCCGAGGTCGGTTCGTCAAACAGCATCACATCCGGTTCCATGGCCAAAGCACGGGCAATGGCCACCCGCTGCATTTGACCCCCAGATAAGCTGGTGGGGAAAGCAGCAGCCTTATCTTCTAGGCCGACTTGCGCCAGTAGCGCCTTGGCTTTAGCCGTGGCATCGGCTTCGCTTTGCGCCTTGACTTTCATCGGGGCCAACTTGATATTATCCAACACGGTCATGTTCGGGAACAGATTGAACTGCTGGAACACCATCCCCATTTTTTCCCGCACCACATCGAGCTGCTTTTCGCTCAGAGAGGTCAAGTCGGTGCCTTCAAACAGCACCTGGCCAGAGGTCGGCTGGTTGAGCAAATTGAGACTGCGCAGGAAGGTACTCTTCCCACCGCCTGACGCCCCAATGACAACAATGACGTCGCCTTTGTTGATGGTTTCGGTAATGTCGTTCAAGACAATGTTATCGCCAAACTTCTTCACGAGATGGTTCACTTGAATCAATGGTTGTTCGTCACTCATAACCCATTCTTCCCTTCACGGCCGAATTTTACCGGCATCTTGACTATCATGCCGTTTACTATACACGTAAATTAGTATTTATGCAATATCTATTCTATTTTTATTCAACATTTGGTGTCCGTCGCCTCTGCGTGCTATACTAGCGCCAAAAGCAAGGCGGAAGGAGCACACGATTATGGGCTTAAAAGTGAATACCAAAACCGACTGGGGCGAAATGTTCGACAAGTTTGCCACGGTGCCTGAGGAAGCCAAAGCCACTGGCAATGATCCAAAAAAGCAAGAAGAACAGGCTAAAGCCGCTAAGGCCAAAAAAGCCGCTAAGAAATGAGCTAATCAAAATGCCGAGCCTCGCGCTCGGCATTTTGATTCACTGAAGATACGCGGTATAGAAGAAATATCCCGCCAAGGCGAAGGCGCCAATGCCGATCAACAATCTGATCAAGTGATTAGACACATGCCGCACGACAACTGGCCCTAGCAGGCCGCCAGCAAACATCCCCAGCCCCAGCGGAATCACCATCAGCCAGTAGACTTTGGTGGTGAAGGCGTAAATCACCAGCGAGACAATATTGGTCAGCAACGTTGCGAAGTTTTTCAACGCGTTGCTGACGGCAAAACTGACGGGTAAGGTCACCGCCAAAATGGAGAGCATCATCACGCCAGCCGAAGCCCCGAAGTAGCCGATATACACCCCCACCAAGAAAATTAGGAAATTACGACCGACCAAACGCCAGCCGCGAACGGTGTGACCGACCTGCTCAGGTGCGGGCTTTTGGCGCAGCGATGACAACATCAGCACGCCGGCAATGGCAATCAGAAATGGCACCACTTTCTCAAAACTGGAAGCCGGCGCCACGGCCAAAATCAACGCGCCAACGATGCCGCCGATCACCGCCCAGACGCCGACCTGCCACATCATTTTGCGATGCGCCGAGAGCTCTTGCGTGGACGCCAGCCCGGAACCCACCCCAGTGAAAATCATTGCGGCAGTGTTGGTGACATTGGCCGACACTGGCGGCACCCCTAGCGCCAGCAGCACTGGATAAGTCACTAGCGATGCCATGCCGGCGGTGGAACTAATTAACCCACCAGCTACCCCAGTGAGTAAGAGAATTAACGTTAATAGAATTGGATTCATTTGCGCCTCATGATAAAACCAGCGGCCAGACTGAAAATCGGCAGGCCGCTGGTTTCGTTATGACTAGTTTATAGCTTGATGTTGGGATACTTCTTGGCTAAGGTCTGCAGATTCGCTTTGGCGACTTCCTCGAATGGAATATCCGCCCACAATGCAATTTGGGATAAGTACCAAAGGACATCGCCAAGCTCGGCTTTGAGCTGTTCTTGATCGAGGTCTTGCCCTTGGAAGGTGTAGCGCTTGATGCGATCGACCACTTGCCCGCCATCTGAAGCCAGCCCCAAAGCGAGGTTGGTCAGCACATGCTCATTGCCGGCCAGGGTCTTATTGGCCTTTTCCTGATACTCATTCAACTCCATGATGATTGCCTCCAATATTTGCTTGCGCGTCTAACCAAGCCCACACCGCGTCTTTGCCTTCCCCAGTTTCGGCGGAAAACATAATCAGCTGATCGGTTTGGTTCAGATCCAAAGTCTTTTTAATGTCACGCATGATGGTTTGCCGCCGCGCCTTGCTGGTTTTGTCGACCTTTGTGCCAATCACCAACACATCGATGTTGAAATACTTCAGATACTGATACATCGACACGTCATCGGCACTCGGCAAATGCCGCGCATCGACCAAAAGCACCGCGCCGTGCAACTGCTGCCGGGTGCTTAAGTATTCCTCAATCATGGCCGCAAACTTCGCCCGCGCCGCTTTGGACACCTTAGCAAAACCGTAGCCAGGGACATCGACAAAATACAGCTGGTCTTCAATGTCGTAGAAGTTCAGGGTTTGCGTTTTGCCAGGAACACTCGAGGTCCGGGCCATGCTTTTGCGATCAATCAGGCGATTGATCAAGCTCGACTTGCCGACATTACTGCGGCCGACAAAAGCAATTTCCGGATACCCAGTGGCAGGATATTGCTTGGCACTAACCGCACTGATGGTCAGGCTCACATTATTGACTTTCATGGTGACCTCCTAAAATCTTTCGCCATTAAGTGTATCATACCCGCCGAAAAAAGGGGCGCCTGCATCAGTAAACAAGCCAGTGGCAAAAATGATTCCATCAAAAAAGGCCAAGCTGATCATCAGCTTGGCCTAGCTTATTTCAAGTTTATGAGGCTTTCCGATCGTCGGCTTTGATCAGCTCCGGCTTGCCGGTGCCTTCAACCGCCGCTTTGGTCACGACTGCCTTAACCACATCTGGTTCACTTGGCAGCGTGAACATCATATCTTGCATCACTGCTTCAATGATGCTCCGCAAACCACGGGCCCCGGTGTCGCGCACAATCGCCTTATGGGCAATCGCATGCAGTGCGCCTTGGGTGAACTCGAGCTTAGTGTCATCCAGCGACAGCAGCTTTTGATACTGCTTGACCAAGGCGTTCTTCGGTTCAGTCAAAATCCGGACCAAATCATCTTCCGTCAACTTCTCAAGGGACGCAATAATCGGAATCCGGCCGATGAATTCAGGGATGATTCCGAACTTCATCAAATCTTCCGGCACGATTTGCTGCATCAGTGACTTCTGCTCATCAACTTCGGTGTTGTCTGAATTCTTGCCGAAGCCAATGGTCTTTTCACCGAGGCGGTTCTTGACGATGCCTTCGATGCCGTCAAACGCCCCGCCAACAATGAACAAAATGTTCGTGGTGTCGATTTGGATGAACTCCTGCTGGGGATGCTTACGCCCGCCCTGCGGTGGCACGTTGGCAATCGTGCCTTCCAAAATCTTCAGCAAGGCTTGCTGCACGCCTTCCCCAGAAACATCACGGGTGATGGACACGTTCTCAGACTTCTTGGCGATTTTGTCGATTTCGTCGATGTAGATGATGCCCTTTTCGGCCCGCTCTACGTCATAGTCGGCGTTTTGGAGCAACTTGAGCAAAATGTTCTCGACGTCTTCACCGACATAACCCGCTTCAGTCAAGGTGGTGGCATCCGCGATGGCAAATGGCACATTCAAAATCCGCGCCAAACTCTGGGCCAAGAAGGTCTTCCCTGACCCAGTTGGTCCGATCAACGCGATGTTAGACTTTTGCAGCTCGGTGTCGCCTTTGTCAGCGACTTCCATCTGGTTAACCCGCTTGTAGTGGTTATAAACCGCCACCGCGAGCGCTTTTTTAGCGGCATCTTGACCGATTACATAGTCATTCAAAATGCTCAAAATGTCGATTGGCTTTGGTACTTCCAACATGTTGGAAGCGGCGTCAGCCTTGAATTCTTCGTCGATGATTTCCTTGCAGAGGTCGATACATTCATTGCAAATATAAACCCCAGGGCCAGCAACGATTTTCTTCACCTGATCTTGGGATTTCCCGCAAAATGAGCAGGTCACCGGACCGGTGGTTTCAACGTTGTCAAACATTAATCTTCAACCCCTTCTTGTTACCTTCATGATACCAAAACCGCGGCACCATGCCTAGTCAAACCGCAACAGCGTAGCACAACAAAACCGGGTTTGTCAAAAACTAGGCTGCGGAGCTGAACCGCACTTAGCCCGACAGATAGCCTAAGACTGAGCATTGAAGCCTGGGCTTGGCTTCGAGGCTCAGTCTGTAGCTAGCTGCTCGGGCGTTGGTTCAGCGCAGCGCAACCAGGCTGCGGAGGTCGGCGGGCTTAGTCCGACGAGTAGCCTAGCGCCAAGCACTGCCATCGCTCTTTGATGGCGAGGCTTGGTGCGTAGCTAATCGCTCGGACGTTGCCGACCGCATCGCGACTATGCCACGCTGCTGGGTCGGCCAACCTCCGCAGCCAGGGGCTGGAACGTGGTGGCCAGCGCTTTGAGCCTCTGCGAGTCTCAAAGTCGCGGCTTAATCTAACAGTAAAGACCACCGGCTAAGAACAACTTCACCACTGAGCCCCTTTCTGCTCCGGTTAGCCGCCCCTGCCGTATCCGATTATGGCCACATCCTTGTCCGTGCCCAAGTCAGCAAGAGATGACTGTTTTTGTGGGTGTTCACATCAAAACAGCTTAATACCCCATCACTAAAATCAGTATTCCTGCCGCCACCACGGCTGCGGCCAAGGTCAGCAGCAATTTGCGGGCGGTTGGGCGCCATTGACGCCGGCGCGCCAGGAGGAATAGCGCCACGCCACTGAGCATCATCAAAAGCGCACGTTTTTCTGGGCCGCCGACTAAGCGGACGAATAAGCGCATGATTCTTATCATATTGCCTCCAAGATGCAAAAAGCACTCCCCCTAAAGCGGAGGAGTGCCATTGCGTGACACAAGGTTACTTGTCAGCGTCTTCCTTATCGGCATCGGCTTTGTCAGCTGCTTTTGGGGCAGATTCCTTAACTGAGTCGGTGATGACCGTGATGGCATCTTGAACGCCGATATCATGTTTCAACATGTCATCGGTCAAGGCGCGACGAACGGCCTTTTCTTCCATGTTGTATTCGCCAGCCAAGCGCTTAATTTCACCCTTAACTTGGTCTTCGGTTGGTTCGATCTTTTCTGCTTTAACGACAGCTTCAAGCACCAAGTTGGTCTTGACGCGGCTTTCAGCGTTAGAAGCAAATTGCTTCTTCAGGTCGGCTTCGGAAGTACCAGTCAGCTGGTAGTACATCTTTGGGTCGATGCCCTGTTGCTGCATGGAACCCAAGTATTGGTTCATCTGGTTGTCCACTTCGGTGTCAATCATGGCTTGGGGAATAGCCGGGATCGTGGCGTTGTCAACGACCTTAGCAATCGCCTGTTCCTGAATGGCATCGTCTGCTTCTTCGTCCTTCTTGGCTTGCAAGTCAGACTTGATCTTCAGCTTCAGTTCTTCCAGGGTTTCAACGTCTTCGTCGTCCAGATCCTTGGCAAAATCATCATCCAAGGCAGGCAATTCCTTGCTCTTGATTTCGTGAACGGTGGTCTTGAATTCGGCATCCTTGCCGGCCAAATCCTTGGCTTGGTAATCTTCTGGGAAGGTAACCTTAACGGTGACCTCATCGCCAGCCTTGGCGCCAATCAGCTGATCTTCAAAACCAGGAATGAAGGAGTTTGAACCTAATTCCAAGGCATAGTTCTTGGCGGAGCCGCCATCGAATTCCTTGCCGTCAACAGTGCCGACATAATCAATGGTCAACGTGTCGCCTTTTTCAGCGGCGCCGTCTTCCTTGAGCACCAGTTCGGCTTGGCTTTCCTGCTTCTTGGTCAGTTCAGCATCAACGTCAGCATCGCTAATGGTGCGGTCCTGCTTGTCAACAGTGATGCCCTTGTAGTCGCCCAGCGTTACTTCTGGCGCCACGGTCACGGTTGCCTTGATCACCCAAGGCTTGCCTTCGTCCATGCTGTCGATGTCGATTTTTGGCTGGTCAACGGCATTGATGCCGGCTTCAGCGATAGCAGCATCGTAAGCGTCTGGCAAAACAATGTTCAAGGCATCTTCGTACAATGCCGCTTCGCCATACATGCGGTCGAACACGGTGCGAGACACGTGGCCCTTCCGGAAACCTGGAATGTTCAGGTTCTTCTTAACGCGGTTGAACGCTTTGTCCAGACCTTCTTTGATCTTATCTTGTGCGATTTCAAAAGTCAGGACGCCGTCTGTGTCGCCCTTCTTTTCCCAATTTGCAGCCATGATATCCCTCCGACTAAATTATGTTATTCGTATTGCATACTTTTCATATCATACGCGAAAAACCCGCATTTGTAAACGCAACGCGGGCTGACAAGTAAAAAAACTTTACGTCACAATCACGCCTGGGCATTTTCCGGGTCAACAATCTGGCGGAGCTTAAAGTCTCCTTGCGCGTAATCAAAGATGATAATTCCTGCATTCGGCAAGCGCTGATGCAGCTGATTGGGTGCATAATGCTGCAAAAATGTGTGGCACGCCCCAGCATGTGACACCACTAAAATATTGGCCCCGGTAGCTTGTTCCATGATGGTATCGATGGTTTGGGTGATGCGCGCTTCAAGCTGGGCATCGCTTTCCCCGCCCCAAGGCACGAAAAAGTCCCCATAGGGCGGCGTCGGGTTCAGATATTCCGGTTGGCCTTCAAATTGGCCAAAGCCATGCTCGCGCAAGCCTTTTTTGCGTTGATAAGGCAGTTTGGTGACCAACTCCAACGTGTCGGCAGCCCGCTCTGCCGTGGAACAATAGGCCTCATCCAGCGTAATGCCCTGCGCTGCAAACCACTGGCTGGCGGCCAAGGCTTGGCCAATGCCTCTGGCGGTCAAGGGTGAATCACACCAGCCTTGAATGCGTCGCAATTGATTAAATAACGTTTCCCCATGCCGCATCAAATATAACGTCTTCATGTCCTCGCCTCATTCAAAAACGCCGCGTCTCCCGCGGCGCCATGCTTAATCTTTAAAATAATCTTCGAGAAACGCCAGCACGCCTTGCGCGTTATTATCGACAGTCTGAGCATCTGCCGCTTGCTTGACTGCAGGTTGGGCGTTGGCCATTGCCACGCCTAAGCCAACTTCCTTGATCATTTCGAGGTCGTTGCCCCCGTCCCCAAACGCCGCCATATTTGCGAGGGGAATATTGAGCACCTGGCCCAGTTCAGCCAGCCCAGCGGCTTTATGCCGGCCGGGCTGAATAATATCAATATCACCATGGCCACTGGAAGTCGCCACCGCCAAGCCCCTGAGTTCTTCGCCAAGCACCTGCAGAAATTCCTCGGTGCGTTCAGGCGGAAAGTTCATCCCAAACTTGAGAATGTCATCATCCGTCACCTCAAGGGTTGGCTGCACTGCCAGCCGGTGGTAGTAGCGCCTGGTATTGGTGATGAAGGCATCGCCTTCGCTGGCGCGGACATACCCGCTTTTCACGCCGCATGCGACGATTTTCAATTCGGGATGGCTGGTCAGAATGGCGGTAATCTTAGCCGTTTCTGCTGGCGTAAAGGTGTGCACCGCATAGGTTTGCGTTTCATCGCGGATGTAGGCCCCATTTTCGGCCACATAAATCGTTTCCGGGTAATCTTGGAAGAAGCTTCTCAGCTGATAATACTGATTACCACTAGCGACCACGAAGCGCACGCCGTGATTGTTTAGCATTTGATGCACCCTAGCAAAACGGGCGCGATCATAATCCTGATCAGAGCGCAAAAAAGTACCATCCATATCCACTGCAACAAGTTGAAGCATAAAGACCTCCTGTGGTGACGTTTTCATGTCTCATTGTAGCAAACTTCAACCTGGCCAGCGGTCAATTTTCGCAGTGGCTATGGTCAAATTCTCCACAAAAAAACCGGCACCAAGCCGGTATTAACGCTAAGCACGATGGGCCTGGGCCGTCGCAGTGGCCGCCAAGGCGGCGGTCAAGCGGGCACTGCCCGGTTCAATCTTGGCGGTTGGTGGTGCGGCGAAGGTCAAACGCGCGCCATTGAGCAACTGATGCGAAGGCGTGAGGTTTTTACTCGGCACGACACTCACATGCGCCGGGGCCAGCCGCTGTGCCTGTAGAGCCGTCATATCCACGCCAGCCGGTGCCGTCAACCACAGGAAAAATCCGCCTGCCGGCTGACTCAGTTGATACCCTGCTGGTAGTTGGGCACTGATGGCATGATGCATCAGCTTGAGCTTGGCGCCATAGCACTGGCGGAGTTGGTCCAGATGAGCATCAAAATCATTTTGCTCCAGGTACAGCGCCACGGCGCGATGAACCAACTGACTCGATTCGACATCACTAGCCCCGCGTAACGCCGCTGCCGCCTCTAGAAGCTTCGGGGCGGCAACCATCCAACCTAGGCGCAAGCTCGGCGCCAGAATTTTGGACATACTACCGAGAAAAATCACCCGCCCTTGCGTGTCAAAATGCTTCAGCGGTGGCAGCGACTCGCCTTGATACCGCAGCCAGCGGTACGGCCCGTCCTCCAAAATGATGACGTCATACTGATTGGCCAAAGCAATCAGGGCTTTACGTTTGGCCAAAGACATCACCGCGCCAGTCGGATTTTGAAAGTCCGGCACGGTATAAATCATTTTGATCTTGTGAGTCATCAAAATCTTTTGCAGCGCGCCTAGATCCATACCATCGGCGGCCATCGGCACCTCATAGTACTGCGGTTCATAAGCGTTGAACGCGGCCAACGCCCCAAGGTACGTCGGCGCCTCGACCACGAGGCCATCACCAGGATTAAGCAGCATTTTGGCTGCGAGATCAATGCCTTGCTGCGCCCCTTGGGTCAAAAGCACATCCTGCGCCGTGGCGGGAATGCCATCTTTTTGTAGCCACTGGGCAATGTGTCTGCGCAACCGCGGCAAGCCCCAACTATCGCCATATTGAAAAGCGGCCGATTCTTCAGTGGCCTGAGCAAATGCTCCCTGCAGTGCCGCTTGGGGAAACATGGTGGCATCAGGATACCCACCGGCAAACGAGATGAGCTCCGGATCTGGGGCAGTAAAGAGTTCATCTAACCCTGACTGCATGGTGGTGGCAACTCGACTGGCAAACTTCATGTGACCGCGTCCTTTCGTTTCTTACGATAACTTCATGGTACCGGTCTACCAGGGTTAAGTAAAACTCATCTTATTTGTTTTAAGTTGAACACATTTCATTTTAATAAGCAAAAACAGCGCTTCGCCGAAGCGAAACGCTGTTAAAGGTTGAATTAGTCGAGGATTTCAGAAACGACCCCGGCACCAACAGTACGGCCACCTTCACGAACGGTGAACTTCGTACCTTTTTCAAGAGCAACTGGCGCGATCATGTCGACTTCGAACGTAACGTTGTCGCCAGGCATAACCATTTCAACACCTTCTGGCAGTTCAATCACACCGGTAACGTCAGTGGTGTGGAAGTAGAACTGAGGACGGTAGTTGGAGAAGAATGGCGTGTGACGGCCGCCTTCTTCCTTCGTCAGGATATAAACTTCGCCCTTGAACTTCTTGTGGGTCTGGATGGAACCTGGCTTTGCCAGGACCTGACCACGAACAACTTGGTCGCGGTTAACCCCACGAAGCAGAACACCAACGTTATCGCCGGCTTCACCCAAGTCAAGGGTCTTACGGAACATTTCAAGGCCGGTAACGGTGGACTTCAGAACTTCGTCCTTCAGACCAACGATTTCGACTTCGTCACCGATCTTAACGGTCCCACGGTCGATACGACCAGAAGCAACCGTCCCACGACCAGTAATGGTGAAGACGTCTTCAACAGGCATCAAGAAAGGCTTGTCGGTATCACGAACTGGCGTTGGGATGTATTCATCAACGGTGTCCATGAGTTCTTCGATAACCTTTTCTTGTTCCTTGTCGCCTTCAAGTGCCTTGAGGGCTGAACCACGGATAACAGGAATATCGTCACCAGGGAAATCGTATTCGGACAGAAGTTCACGAACTTCCATTTCAACCAAGTCGATCAATTCGTCATCGTCAACCAAGTCGGTCTTGTTCAGGAAGACAACGATGTAGTCAACACCAACCTGACGAGCCAGCAGGATGTGTTCACGGGTCTGTGGCATTGGGCCATCAGTAGCCGCAACAACCAAGATCGCACCATCCATCTGAGCAGCGCCGGTGATCATGTTCTTAACGTAGTCCGCGTGCCCTGGGGCATCGATATGCGCATAGTGACGCTTTTCGGTTTCGTATTCAACGTGGGCGGTGTTGATCGTGATGCCACGTTCCTTTTCTTCTGGGGCAGCATCGATTGATGCGTAGTCCTGCGCCTTAGCGAGGCCCTTTTCGGAAAGTACCTTGGTGATAGCCGCGGTCAAAGTAGTCTTACCGTGGTCAACGTGCCCAATCGTACCAATGTTTACGTGGGGCTTAGTGCGTTCATAGTGTTCTTTTTCAGCCATGAAAAAACGAACCTCCTGTATATTTTCGTAAAGACACAGGCAAAGCCGCCCGTAATCCTTTACGTTCTATCTTACTACATTCACGCCAAAATACCAAAACAATATTTTGGCTGGAAATGAATTCCGAAAATGATTATACCGAGAACCCCCGGTTTTGTAAACCATCCTAGTCAAGTTTTTTTGCTTTACACGTCTTTTGAGTCGTTCCGGCCACTGTTCAACTGCTCAACTAAGGTCGGTCAAGGCCTGGGTCTGCGTCCCTAACCAGTCAAACAAGGCGTGCTCCTCGGCGGTCACCTCAGGGCGGTCGCGGTTAAGGTAACTGGCGGCAAAATGCTTGGGCTCTGGTACAGCCTCCCCAATAAAGGGATAAAGGTAACCTAATTCAAAGCGCAACGTTTCCACGGTGGCCTTCATTAGCTCGGGATCAGCCAAGCCCACTTGGAGCTGGATTTGATTCAGCACCTGTAGCATGGTCGGATCATTCATCACGCCAGGCAGCGCACTGGGAATGACTGCAGCCGTCGTCTGGTAGCTCGTCACTTGGACTGGCGTTGTTTCCCCAACCGCCGTCAGCGCATCCAGTAAGCTGACGCGAATGGCGGGATGGACATCTGGATCAATCAGATTGGGCTTAGCCGCCTCGATGATTTTGGTTTTCGGTAAGCGGCCAAGTTGCTGAATCAACTGCTCCTGCTCATGCGGACTCAACCCACCCAGATGGCGCAACCGCCGGGCCAGGTCCGCAATCTCATCCCCATGCGCGGCTAAATCAGCCGTTTCCGCCGCCGTGATTTGCTGCTCAAAGGCTGGGGCTTTGCTGCTCTCAACATGGTGCAACACCGCCCAGGCGAACCGGTAATCAGGTAAGTCCAACAACACTTCAAACAACAACTTGGTGGTGCTATCACCAGCTAAGAAATCTTCCATATACTCACTGACGTAAGGCAACGCTTCGCTGCTTTGATGCAACCCCACCAGTGCTTTGACCAGTGGCCGGGCCACTTCAAACACCGGCGTTTCCTTATACGCCTTTTCTAAATGCGCCACGGCACTGGCATAGTTCTGCTTTTGCAAGGCAGAAACGCCAAGGCTCATATGGCGGCTGCCACTATTTGGCAAAGGCACGATTTTTCCCATGCGCTTCACTCCCCTTTGGTTACCATCATACCAATGTTTTCCTCAGAAAAAAATATCCGGCTTGGCTGCTTACAAGCATAGAAAAAACCTGAAGCTAGGCTCCAGGTTTGCACGGCTACTGCCGTTTGGCACTATTCTGATTAACTTCCATGATGACCGGCAAAATCACGGGCCGCCGCTTGGTGTGGTCAAACAAGAACCGGCTCAAATCATCGCGCACCGCCTGCTTCAAGGTGCTCCAGTCAAAGGACTTGTTGTCGAGTTGCTTTTGCACGGTTTTGGCCACGAGTTCGCCGCTTTCGTTCAGCAGGTCGCGCGAGGTCTTCATGTAAACGAACCCGCGGCTTTGAATTTTCGGCTTGGCCACGATTTTCTTCTTTTTGCGGTCGATGGTGACCACCGCAATGAAAATCCCATCTTCCGCCAGCATCTTGCGGTCACGCAAAACGATGTTACCGATGTCGCCGACGCCGATCCCGTCAATCATGGTATTACCGGCATCAACATGACCCGAGATGTGCATCTTACCTTTTTCGTAGCTGATGATGTCGCCGACGTTCGGAATGATGACATTCTCGGCAGGAATACCGGCATCCTTAGCAATCTCGGCATGGGCTTCCAGCAGACGATACTCGCCTTCCACGGGAATGACGAAGCGCGGCCGCAGCAAGTTGATCATCAACTGCAAGTCGTCCTTGTTGGCATGGCCGCTGGCGTGGATGTCTTCTGAGATGGCCTTGACTTCACCACCAGCGCGATAAATCATATCCCGCGTGCGGGCGGCCATCGTTTCCATGGCATGTGAAATGGTGGTGGTGATATAAACCAGGTCGCCTTCGTGAATGTGCACCAGCCGATGCTTATTGGTGGCCATCCGCTGCAGTGACTTCAACGGTTCGCCCATGCGACCAGTTTCAAGCACCACGGTTTCTTCCGGCTTCATAGTTTTCAGCTCTTTGGTGGTGGCAATGATGCCTTCGTCTGGTAGCACGATATCCTTGAGCCGAATGGCAGTTTTCACCACCCGCTCCACTTCGCGGCCCGTCAAAACCACCCGGCGGTTGTTGGCCGCTGCGGCATTGATGACCTGCTGGATGCGCTGAATGTTATTGGCGACACTGGCGACAATCACCCGGCCTTCATGGTAGCGGAAGGTCTCAGTGATATGATCGTAAATTTCGTGTTCGCTGGCGCTGCGGTATGGCGATTCAGCATTGTTGGAATCAGACAGCAACGCTAACACTTTGCGGTCACCGATTTTGGCTAAGCGCGACAGGTCCGTGTGGTACTTCGGGGAGGCACTTTGGTCAAACTTGAAGTCCCCGGTGTAAACGATCGACCCGTTCGGCGTTTCAATGACAATCCCTAAGCTCCCAGGAATGCTGTGGGTCGTCGGGAAGAAGGAAACCTTGATCTTGCCGAAATCAATCACCGATTTTTCAGTAATGACATGGAAGTCGCGGAATTTCTTAGCTTTCGGGCTGGCGGTCATATTAAGCTTGGCCATCGCAATGGTCAGCTCAGAGCCAAAGACTGGCACTGGATGTTCGCTGACAAAATACGGCAGCGCACCAATCGCGTCGGCGTGGCCGTGAGTCAGAAAGATACCGGCGATTTTATCGGCATTTTCCTCTAGGTAAGTGAGATCAGGAATCACAACATCGATTCCAAGCAGTTCGTTGTCTGGGTATTTCAGCCCAAAATCGGCAACGAAAATTTGGTCGTCTACTTCGATGGCGTACATATTTTTACCGTTCTCACGCACGCCGCCGAGTGCGACCACTTTGATTTTACTCATGTGAGCACCTCGTTAAATTAGATTAGGTTCTTTCGCCAATCGCTTGGCAACGAATTATTCCTTTTAACAGTGTACCACACAGGCAGTGAAATACCTATTCTAGCCAGCAGGCAGCGACGAGGTATCGTTCGTGGTCGAGTGACTTGAATGGTTTTAACTGCCGGGCAGGGCTGCCTCCGCAGAAATGGCTGGAACGTGGTGGCCAGCGCTTTGAGCCTCTCCGAGTCTCAAAGTCGCGGCTTGTTCTAAGCCAACTAACCCGTTGGCTAAGAACAATTTCACCACTGAGCCATTTCTGCTCCGGCTTCCCAGCCCTACATTGATATTCTCTCTTCTATTCGACTTCCTTACGCCAATGCACCCCGATCTTGCTTGTTCAATTCGGCTGTTTCACATTGAAATCATTCATGAAGACACAGCAACACCCATTACGAATGTCGTTAAAACGGCACAAAAAAACACACCGCCGCAGCGATGTGTTTTATTTTGCAAATTGAAATTAACGACGCAGGCCGAGGCTTTGGATCAGTTCACGGTAGCGGTTAATGTCCTTGTTGCGAAGGTAGCGAAGCAAGTTACGGCGTTGGCCGATCTTCTTCATTTCACCCACGTAAGAGTGATAGTCCTTCTTGTGCTTAGACATGTGGTCCGTCAAGTTCTTGATGTCGGCAGTGAGCAGCGCAATCTGGACCTCTGGTGAGCCAGTGTCGCCGTCTTTGCGGGCGTATTGCTTGATGATCGCATCTTTTTGTTCTTTTGTGATTGCCATGGAAAATTCCACCTTTCGTTTTCATAATTGCCTGAAACTGAGGGAAGCGCGGTGAACCGCTAAGCTAAGTATCAGGTTCAAATCACTCAATTACTTTACCGTACGCAAGGCTTAGATGCAAGTTTTTTCACTGCTATCAAGGATTTTTCCTTTACAAGTTTTTATTGCATTGCAGCTGGGCCTTCGGTATAATGCTATCTGTTGAAACAATAATTCGCATTACAAATCTCAGCCCGGAGGTGAAATTCATGCCACAAATCAAACAAGCAATCAAGCGCGTTAAGACGCAAGAGGCTTCTCGCCAACGTAACATCTCGCAAAAGAGCGATATGCGTACAACCGTGAAGAAGTTCCGTGCCGCTGCTGCCGCCGGCGCTGACAACGCGCAGGACTTGTACAAGGAAGCTACTCGCGCCTTGGACATGGCTGCATCAAAGCACCTGATCCACAAGAACAAGGCCGGCCGCGATAAGAGCCGTCTTGCCGCACTTTTGAACAAGTAAGCAAAACCTGCCAGTGGCAGGTTTTTTTATTTCCGCGCTTCGGCTACTGCCGAGGCGCTTTTTGCGCGCCTGAATCAAAAACCACTAGCAGTTAGCTAGTGGCTATTGCCCTACCGTAATGGGCTGATTACTCGTGTACTGCAAAACAAATAGTTCAAAGGCCAACGCCTTATCCACACGCCCAGTTTTCATGGCCGTTTCAGTTTCCACTAGGCCTTTGTAGGCGCGGGCCAGTGTGGTCAACGGCACTGGCCGGCTTTCCTGGAGTGCCTTTTTGATGCGAAAAGGATGCACCTTTAACGTTTGCTGAATGTTACCTTGGCTGTAGCCTTTGGTGGCTAGAATTTTCACTTGCAGCAGCAACCGAAACTGGCCGACCATCAAGGCATTTAACGCAATCGGCTCTTCTTTCTGGAGTAGCAGGTCGCGGTACAGTTTCAAGGCGCGGTCAGGCTGTTTGCGCACCACCGCATCCACTAGGTCAAACACGCGATCGGTCAGCTGCTTCGGCACGAGCTGGTCAATGGCTGCCACATCCAAACTGGCACCGCCGCCAGCATAGAGTTTCAGTTTCGGCAATTCATGCATCATCGCGGTGTAGTCGCCGCCGCTGCGTTGGGCAAAAGCCTCAAGGGCAGCTGGGGCAACGTCAATTTTTTGCTTGGCCAAGGCCCGTTTCACAGCCTGTTGAGCTGCCCGGGCATCCAGCGGCGCCACATCCACCACCAGCGCCGCTTTTTTCAGCGCCTTCACCACGTTTTTGCGGGCATCCAGCTTCTCATAAGCGGCAACAATCACCATTAAAGTTGAATCAACAGGGTGCTGAAAATAAGTCGTCAGTCCATCTACGTCTTGATTCAAGGTGGTTTTAGGATTTTCCCCCGTCAAAAAATACGGATCGGTGATAATGACTTCACGCCAGTCGCCGAAAAATGGCGGCGAGGTAGCATCATCTAGCGCCACCCCCACTTCGGTTTGCCGCATGTCATAGGTGGCGAGATTCATGGTTTGCTGATCAGGAGGGATCACCTGCTTCAGGGCGGTCAACGCTTGATCAAGCAGAATCTGCTCGGTCCCCATGAGTAGCACTAACCGCGGCAGGTTGCCGGTTTTAAGTTGTTGAATCAGTTCCTGTACGGTCATTGCGACTGTCCCTCCAATAAAAATTGATGCACGGTATGGCTGTTAACCGTAAAATCTAGCCAAATCATGCCACTGCTGGCCGTATTCAGCCAAGGCACTTGCGCGTTAGCGAAGGTGGTTAATGTCTCCGCATTCGGGTGGCCGTAGCGATTAGCGACCCCGGCTGAAATCAGCGCCAGCTGCGGGGCGATTTGGGCGATGAACGCAGGATCACTCGAGGTTTTCGAGCCATGGTGGCCAACCTTCAAATAATCGACCGCAAGCGCCTGGGGCATCAGCTCGCGCGTTTCCACGCCAGCATCCGCATCGCCGGTGAAAAGCCAATTGCCGTCTCCTATCTTACCATACAGCACGATTGAGTCCGCGTTTTTCTCGGCGGCTGAGGCATCGTTTGGCGCCACTACTTGTAGCTGCAACGGCCCTTGGGTAAGGGTTTGGCCGGCCAACACCGTCCGCTGCTGCGTGACTTGCCCGGTCATAGCGGCTTGCATGTAGGCATGATCAGCCGCCAGCGGCGTGGTGACCAAAGTCCGCACCGGCATCAGCTGCGTGAGCAAGCCAGCATCCCCCACATGGTCGGCGTCTGCGTGTGTCAACACGAGTATATCGAGGTGATCAATGCCCCGCGCGTGCAGGTAATTCACAATGGCCCGCTTCGCCGGAGGGTTGCGCACCGTCCCAAAACCCCGGCCGCCCGTATCGATCAGGATGGTGCCTTGCTTGAACGGTGCTTCAATCAAAATCGCATCGCCTTGGCCGACGTCGAACATGGTCACCCGTGTCTCCGGATGCATATTCACCACTAACCAAGCCAACACTGCCCAGCTCACCAGCGGCCACCAGTGGTGCGTCGCCAAGCCAATCAAAATCAGTAGCACTCCAGCCAAGGCCCAGGCCCATGGCACGGCCCCAAAAATCACTTCGCCAGGCAAGCGGGCCAACTGCGTCAGTCCGGCCTCCAGCGTTTTGATGGTCGTTTCAATTAGTGCCCCACCAGGTAGCTGCGGCCACAGAACCATGATTACCAGCACGGGCATCAACCCCACTTCAAACAGGGGCATCAAGAGATAACTGAACCCTGCGGCAAGCAAGTGAAACCGATAAGTATGCGCCAGCACCACTGGCGTACTCAGGAGCACCAGCCGCCAAGTCAGCCCCCAGCGATTGGCTGGCAGCAAAATGAGGCCTAAGCACAGCAAATACGTCAACTGACCGCCCATGGTATGCAGCACATATGGCTGAACCAACAAGTTGAGCCCAAGCACCAAGCTGAAACAATCTAGCCCTGACAGCTGCCACCCCAAGCGCCGGTTCAGCATGGCCACCATCCGCAGCCACACCGCCCGCATAATCCCCGCCGCTGGGGGAATCAAAATCAGCAGCGTTGGCAAGAGCCCCAGCAGCGCCCAATCCACGCCTTCCTTGGGCAAGCGCAAACGGTCAGTGAACCAATAAAGGGCCCCAATCAAGGCATACAGGTGCAACCCAGACACCGAGAATAAATGAAAAATGCCCAGCGTGACAAAAGTTTCCCGTTGCTCATCAAAATCAGAGTCCACCACCCCTAGCAGCAAGCCTTTCGCATAAGCCTGGGTACGAGGACGCAGCAGCTTTAAGCGTTGCATCACGCTTGCGCGAACATGATACAGCCATTCAATGATACCGCGAGGCTGGCGAATGGTAATCTGTAGTGCTTGCTTGGGGCTTTGCCAGGCCAACTGCTGCTGTTGCCAAGCGTAAGTTGCGTAGTCGAACTCAAATAAGTTGCGCGCCCCGGTGAGACGCGTTAACTCACCGGTCCAGCTCACCTCCGCGGGCATCGTCAGGCCAGCTAACAGCGTTGCTTGGTCCTCATCCACTGTGACACTGCCACTAATCGGCACATTACCGGCGCGCCCGGTGTAATAAGCTAAACCATTGCTGACCGTCCAAGCCGTGGGCATGACCGTGGCCACGCCGCTGGGCTTGGGCGGTGCCGCGGTTAAAGTTGCTGTCCGCTGCCCCCACAGCAAACCGCACGCGAAACACACTGCCAACGGCCACCGGGTGAGCTGATAAGCCTTAAACCCGGTCCAGGTCAGCAGCAATACCCCCACCACCGCCGGCCCAATCACCAGCAACAGGCCAGCCAGAAAACTGGTCAGCCAAAAGAGCCCGCGCCGACTCATGGCCCCACGGTGACCAAAGGCGCCAGGCGCTCATAAGTCTTTTCACCAATGCCGCTGACATTCATCAAATCCTCAACGCTTTTGAAACCGCCGCTGGTTTCGCGGTAGGCAATGATATCCGCCGCCTTGGCCGGACCGATGCCACTTAGGGTCTGCAATTCAGCTTCGCTGGCCGTGTTCAGATTAACCAGCGCGGTGCCACTGGCCGCCGTTGGATTAGCCGTGGTGCCGCTTGTCCCCGCCGGAATTGATTCGCCTTGAACTGGGATGTATAAACTTTCTTGATCAACGGCAATTTTGGCCAAATTAATCGCTGTCACATCCGCGTCTGCTGTCAAGCCGCCTGCCGCCTCCACCACCGCCTGCCAGCGCGTGGTGCCAGTCACTGGGTACAAGCCCGGATTGGCAACGGCGCCTTTAATATGCACAAAGCCACTTTTCGCGGACTCACTACTCATACTGCTAGCCGTCGTGCTACTGACACTGACACTACTAGCAACCGGCACCGGTTCAATGGCCACTGGCTGGCGACTTTGCCACCAAAAGAATCCGCCTAGCACCAGCACCACCAGTGGCACATACCAGTATTCCTGCAGCCACGCTTTCGCCGTTGTCATTTGCTCACCTCCAAGAAGAGATTTCGCAAACTCAAAGCGCCGCTCTCCCGAAAGAAAGCGGCGTAGCTTGAAACTATGGTTGACTCAAATCAGCCTGCAGATAGGTCAAGGCGTCCTTTAACGTTTTGACTGGCACGATTTTCATCTTGGTTTTGAGCGCTTTGGCCGTGCGTTTGGCCACGGCATAATTATTTTCGTAGCTGGGATCAGCTTTCAACAGGGCTTTAGTCGCCGGTTGATCAGGCGCGAAGAACACCTTAGCGCCTTCCTGATTCGCCATGTAAACCTTCTTGTCGATGCCGCCGATTTGACCGACCGTGCCAGCGCCATCAATGGTGCCGGTGCCGGCAATTTTTTGACCGTGCCGGAGATTTTGACCGGTCAGCTGGGTGTAAACCTGAACAGCAAACATCAAGCCTGCGCTAGGGCCGCCAATTTCGCCGGCGTCAATCGTGACCTTGGGTTTGGTGGTCAACGTAGTATGTTCCGTCAAGGTAATGCCGATGCCGGCTTTGTGGGTGCCTGGCAGCCGCATCAGTTTGCCAGTGGCTTGGTGCTGTTTGCCTTTGCGCAGATACGTCAAGGTCAAGCTACTGCCCACTTTGCGAGCGCTGATGGCTTTGACATAGGCGTCAGCAGAGGCATAGTGCTTGCCATCCAAGGCGGTGATGGTATCCCCCAGTTTGAGTTGGCCTTTGAACGGCGAACCGGCTAAAATCGACATCACATAAATGCCGAGGTGATTGAGAGTCGCCGGCTGGCCAGCAGTTTTAAAGGCCGCTTCAATGGCACCATTGGCCGCGCTTTCGATGTACAGCTTTTGGAGCAAATTGTATTCAGCTGAATCATCATCGCCCATCAAATCCCGCTTGGACAGAATCTCCGAGTACGGCTGCATTTTGGCCCAAAGCAAAACCGCTGGGGACGCTGGGCCCACAATGCCAACCGTAGTCAACATATAGCTCCCTTTAGCAGTATCCGGATGGCCTGAGACTTTGACGTATGGCTTCAGCGATTCAGCCGAGCCTGGTACTTCTGCATAATAATTGGTCGGGAAAAAGACCAACCCCAAAGCCAGTAAGACCGCCGCCAGGCTTCCCAGCCAGAGCCAAAGCCGGCGTTTATTGCGGCTGCGTTTCATGGCCATCACCTGCCAGCTTTTGTTTCAAGGCAGCATTCACATTGCTTGGTAGCAAGCTGCTGACATCTCCGCCAAATTGCGCTACTTCCTTAATCAGGCTGGAAGACAGATACCGATACTGCTTGTCCGCCAGCAGTAACACGGTTTCCACGGCTGGCGCCAGCGTTTGGTTCATGTCCGCGATATCCGTTTCGTAACTAAAATCTTTGGTATCACGGACGCCGCGCACCAACACGGTGGCACCGAGCTGCTGGGCATACGCCACCGTCAGCAGCCGCGGCGCTGCCGTGACTGTGACATTGGGCAAACTTTGCGTTGCCGCCGTAATCAAGGCTAGTTTTTCTTCACCGGTAAATAGCGGCTTTTTGCTGGTGTTGGTCATCACCGCTACAATCACCTGATCAAACAAGCCTGCCGCCCGCGTGACTAAGTTCAAATGACCATTCGTAAAGGGATCAAAACTCCCTGGAAATAATGCGATTTTCGTCACGGATTACGCCTCGTTTCGCTTCAAAATTAACACCTGCGCTACGGCATAAGTTTGGCGGCGCAAAATGGTGAAACCGGCGATGGCCGCGGGGTAAACCACATCCATGCCGGTTTCAAACATCACCAGCCCGCCAGGCTTGACCAAATTCAGGTCAACCAGCTCCTGCAGCTGCGTCAAAGCGGCCTGCTTGGCATAAGGCGGATCCACCATCACCAAGTCAAACTGCTGGTGCGCTGTGGCCAAGCTGGCCAGCGCGCGCTCAACTGGGGCTTTCAGCACGGTGAATTGGTCCTCAGCACGGGTCAAGGCCACATTTTGCTGAATGACTTTGATCGCCGGATACGCCTTATCGACCAAGGTGGCATGCGCCATCCCGCGTGACACCGCTTCAATGCCCAACGCGCCAGTCCCGGCATACAAGTCCAACGCCTCGCCCCCATCAAAATACGGACCGAGCATGTTGAACATGGACTCTTTGACTTTATCAGCAGTGGGCCGGGTGGCATTACCCGCCACAGCGACCAACCGCCGACCACGAAAAGCGCCACTAATCACGCGCATGGTTGGCCTCCGTTGGGGCGTCATCGTCCTCGTCATCTTCTAGCGCTGCCAGGCTGGTTTCGCCGCTGTACTCAGTCGCCAAAAATGGTTTCTGGGATGGACTAACGGCTTTGACGAAGCGTAATTTTTTCAGCTTGGCCATGGTTTCCGTCAGATCCGCCTGATCAAGATACAGGTAAACATATTTCATGCGCTTCGACGTATAGATGATAGTGCCATAATGGCGGAGCGCTTTACTTTGCCTGAGTGAGTAGACCCAAACCACCAGCCCTTGGCGCGGGGTGATTGTGAACATCTGCTCGCCTCCTTTTTTATTGATGACTTAATCCAATGCCGCCGGGGCGGTTTGCTTCAATTTGGCCAGCAGTTCGCCGGTTTCGATCATATCGCCTGCCGCGGCATATAAGTGCTTTACGGTGCCAGTGAACGGCGCGTGCACGGTGGTTTCCATCTTCATCGCTTCAGTGACAAACAGCGGGTCGCCTTGCGTCACTTGATCACCCACCGCCACTTCAACGCTGAGCAGTCGGCCACCCATTGGCGCGCCAATTTGCTCTGGATCCGTTGGCTCGGCCATGCGTAGCGCGCTGGCTTGATGCTGAACATGGTTGTCCAGAATTTGCACTTCCCGCTTTTGGCCGTTAACGGTGAAGTACAGCGTGCGTTTACCGCTGGCATCGGGCTCGGAAATGGCATCAAGTTGAACAATGACCTGAAGCCCTGGGCGAATATCAATGGCAATGCGTTCCCCGGTGCGCATCCCTTGGAAGTAGGTTTGACTATCCAAAGCCGTGACGGGTCCATATTGCTCCCGATTTTGGACATACTGGTCGTAGACCTCAGGGTACAAGATCGCACTCAGGACTTGCGCATCTGAGGCGACTGCGCCTTTGCTGATGCGGCTGCGGACCGCTTCAAAGTCCACAGGCGCGGCCAGCGCGCCAGGCCGTTCAGTGAGCGGCGCCTGGCCTTTGAGAATCTTGGCCTGCAGCTGCTTAGGGAAGCCGCCAACCGGTTGACCGAGGTCGCCTTTGAAAAAGTCGACCACTGAAGCCGGAAAGTCCATGGTTTCGCCATGGTCCAGCACATCCTGCGGCGTCAACTGGTTTTGCAGCATAAACAAGGTCATATCGCCGACCACCTTAGAAGATGGGGTGACTTTGACAATATCGCCGAACAGCTCGTTGACCTGGGCATACATTGCCTTTACGGCCTCAAAGTCGTTCAGATCCATGCTCTGGGCTTGCTGCTGCAAGTTGCTGTACTGGCCCCCTGGCATCTGCACCGTGTAAATATCCGTCAGCGGCCCGGTGACGCCATTGGCAAAATCGGCATAGTACGGCCGCACTTGTTCGAAATACTGGTTCAGTTTCTCGGCGGCTTGCACGTCTAAGTCGGGTTGCCGCGGGTCATTCGCCAAGGCGTAATACAGACTTTCCATGCTTGGCTGGCTGGTGGTGCCGGAAAAGGCGGACTGGGCCACATCAACAATATCGACCCCGGCGGCAATGGCTTGACCATAAGTAGCAATACCATTCCCTGTGGTGTCATGGGTGTGCAGGTGAATCGGCACGCTCACCGCGTCTTTCAAGGCGGCAACCAGTTCATAAGCGGCTTGCGGCTTGAGCAGACCCGCCATATCCTTAATCGCCAGGATGTCGGCGCCGGCGTTGACCAGTTCTTTGGCGAGATCAACATAATACTTAAGGCTGTATTTCGGATGCGTGCTAGCCAGAATATCGCCGGTGTAGCACATGGTTCCCTCCGCCAGCTTGCCGGTGGTTTTGACCGCATCAATCGAATGGGTCAACTGCGGCACCCAATTCAGTGAATCAAAAATGCGAAAGACATCGATGCCATGGGCCGCGGCGGTTTCGATGAACTTTTTGATGACATTATCCGGGTAATTCTGATAACCGACCGCATTGCTGCCGCGAAACAGCATTTGCAGCAGTGTATGAGGCATCAGCTCACGCAGCTGATCAAGCCGCGTCCAAGGATCTTCCGTTAAGAAGCGATAAGCCACATCAAAAGTGGCGCCGCCCCACATTTCTGCGGAGAACAAGTTCGGCAGCGCATTGCCTAAGTCTGGTGCGATGCGTACCATATCCCGCGTCCGCATCCGCGTGGCGAATAAGCTTTGGTGGCCGTCGCGCAACGTGGTATCGGTGAGCAGCACCCGCTTTTGCGCACTCACCCAGGCGGTCACCGCTGCCGGCCCGCCATCATGCAGTAGCGCCACCAAATCTGTGGCGGGCGTCGTTGCTGGGAACCGGGATTGATAGTCAAAATCTGCCAGCAGCTTTTGCGAGTGTTGATGAACCCCAGGGAAGCCATTAACCGTGGTGTTACCGATATACGTCATCAGCTGCACGGTGCGGCTTTCCACCGGCCGCAGTTTAAACAAGCTTGGCGTGTCGTCGATAAAGGTGGTGGTGGCAGCGCCGCTCCGGAATGGCGCACTTTCCAAGACATTCAGCAGAAAAGCCAGGTTGGTTTTGACCCCACTAATGCGGAATTCGCTCAACGCGCGCTGCATTTTGGCCACAGCGCCGAGGTAAGTACCAGAATGGACGGAAGTTTTCACCAGCAGTGAATCATAAAACGGGCTGATCACTGCTCCGGCATAAGCGTTGCCGACATCCAGCCGCACGCCGTTGCCCCCTGGGGAGCGATACGTCGTGATGGTGCCGGTATCGGGCATGAAGTGGTTGGTAGGATCTTCCGTCGTAATGCGGCACTGAATGGCCGCGCCGCGGTAGGTCAGATCCGCTTGGTGGGGCAAACCGATATCCTTGAACATGTCTTCCCCAGCGGCAATGCGCAACTGGGACTGCACGATATCGACATCGGTGATGAGTTCGGTGATGGTGTGCTCCACCTGCACCCGCGGGTTGACTTCGATGAAATAGAACTTGTCGCCTTCCACCAAGAATTCAACCGTCGCGGCATTGTCATAGTGCACACTGGCCATCAACTGGACCGCCGCCTCGCAAATGGCTGCCCGCAAAGCCGGCGCCAGCCCAACTGCCGGCGCAATTTCAATCACCTTTTGATTGCGGCGCTGCACCGAGCAATCCCGCTCGAACAGGTGCAGCATGTTACCATAGTGGTCGCCTAAAATTTGGACTTCAATATGTTTGGCATCCTTCAGATAACGCTCAACGTACATGCGGTCGTCGCCAAAACTTGACACCGCTTCGTTCACGGCATTTTGATAGACCTGCTTCAGCTCGGATTCGGTATGCACAATGCGCATCCCTTTACCGCCACCGCCACTGGCCGCTTTCAGCATGATGGGAAAGCCATGTTCTTGGGTAAAGGCCAAGATGTCAGCAAAGTCCCGCGTCGGCGTGGTCATGCCAGGAATGGTTTGCAACCCAGCGGCCACGGCGGCTTTTTTGGCCGCCACTTTATCGCCAAACATCTCCAGCAGCTCAGGCCGCGGACCAACAAAGGTGAGACCAGCCGCCTCGACTTTGCGGGCAAAAGTCGCATTTTCCGACAGTAAGCCATAGCCGGGGTGAATGGCATCCGCACCACTGATTTTGGCAATGCGAATGATATCATCCATGTCGAGATAAGCCGCAATCGGGCCTTCGCCGGCACCGACTTGGTAGCTTTCCTGCGCCTTGAACCGATGAATGTTCAATTCATCTTCCTTGGCGAAAATCCCCACTGTTTTGAGGCCGAGTTCTTCACTAGCACGAAAAATCCGCACCGCGATTTCGCCGCGGTTTGCTACGAGCACCTTACGCATGTGTCAACGTCCTTTCTTTCAGCTGCTTTTCACTGGCAGAAATATTCAGCATAATGCCTACACAGATGGCTAAGACCAACATACTGGAGCCGCCATAAGAGACGAATGGTAACGTGACCCCGGTGACAGGCAGCACGCCGCTCACCGCTCCAACGTTGAAGAGGGTTTGAATCAGCATCATGGTCGCAATCCCATAAGCGAGCAAGGAGTAATAAGTATTTTTGGTGCGGATGCCAATCAGGAAAAAACGCATAATCATAAAGAAAATCAGCCCCAGCACCACGATGACGCCGACTAGCCCCAGTTCCTCGGCAATCACGGCCAAGATAAAGTCGGTTTGCGGCTCGGGCAAGTAGCCAAGTTTTTGCGTGCCATTGCCTAACCCTACGCCCCAAAAGCCGCCATGATTAATGGCGAGCAGCGAATTCACCACCTGCAGGCCGGCGTGCTTGCTCTGGGCAAAGGGATGGACCGCCGCTTCCAACCGCTTCACCTGATAGTATTTGGTCAACCAGCCTGGTAGCTGCACATTGGCCAGCACCCAATACAGCGCGGCAATTAACGCGGCCAACACGCCAGCCCCGGTCACCCCGTAGCGCAGTGAGATGCCACTAGCGGCCAACATCACCAGCGTAATGCCGGCCAAAATCGCCATCCCCCCAACATCAGGTTCCAGCACCACCAACATGATACAGACACCCACCAAGATCAGCGGTTTACTCAGCTGTTTCACTGAGAAATCAGGCCGGCGCATGATTTCTTGGCGTTGGGTAAACATATAGGCCAGGTAGATGACGATGCCCAACTTGGCAAATTCAGTCGGTTGCAAGTGAATCGGCCCGAGCGGAATCCAGGCCGAAGCGCCGTTAACACTTTTCCCAAAGGCTAGCAGGTAAACGAGCATGGCAAACAACACGACCCACATCACCAGTTGCACGCGCGGATGCCGCAGCATCGACAATTTAAAGTAGTAGAAAAAGCAGGTTAAAAGCAGCCCTAGTAGCACAAACACCAGCTGCTTGACCATGTAGCTGTAATCGGCCATGTGATACTGGGTTTGAATCCAGTAAGCACTGGCTGAATAAACCATCACGACGCCGATGGCACACAAAACCAAATAAGGAACTAGGATGTAGTAATCGAGGAAATGCAGTTTCTTCAGCACCGAAATCGCCCTTTCGCGGCAAAGTTGTGACTATTATAGCATATACCCCGCCTCGCCAAGCCGGTTTTACCAAGCATGGCTGGGGTGGCCGGCAAAATTAGCCGCATGAAATCCGAACAATATAAAAATATTCGAGTGTTTTACTATAATTTTGTCGAATAATCAGCTCTCGACCGAATTAATTTTCGGGTCATGCTGATGCGAATTTTAATAAATCTCTCATCGCCTTATTGGCGTGCTCCTAGAAAAGCGGTAGACTGGGGCTATTGAATTTTGTGAGGAGTGATTGGATTGGCACAACCGATTTCATTTGAACAGATCGACCGCTATCAAGCGGCACTGGCTAAAGATCCAGCCAGTAAAGCCTTAAGTAAAGCCACGCAGAACGTGGGCCCAGACCAAGCGGCCCGTGGACCACTGAATGATAAGGCCATTAAACCGGCTTTTTCCTTAGAATTAAGCACCGGTGCGGTCACGAACCAAAAGCAGTCCGGCCGCTGCTGGCTGTTTTCTGAGTTGAACACGATGCGCCATTTTGCCGGCGAGAAGCTCGGCTTGAAGGACTTGGAATTCTCCCAAGCGTTCCTGGCCTTCTATGACCGCATTGAAAAGGCCAACTTGTTTTTGGAACACGTCATTGAACTGAAAGCTGCCTCCCCCACTGAGGACCGGACCTTGGCGGAATTGCTCAAGCAGCCTGATGGCGATGGCGGTCAGTTCGACAACGCACCCGCTCTGATCGAGAAGTACGGCATTGTCCCGAAGTCGGTGATGCCTGAAACCTACAACAGCTCCAAAACAGGCGAAGTCAACTCGGTGTTGAACTTGAAGCTGCGCCAAGCGGCTGCCGCCATTCAAAAAGCGGCCCAGGCTGGTCAAGACGATGACGCTCTGCGCGCTATGAAACAAGAGCAGCTCTCCGAAATCTATCGCGTCGTCGCTTATGCCTATGGTAATCCGCCGGCGACCTTCGACTTTAGCTACCGTGATGACAAGAACAATTTCCACGAAGACCGCGGCCTGACGCCCAAGTCCTTCTATGAAAAGTATGTGGGCTGGGATTTAAACCAGTTTGTGCTGTTAGTCGCTGATCCGCGGCCAACGAAACAATACTACCAAGCTTACACCTTGCCGAGTCAAAACACTGTGGTCGGCGGGCGCCCGATTATTTTCGTCAACGTCCCGCGCGAAGACCTGCAAGCGATGGCCATCAGCCAGCTGCAAGCCGGCGCCGCGGTTTGGTTCGGCAATGATGTCGGCCAAGACGTGGATCGTGACACTGGCACCTTAACCGGCGGCTTGTATGATTATTCCACCTTATTTGGGTTTGACGTCACCATGCCCCTGGCCGATCGCTTTGCGACTCGCGAAGCGGCCGTCACGCACGCCATGACCTTAACCGGAGTCAATCTCGAAAACGGCCAGCCGACTCGCTGGAAAGTCGAGAACTCTTGGGGTAAAGACCGCGGCAACGATGGCTATTACGTCGCTGACCAAGATTGGTTTGAAAAATATGCTTATGAAGTCGCCATTCGCAAGGATTTACTCAGCGAAAAGATTTTGGCTGCCACACAAACCACACCGATTGCGCTGGAAGCCTGGGATGAATTGAACTAACCTGATGGATACAACGAAACGCCTCAGCTGCACTGGCTGAGGCGTTTTCTTATGCTTGCAGATCGCGAATTTGAGCCACGAGGTCTTCAAAGTGATCGACTTGGGCGGCGTAATCCGGCAATTGATCACCGTATTGTTGATCAAACCCTTCTAATCCTTCGCCGGCAAAGGCAAATTCATACCGGTGAATGGCCTCATAAGTTTGTGCAAAATCAGCCAGCAAGTCGTGGTGATGGCCCTCCAGTTGCAAGGCGATTTGAATCACGCGAAAGTCGGTGTACGCCAGTTCAAACTGCACCGCCCAGCGGCGCATAAACGGATGCCGGTTTTGAATGTGGGCCAAATGGTGCGTGGTGGTCCAAGTTAAGTTGGCCAAACTATCCTTCACATCTAACATCTGCTCTCCCCCTTTGCCCTGCACTTTAAAGACTGCGTAGCGCCGGCGCAAGCAAAAAGCCTTCGCAGCCACCAAAAAAGCTGCCATCACAGCAGCTTCGTTTGATTACGCGGTCAGCCCAAAGGTTTGTAAAATCAGCCAGATATTCAAGATGATCAGCACGATGGTAATGAACCAGGCGGTGTATTTGACCCACGCCCGGTTGGTGAATTCACCCATCAAATCCCGGTTCGAGGTGTAAAGTACCAGCGGAATCACTGCGAACGGTAAAGCCACGCTGAGGAACACCTGTGAGAAGGTCAATAAGCCTTCGATTTTGGCTTCATCGCCTTTGAAGATAATGGCAAAAATCAGCACCGGCGTCACCGATAGCAATCGCGTCAACAGGCGCTGCGCCCACAGCGGCATCTTCAAACGAATGAAGCCTTCCATGATAATCTGGCCGGCTAACGTGCCAGTAATAGTGGAACTTTGCCCCGAAGACAGGAGCGCCACGGCGAACAGCATCGACAGCACCGGACTGGCAATCGCCCCCACCACCTGCCGGTCCTGCAAGGCGTTGAACAGATCCACGAAGCGCCCTAAGTCAGAATTCGTGCCGAAGAACAGCGCCGCCCCTAAAATCAAGAGCAAGCTGTTGACGACAAACGCAATGGTCAGCTGAATGTTGGAATCAATCGTCGTGAAGCGAATCGCCTTTTTGACAGCGGCGCGATCCTTGCGATCCACCGCGCGCGTTTGGGAAATGGAAGAGCCCAGATACAAATCATGGGGCATCACCGTGGCCCCGACAATCCCCAGCGCCAAGTAAAGTTCGGAACGGTTGGTTAAAATCGTCGGACTGGGGATATAGCCTCGGAGAATATCTCCGACGCTTGGGTTGGAGAGCAGCACCTCATAGGAGAATACCAGCAAAATCACGGCCACCAGCACCGCCACGATTGCTTCGATTTTCCGGAAGCCCAGTCGCATCAGCACCAGCAAGATCAGGACGTCAGCGGCGGTAATCAGGATACCGACAATCAGCGGGATTTTGAACAAAAGCTCCAAGGCAATCCCGGAACCAATGATTTCCGCGACATCCGTGGCCATAATCGCGAGTTCAGTAATAATCCAAAGCACAATGCCGGTTTTTTTGCCCGTGCGTTCGCGGGTCAGTTGGGCGAGGTCTTTGCCGGTGACAATCCCGAGCCGGGCCGCCATGGCCTGTAGCAACATGGCCGTTAAACTGGAAATCAAAACCACGGTGAGCAGCGTGTATTTGAACTGCGCGCCCCCGGCAATCGAGGTGATCCAGTTCCCTGGATCCATGTAACCCACAGCGATTAAAATGCCAGGGCCAGTGTAAGTAAAAAGCGTCCGCCAAAAGCCGGCGTCCTTGGGTACGGCGATACTACCGTTAATCTCGTCAAGGCTTTTACTCCCTGGCGTTTCCTCGGCAAACATCACCTGTTTGTCTTTTCGGGATGGCTTGGCCATCTTCCCACCTCCAAGCACCACACTCATGAATTGTTTCTACTATTCGGCTTTGCTGGTTTAAGTATACCGGTCTGCGGCTGGTTCTGAAACCTTTTTCCCTTGATTTAGCCAACCAAAACCGACCATAAAAAACAGCCGCCAACCATGTGCTGGTTGGCGGCTGCCTTGTGCTTCATTACTTCGAAGCCGCAATCTTCTTGCGCTTATCTGCTTTTTGACGTTCGCCGGTGTTCAAAATCTTCTTGCGCAGGCGAACACTTTCTGGGGTGACTTCGCACAGCTCGTCGTCATTCAAGAATTCAATGGACTCTTCCAAGCTCATGTCCTTTGGCGTCTTGATGGCAGCAGCATGGTCTTTACCAGCCGCCCGGGTGTTGGTCAAGTTCTTCCCCTTCGTCGCGTTAACCGCGATGTCGGTTTCGCGGTTGTTCATGCCGACGATCATGCCTTCATAAACTTCAACCCCGGCATCGATGAACAATTGCCCACGTTCCTCAATGCTTTGCAGGGAATACGTTGTCGCCGTGCCGGCGTTGATGGAAACCAAGGCCCCGTTAGTCCGGCCTGGCGTCCAGTTCTTAACGACTGGCATGTACTTTTCGAAGGTGTGGTTCATGATCCCATAACCGCCAGTGGATGACAGGAACTCAGTGGAGTACCCGATCAAGCCCCGTGATGGTGCCAGGAAGACCAGCCGCGTTTGGCCATTGCCTTCATCGGCCATGTCTTGCATTTCACCTTTACGTTGGGCCATCGCGTCGATGACCGTGCCGGTGTATTGGCTTGGCACGTCGATTTGGACTTCTTCGTAAGGTTCCATCATTTGGCCATCGATTTCGCGATAAATGACTTCTGGCCGCCCGAGTTGCAGCTCGAAGCCATCGCGGCGCATTTCTTCCACCAAGATGGACAAGTGCAATTCACCACGCCCGGAAACCATCCAGGCGCCGGCGCGGTCCGTGTCTTCAACGCGCAAGGACACGTCGGTTTGCAGCTGCGCCTTCAGCCGGTCTTCCAGCTTGCGGGCGGTCACTTTGTCGCCTTCGCGGCCGGCAAACGGACTGTCGTTTTGCATGAACATCATCTGCAAGGTCGGCGGATCGATCCGCAGAATTGGTAAGGCCTCTGGGGTATCAGCCGCGGCGACGGTTTCACCCACGTAGATGTCTTCCATCCCGGACACGGCAATCAAATCGCCGGCCTTAGCAGTTTGAACTTCGACCCGCTTCAACCCAAAGAACCCAAAGATCTTGGTGACGCGGAAGTTCTTCTTGCTACCATCAAGCTTCATGACGGTAACATTATCCCCGACGGAAATCGTGCCGCGGAACACGCGGCCAATCCCGATGCGGCCCACGTAGTCGTTGTAGTCCAACATGGACACTTGGAACTGCAGCGGTTCGTCAGAATTATCGACCGGGGCCGGAATGGTCTTCAAAATGGTGTCAAATAAAGGCACCATGGTGTGCTTTTGGTCTGCGGGATCATCGGAGTAGCTGGAAGTCCCGTTCAACGCGGAAGCGTAAACGATTGGGAATTCAAGCTGGTCTTCGTCAGCGCCAAGTTCGATGAAGAGTTCAAGCACTTCATCCACCACTTCGGCCGGACGAGCACCGGGACGATCGATTTTGTTAATGACCACAATTGGGGTCAAGTGTTGTTCCAGCGCCTTCTTCAAAACGAAGCGAGTCTGGGGCATAGTGCCTTCAAACGCATCCACGACCAACAAAACGCCGTCGACCATCTTCATGATCCGTTCCACTTCACCACCAAAGTCCGCGTGCCCTGGGGTATCCACGATGTTAATCGTGGTATCGCCATACTTCACGGCGGTGTTCTTGGACAGAATCGTGATCCCACGTTCTTTTTCGATGGCATTGGTGTCCATTGCCCGATCGCCAATTTGGGTGTGTTCTGGTAAGGTATCGGATTGCTTCAACATTTCGTTAACCAAGGTGGTCTTACCATGGTCGACGTGGGCAATGATCGCAATATTCCGAATATCGTCACGTGTCTTCAAGTATCTAAACTTCCTTTCAGCGTGCCTTGCTTCTCAAGGGCACGACTTGACTGCTGCCTCGCCTCATCGGCTGCACGACCTGTGCGGCTTTACCGCCAGGCCATCAGGAGATTTTGGGTCCTGACTCAGACGGCGGCTTTCGTCGTTTCCGCAAGCACACCGCTTTTTTTGCTCAAAAAAACATGCCTCATGCGAGGCAGTCTTCGTTTTGAAATTATAGCACAAAGGCGGGGGTGTGGATAGACTTTCTGAAAAGAAACCCCGCCCGAGTTTCCTGATTACGCATTCATGCCGGCAATAAAGGCCGCGTGGACTTGAGGCATGCCTGCCACCACGACCCCGGCTTCCAGTAAATCAAGCGGCTGCCCATCGCCCCGGGTGACCACTAAGCCGAACCCTTGGCCGATGGCAAGTCCCGCTGCCACATCCCAAGGCTGGAGCCAGGACACATACCCGCCTAGCCGCCCCAAGGCGATACTTTTAAACTCCATCCCTGCGCTGCCTGACATCCGCACCCCAGATGAGGCTAAGCCTAATTCGCCGAGATGCAGGCGGTTTTTGATTGCCATCGGCCCGCTAATGCCCACCAAGCTGGCTTCAAACGGCCGATCCAGCGGCGGTGTCAATGGCTCACCATTCAGGTTCGGCGAGAGGTCCGGCCCACCGGAAATCACCTCGTTGCGCATCACATCCATAATGGCGCCATATAGCGGCTGGCCGTCTTGATAGACGCCAATCATGACCGCAAAGTTGGCCTGCTGCTTGACGAAGTTCATCGTGCCATCAATCGGATCGACGAAGAACACCAGCCCAGCCAGCCGATCAGCCTTGGCCGCCTGGCCTTCCTCCCCTTCAATACTGGCCTCGGGAAAAGCGGCGTGAATTTGCTGAATCAGAAAGGCCTGGTTAGCTTTGTCGACATTTGTGACTAAATCATTGCGATTGCTTTTGGTGGCAACGGTCAGTGGCTGTTGCATCGCCGCCAGAATTTGTTTGCGGCTAATTTGAAGCCAGCCTTTGACGGTTTCATCGAGGGCTTTGATTTCCACAATGTCACTCCTTCATTTTAAAGCGATTAGCCGTGGTGGCTTGCGCCTGCTTGACGACTCGGTAGAACGAGTAACCGGATACCGCCTCAAAAGCGCGGCCAAGCTGGCGCTCTTCGCCTTTGGTCGGGACCACCTGCTTAAAACCTTGATAAGCGGCTTGTAAGTTGGCCCGGTTGACCCCTTTTTCATAAGCATCTTCCACGAGCTGATAAAACGTCGTCACTTTGACCATATCAGCCTGCGACCAGTCTAAGTCTAACGGGTATTCATAATTCGGTTTCATGCTTTCTCTCCTGCTTCCACTGCCGCGATTTGCGCAGCGAGACGCGTGAGGCACGCCTCTAGCTGGGTGTTCTCAGCTTCAGAGCCTTTGACCTCAAAAGCCGGCGTCACCCCGCGGGCATCAATTTGCACCGGCCGCGCGTAGGCTGTCGGCTTAGCCTCATTATCATACAGGCTCGCCACCGGTGCAATCAAGGCGCGCCCAAACAAGGCGGCGAGTAGGCGCTCCACCAATCGGCCAGCGACAGTAGCATCAACATTAGCGGCGAAGGTGGTGCAGGCCTCAGTGCACTGCGTCATCAAAGCCGCCCCATCTTCACCTTGCAATAAGCTCATCACCGCCGTCGCGCCGATAAATGCCCGGCTCCAAAGCAAGGCAAAATCCTGCTGCGTCCCCACCGCATACGCCGTGACCGCATCGGCGGGCACGTCGAAAGCGCTGGCAATCTGACGCTCGAAACATTGCGTCAGCGCCATGGTGCCAAGCCCCAGCACAGCAGTTTTGGGTAACCCCGAAAAGCGTTGCGCAAAGTAAGTCCCCAACTCACTGGCTTGCATCGCAACAATCACTTTGCCAGCAAAACCCGCTGCCATCGCTTCGTTGATTACTTTGCGCATCCCCGCCAAATTGGCGGTGAGGTCCCCGGCCTCGGCGTAATCCGTCAGCACCAAGACGTCAGTCGTCGCGAATTGCTTCGGCGTGGCTTTGCTAAACGGATTGTCACACACCGCACTCAACGCGCTCAAGGCCGCTAAATCTAGCGCTTCAGGCTGCGCAGCGCTGATCATCACCGCTAGCGGCAAGCGACTTTGAATTAATCGACTGGCAATTTCGGCCGTGGCAACACTTTGCCCACATACCACAACTTTTTTCATAAAATGTCCTCCCAGATAAAGTCAATTTTATCTAATTTTAAGGAAGAATATTAATACATTTAGGTCACAAATTACCGCGCCCACAAAAACGCGGCTCTGCCCAAGGCAAAGCCGCGCCTACTGAAGCGAGATTAAATGTTCACCGGCATGCCCAAGGCCAATTCTGCATCGTCCATGATGGCTTCACCCAAGGTTGGATGCGGGTGAATGGTGAGCGCAATATCTTCGGCATTCATCCCGGTTTCCACGGCTAAGGTCAGTTCGGAAATCAGATCTGAAGCGCCAGGGCCAGCCACCTGGGCGCCAATCAAGGTGCCGTTCTCATTGGTGACCATCCGCACAAAGCCATCGGTTTGATCCAGACTGATGGCCCGGCCATTGGCAGCAAACGGGAACTTAGAAGCCTTCGCCTTGATGCCGGCCGCTTTGGCTTCCGCCAAGGTCTGCCCAGTGGTAGCCAGTTCCGGATCCGTGAAGCACACCGCCGGCATCGCCCGGTAATCCACTGCGACCTTTTTGCCGCTGATGGCTTCAGCTGCCACCTTACCTTCGTAACTGGCCTTGTGGGCCAAGGCGGCCCCGGCAACAATATCACCAATTGCATAAATGTTAGGCACGTTAGTTTGACCTTGGGCGTTGACTTCAATTAGCCCCCGCTCAGTGGTTTTGATGCCCACAATGTCCAAACCAAGGTTGTCGGTATTCGGACGCCGGCCCACCGTGACCATCACGGCATCTGCGGCAATGGTTTGATCCTGACCGTCCACGGTGTAGGTGACCTTGACGCCATCGGCAGTGTCTTCCGCCTGTTTGGCCATTGCTGAGGTGATCACAGTCACACCGCGTTTTTGGAACGATTTTGTGACCAGTTGCACCATGTCTTTTTCGAAGTTCGGCAAAATTGACGGCGTGCCTTCCAAAATTGTGACATGGGCGCCCAGATTGGCGTAGGCGCTGGCCAGTTCCGAACCCACGTAGCCGCCGCCAATAATCACAAACTCCTTCGGTACTGCCGGCAGATTCAAGCCGCCTGTGGAATCAAGCACATGGGGGCCGAACTGGAAACCTTTGATTTCAATCGGCCGCGAGCCAGTCGCGATGATCAGGTTTTTGAAAGTGTAAGTCTGCGCCGAATCTTTTTGCATCACGCGCAGGCTGTGGTCATCTTTCAAAAAGGCGGTGCCCCACACGACTTCAATGTGATGCTTCTTGAACAGCATCCCCACGCCGCCAGTGAGTTTCTCCACGACCTGATGTTGCTTCCAATCTTGGGTTTTAGCAAAATCCAGGGTTGCGCCTTGGCTTTGAACGCCAAAGACGCTCCCCCCTTGCGCCGCCTGAAAAGCGTGACCAGCATTGATCAAGGCCTTGCTGGGAATGCAGCCGACATTCAGACACACCCCGCCGATGAAGGTATTTTCAATCACTGTCACTTTCTGGCCCATTTGCGCCGCGCGAATCGCCGCCACATAGCCGCCAGGGCCAGAACCGATGACCACCGTGTCCAAATCAATTGCGAAATCTCCAACGACCATGTGTTATCCCTCCATCAGCAGCAGATCAGGATCTGCCAGTAGTGTCTTCAGTTCATTCAAAACGTTTTGCGCCAAGGCGCCATCAATCAGGCGGTGGTCATAGCTCAAAGACAGCTTGAGCATGTTGCCAACCACAATTTCGCCTTCCGGATTGACCCATGGCTCTTTGGCAATCTTACCGACACCCAAAATGGCGACTTCCGGCTGATTGATGACTGGCGTGAACCAGCCGCCACCGATCGAGCCAACGTTCGAGATGGTCATCGAGCCGCCGGTCATTTCGTTTGGGCGCAATTTCTGATCATAGGCCTTTTGGGCATTTTCACTGATTTCCTTGGCAATTTGGAAGACTGATTTGCGGTCGGCATCCTTGATCACCGGTACATACAAACCGTGCTCAGTGTTCGTAGCGATGCCAACATTGAAGTAATGCTTGTACACAATTTCGTCGGTGCTGTCATCAATCGAAGCATTCAGCGCTGGGAAGTCGCGCAAAATCGTGACCAAAGCCTTGACAATGTACGGCAGGAAGGTCAACTTGATGCCTTTATCTGCCGCAATCTGCTTGTAAGCTTTGCGGTGAGTCATTAACTTAGAGACTTCAACGTCATCAAAGCTCGTCACATGCGGGCTCCGGGCCTTGGAGGCCAACATCGCCTTAGCAATGGCTTTGCGGGTTGGCGTCATCTTTTCCCTGGTTTCCAGCGCCGCAACATCGGCGGCTGGCACATATGACGCCACCACTGGCTTGGCTGGGGCTGGCTTAGCAGCAGGGGCTGGGGCCGCCTGCGGTGAAGCGGCAGCCAACGGCGCGGCTTGGGCCGCCTGCGGTGAAGCGGCAGCCAACGGCGCGGCTTGGGCCGCCTTGAAGGCATCAATATCAGCCTTCAAAATTCGGCCCCGGTTGCCAGTGCCTGGCACCTGACTTAAGTCAACACCCTGCTGGCGGGCATATTGCCGCACGGAAGGCATGGCCAAAATTTCACGATTCGGATCGACCGCCGCCACTGGCGCGGCTGGGGCTGCTGGCGCTGGTGCGACCTGGGTCGCAGGGGCAGGGGCGGCCGGAGTAGCAACCGGAGCAGCGGCGACTGACGTGTTGTGCCCAGGCGCATCCAATTCGATCAAAGTTTGCCCTACCGTGGCGGTCTCGCCTTCTGCCACCAGAATGTTGGTGACGGTGCCGGTCACCGGTGAAGGAATTTCTTCCACTGATTTGTCGTTTTGGACCTCAAGTAAGGTGTCGTCTTCTTCGACGTGATCGCCGACTTTGACGTGCCACTTGACGATTTCCCCTTCGGCAATCCCTTCGCCGATATCTGGTAGTTTGAATTCATAGCGGCCTTCACCACTCGCCGGGGTTGGTGCGGCTGGCGCAACTGAAGCAGGGGCCGCTGGAGTGGTTTCCGCTGCCGGCCCACTGCCATCATCAATTTCCACCAGCGTTTCGCCAACGGTGGCAGTTTCCCCTTCCGGCACCAAAACCTTCAAAATCTTCCCACTCACTGGGGAAGGGATTTCTTCAACAGATTTGTCGTTTTGAATTTCGACCAAGGTATCGTCTTCTTGGACAGTGTCGCCAGGTTGCACGTGCCACTTGACGATTTCACCTTCCGCGATACCTTCGCCAATATCAGGTAATTTAAATTCGTATGCCATGATGATGTCCCTTTCTTAAAATGCCAACGTCGCTTTGACTTGGGCCACAATATCCTTCGCATTCGGGAGCCAAATGGATTCCGCTTCACCAAATGGGAACGGCGTATCCGGCGCCGCGACCCGCCCGATTGGGGCATCCAAGCTCAAAATGGCGTGCTCCGAAATTTCGGCAATCACCGTGCTGGCAACCCCGCCCATGCGCTGGGCTTCTTGGGCCACCACCGCATGATGGGTTTTCTCAACCGAGTGGATTATTGTGGCTGTGTCTAGGGGCGCAATCGTACGCAGGTCGACAATCTCCACGCTGATATTTTCTTTGGCCAATTCATCGGCGGCCTTGATGGCTTCGCGCACCATCGCGCCATAGGTAACCACGGTAATGTCTGTGCCTTCCCGGGTGATGGCCGCTTGATCCAGCGGCACGGTGTAACTACCTTCTGGCACTTCGCCGCGGAAGGAACGGTACAGTTTCATGTGTTCAAGAAACAGGACGGGATCATTGCTTTGAATTGAGGCCAGTAGCAACCCTTTGGCATCATACGGATTACTTGGTACCACCACGCGCATGCCAGGGAATTGGGCAACTAAACCTTCAAAGTTATCTGAGTGCATTTCTGGCGTGTGTACGCCCCCACCAAACGGCGCGCGAATGGTGATCGGCATTTGCCGGGTGTTGCCCATGCGATACCGCATCCGCGACATTTGGCCGCCGATACTATCCATCACTTCAAAAATAAAGCCATAAAATTGAATTTCAGGAATTGGCCGCCAGCCGGTTAAGGCCAGGCCAATCGCCAAGCCGCCAATGCCGCTTTCAGCCAGCGGCGTATCGAACACCCGGTCTTCACCATGTTTAGCCTGCAAGCCATCTGTCGCGCGGAAGACCCCGCCGTTCTTACCGACGTCTTCGCCGAAGACGAGGGTTTTCGGATCATCTTTCAGCGCGATATCCAGGGCATCGGTAATCGCTTGAATCATAGTTTTTTGGGTCATGATTACTTCGCCTCCTTCGCTTCGTAGGCTGCTAGCTGGGCCTTCACATTTTGAGGTGCGACTTCATAGGTATCCTTCAGGAAGCGGGAAACGGTTTGCTTCGGCGCCTGATCCGCCTCATTGATGGCTGCTTTGATTTCGGCTTTGGTTTGCTCAATCAACGTATCTTCCTGGTTCTTGTCCCAAAGTCCCTTAGCGGTGAGGAACTGGCGCATCCGAATCAGCGGATCGCGCTTTTGCCAGAGTTCATCGGTTTCCTTGCTGCGATAGCGCGTCGGGTCATCCCCAGACAAGGTGTGCGGCCCGTAGCGATAAGTCAGCGTTTCAATCAGCACCGGACCATTGCCCGCGGCCGTGAACGCCCGGGCTTCCTTCATCACTTCATAGACAGCCAAGGCATCCATGCCATCGACTTGAATCCCTGGAATCCCCATGGCCACCGCTTTTTGCGCCAGAGTTTCGGCCGCGGTTTGCTTGGCCCGCGGTACGGAAATCGCAAAGCCATTGTTTTGCACGACGAAAATCGCAGGGGCTTTGAAGGCCCCAGCAAAGTTGACCCCTTCATAGAAATCCCCTTGTGAGGTCCCACCGTCACCGGTATACGTCCAAGCCACTTCATCGCTGCCATTTTTCTTCAAGCCTAAAGCCACACCAGCCGTTTGCACATACTGGGCACCAATGATGATTTGCGGTGGCAGCGCGTGTAGGTCTGCCGGATACTCATTGCCGACGACATGGCCCCGAGACCACAAGAAAGCCTTCGCGAGCGGGAGGCCATGTTGAATCAGCTGCGGGACATCACGGTAGCCACCCAACAGCCAATCCGTTTTCTTCATTGCAAACGCACTGGCTAACTGGCTGGCTTCTTCACCAGCCGTCGGCGCATAAAAGCCTAAGCGGCCTTGCCGGTTCAAAGCCGTGGCCCGCTGGTCAAGGACCCGTGACCACACCATTTGCCGCATCAACGCCACCAGCTGATCATCCTCTAAGTCAGGCATCAAGTCAGGATTAACCACCTCGCCAGTTTCGTTAAGAATCTGGATCTCAGGAAAATCTGTTGCCTGGCCGCTTAACAACTGCTCAAAATCAACCGCTGCATGCTTTGCCATAATCAGTCCCTCTTTTCGTTATACTGTTTCATTATTTTCGTGTAACTGTATTAGTTACATTTCCTACAAATCAAGCCTATCATCACAAAATGCGGAATGCAAGCGTTTTACATTTAAGATTGGAAAAGCGAAATGCCTTTGCAGCAACTGTGAAAGGCCTCACAATCTTATTGAAACAGTTTTAAGATTTGTTTGATAACAGTAGTCATTGTTCGGCACAAAAACTGACTAACATTAGTGGTGAACCATGATTCGACGGAATCGTGGTCCACCACTTTTTCGTTTCTGTTAAAGTGGTAGCGAAGTTGACATGTCGTAGGGCTTTTTGGCGCTTGACGCCGCAACAAAAAACGGCAACTTCACTTGA
>NZ_BOLV01000008.1 GCF_016861845.1 Lacticaseibacillus suilingensis
AACACAGAAGTTAAGCTTCTCTACGCCGAGAGTAGTTGGTGGGTGACTGCCTGCGAGGGTAGGAAGCTGCCGCGCTTTGTTTTATTCCGGATTAGCTCAGTTGGTAGAGCACCTGACTGTTAATCAGGTTGTCGTCAGTTCGAGCCTGACATCCGGAGTTTTTTATGGAGAGTTGTCCGAGAGGCCGAAGGAGCATGGTTGGAAACCATGTATACGGGTTTGCCCGTATCAAGGGTTCGAATCCCTTACTCTCCGTTGATTGTATGGCCCGTTGGTCAAGTGGTTAAGACACCGCCCTTTCACGGCGGTAACATGGGTTCAAATCCCGTACGGGTCACTTATATGGAGGATTAGCTCAGTTGGGAGAGCGTCTGCCTTACAAGCAGAGGGTCACAGGTTCGAGCCCTGTATCCTCCATTTTTTTACCTTTCTTTTGGTTCCATGGTCTAGTTGGTTAGGACGCCTGCCTGTCACGCAGGAGATCACGAGTTCGAGTCTCGTTGGAACCGGCCGAAAAAGGCACGCCTCGCAAAATTGCGAGGCGTGCCTTTTTCGTTTAGCCGTGAAGCCGAACGAGGTAAAGGAGCGCGCTTAAAACGATTTGCGTCCAGGCAATCACGCCAGGCAGTTTGGCCCAGTGCCGGACCGTCAAGATCCCGCTGCAGGCCAGAGCAATCAGCGCAAAGAGCAAGGTGAACTGCTGATGCCAAAAGCCGATGCCGAGAATCGCCACCAAGAGGATGATGGTGGCGGCAAAAGGCAGGCGTTCAGCCCAAATGAGCAATAGCATCAAAGCAGCAAACAGGCAGTTGATGATGAGGGCCGTGGTGGTTAAACCATGAGTGATGCTGGCACTGAGCAGCAGCTGCAAGAACAGCACTTCCAGCTGCCAACCGCTCGCTTTGAGCAAAGGGGACATTTTTTGCGTGGCCAGCAGGAGGCCGAGGCCAATTTGAGCCAGGGCTAAGGGCAACAGCGTCCAATTTCCACTACTACTAATGACGGCCAAAATCAAGGCGGCGATGGTCCACCATAAAGGTTTGGCAAAGTTAGCGAGACCGGCCATCACGAGGATTAAGGCGAACAAGGCGATCAGTGGGCCGGAAAAAGCGACGCCAGGGTTCAGAAGCAGGGGCAGCAAGGCGATTTGAATGACCGCTGTCACCGCGGCCAATAACGATTTGATTGTCATCACATAATTCCTTTCAGTACGCTTTCTATCATAGCGGAGTCACTGCCGGCTGGCAAAGTAATTTCGATTTTGACCGGTGGATGTGATAGAATGAATCAGTTGCAACGAATTCCCGATGGGATCTGACCGGATAGTCAGAGGTGCCTTGTAACCGAAACAAATTTAGGGGGAAAAATAATGCAAGAACGTCATTTATTTACTTCGGAGTCCGTCTCTGAAGGCCATCCAGATAAAATCGCCGATCAAATCAGCGATGCCATCTTGGATGCAATGTTGGCTCAGGACAAAAATGCCCGGGTCGCGTGTGAAACGACTGTCACCACCGGTTTGGTGCTGGTGGTGGGGGAAATCTCAACCACCGCTTATGTTGATATTCAAAAGGTCGTTCGCGATACCATTCGCCGCATCGGCTACGACAAAGCGTCAGGCTTTGACCCCGATAGCGTGGGCGTGATGACGGCGCTGGACGAACAGTCGCCTGATATTGCGCAAGGGGTCGATGACTCTTATGAAGCGCGGGAAGGCGAAACCGATCCGCTGGACAAAATCGGCGCTGGCGATCAAGGCATGATGTTCGGTTATGCCATCAACGAAACGCCGCAGTACATGCCGCTACCGATTGCGCTGGCGCATCAGCTGATGCAGCGGATTGCCAAATTGCGCAAGGACGGCACCATCAGTTACCTGCGGCCGGATGCAAAGGCGCAAGTGACCGTTGAATACGATGATCAAGAAAAGCCGGTGCGGGTCGATACCGTCGTGATTTCAACCCAGCATGATTCGGATGCGACGTTGGCGCAAATCCGCGCCGATGTCGAGCAGCAGGTCATTCGCGCGGTGATTCCGGCTCACTTGCTGGATGCGAACACCAAGATCTACGTGAACCCGACTGGCCGCTTCGTGTTAGGCGGCCCGCAAGCCGATTCTGGTTTGACCGGGCGTAAAATCATTGTCGATACCTATGGCGGCTTTGCCCGGCATGGTGGTGGGGCCTTTTCCGGTAAGGATGCCACCAAGGTTGACCGCTCCGCTTCTTATGCGGCGCGTTACATCGCTAAAAACGTGGTGGCCGCTGGCTTAGCGGATAAGATGGAAGTGCAGCTGGCATACGCGATTGGCGTCGCCCAGCCAGTATCCGTCTCGGTGAACTGCTTTGGCACCAATAAAGTTTCTGAACAAACGATTACGACTGCCATTCGCAAGTTGTTTGACTTGCGCCCGGCAGGCATCATTAAAATGCTTGACCTACAGCGGCCGATTTACGAACAAACCGCGGCGTATGGTCATTTTGGACGTACAGATGTTGATCTTCCTTGGGAGCACTTGGACAAAGTTGCTGAATTAGCCAAGTACTTAGATTAAACGAGAAAAGAGGCGGCCGTTCCAGCTTTGCTGGACGGTCGCTTTTTCACGCAAAGGAGCGAAAACTGTTACATGACGAAAGCTAAACCAACCAACGTGATGATTACCACGATTGCGATTTTTATCGCCACCTTCATGACGGCGATTGAAGGGACAATTGTGGCTACCGCCATGCCTACCATTGTCGGCGATTTGCACGGCGTCGCGCTGATGAACTGGATTGTCTCAATTTACCTGCTCACCAACGCGATGGCGACACCGATTTATGGGAAATTCGCAGATAAAATTGGCCGCAAGCCGGTGCTCATGCTGGGCCTGCTGATTTTTATTTTAGGTTCGACGGCTTCAGGCTTGTCCCAAAGCATGCCGATTTTGATCGTGGCGCGGGCTTTTCAAGGCATCGGCGCTGGGGCCATCATGCCAGTAACGTTCACCATCATTGCGGATATCTATCCTTATGAAAAGCGCGCCAAGGTCCTGGGCTTCAACGGCTCGGCCTGGGGCATTGCCTCGGTGGTGGCCCCGCTATTGGGCGGCTTCATTGTCGATCAGCTATCGTGGCACTGGATTTTTTTCATCAATGTGCCGATCGGCCTCATCACAATGGCCCTGATCATGGTGTTCTATCACGATCAACACGAAGCCGTCAGTGCGCCAGTCGATTACCTGGGCACGGTGTGGTTGGTGTTGACCTTGCTGTTCTTGATGCTGGGCTTTCAGGCGCTGGCCGGCAGTCATGGCCTGTTGGGCTTTGCTGGGCTACTGGTGCTGGCGGCAGTGGCGCTGTGGTTGTTCACGCGCCAGGAACGCAAAGCAGCCGATCCCATCATCGACCTCAAGTTATTCGCCAATCGGCCCTTTGTTGTGGCCAACGCCATTGCGGCGCTGATTTCCGGCGTGGTGATTGGCTATGAAACCTACATGCCGATGTGGGTACAAGGCATCTTAGGGATGGGTGCTTCCTACGGGGGCTTTGCCATCACGCCGAGTTCCTTAATGTGGGTGATTGGCTCTTTTGTGGCTGGGCGCATGCTGACGAGCTTGTCGGTGCGGCGGATTTTGACCATTGCCATGACCACGATTTTGGTCGGCACCTTGGCGTTAGCGCTGGTCCCTGAGAGTACGCCTTACCTGGCCTTCCTAGGCATTGCGGCGGTGCTGGGCTTTGGCTTCGGGATTGTGATTACCACCACCACGGTGCGCGCGCAGGCCGTGGTCGACCCAAGCGAAATTGGGGTGGCCAGCAGCTTTAACACCTTGTCCCGGACGCTGGGCCAAACGCTGATGGTGTCCTTGTATGGGGTGGTGCTGAATTTGCGGATGGCGCAAGGCGTGGCCGCTCATGCCAACATTAAGGCGTCCATGCTCAACCAACTGATCAATCCGCAAACAGCGGTTAATTTGCCGAAAAAATTGCTGCCGGTGCTGCATGAAATCCTCTATTCCGGCCTGCATAACATTTATTTCTTCTCGGTGTTGATTGTGGTGGCAGGGCTCATCATCAATGCGCTGGACCGCCAGTCAAAATAACCGCGCAAGCGCTTGTTTTTTCCAGTCAAAGTCTTCATGATAGAAGAGAAGATTACGCTGGATAGGGGGCACAACTGTGTTTTCTTATGACAAGCTTCAAACCCTGAATGATATTGAAACCTCGATTTACAACTATGTGATCAAACACGCCGAAGCGGTGGAAACCATGCCGATTCGCGAATTAGCCACCCATGCCCACGTTAGCACGGCTTCCGTGCTGCGCTTTGCGGAGAAAATGGGCTTTGATGGTTATTCGGAATTGCGGTTTGCGCTGAAGCAGGACCGCAAGAACAAAGAGCAAGAGGCGCAGGCCACCAGTTATGATGCCTCGGTGCCACTGGCCGATTTCTTTTCCAAGGTGAATTCCACCGACTTCAACAAGTTGATTGATTCCGCCATGGACCTCATTGTCAAAGCGCCACTGGTGATGTTCTTTGGTCTGGGCGGTGGCAATTCGCTGGCGCAGTATGGGGCGCGGTTCTGGTCGAATGCCGGCAAGATGTCACTGCCGGTGTTTGATCCGTTCCAGCCGTTCCCTAACAGCAGTCCCTTGCCGAAAGACACGGTGCTGGTGGTGCTGTCGGTATCCGGCGAAACCCATGAGGTGCTGGATCTGGTCAACAAAGTGAAGCCAGAAGCCGTCAAGGTGATTGCGGTCACTAATTCGGGCAATTCCACCTTGGCGAAAATGGCAGATTTAAGTATCAGCTATTTTATGCCAGAAATTAAGCACGCTGATTTGAATTTAACGACTCAGGTGCCAGTGGTCTACCTGATTGAATTAATTGGGCACCGACTGGACGAAATCAATCATACCAAGGCTTAGCGCCGACTTGTCACCCGTTACATTTCTGTAACGGGTGTTTTTGTGTGAAACCGGTTTCTGAATCGGACAATAAGGTACCGGTTTCATACGAAACCGGTTACACTAGTTGTTGTGGTCAGGTACCACTGATCATCTGATTTCGGCCGAAATCAAACTATTATTCATGCTTCACCCGACCATTCGTCGGATCATGTTTTAGCAATGATAAAATTTGACGCCAATTTGGCGCAACTGGGGGAAACATTATGGACTACGTGAACAATAAAGTCTTGCCAAAAGTGATGAAGTTCACTAGCAGCCGGCCAATCACCGCGCTGAAAAATGGGATGATTTACACCATTCCCTTCATCATCGTTGGTTCAGTCTTTCTGATTTTAGCGTCCTTGCCTGTGCCATCATGGGCGGCTTGGATGAACAGTACCGGCTTGGTGCCATACTTCAACCAAGCTTATAACTTCTCATTTAACGTCATGTCAATCATCGCGGTGACTGGGATTGCCTATGAATGGGCTCGGGCCGAAAAAGTGGATCCACTGGCTTCAGGGATCACTGGCTTGCTTTCCTTCTTAGTCGTTCTGCAGCCTTCTAACCCAATCGTTTCTGCTACTGGCAAGACGCTGGTCGCTAACAGCCGCGGCATTACCGGCTGGATCGACACTGGTTTCTTAGGTGGTAAAGGGATGATCGCCGCGATCATCATTGGCTTGATCACGGGCTGGATTTACAGCTGGTTCGTTAAGAACAACATCACCATCAAGCTGCCAGACCAAGTGCCTGCCAACGTTGCCAACTCTTTCGTTGCTTTGATCCCTGCCGCTGCTTTGATCACCGGCTGGACCTTGGTTTACATGTTCTTTGATCACTTCCTGCACGAAGGTATGCTGGGCTGGATCTACTCCGTCCTGCAAGTGCCACTGCAAGGTTTGACCGACTCACTGGGTGGCGTTATCCTGATGAGTATGGCGATTTCCTTCCTCTGGTTCTTCGGGGTTCACGGTTCCGCGATTGTTTCCGGGATCATGACCGGGGTTTTGATGTCCAACTCCACTGACAATGCCGCTTTGTTCAAGGCTGGTAAAGCTTTGACCGTTGCTAATGGCGGCCACATTTTCACCCAGGCTTTGCTGGATCAGTTCGGTACTGTGACCGGGGCCGGGATTACCATTGGCTTGGTCTTCTACATTCTGTTCTTTGCTAGGTCTGCTCAGTTGAAGGCTTTGGGTGCGGTTGAAGTTGCACCAGCGATTTTCAACATCAACGAACCATTCCTGTTCGGGATTCCGTTGGTTATGAACCCATTGACCTTGATTCCATTCATGTTGGTCCCAGCTTTGTCCATGTCGCTGACTTACTTGGCGATTAAATTCGGGCTCATTCCGCTGTTCAATGGGGTTTACGTCCCATGGACCACGCCAGCCATCTTCTCCGGCTTCCTGGTCGGCGGCTGGAAGACCGCTTTGTGGCAGGCTTTGATGCTTGCGATGTCGTTCGCGGTTTACTTCCCATTCATCCGCAGCTACGACAACACCTTGTTCAAGCAGGAACAAGAAACACTTGCTAAGGAACAAGCTGAAAAGGCTAACGCCTAAGCGTTGCAACGAAAATGATTTTGATGACGCCTGGGTTCAGTACGCTGAACCTGGGCGCTTTTGGTAGAAAGGAACAACAATCATGGCAAAATTACGCAAAGACTTTCTATGGGGCGGCGCAGTGGCGGCGCACCAACTGGAAGGCGGTTGGCAAGCAGGCGGTAAAGGCGTTTCCGTCGCCGATGTAATGACAGTGGGGGCTAATGGCGTTCAGCGCCGGATCACAGATGGCGTGCAGCCAGGGGAAAACTACCCCAATCATGATGCGATTGATTTTTACCACCACTACAAAGAAGACATTCAGCTGTTCAAGGAATTGGGGCTGAAGTGCTTCCGCACCTCGATTGCCTGGACTCGGATTTATCCCAATGGCGATGAGGACCAGCCGAATGAAGCCGGACTGCAGTTCTATGATGACTTATTCGACGAACTGCTGAAAAACGGCATTCAGCCGGTGATCACCTTGTCCCACTTCGAAATGCCTTACCACCTGGTGACCGAGTACGGGGGCTGGCGCAATCGCAAGGTCATTGACTTCTTCGTCAAGTTTGCCACGACCGTGTTCAAACGTTACAAAGACAAGGTCAAGTATTGGATGACCTTCAACGAAATCAATAACCAAGCCGACTACCGCGGCACCTTTGCCCTGTTCACCAACTCTGGGTTGCAAATCAAGCCCGGCGAGGATGCCGAGGCTGTGATGTACCAAGCCGCGCATTATGAGTGTGTCGCTTCGGCACTGGCGGTGCAAATTGGCCATGAAATCAATCCCGCCTTCCAAATCGGGGCGATGATTGCGATGGTGCCGATTTATCCGGCCAGTCCTGATCCGCGCGATGTCTTTAAAGCCGAACGCGCCATGCAAAGCCGTTATTGGTTCGCCGATGTGCAAGCCAATGGCCGTTATCCGCGTTGGTTGCGGTCGTATCAGGCCCGCAAGTTTGACCTGGATATCACGCTGGCCGACTTGGATGTGCTGAAGGCTGGCACTGTGGATTACATTGGTTTTTCCTATTACATGTCCTTTGCCGTCAAAGCCAAAGCCAACGAACCAGCCGATTTTGCCTATGAAGAAGCCGCTGACCAGGTGGAAAACCTTACCGTTCAGCGTTCGGAATGGGGCTGGCAAATCGACCCGGTTGGCCTGCGCTATGCCATGAACTGGTTCAACGATCGGTATGACCTGGCACTGTTCATTGTCGAAAATGGCTTCGGCGCGGTTGATCAACTGACCGCGGATCACCAGGTGCATGATGACTATCGCATCGCCTACCTCAAGGCCCACATCGAGCAGATGAAGCTGGCGGTTGAATACGATGGGGTGGATCTGATTGGCTACACGCCATGGGGCTTTATTGATTTGGTTTCCGCCGGCACTGGCCAAATGGACAAACGTTATGGCATGATTTACGTGGATAAAAACGATGCCGGCGAAGGAACCTTGAAGCGCTACAAGAAGGATTCCTTTGCTTGGTATCGGCAGGTCATCCAATCAAACGGCGATCAGCTGTAACGGAGGCAGAAAATGAAACAGTTTGTGGGCTTTGACATTGGTGGCACCAGCATCAAATATGGGCTGCTCGATGAAAGTGGCCAGATTTTGGCGCATGGGCATTTTGCCACAGCAAAAGATGCGGCGACCAATGTGACCAAGATGGTGGCAGTGGTTAAAGATTACCAAAAGCAAACCATGATTGCTGGCGTGGGCATCGATGCCCCAGGCATTGTCACCAAAGACGGCTATATGATCACTGGCGGCGCGATTCCTGGCTTTTACCAGTTTCCCCTAGCCCAGGAACTCAAGGATGCCTTGCACTTGCCGGTGAAAGTCGAAAACGATGCTAACGCCGCGGCCATTGCTGAGCGCTGGCTGGGCAATGCGCAGGGGATTGACGACTACATTTGTCTGGTGTTAGGCACCGGCATTGGCGGCGGCCTGGTGCTGAACGGGGATGTTTACCGTGGCGCTCATGGTATGGCAGGTGAAATTGGCTGGAGCATCACCCATGACCTAGACCTGACCGACGATTTGGAGTCGGTTTCGTTGAATTACGCGGCATCGGTGGTCACCGGGCTGGTGCGGCGGTATAACTTATCACTGCAAGCCCTTGATCATGATGCACCGGAAGAAAAAGATGCGGCGCAAATCATTGCCTTGGCCCACGAACATGATGAAGTCGCCGCGCCGGTGTATGACCGTTTTCTCGCCGATGTGACGGTGATGCTGATGAATTTGATTGGGACGCTTGATCCTGAACGGATTCTGATTGGCGGCGGCATTAGTGCCAATGCGACCTTCATGGCCGACCTGGCGGCGCGCTTCAAGGAATATGTCGCGCGCCACAAAGGCCTCAATGGCGCGCAGAAGAGCTTCCCGTACCGGATTGAAGCAGCTGGACTGCAGAACAACGCCGGTTTGATTGGGGCGGTATATCCCCTGACCCGCTAACTTTAAGTGTCAAAAAATCCCGCTTGCGAAGGTTTCGCAGGCGGGATTTTTGGTTATTGTGGATCATTGACCCAACCGGTTGGGCCCACTTCAGTTAGCCACGGATACATCAGCCACCACACCAGCATCAAACCGACCAACGCCTCTAGCCAGCCGGCTAGGACGTCAGTGGGAAAATGGACCTGCACGTAAATCCGCGACAAGCCGATGAGGCTAATCATGACGGCGCTGTAGCTCACCAAGAGGCGGCGCAGCCAAGGCAGGGTGATCAAGGTCAAGGTGAGCAGAATCACCGTGCCGTACAGCAACATCGCGCCGCTGGCATGGCCGCTAGGAAAGCTGTAACCGCCAGCGAGGGTTAGGGGATGAATGTTGGGGTTTTGAATGAACGGGCGCTGCCGCAAGAACAGATGCTTCACTGAGGTATTGACGAAACTCAGCAGCACCACACTGACCGCCGCAAACCACGCGTAGCGCCGGCGCCGGAAGTAAAACAAAATGCCAACGAGAACTAGGCCGAAAAAGACGACCACTGGCGGATTGCCCAGGCTGGTGATGAACAAGACAATGGTGGTCAGCCAGTCTGGCCGGTGCGCGGTGATCACGCTGATGACGCTTTGGTCGATGGTGTGAATCCAAGCAGCATGAGTAGCGACCCCGATCATGATGGGGATTAAGCCGACCAAAGCGCAGGCGGCGATGATTAAGGGATAATGCGGACGCTTCACAGGCTCACCTTCTTTGTTTTGCATAGTGGCTTTATTTTAGCATAAGGACAGGACCGGAGATGGTTAATAAATGGTAAGGGGTTGGGCGGAGCTGAACTGCAGCTTGTAGTTGCGCTCAACTGGGCAACGCGGGAGTGATTAGCTACGCCTAGGACCTCGAAGCCAAAGAACGGCTTCAATGCCCTAAGCTAGGCTAATCATCCCGCTAAAAGCGCCCAGCTTCGCAGCCTGCTCTTGTTTCACCGGCTTTTGTTTGCTATGATTAGGCCAATATCGAACGAACGAAGGACGAGTAAGTCGCAACCAGAGTCCAGAAAGCAGGCGGGTGCTGTGAGCCTGACGCGGGCGCGACTGAACTGACCTTTTGCGTGCCAGATTGGCCGGCCCTGACCGTTATCCAGTTCAAGCGCTGCGTTTAGCAGAACTTAGGTGGTACCGCGGCATCCAGCCGTCCTAACAATGTTTAGGGCGGCTTTTTGTTTTTTCAGAGTATTGGTTCGAAATCTCAAGGAGGCAATTTCATGTACGATCACAAGCAGATCGAAAAAAAGTGGCAAAAGCATTGGGCTGAGCATAACGAGTTCAATACCACCACAGACCCGAACAAGAAGAACTACTATGCGCTGGACATGTTTCCTTACCCATCAGGCCAAGGCTTGCATGTGGGGCATCCTGAAGGTTACACCGCCACAGATATTGTGGCGCGGATGAAGCGGGCACAGGGCTACAATGTGCTGCATCCGATGGGGTGGGACGCGTTTGGCTTGCCGGCGGAGCAGTACGCGCTGAACACTGGCCACAACCCGAAGGCCTTTACCCACAAGAATATTGAAACCTTCAAGCGGCAAATCAACAGTTTGGGCTTTTCGTATGACTGGAATCGCGAAATTGCCACCACGGATCCGAATTACTACAAATGGACGCAATGGATTTTCGAACAATTGTACAAGCATGGCCTCGCTTACGAAGCCGAAGTGCCGGTGAACTGGAGTCCGGATTTGGGCACCGTGGTTGCGAACGAAGAAGTCATCGACGGTAAAACCGAACGTGGCGGCTTCCCTGTTATACGCAAGCCGATGCGCCAGTGGATGCTGAAGATTACCGCCTATGCTGACCGCTTGCTGGAAGACTTGGATGATCTGGATTGGCCAGAAAACATCAAGCAGATGCAGCGCAACTGGATTGGCCGCTCGGTGGGCGCTCAAATCACGTTTGATGTGAAAGACACCGCAGCCCACTTTGATGTCTTCACCACGCGTCCTGACACCTTGTTTGGCGCAACTTACGTGGTGATGGCCCCAGAGCATGATTTGGTGGACCAGATTACCACTCCGGAGCAAAAGGCCGCCGTGGCCGCCTATCGGGCCGAAGTGGCGCACAAGTCTGATCTGGAACGCACCGACTTGAGCAAGGACAAAACCGGGGTCTGGACCGGTGCGTATGCCGTCAACCCAGTGAACGGCGAAGCTTTGCCGATTTGGATTTCTGACTATGTGCTGGCTACTTATGGCACCGGCGTCATTATGGCGGTGCCAGCCCATGATGACCGCGACTATGCCTTTGCCAAGCAATTCAACCTGCCAATTCGGCCGGTGATTGAAGGCGGGGATGTCGCCGAGGAAGCTTACACCGGCGACGGTGTCCACATCAACTCCGGCTTCCTGGATGGTAAAAACAAGCAAGACGCCATTGATGCCATGATTGCGTGGCTGGAAGATAAGCAAATCGGCACCAAGAAGGTCAACTTCAAGTTGCGCGATTGGGTCTTCTCTCGCCAGCGTTACTGGGGCGAACCCATTCCTGTCATTCACTGGGAAGATGGCGAAACGACCTTGGTGCCAGAATCCGAACTGCCTTTGGTGCTGCCTGAAGAAGCCGACATCAAGCCAAGTGGCACTGGTGAATCACCGCTGGCCAACCTGGATGATTGGGTGAATGTGGTGGACGAAAACGGCCGCAAAGGCAAGCGCGAAACCAACACCATGCCGCAATGGGCCGGCTCGTCTTGGTACTACCTGCGCTTTGTCGATCCGCACAACAAGGAAGCCCTGGCCGATTATGACAAGCTGAAGGAATGGCTGCCAGTTGACTTGTACATCGGCGGTGCTGAACATGCGGTGTTGCATCTGCTGTATGCCCGGTTCTGGAATCTTTTCCTGTATGATATTGGCGCCATTCCTAACAAGGAACCCTTCCAGCGGTTGTTCAACCAAGGCATGATTTTGGGCGATAACCACGAAAAAATGAGCAAGTCCAAAGGTAACGTGGTCAACCCTGATGATGTGGTTGAAGAGTACGGCGCTGATACCTTGCGTTTGTATGAAATGTTCATGGGGCCGTTGGATGCTGGTATCGCTTGGAGCACTACTGGCTTGGCTGGCGCCCGGAAGTTCTTGGATCGGGTGTACCGCACCTTTGTCGATGACAATGGTAAGATGCGTGATCACATCACCACCATTAACGACGGCAAGCTGGACAAGGTGTACAACGAAACGGTCAAGAAGGTCACCGAAGACTTCGACGACTTGCACTTTAACACCGCCATTTCCCAGATGATGGTCTTCATCAATGAAGCCAATAAAGTGGACGACCTGCCTTATGAATATGTCGAAGGCTTCGTGAAGCTGCTGGCGCCAATCGCGCCGCATTTGATGGAAGAAATCTGGCAAATTCTGGGCCACGACCACAGCCTGACTTACGCACCATGGCCAACTTATGATCCGAAGGCCTTGGTCACTGAAGAATATCAACTGATGGTGCAGGTCAACGGCAAGCTTCGGGGCCATGTGATGGAGTCGGTGGACGCCGATGAAGCGAAGATCAAGGCAGACGCCATGGCCATTGATAACGTCCAGAAGTTTGTGGCTGGCAAGACAATCGTTAAGCAAATCATCATTCCGCGCAAGATTGTGAACATCGTGGTTAAATAAGTGCACCTCAACGTCGGCAGCTTGCCGGCGTTTTTTTGGTCAGGCTGCGAAGGACGCCGCTCTTAGCCCGCTGAGCAGCCTAACCCAAGGCATTACCGCCGGTTTTGGGCGGTGAGGGCTTGGGTGTAGCTGGTCAGGTGGGCGTTGGCGTCCTGAGCGCAACTCTAGAGCGTTTTGAATGTTAGGGAATGGCAAAGACTGCCGCGCCTGATTGAAAGCGAGGCGCGCTTCAACTAAAATGGTGATTAACATGGACTGAAATCGGGGTATTGAAGATGGCAAAAGAGCCGAAAGCGCAACCGACCGCACGCGAACAAATGCTGCGTGGCTCCGCCTGGATGACGGCGGGCAGTATTTTATCACGGGTGTTAGGCGCGATTTACATTATTCCTTGGCGCATCTGGCTGGGTGCGGCTTTTTTGGCGGCCAATAATCTGTTTACCAAAGGTTACAATATCTACAGTATTTTTCTCACGATTGCCACGGCTGGGGTGCCAGGCGCGATTTCCAAGCAGGTGGCGCATTACAATGCGATGAACGAGTACCGCACCGGGTTCCGGCTGTTTCGGCAGGGGGCCATCATGATGGGTGTCATGGGGCTGGTCTCCTTTGCCTTGATGTGGCTGCTGGCGCCGTGGCTGGCCTTAAACGATGCGGCGCTGACCCAGGTGTACCGGTCGCTGGCGTGGCCACTGCTGATCATTCCCGTGATGAGTATCATGCGCGGCTTTTTCCAGGGCTATAACGACATGGCGCCGAGCGCCTTGAGTCAGCTGGTGGAACAGCTGGCCCGCATTATCTATATGCTGATGATGACCTATGCCATCATGGTCGCAGGCAATCACAATTATGTGGATGCTGCCTCGCAGTCGACCTTTGCCGCCTTCGTAGGGGCGGTGTTTGGCTTGGGGCTTTTGGTGTTGGTGTTTATCTCCCGGCGCCACAAGTTCCGTGATTTGGCTGATCAAAGTCTCGACCAGGTGCAGATTTCAACGCCGCATATTTTGCGCGAAATTGTGGAGCAGGCGGTGCCGTTTATCATTATCGGCTCAGGCGTCAACCTCTACTATCTGTTCGACCAGTACAGTTTCTACCCGATGATGCAAAGCCATTGGATAGCGTCGATGACGCAACTCAACAGCTTCTTTACCTTGTTTGCCGGCAATGCCAACAAACTGATCATGATTGTCATTTCGCTGGCAGTGGCGATGTCTTCGACGGTGTTGCCGCTGCTGTCTGGCGCTAAAACCCGCGGTGATGACAAGGCGATTGCTGAACAGCTGACGAACATTTTGCAGCTTTTCTTCATTGTCATGGTGCCTTGTGCCTTCGGGATGGCGGCGGTGGCTAAGCCGCTGTACGTGGTTTTTTATGGTTACGATCATCTCGGCATCGCGATTTTGGTGCTGTCCGCCTTCGTCGCGGTGGCCATGGGACTGTTCACGATTTTGGCGGCAGCGTTGCAAGGTCTGTTCTTCAACCGCATTGCTATTTATGAAATGTTGGCCGGCATGGTGGTCAAGGTGATTTTGCAATGGCCACTGATTTTCTTCTTCAACATTTGGGGCCCACTGTTAGCGACAGCGGCGGGGATGCTGGTTTCCAGTGTGCTGATGCTGTATTCGCTGCATGCCCGCTACCGCTTCCGCATTCGTCAAACCGGCCGGCGCCTGCTGGGCATTGCCGCGTTTTCCGTGCTGATGGCGGTAGTCGTCTTCGGCTGCGTGCAGCTGGTCGGCTTGGTGATTTCCCCAGACCGCGCCTTGGGAGCCGTGGTGGCTTTGTTGGTGGCGGTACCGATTGGGGTGCTGGTGTACGGCTATGCCGTGCTCAAAACGCGGCTGGCGGACATGATTTTGGGCCAGCGGGTGGCACGCCTGCGCGCCATGCTGCGGATGAGGTAGGCCGATGCGGTTAGATCGGTTCTTAGCGCATTTGCAATTTGGCAGTCGGGCTGAAGTGAAAAAAATGATCAAAGCCAAGCGGGTGACCGTCGACCAGGTCGTGGTGCGGGATCCTGGCTTAGATGTGGCCGCCGCTGCCCAGGTGGCTGTCGATGGTCAAGCCGTCAGTGGTGCCCTGGAGGTGTATTACCTACTCAACAAGCCCGCTGGCGTAATCACGGCAACCCAGGATGACACGGCGCGCACCGTACTGGATTTGCTGGCCTCGGCGGATTTGCGGCCGGGCTTGTTTCCGGTGGGCCGGCTGGATAAGGACACGACCGGACTACTCTTGTTGACCAATGATGGCGTCCTGGGGCATGCCTTGCTGGCGCCGAGCCGCCATGTGCCCAAACAGTACCTCGTCACCATGGCGGCGCCTTTGACGCCAGCGATGAAGACGCAGTTGGAAAATGGCCTGACTTTTGCCGAGTTCACCAGTGCACCGGCGACGGTCACCGCGGTTGCCAATCAGCCGCTGCAGATTTTGCTCACCATTCATGAAGGTAAATTTCACCAGGTGAAGCGGATGTTGCATGCGGTGGGTAATGAGGTGGTGGCGCTTAAGCGGGTGCAAATGGGTCCGCTCAGGCTACCTTCAGATTTGCCATCCAGCCATTATCGGCCGCTGACGGCCGCAGAGCTGGTTGCCCTTAAACAAGCATAGAAAAATCGGTTGCCGGGGTGGCAACCGATTATTTTTTTGCTTGTTGGGCCATGTATGCGGGCAACGCCGCGATCAGCTGTGAAGGCACCACGACGTAATGATCCTGCGCGAGCTGTTCAGCAATGGCGCTGTGGGTGTAGACCGCGGCGCAAATCGAGCCGGCGTGATGCCCAAACTGGGCGATGAAGGCGGCCAAAATGCCGGTTAAGGTGTCGCCCATGCCGCCGGTGGCCATCGCCGGGGTGCCAAGCGGGTTCAAAAAACTGTCTGCTGCGGTGAAAATCTCAGTCCGGTGTGATTTGACGATGACCGTCCCAGCAAGTTGACTGGCGGCAGCCGCGTTACTGGTCGGGGTTTGCTGCGCAACGGCTAGGCCGGAGAGGCGCTGCCATTCCATTTGATGCGGGGTCCACACTGCCTTGGGCAAGGCGACCGTCAAGTGTTGCTGGGCAATGAGGGTAATGGCCGAGCCATCGATGATCACGGACTGCTCAGGGGTCACCGCGGCGAGGGTAGTGGTCAGGACTTGCTGGGCGGTGGCATCGGTGCCCAAGCCTGGGCCGAGCACGATGACATCGACACTTTGGATCAGAGCAGGCAAGCTCGGATCATCGTAAGGGAGCATCATGGCTTCTGGCAGCCGAGCATGCAAGGCGGAGCGATTAACCGTCGCGGTGGCCACGCTGACTAAACCGGCGCCGGCGTACACTGCGGCGCTGGCGGCCATGATGGCGGCGCCACCATACTGGGGATTACCGCCGATGATGAGCACGCGGCCGAAGGTGCCTTTGTGACTGTTTGCTGGCCGCAGTCTGATTACTTGGGCTGGCAGCGCCTGATCGATTGTTTTCACAGTTATCACCTCAATCGCATTATACCGCACTGATTGTGCCGAACCCTGCTCAATCCAATTAGCGAGTCGACTGAATGTAAAAAAGGCTTGGCATTGGCGGTGCTTCTTGCTATACTATTACCTGTTGTTGCCGCAATGGCGGAATTGGCAGACGCGCAGTGTTCAGGTCGCTGTATGGTTATCCATGTGCAGGTTCGACTCCTGTTTGCGGCATTAGATGCAACATCCAAGTGAACCTCATCGACTTCGGTTGATGAGGTTTTTTGGTGCGCTGGTTTCTTCTATAAAAATGGCAAATATATCAAAATTGGCTAATTTATTTCGTGACAAGTGATTTATTTCTATCATATAATTAGGCGAATATTCGGATAGTGAAAAATTATAAAGTCCGAATATGTGTCGTTGGGGGTCCATTTTCCGGGGGAGGAAAGGATATGACAAGCACAACTAGTTCTCGTGGTAAGCGTAAAGCATGGCTTGCGGTCGGGATTGCCGCCGCAGCCTTATTTAGTACTCAGGCTCTGGTTGGCCAAGCCGCAGGTAAGCAGCAAAGCAACCAAAGCCCGCAAGTTAAAGTTAGTGTGCAGTCACCAGTCAAAGCCGCAGCTAAAGCCGCAACGAAAGCCGCAAAGGCGGCCAAGCACACCGCAGTCAAAACGACCGTGGCGACAGTCAGCGCAACACCGGCGGCTGATTATCGCAACATGGGTTACAGTCAGCTCAAGGCCGCTGCGGCAAAAGGCATTGCTGCTGCAATCACGGAGGAGGCAAAGCGGGACGGCAATGCCGATCCGTTTGCGGCGTATTTTGCCCCGCAAGCACCGGATTACAAGAACATGGGCTATACGCAGTTGAGTGCGGCGGCAGCCCAAGGCATTGAAGCCGCCATCACCGAAAAAGGTCAACGGGACGCGAATGCGGCGCAATTCGACGTTTACTTTGCGCCGCAAGCCCCAGATTACAAGAACATGGGTTACAGCCAGCTCAGCGCCGCCGCGGCGCAGGGGATTGAGGCCGCCATCACCGAAAAAGGCAAGCGGGATGCGAATGCGGCACAATTTGACGTCTACTTTGCGCCGCAAGCACCAGACTACAAGAACATGGGTTACACCCAGCTGAGCGCGGCGGCAGCCCAGGGCGTTGAAGCAGCCAGCACTGAAAAGGCCGCGCGGGATGCCAATGCGGCCGAATTAGCGTCTTTGCTACCAGCCAAGACGCCAGCCTATGCGGCGATGGGCTACGGCCAACTGACCGCTTTGGCAGCCACCGATCCGGCTGCTCGCGCCGAACTGGCGAAGCGCAACGCTAACGGCGCTGCTGCGGAAGCATACGGGGATACCGTGGCGACCAGTTATTCGGCGATGAGCACGGCCCATTTGATCGCTTTAGCTGGGGCAGGTAATCAATATGCCGAGCGCGAATTGACCCGCCGCACGAATACGCCAGCGCCGGCCGCTAAGACCTATGCGGCTGCCGACTATCAGCTTTTGGGGTATGCCAAGCTTCAAGCCCTGGCGGCCGCCGGCGACCCGTTGGCTGCCAAGGAGCTCGCCAAGCGCGATGCGCAAAGCGCCAAGATCGAGGAACGGTTGCCACACGCCACCAAAGAATATGTCACCATGAGCTACAGCCAGTTGCGGGCCTTGGCTGCGGCTAGTGATGAAGGCGCTAAGGTCGAACTGGCTGAGCGTGATGCCAATGCCGCCAAAATTGACCAGTGGCGCCCGGTTGGGACTAAGGCTTATGTAACGATGAGCTACAACCAGCTTAAGGCGCTGCCAGATGATCCGGCGGCGCAAGCGGAAATTGCTAAGCGCGATGCACAGGCCCAGCAGATGGCTGCTCAAGTGCCAACGCCAGCAAAAACGGACTACAGCCGACTCGGCTATAACCAGCTGCAGGTCTTAGCCGCGAAAGGGGATGCCGCGGCGAAGGCGGAACTCGCCAAGCGTGGTTAATGAGACATGATCGGAAAGGGGGTGTGACTTTTGTCACACCCCCTTTTGATGCCGAGTGTTCCAGCAGAGATACGCGCCAAAAGGCCGGAGCCGAGCAGCTAGCTACGCCATCCACCGAGTCCAAAGTTCGGACTTGGTGGATGGCTTGATCACCCTGTAGCGCGAAGCGCGTACAGGCTGACATGCGTTAGAAAGGCTACCTGTCGGCTCCAAAACCGCCTTTTGTCGCAGCCCCTTTTGCTGATTCTAAGAAGCCACAGGCGGACTTAGAATTTTCTCATTGTGAAAACCGGCTCAGCATTTTCTCATCAGAATACTGATGAAACCGCGTTTTCAAGCAGGCGAACAGGCGTTTTTGGAATAATGCAGCTTGCACTTTCGGGAAAGTGTTCAAGAAAATTTCGCATTTGTTCACAAAAAACGCAACACATGCTTGACATGCCTCTCTAATCAATTTATAATCTTCATTATTCTAATACCGTTAGAGGCGGAATTGGGAAACTATCATAGGTTGGAGGCTTATGTGTATGAAGATGAACAAGAAACGCGGTGCAGTGGTTGTTGCACTGACGCTGGCTACTCTGCTTGCAGCTTGCGGCAGCAAGTCAACCGGCTCTAGCGACACTGCTACCAGCACTTATAATTATGTTTATGCAACCGATCCAGATAACTTTGACTACTCGATCACTGGTCGTGCCACGAACAATGATCACTTGGCCAACTTTGAAGATCCGTTGCTCAAGACTGACAAGTACGGCCAAATCGTTCCTGGCTTGGCTAAGTCTTGGAAGGTTTCTAACGACGGCAAGACTTACACTTACACGCTGCGCAAGGGTGTGAAGTGGGTTGACAGCGAAGGTAACACTTACGCAACCGTTAAGGCCCAAGACTTTATCACCGGCTTGAAGCACGCCGTTGATGGTAAGTCCGAAGCTTTGTACATTGTTCAAGACTCCATCAAGGGCTTGGATGATTACGTTAATGGTAAGACCAAGGACTTCTCAACCGTTGGGATTAAGGCCATCGGCGACAACAAGATTCAATACACTTTGAATCAAGCTGAACCTTACTGGAACTCCAAACTTCAATATGGCGTTTTGGAACCAGTTAACGCTAAGTTCCTGAAGCAAGAAGGCAAGAAGTATGGCCAACCTAAGGCCGACGCCATCTTGTACACCGGTCCTTATATCCTGTCGAACTTCACTTCTAAGTCCGTTATCGAATACAAGGCTAACGACCAGTATTGGGACAAGAAGAACGTTCATGTGACTGACGTTAAGGAAACCTACAATGATGGGTCCAACCCAGACGAACTCTATAAGACATTCGCCAAGGGTGACTACACCACGGCTCGCGTTTACCCTAACCTGCCAGGCTACAAGGATGTTGAAAAGAAGAACAAAAACAACATCGTTTGGTCACAGCAAGATGCTTCCGTTTATAACTTCACCTTTAACTTGAACCGTAAGTCTTACAATGACACTTCCAAGACTACGGACAAGCAAAAGGCTGACACCAAGAAGGCAATCTTGAACAAGGACTTCCGTTTGGCCATTCAGTTCGCCTTTGATAAGTCCAACTACAACGCTCAGGCGAATGGTTCTGCCGGTGCTACCAAGTCCCTGCGTAACGAAATCACCCCACCAAGTTTCGTGCAAGCTGATGGTAAGGATTACGGGACCTATGTTGAATCCGATTTGAAGGATCTCGACTCAAGCACCTTCAGCAAGTACAACGTTGCTGATGCGCAAGATGGTACCTACAACGCTGCTAAGGCGAAGGAACTCTTTGCTAAGGCGAAGGCTGAACTGCAAAAGGAAGGCGTGGCTTTCCCAATCAAGCTGGATCTGCCACAAGAGTCTAAAGCAGCGCTGCTGTTGAACCAGGCGAAGTCCTTCAAGGCCTCAGTTGAAAAGACTCTGGGCAAGGATAACGTTGAAATCGACATCCAGCAGTTGTCTGAAGACAAGTACTTGGCTGCCACTTACCAAGCACAAACTGGTGCCCAGTCTGACTTCGATATCAGCAATGCTTCTGGTTGGAGCCCTGACTATCAAGATCCTTCCTCATACCTTGACATCTTCAAGCCAACCTCTGGTGCGATGGCACAAACCCTTGGCTTCGTGATCGGCGCAACCGGTGCTCAAAAGACCGAATACGACGCTGTTGCCAAGGAAACTGGCTTGGATCAGTACGAAAAGCTGGTTGATGCTGCTGAAGCCATCACCACTGACACGAACGCACGTTACAAGGCATTTGCTAAGGCTGAAGCTTACCTTTTGAGCCTCGGTGTTCAAATTCCTGTTAACTCTCTGGGCGGCACTCCTTCTGTAACCAAAGTGATTCCATTCACCCGGCCAGCAACTTGGTCCGGTACACCTTCTCCTCGTTTCGAAGGGATGAAGATTTCCAAGAAGACAATCACGACAAAGGCATACGACAAGGCTGTTAAGGACTGGAACGCTAAGCGCCTTGAACTTGCTAAAAAGAACGACTAAGCACTAAGCTTTGAGCTCAAACAAGCTCTTTGAACTTAGACGTGTGAAAGGGCTAGCACACTATGTGACTAGCTCTTTTGCTTTAATTGAGCATAGAGGGGGAACCGCAACATGAAGAAGTACCTGTTCTTTCGCGTACTTCGGTCGATTCTGAGTATCTTCTTGGTTACCACGTTGACTTACATCGTGATCTACTCGATGATTCCACGACGAGACGTCTTCAAAAGCGACCTGATGATTCAGAAACTGGCTGCGACACCAGACAAGTTGACCGACTACAAGAATAATGCGTTCGAAAAAATGAACTATCTTGACTATCTTGACACCAAAGCGCTGATCAAGGACGTCGAAAAAGATAATCCCAAAGTGACGGTGACAGCCGCCCATACTGCCTCTAATAAAGCCCAGTTCGAAAAATGGGCCAAGAAAAACAATTTTGAACTAAAACGCTACAAGCAAAGCAAAGATTACTATGCCATTCGGGAATTGCCCTTGTGGGAACGGTTAGGCCGCTTCTATGGCAACATGTTCCAGATTGACACGCCATGGGCAATTCATGACAAGAATAATCCGCACTTAGCACGCTACCTGAAGATCGAAAACGATCCGACCGTGGGCTGGGCCTTGGTTGGTTCAGGCACCAAGTACCGTTATCAGATTTACTTCAATGGTAGCTTCCCATTCATTCATCAGAACTTTATTCACTTGAACTTAGGGACCTCGTACCCAACTTATGCGGGTGAATCTGTCATGGACGTCATTGGCGGGCGTCAAGGCCCGACCGTGACGGTGCAAAAGAAGTTTAAGAACGGCCAGACGCTGAACACCGCCTCTGATGTTTACACCCGGCAATATCAGTACCGCACCAGCAAGAGCGACACCGCCAGTGAGCAGTTCGGTGATGACTACTCGGATACCGAGCAAAACTTGCGCGATCCTTCCATGATTGGGACCTCTTTCCGCGCCGGTTTGATTGCGTTGGTCATTTCCTACGTCGTTTCAATTCCAGTCGCAATTTTGATGGCCCGGAAAAAGGGCAAGTGGTTCGACCGTGGTGGGACCTTCGTGGTGACGCTGTTGATTGCCGTTCCAAGTTTGGCGTTCATCTACACCTTCCGTTATCTTGGCTCAGCCTTGTTTGGCCTGCCAGACTCCTTCCCAACCCTGGGCGCTAGTGTTGCGTCTTCTTGGGTTTTGCCAGCGGTGATCTTAGGGTTGCTGCAGGTGTCTGGGTTGATCATTTGGTTCCGGCGGTTCATGATTGATCAGCAAAAGTCTGATTACGTGAAATTTGCCAAGGCCAAAGGGCTCAACGAAGGTGAAATTTACTCCAAGCATATCTTTAAGAATGCTTCAATTCCGATTGTGCAAGGGATTCCTGGGAGCATCATCGGCCTGATCGGTGGCGCGACGATGACTGAAGAAGTCTTCGCCATGCCAGGGATGGGGAAGATGTTGCCTGATTCCATCATTGCTCATAACAACTCGATTGTGATTGCGCTGGTCTTCATCTTTACCACCGTGGCGGTGCTATCTGTCCTGCTTGGGGACTTGTTGATGGTCATTGTGGATCCACGGATCAAGTTGTCGTCATCCGATTCATCGAAGGGGGAGGAATAAAGAATGGCTGAAAGCACACAAAACCAACCAGAAATTTTAGATTCCGACTTTACTGCGGTGAAGATCGATGAAATGGCCTCGGAAAAACTCGATACCGAAAAGTACTCCTACTGGGGTTCTGTTGGCCGCGCGTTTTTCTCCAGCAAAATGACTATTTTCCTGTTGTTCTTGATGTTAGCGATCCTGCTGATGTCCTTCATTCAGCCACTGTTTTCCGGATATAACTTGAACGATGTGGCGAACATCAACGACTTTGGCGCCAGGTACAACTGGCCTAATGCCAAGTATTGGTTCGGGACTGACGGTGATGGGAAATCACTGTTCGATGCCATCTGGGCCGGGGCCAAAACCTCGATTTCAATTTCCGTGATTGCGACCTTGATCACCACGGTGATTGGGGTGGCCGTTGGTGCCATTTGGGGCACTTCCAAGGGCATTGACCGGTTCATGCTGGAAGTCTACAACGTGATTTCCAACGTGCCACAACTGCTGATTATCATTGTTCTGTCCTACTCCTTCGGGAATGGGTTCTGGAACTTGATTTTCGCCATGACGGTTACCGGCTGGCTAGGCACTGCCTACTTCATCCGCGTTCAGGTCATGATTATGCGTGACCGCGAATACAACATTGCCTCTAAGACCCTGGGGACAGGGCTGGGCCGCATGGTCATTCGCAACATCATGCCTTATCTGACCTCCGTCATTGTGACGCAGATTTCGCTGTCCTTGCCTTCCTTCATTTCGTATGAAGTGTTCCTGTCCTTCTTGGGTGTCGGGCTGAATGCCTCGGTGCCATCCTTGGGTCGGTTGATTCAAACTTACGCACCATACATTGTCAGCTATCCATACCTGTTCTGGCTGCCAGTGTTAGTGCTGGCTTTGATCGCGGTTTCCTTGTACCTGGTTGGCCAGCGCCTTGCTGATGCGTCAGATCCAAGAACTCATATGTAAAGAGGGGGAACAACGATGAGTGAAGAACGTAAAAAAATTCTAGAAGTTGATGACCTCTCTGTGCACTTCCACGTTCGTGGGCAGGTGCTGAAGGCGATTCATCATGTTTCAATGGATCTTTATGAAGGCGAAGTCTTGGCAATCGTTGGTGAATCCGGCTCGGGCAAGTCGGTTTTGACCAAGACGTTTACCGGGATGCTGGAAGAAAACGGGGAAATTGCCGGTGGGACCATTGTCTACAACGGCAAACACCTCGAAGAACTGAAGAAAGACAAGCAGTGGGAAGGTATTCGGGGGAACGAAATCGCCACGATTTTCCAGGACCCAATGACTTCTCTGGATCCGATTCGGACGATTGGTTCGCAGATTGCCGAAGTTATCGTTAAGCACCAGCACAAGAGCAAGGCGGAAGCTAAGAAATTGGCCATCGACTTGATGAACCGCACCGGCATTCCGAATGCAGCAGACCGTTACAACGAATATCCTTTCGAATATTCAGGCGGTATGCGGCAGCGGATCGTCATCGCGGTGGCGCTGGCTTGCCGGCCGAACATCCTGATTTGCGACGAACCAACCACGGCGCTGGATGTGACCATTCAGGCGCAAATCTTGGATCTGATCAAGGATCTGCAAAAAGAATACGGCTTTACGGTTATTTTCATCACCCATGACTTAGGGGTGGTGGCTTCGATTGCTGACCGCATTGCTGTGATGTACTCTGGGCGTATTATCGAATACGGGACTTGCGATGAGATCTTCTACGATCCAAAGCACCCGTATACATGGAGCTTACTGTCTTCGCTGCCACAACTGGCGCAGCGCGGCGGCCAACTCTACTCCATTCCTGGCACCCCGCCATCTTTGTATAAAGATATTGTGGGGGATGCCTTCGCCCCACGGGATCCGTGGGCAATGAAGGTCGATTTCAAGGCTGAACCGCCATTTTTCAAAGTCACAGATACCCACTATGCCAAGACGTGGCTGCTTGACCCGCGCGCCCCGAAGACTGAAAAGCCGGAGCTAATTCAGAATCTGCATGAGCGGATGTCTGAGGTCATGAGTGCGTCACACTTGGAAAATCTAGATTTGGGAGGGAAAGACAGCGATGGAGAATAAGAAAGACGTCCTACTCTCTCTGAAGGATCTTGAAATTTCTTTTGGCGCCGGCAAAGATAAGTTTGTCGCCGTGCAAGATGTCAACTTCGACATTTTTAAAGGCGAAACGTTCTCGTTGGTTGGTGAATCCGGTTCCGGTAAAACCACCATTGGCCGGGCCATTTTAGGTATTAACTCCACCTCCAATGGGACGATTACCTTTGAAGGCCAACAAATTAACGGTAAAATCTCTGAAAAGCGCAAGCACGAAATCGAACGCAAAATTCAGATGATTTTCCAGGACCCGTCTGCTTCCTTGAACGATCGGGCCACCGTTGACTACATCATTTCTGAAGGCTTGTACAACTACGGCTTGTTCGACTCCGAAGAGGACCGCATCAAAAAAGTCCGCACCATGCTGGAAGAAGTCGGCCTGCTACCAGAACAGCTCTACCGTTATCCCCATGAATTCTCTGGTGGCCAGCGGCAGCGAATCGGGATTGCCCGGGCGCTGATCATGGAACCTGATCTGGTGGTAGCGGACGAACCGATTTCGGCTTTGGACGTATCGATTCGCGCTCAGGTGCTGAACCTGTTGAAGAAGTTCCAGCGTGAACAAGGCGTTACTTACTTGTTCATTGCCCATGACTTGTCGGTTGTGCGCTTCATTTCTGATCGGATCGCGGTTATCCGCGCTGGCCGGATTTTGGAATTGGCAGAAACGGAAGAGCTCTTCACCAACCCCATCCACCCATACACCGAAGCGCTACTATCTGCGGTGCCGGTACCTGATCCGCAGCTGGCGAAGACGCGCAAGTCATATGTTTATGATCCGAACATGCACCACTATGAAACCGACAAGCCAAAGTTTGTCGAAATCAAACCCGGCCACTTCGTTTACTGCAACGAAGAAGAAGAAGCTCGCTACAAGAAGGAGCTGCACGAACAAGGCCAAATCTAATCGCATCTGGTCCCCTCTGGATGCTCAGGCCCGCGCAATTGCGCGGGCTTTTTAGCAGGCTGCGAAGACCGCCGTACTTAGCCGGATGATTAGCCTAGCACCAGGCATTGCCGCCGTTCTTTGGCGGTGAGGTCTGGTGCGTAGCTAATCAGTCCGGCGTTGGCGGTCGGAGCGCAACTAGAGCAGGCTGCGAAGATCGCCGCACTTAGGGGACGGTTAGCCTTTCTAACGTATGTCAGCCTGTACGCGTTCCGCGCTAAAACCGGCCTATCTTCGCAGCCAACAAAAAAAGCCCCTCACCAACCTAAGTTAGTGAGGGGCTTATCTGCTGCCGCAAACAGGAGTCGAACCTGCACATGGATAACCATACAGCGACCTGAACACTGCGCGTCTGCCAATTCCGCCATTGCGGCGACAACATTAGTATTATAGCAAGTTGCCTGACGTTTGCCAACTGGAATCTGTCGCTGCGGAGGGTCAAATGAGTTGACATCGCAATGATTAGCGCTAACATGATTTTAATGAGTTTTTCATAACGCGCCACGGATTCCTTAGTCCTTACTAGGCTGCGGGATCAGTGGCGCTTTTTTTGCGGAGGTGTTGGTGTGTTCAAATTATTGATGGCGCATATGCATGGACGAGCGCGCTGGTGCTTCTTTCTGGCGCCGGCGGTGATGCTGGTCGAAGTATTTTCGGATCTGCAGCAACCGACTTTAATGTCCGACATTATCGATCACGGGCTGGCTAAAGGCGACCTGAATTTTGTCATCCGCACCTCGCTTTTGATGCTGATGTTTGCCTTGATTGGCGTCGCTGCCGGCAGTGCCGCCGGTATTTTGGGCAACTATGCTTCGCTGCACATGGGGCAGAAGCTGCGCAGTCACATGCTGACGGTGGCGCTCAATAGCCGAGCAGCTGGCGGGCTGACTCCGGCAACTTTGATCACGCGGATTACCAATGACGTGACCCAAATGCAAAATCTGGTGATGATGGTGACGCGCGGGATGGTGCGCGCGCCGATGCTGATGCTGGGCGGGATGGTGATGGCTGTGATTGTGTCGCCGCGCCTGGCGCCGATTTTGCTGATCATCATGCCGCTTTTGGCGGTGTTCATCCTAGTCGTAATGAAGCACAGTATTCCCCTGTACACTCACATGCAGCAGCAAGTCGATGGCATGAACCGCGTGATGCGAGAGAATTTGCAAGGGGCAAAAACCATTAAGGCGTATACGCTGGAAGACCACCAGCTGACGCAGTTCAACCAAGCCAATGCGGACTTGCTGGATAGCAGTATTCGCGCCTCGCTGGCCACGGTACCACTCAGTCCAATCATCCAACTGGCGCTGAACCTAGGCGTGGTGGTGGCGCTGGCTTACGGCGGCCAACTCGACGTTAATGGCGTGATTTTGGATGGGCAAATCATCGCGTTTGTGAATTACATGATTCAAATCACCAACGCGATGGTGATGACCGTCAACATCATCACCGCTTTTTCCCGCGCCATTACCTCGGCGGCCCGGGTGCAGGCGGTGCTTGCCGAAGCCACCGGTGAAGTACCAGTGGGCACAGCTGGCAATGCACCTTCAGGTAGCGCAATTACGTTTGACCATGTGACTTTTGGCTATCAACAAAGTCGGCCGATTTTGGACGATATCACGTTCACCGTGCCAGCCGGTCAGTGGTTAGGCATCATTGGCACCACCGGCAGCGGTAAGTCGTCGGTGATCAACCTGTTGACCCGCGCCTTTGATGATTATCAAGGCGTCATCGAAGTCGGCGGGGTAGATATTCAGCACCTCGACTTGGCGGCACTCCATCACAAAGTCACGGTGGCGACGCAAGAGGCGATGCTCTTTTCCGGCACCATTGCCTCTAATTTGCGATTTGGGGCGCCTGAGGCTGATCAGGCACAGCTCACGGCTGGCGCAACGGTAGCGGCTGCCACGAGCTTTATTGACCCGCTGCCGGCGCAATATGAGGCGCCGGTCGAGCAAAGCGGGAAGAATTTTTCTGGCGGTCAGCGGCAGCGGCTAAACATCGCCCGCGCGGCGGTGCCAGATGCCGATATTTTGGTGCTGGATGATGCGACCAGCGCGGTGGATCAAACCACCAACGCCGCAATTCAGGCGCAGCTCACTAAGACGCGGCGCCAGCGCACGACGGTGATTATTTCCCAGCGAGTGACCAACATCATGCACTGCGATGAAATCCTCGTGCTCGAAGAAGGGCGCATTACGGCTGCCGGTTCGCACGATGCCTTGATCAAGCAGTCACCGTTTTATGCTCAGCTGGTGCAGACGCAGTTAGGAGGCGGGCGCTATGATGATTAATCGCCGCGGGCCAAGGCGCCTGCATCAAGAAAAAGTGCAACTGACGAACTGGCGACAAACGACCCGCCGGATTTTGGGTTACTTGGGGTTTGCCAAGGGCCGCCTGCTGGTGGTGTTCGGCCTGACGGTGTTTACCACCGCGGCGACGATTATTGGTAACCGGGTCAATGGGGTGGTGATTGACCAGTTTCTCACCCGGGCCAAGTTGCCGTTACTGTTTATTATTTGCGGACTGTTAGCCGGCATGTATGCGCTGAGTAGCGTGTTCACGTATTTTCAAAATGCCGTCATTATCAAAGTCGCGCAGCAGGCATCGGCCCGCATTCGCCATGACATTTTTGCCAATCTGCAGCGGCTGCCAATGCGGTATTTTGACACCCATGACAATGGGGATGTGATGAGCCGGCTGACCAATGATGTGGACAACATTAATACCGCCATGATGCAGACTTTTGTTCAGCTGTTCACTGGGATTATCTCGGTGATTGGGATGGGGGCGGCGATGCTGATTCTCTCGCCGCTGCTGACGCTGATTGCGCTTTTGAGCTCTGGGGTGACTTACTTGGTCACCCGCGCGGTGGCCAAAGTCACCCAGCAGGCGTTTGTGACTCAACAGCAGGCGCTCGGGGAGCTCAACAGTCAGATTGAAGAAAATGTGTCTGGTAAGCAGGTGGTGCAACTGTTTGACCACCAGGCGGCGACTCTCGCGAAGTTCGATGCCACAAATGAAACCTACACCAACGCGGCCTTTCGCGCGCAGGCTTTCAGTAGCATTCTTGGCCCCATCAACAATGCCACCAATAACGTGGCTTATCTTCTGATCACCTTTGTCGGCGCTTGGTCCATTCTGGCCGGGCGCGGCGGCATTACCGTCGGGGTGATTTTCACGTTTCTGATTTATCTGCGGAATTTCACCGGGCCGATCAATAATATTTTGGATCTGGTGAACACCTTGCAGCTGTCGTTGGCTTCCGCCGAGCGCATTTTTGAAGTGATTGATGCCCCGCGGGAACAGGATCGAGCAGATGCGGTGGCGGTAACCACCACCCAAGGCAATGTCACGTTTGACCATGTGGATTTTGCCTATGATACGCGGCCAATTTTGCATGATATCAATCTAACCGCCAAGGCCGGGCAAATGGTGGCGCTGGTAGGTGAAACCGGGGCAGGTAAAACCACCATCATGAATTTGCTCACCAATTTGTACCCGCTAAAGCACGGCCGGGTGCTGTTAGACGGGCAAGATGTGGCGGCGATCCGCCGCGCCGATTTGCGCCGGTTGATCACGGTGGTCCAGCAAGAGCCGTTCATGTTTTCTCTGTCGATCAAGGAAAACATTCGCCTCGGCCGCGCCACTGCCAGTGACGCTGAGGTGGTTGAAGCGGCGCAAAATGCCCACGCCGATGGCTTCATTCGCCAGCTGCCAGCAGGCTATGACACGGTGCTGACCGAAAATGCGCACAACCTCTCGCAAGGTCAGCGGCAGCTACTCAGCATTGCGCGGGCCTTTATCGCCAAGGCGCCGGTGTTGGTGCTGGATGAAGCCACGGCGTCGATTGATTCCAATACGGAAGCCGATGTCCAGCACGCGATGACGGCGTTGATGCAGGACAAAACTAGTTTTGTCATTGCCCACCGGCTGTCCACTATCCAGCATGCAGACCAAATTCTGGTGATTGATGGCGGCCGCGTGATTGAGCGCGGCACGCATGAACAGCTCTTGGCTCAAAATGGGGCGTACACTCAGCTGTATAATAGTCAATTTGATCAAGCCTGACGCTCTGGGGTTGTGCTATATTAGCTTTGGAACCGATGACACAGAAAGAAGGCTTCATGATGCCAGATACAGCAACGATTACCGCTAGGGTGGCGGCTGTCCCTACTGCCCCGCAACAAGTGGTGCGGGTGATTGATGCCAGCCGCTTGCAGGATTTCTTTGACATGGCGCGCATCGGCATGAACAGCATTTTGGCCTACCGCATCCAAGGCGAGCCGCCGGTAGCTGAGCAGCTGGCCTGCTCACTGCAGGCAGAGGCACTGGACGCTTTTGCTGACCAGGTGAGCGAGCGATTCTTAGCGCCGCTTGCGCAAGCTGGCGCGACCGGCTATTTACTGCAAGGCCGCACCAGCGCTGGTTTGATGGTGCCTGATTCAGCCGGGGACTTACTGCTGGTGTGCCGCAAGGACTTCCCACAGTCTGAGGATTGTCACTGCGGTTAAGCGGCGCCATATTTAAATTTATTGGTGGGACGCTGATGTTGTCATCGGCGTCTTTTTGAATCCTAGCAACGGATTTAAAACTGCAAAAGCAAACATACGTTCGATGTTCTGCTACAATGACCATGAGGTGACACGAATGACGTATCAAGCGCAAATCGCGGCAGTCGCAGAAGCCGTTCAAGCGCAGTTTCCTCAGTTGGAGTTGATTGCCGGCGCAATTCAAGATGCGAGCGGGGCCGAGGCCAGCTGGAAGCTGACGGTGTATCAACCGGAAACACAGACGAGTTTTTATTTTCGGGCGGGGCCCACTGCCGGCTGGATGTGGGATCAAGGTGCCGATATTGTGCTGCCATCGGTGACCAAGGATGCCATCAAGTTAGCCTTAGTGGTGATCAAGGTAGGACTCGCCCCTTCGGCTTAATCGCGTTCATGCGCATGAGGGCGGCGCCAAGAGCGCGAAATCAAGCCGCAGCTATTCCTTACCGGGGCTCAAGAGCGTCACCACGCGGCTACGGCGGGGTTGATGCGCTTTTTTCATTTGTGCACCCCATCGTTACACTGACCCCATCATGACCGGTGATGAAATTCACCTCGCTGTCTGGGCCAAGGCGGCGTCAAGAAGGGGTCGCAGTGGCGACAAATCAAGCAGCATTTGCGTTTTACATGCAGCATCAGCGGGTGGTTTACTATGCTTTGAGCAGGCTAGGCGTGCGCCCGCAAACGCCGGACTATCAGGATTTGAGGCAGGAGGGGATGCTCCTGTACCTCGCGTATTATCAGCAGTATGAAGAACCCTTGAATCAGCCAGTCGCGGTACAAAAATTTAACCGGCTGGCCGGCAAAATCGTTTATCTGGGCTTGTTGCAACACCGGCTGAAGTGGCAGCGGCGCCAGGCGCTGGAGCAAACGGCCGGCAAGCAATGGCACCAAGCGGCCGCCATAACCGCTGATCGGCAGGAGTCTAGTCTCAGCGGCTTATTGATGGCTGAGACGTTTACCGCGCTGGCGGCGCGCTTGACGCCCGGCGAACGCACCATCTTAGACCTGCGCTATGGCGAACAGCTATCAAATCGCGAAATCGCCCTTCGCCTGAACATGAGCCCGCGGCGAGTCAGCGCAGTACGCCGCCAGATCGCAGTGAAATATCTGGCGTGGCAGGCGGAACCATAAGCGGTAGGATTGAGGTCACCCCGGCGGCTGATTGCCGGTTTGGTGGCCTTTTGCCTGCGATAGGGTATATAATGGGATCATTATAAAATTTTGGAGGGAAAATAATGGCAAAACACTTATACGAAACTTTCCAGCCAGCACACTATGACTTGTTCATTGATGTTGACCGAGGCACCAAAACCATCACCGGGAAAACCACGATTCAAGGCGAGGCCAAAGCGGCCAACATCGCGCTGAACCAAAAGTACCTGAAGATCAGTAGCGTGCAAGCCGATGGCCAAACCGTGACATTTACGGTGGATGACCAGGCCGAAACCGTCAACATCACGTTGCCGCAAGCCGGCGCGGTGACGTTGACGCTGGATTACACTGCGCCGCTGACCGACACCATGATGGGCATTTATCCTTCCTATTATGAAATCAATGGCGAAAAGCAGCTCCTGATTGGGACCCAATTCGAATCCACTGCTGCGCGCCAAGCCTTCCCAGGCGTTGATGAACCAGAAGCAAAGGCGACCTTCAGCCTCGCATTGAAGTTCGACGAACAACCCGGCGAAACCGTCATTGCCAACATGCCAGAAGTGAAAGTTGAAGCTGGCGTGCACTATTTTGATACCACCATGCGCATGTCCACCTACCTGGTGGCCTTTGCGTTTGGCGATATGCAAAAGAAACTGACCAAAACCAAGAGCGGTGTGGAAATCGGCGTCTTTGCTACTAAAGCTCACCAGCCAAAAGAACTCGATTTTGCCTTGGATATTGCCAAGCGGGCGATTGAATTCTACGAAGACTTCTACGAAACCCCTTATCCGCTGCCACACTCCTACCAGTTGGCCTTGCCTGACTTCTCGGCTGGCGCCATGGAAAACTGGGGCTTAGTCACCTATCGGGAAGCGTACCTGACGCTGGATCCTGACAATACTTCCTTGCGCATGAAGCAGCTCGTCGCAACGGTTATCACCCATGAACTGGCGCACCAGTGGTTCGGTGATTTGGTCACCATGAAGTGGTGGGATGACCTGTGGCTCAATGAATCCTTTGCCAACATGATGGAATACCTCAGCGTTGATGCCATGGAACCCAATTGGCACATTTGGGAAATGTTCCAGACTTCTGAAGCGTCGGCTGCTTTGCAGCGGGATGCAACGGATGGCGTGCAGTCGGTCCATGTTGCAGTCGAAGATCCAGCTGACATCGACTCTGTGTTCGACGGCGCGATTGTGTACGCCAAAGGCTCACGGCTGTTGGTGATGGTCCGGGCCTTGATTGGCGACGACAACTTGCGCAAGGGCTTGAAGGCTTACTTTGACGCCCACAAGTTCGGCAACGCCAAAGGGGCCGATCTCTGGGCTGCCTTGGGTGAGGCCTCTGGCATTGATGTGGGCGCCATCATGACGTCTTGGTTGGAGCAGCCTGGGTACCCACTGGTCACCGCCAAAATCGTTGACGGTCAGTTGCAGCTCAGCCAGCAGCAGTTCTTCATCGGTGAAGGCAAGGAAGTCGGCCGCCAGTGGCAGATTCCGCTGGAAAGCAACTACGCCGCTGCCCCGCAGATTATGAGCGAAAAAACGGTGACCTTGGGCGACTACAAGACCTTGCGCGCTGAAGCAGGCAAAGCCTTCCGCCTGAACGTCGGCAACAACTCGCACTTCATCGTCAAGTACGATGACACCTTGATGGCTGACCTGCTCAGCGAAGCGGCTGATTTCGACGCCATTTCCAAGCTGCAGCTGCTGCAAGACATGCGGCTCCAGGCTGAAGCAGGTGTGATTTCTTATGCCGATATTGTGCCGCTGCTGAAGACCTTCAAGGACGACACCAGCAACATCGTCATTACCGCGGTGATGCAAACCGCCGGCCGGCTGCAGAAATTCACCACACCGGATTCCGAAGAAGACAAGCAGCTGCGCGCCTTCTTCAAGCTGTTGTCTGCTGGCCAGTACGCACGTCTTGGCCTCACGCCAAAGGCTGGCGAATCCAATGATGACCAAATCGGCCGGCCATATATTCTGGATGGGGCGGCGTTCGGCCATAATGCTGATTTCGAAGCTGATGCGCATGCTTTGTACACCAGTACCGATATCGCCGCCATGTCCGCTGATGCTCGGCCTTATGTCTTGAAGAATGAAGCCAAGCAGCATCCTAGTCAGGCGCTGTTCGACCATTTCATCGCCGAGTACCGGAAGACGGCCGATCCAAGCGTCAAAGAAGCGCTGATGTACGCAACGCCAGCCTTCAAGGACGAAGCAATTTTGAAGCAAATTGTGACCTACTTTGAAGATGCCGATACCATCAAACCGCAAGACCTGCGGAGCTGGTTCCGTGGCGTGTTGGCCAACCCGCAAGGTGAACAACTGGCCTGGGATTGGCTGCGCAACGAATGGGACTGGCTGAACAAGACGGTCGGTGGCGACATGGAATTCACCACTTACATCACCGTGGTGGCCAGTCGCTTCGATACGGCTAAGCGTTTGGCTGAATTCAAAGCCTTCTTCGAGCCGAAACTTGAGGTGCCAGGATTGGGTCGCGAAATCCAGATGGACACCAAAGTGATTGCAACGCGGGTGGCTTTGATCGAGGACCAGAAAGACCAAGTCAATGCAGCGATTGCCAAAGCTTTATAATCAGATTACCGAAACGTCGGCTGCGGCCGGCGTTTTTGCGTGGGGCAAAAGAAAGTGATTGAGACATAATTTGAGCCGAGGATAGGCACACGACTATTCCGGAACAGTACGAGCCAAAATGCGACGCCCTAGCCGTATAAGCCAAACGGCCTGCAAAACCTAAGTTCAGGTTTTACAGACCGTTTGGCTTATATTCTGGGCTAAAACCGCATTTTGTCTCAGCCTCTAAAAGATTTGACTATAAAGCATGCAGGTCAGCGGAAATTGCTTGGCGCCCAGGGTGAGTTCAATCTGGCGCGTTTGTTCGCGGATAAAGCCGCGGTGATCATAGAACTGGTACACGCAGTCGCTGTCGGTATAGAGAAAGTAGCGTTTGCCCTTGGCGGTTCGCGCGAACGCCGCCAGCAGCTGACTGCCAATACCACGGCCTTGCAGCATCGGGTCGGTGGCGAGCAAACTAATTTCGCCATCGGCTGCCTTTTTGGCTGTGAAAGCCGCCAGCATGTCGGCATTGGCCGCATCATATGCAGGGGTGCCTTGGCCGGCAAAAACGTGCATCAAGCGCTGATAGCTGGCTACGAGTAAACGCCGCGGCCAGGTGGCGTGAGGTTTTGGGGCCGCTGTTTCACTAGCGAACAGCACGCCCACCAGCCGGCCATCCTCATAAGCGCCCAGTGCCTGGGTGGCATTGGCGTATTCGTGTTCCACGAAATAGTAGCCAAAGGCGCGCAAAGCCAGTGGATTTTGAAAATAACGGTCGAAGTGCATGCCCTCAATGGCGAAGGTGACCACTTGGGGAAAATCTTTGGTGGCGAGGGGACGGATTGAGATCACAAGGCACCTCCTTTAGATGGTGAAGGCAAAGCCAGGGTAGCGCTGGGTAAACTTGACGGCGCCGGCCTTCAGCGCCGCCTGATCATTGGTTGCGAGCGCTTCAGGCAGTTCCAGGTCTTCAATGTCGATGCTCATTTGCCAGGCCAGCTCTCGCATGGTCATGCCTTCATAATGGCGGTAAGTCGGCAACACAGCGGTGACATCAGCACCGGCTTCAAACAACCGTGTGAATTCCTGGGCAAGCTGGGCAATCAGGGGCCGCTGCTGCAACCAAGCGGTGGTGATAGACGCCGCTTTGAGCACACCGTTTTGCATGAAATACTGCGTCACCAGCGGCCGCGGCAGGGGATCTTTAGCGTCGCCAAAGTCCCAGGTGGTGGCTAATTGATTCGCGTCTGCAGCTTCTAAGAGTCGCGCGAGCCAAGGGGTAAGTTGCGTTTGTTCGTAAGCCGTTGCGGCTTGTTCAATTACGGCCCAGTCAGCAGCAGTTTTGAACGCAGGGATACCGGCTGGACCGGCTAAGCCAACAGTGGCTGCGATTTGCGTCCAGTCGGTGGGCGCTTGGCTAATCGGCCACGTCGCGGCGGCAGGTACGGTAATGGTTGGGGCAACAGCAATCGTGAATAAATGCATGGTGAATCCTCCCTGATCAGGCATCGTTTTCTTCAGTGTACCGCAGTGGCAGGCAAATGACTAAGCCGCTTGTGGTTTGAGCAAGCGCCAGAACAAACCAATCACGACCAACCCTAGGGCGACCAGGAGCCAAAAGGCGGCATTGGAGCCGGCGGTGACTTGCTGCGCCTTGCTCCAGCCGGGGTGGTTAATCATGGTCATCATCAGCGACAAGACGGTGGTGCCGACTGCGCCAGCGACTTGCTGGCCGGTGTTGTACAAGGCATTGGCATCATTTTGTAAATCTTTCGGCAGACCTTTGAGGCCATAGGCAACCGAATTACTGAAGGCCATCGACCGGCCAATAGCAAAGACGAGGTACACCCAAGTGACGCCAGCCACACCCAGCGCCGGGCCAAAGATGGCAAAGACGAGAATTGAAGCCGTGAACAAGCTGGCACCGAGCAGCAGCGGTAGCTTGCCGCCGAAGCGGTCCAGCATCCAGCCATACACTGGCTGGCCGATACCGTTAAAGACGCTACCGGGCAGTAAAATCAGGCCACCCACCAGCGCGGTCGCAGAAAAGACGTCTTGCACATAATTGGGGAGCAGGAAGTTCAGGCCGACATTGGCAAATTGCAGCGTGATATAAGGTAAAAAAATGAACAAAAAGGCTGGTTCATGAAACACGCGCAGCGAGAAAAGGTAGCGCGTGCTGGTGCGGGATAACCGTAAAAACCCCCAGCCAGCCGCCAGCATCAGCGCTAGCAGGCCGAACGCCAATGCCCAGTGGCCATCTCCAAAAGCGGTCAGCCCAACTACCAAGGCGATTAAAGCGGTTGCGAGCAACCCAAAGCGGTTCCAGTCAAACGCCAAGGGCTGCGCCTTAGTGTATTGCTTGATTTGGCTTTGGCCAAGCACCATGAGGACCAACGCCAGCGGCAAAGTGATCCAGAAAATGAGGCGCCAGCTGCCCATTGCGGCCAGCGCACCGCCAAAGGTTGGACCGAGGGCCGGAGCAATCAGGATGATTAAGTTAGCGATGCCAAGGTACACCCCGAGCTTGGCGCGGGGGACGACATCCAAGATGATATTGACCATCAGGGGCGTGCACAACCCGACACAGCCAGCTTGAATCAAACGGCCGAGCAGCATTTGCGGAAAAACCACCGCCGTGGCGCACAGCAAGTCCCCCACGGAAAAAAGCAGCGCGCCCCAGACGAAAAGTTGCCGGTTCGTAAAACGCCGTTTCATATAAGCCGAAGTGAGCATGATTAACGCCGCCGTCAGTAGGTAGCCGGAAGTGACCCACTGCACGGTGCTGAGTGACACGTGGAAGTCGTCCATCAAGGTAGGAAAAGTCGTATTCATGGCGGTTTCGGTTAAAATGCCGAGAAACGACATTAATGCCACAATGGCAACCACCAGCATGGGATTTTGCGTTTTTGCAGTCAAGGCTTAGCCTCTTTCTGAAAATTGGAATACGTCCATTATAGCCTTGACCAGGCCGTGAGGCTAGTCAAGGCCGGCGACAATCGCGATTGGTCGAGGTGGTCAAGCGGCGCTGCTAGCCATGGCCATCACTAACCAGCGGCTGGCAATTAAAGCGTAAGCGCAACCAAGTCAGGCTGACGGCTAACGACTTTTGCCCGAATCTGCGCTACAATGTTAAGACAACAATAGAAATGAAGTGATCAAGTGGAACCGATGCTCCTGAATATTCACCATGGCTATAATTTTCGTGATTTAGGCGGTTATCCGACTACCGATGGCAAACGCATCCAGGCGCGCCGGCTGATTCGCTCCGGCAGTTTGGATCGCCTTTCTCAACGCGATATTGATTTTTTGCATCAATACGGCGTACGCGTGGATGTCGACTTTCGGACGCAAGATGAGCGCAGCGCCAAACCTGATCGCCTGCCCGGTTCGGCCCGCTACGTGTTCGATCCTGTGTTTAGTGAAGATAAAACCCAAGTGTCCAAGTCATGGGCGGAAGAACAAAAGGCTTTCGCGCTGGATGGCCAGGCGGGGTATCACAATATGCTGCGGACGTATCGCGATATTGTGTTAAGTGATGCCGCTCAAAAGGCTTACCGCCAGTTTTTTGATTTGGTGTTGGCCAATGACAAAGATGCGCTCTTATTCCATTGCACTGCCGGTAAAGACCGGACCGGGATGGGCGCGGTGTATTTGCTCTCAGCGCTGGGTGTGGATGAAGCCACGATTCGCAAGGATTACCTGGCGACTAATCAGTACATGGCGCAGGCCGTGGCGGAAGTGATTGCTCAGGCCAAGCAGGCTGGCGGTAATGCCAACATGCTGCAGGGGATGCATGATATTTGGGTGGTGTATCCGGAGTATCTTGATGCGGCGCTAGCGGCGATTCACGAGACTTACGGCAGTATGCAGCAATACTTGAGTGAGGCGTTGGCCTTGTCAAACCGGCAATTAACGACGCTTCGCGAATTGTATTTAGAGTAGGAGGGTAACATGACCGCATTAGACCCCACACATCATTATTCGCAGCAAGCCGGCGCCGAGACGCAAAAGGCGTTTCAACTCACGGCTGGCATTATCATTGTTGATTTGGCTGTCATGCTGTTTACCGCTTGGTGGTGGCTCCTGATCATTGCCGTCGCTAGTGCCGGTGCATTTGCGCTGTTTTTGACGCGCCGAACCAAGGTCACGCTGCTGGACGTAAACACTAACAAGTTCATCACGACTTCGATGGCGACTTGGAAGGATTTTCAAGCCGCCCATCCAGAACTCGTCGCCAAAGCCGGGGCCGACCAGGATTAAGCCGGCGCGGTGCAAGCAAAGTATGGTATCCTGAAACTGCTTACAAATGGAGGGATGACTTAATGGAACTTGTACTTGTGCGTCACAGCATCAGCGTGTCCAATCATCAGGAGCGCATCTCAGGGAACGGCGATGATGTCCCGCTGTCTGAAGCGGGCATTGCCTACGCCAAACAATGTGCAGGCGCTTTTGATTGGCAACGGTTCGATGTGGTTTACACCAGCACGATGACGCGGGCCAAGCAAACGGCAGCACTGCTGACCGGCAAGCAGACGCCGTTGCATGAGGATCCGCGGCTGGTGGAAATGGGCTTCGGTGATTGGGAAGGGCTTGATCCGGAACCGTTCCGGCATCAATTCCCGGATAGCTTCGATTATCATGGCATGTTCAATGCCAACTTCAGCAAGCATGCGCCGCATGCCGAAAGTTATGCCGAATTGACCGTTCGCGCCATGGATTTTCTCGCAATGCTGCAGCGCACGGCGCCGTCTGCTTCGGTGCTGGCGGTGAGCCACGGCATGACCATTCGCGCCTTGGTGGCGGCAGCTTTGCATCTGTCGCCGGAAGCATTAGCGGCGCCGCAAAATGTAGCGGTGAACGCTTTGCATTTCGACGAACATGATGGCTTCCGGGCGCGGCTGTTGACGTATGATCGAGTGCTGATTCCACAATAAGTTTTAAAAATACAACCATGCAAAAAGGCTGCTTCGGCATGAAGCAGCCTTTTCGTGTGCCCAGAGCAGGGGTCCATTACAGAATCTGAATCCCAGCCGCTTGGCAGGCATCAAGCGTGGCTTGCGGCCAAACACTGGCCTGCACTTCGCCAACATGCGCCTTGCCCAGTAGCAGCATGCACAGCCGGGATTGCCCGATGCCGCCGCCAATAGTGTAAGGCAGCTTGCCTGCTAGCAGCAGCTCATGGAAAGGCAGATGGGCCCGGTCCTCAGCATGGGCGGCTTTGAGCTGCCGGCGCATGGCCGCCTCGTCGACCCGGATACCCATGCTGGACAGTTCCATCACATGGTGCAGCGGTTCATACCAGAACAAGAGATCACCGTTCAAGGTCCAGTCGTCGTAGTCAGGGGCCCGGCCGTCATGGCGCTGGCCGGATTTGAGCAGGCCACCAATTTGCATTAAGAAAACCGCACCGTCTTCTTGGCAAATCAAAGCTTCGCGCTCTTGTGGGGTCTTATCAGGCCAGCGGTCTTCCAATTCTTGCGTGGTGTGGAAGTGAATTTTTTGCGGCAAATGATGAACGGCCTGAGGATATTTGTACCAAACTTCATCTTCCATGTGCTTGATGACCTTGAAAATTTGGCGGACAGTGGCTTTGAGGGTCGCCTCCGTACGTTCTTCTTTGGTGATGATTTTTTCCCAGTCCCACTGATCGACATAGATGGAGTGGAAGTTGTCGAGGTCTTCATCCTTGCGAATGGCGTTCATGTTGGTGTAGAGCCCTTCGTGCAACTTAAAGCCATAGCGGTAAAGGGCCATGCGCTTCCATTTGGCCAAGGAGTGCACAATTTCGAGCTGCTCCCCAGGCAGGGCCTGCATGGTGAAGCTGACCGGCTTTTCCACCCCATTCAGGTTGTCATTGAGGCCGGTGGCTTGTTCCACCATCATCGGGGCCGACATGCGCTGCAGGCCCATTTGCTGACCGAATTCATCTTGGAAGGTTTCCCGAATGTAGCGAATGGCCGCTTCCGTGTCTTTAACTGAGAGTTTTGGATCATAGTGGTCTGGAATCATTAATGTCATATTGAGCACTCCTTTTGAAAATCACAACTGGCAGCAGGGACGGTAACAAAAAAAGCCCTTCGTCCCCTTAAGCAAGGGACGAAAGACTTTTCGCGGTACCACCCAAGTTGCCTATCTAAAATAGACCACCTCAACACGCACTAACATGCGTTTCCGGATGATAACGGGCCGGTCACGGCTACGCCTACTTTGGCCGCAGCCATTTGGGGTAGCAACATAAGAAAGGGTTATTCGCCGCAGTTGGGGTCTGATCGAGTTTCCACTGGCCTCGATTCACTGGCAGAGCAGCTCCGGTTACTGAACTTTCTTTTCGTTTTTTAATGTTGGACTTACTTTAGCATCTTCGCTTCGGTTTGAAAAGGGGGCGGTCAAACTTTTTTTCGGTGGCCAGTGGCGATGACCAGCATTAAGCTCGCCGGAGCCAGAACCAGGGCACTGCGGCCGAGGCTGAACGACAGGCCCTGCACGGCTGCGGCACCGGCCGCAAAGCTGAGTAAAATGACCAGGATATCCGTGGCGCGGCGCTGAGCTTGGCGGTCGCGCTTGATCAGCCAGTCGTAGCCTGATTCAACCAATAAGCGCAGATTTCCGGTCATCATGAGCGAAGTGAATGGTGCGCCGTGTAGCGAGCGAAATTCTTGGAGTTGCGCCGCTGCGGCCGCCGCTAAAAGCCAAGTGACCACGGGCTTCGGCCCAAACTGAGTCACCAGCAAAGCTAGACTGATCAATAGCAGCTCATAAATCAAAATCAAGGTCCCTCGATCCAAGCGGGTAGTGCTCGGATAGCGATGCTGAATGCCGCGCGCTACCGCTGTGCCTAGCATGAAGGTCAGGAGCGCCCCGGCGTAATGGGCGGCCTCAGCCCACTGCCCGCCACCAACATGGACGCCGAACAAAATCAAGTTGCCGGTTTGCAAGCCGGCAAACACGGCGCCTTGATGCAAAAAGGTGTAACTATCTAGGCTCCCAGCCGTCGCGGCAAGCAGCGCACCAGGCAGGAGCGTGGTGTAATCAGGCTTGGTCATGGACTGGACCTCCTTGTTCAGTGGGTAGCTGCTAGTTTACTGCAACCAAAAGCGGGGTCAAGTAACTTGCCTTGACCACAAAAAAACCGCTGCCCTGCGACAACGGTTTCTTTAAAGTTAATAGAATGATGGTTTGTCGCCATCTGTATTAGGCTGGTTGACCCCTAAAGAATCGCGCTGTGCCTGCGAGGGATCATCAATGAGCTTGACGACCACATCGGCGATACTCTTGCGCGAAACTTCGGTGCCTTTGAAGGCATCATGGCGGTGCGTGATTTCGTAGCTGACGATATCCTTGTTGGACAGCCAAGCCGGCCGAATGATGGTGTAGGCCAAATCCGAATCTTCAATGACCTTGGCCGCGGCGGTGTAGGGTTCAAGGTAACCGCCGTCGAGTTGGGCGTGGTTCCAAGCGCCGAACTTGCCTGGTACTTCATCGTAAATTCCCAACGTAGAAATCCAAATCAGGCGCTTGACACCGGCTTGATCCATCGCCGCGACGACGTTTTGGGCCTGCTTTTCAATCTGGGCGTTGCCTAAGTTGGCGTACACAATATCAATTCCGGCCAGCGCCGCTTTGAGGGCGGCAACGTCGGTGGCATCGCCTTCAATCACCGTTTCGCGGCTAGGGTTTTTGACCTGCAGGCGGCTCGCGTGCCGCAAAAATAAGGTCAACTGGTGTGAGGTGGTACTTAACAACTGCTGTTCGGCCAAGCGAGCAATTTGTCCGTTGGCGCCTAAAATCAAAACATGACTCATATTTTTCACTCCTTTGACGCAGAGAAACCTGCGTTTTGCTTAACGACAAATAGAGTGTAGCACTGATTTTAAGTAAGCAAATCGGACAATATGAGCTTAGTGTCCGGTGCGCGCTTTGAGTCCGGCCAGGTTATCGGCAATCAGGGTGCTCAAATGACGTTCCACTGTCGCCACCGGTTCTCCCGGGGTAGCCAGCAGAAAGCGGCGCAACACGCCTAAACTCATATCCGCCATTGCGGCCGCTAGGAACTGCTGGTAGTCAGCTGGTAAGGTGAGTTGCTCCGCGCGCTGCAGATCCACCAAAATCGTGCGACACATTTCTTCGAGGTGGGCGTGGATGTAAGTTTCCGGCGCATTCTGCTCATCGAGTTGCAGGGCCTGCCGGTAGAAGTCCCGGTTGGCATCAAAATACGCGAGCATCGCGTGCACGGTTTGCGGCCAGCGCCGGTAATCGCCGCAGTACCAGACATCGGCGTCGATCTCGGTCCGGTAGATGTCGCCGAGGACATCGTATTTATCCCGGTAATAGTCGTAAAAGGTCTGCCGCCGTAAGCCAGCCTGCTTCATGATAGTGGTGACGTTGATTTGCGTTAGTGGTATGGTTCCCACCAGCGTTTTGGTGGTTTGCACGATGGTGGTTTTTGCTTTTGCCATGGTTTCATCTCCGTCGTTAGCTTACCACAAGCGGTGGGACAGTGAAAAACTACCCTTGATGGCAAAACTTTAACTTGCGATAGGCGGTGAATTTTCTGCTATAATCTAAGCATTAATGTTTAATCAGCCGTTAGAGTATGGGGTGCGAAGTGGAAGAAATCGAATTAATTATTAACGAATATGCCGGCAACGCGCGAACGAAAAAACAAATTCCAGCGTTGATGGCGGCTTTGGCCGAGCAGTATACCTTTGCTACCACCACTTATACCAAGCAACCCGGTGATGCCCGCGATGCCGTCGCTGCCGTGGTGGCCAAAGTCGAGGCGGCCAGCGTCAAGCCGCTCGTGGTGGTGATTGGCGGGGATGGCACTTTGCACGATGTCGTGAATGGCTTGCAAGCCTTGGGGCAGGGTGATATTCCAGTCGGCTACATTCCTAATGGTACCGGGAATGATTTCGCCCGGGCGCATGGTATTCCCTTGGATCCCTTTGCCGCAGTGGCAGCGTTGAAAACAGCCCGCCCGCACGCGGCGCGGATCGGCAAAGCCGAAACCGAGGAGTATGGCACCTTGTACTTCTTGAACAACTTCGGTGTCGGGGTAGATGGCGGTATCGTTTATGACACCAATCATTCCACCAGCAAGGCGGCCTTGAACAAAGTGCATTTGGGCCAGCTTTCCTATACGGCCAACATTTTACGCGCCGTGGTGAGCCAGAAAGCCTTCCGCTCTACAGTGAAAATTGATCAGGCCAAGACGATTGATAATACCTTTCTGTGCGTCTTCACCAACCATCCGTTTTTAGGCGGTGGCCTGCGCTTGTTCCCAGACTACGCCCAGGATTGGCACCAGCTCAGTTTTGTCTTGGTGCGCAAGGAGAAATGGCGACTGTTGATTCAAGTGCTGATGGCGATTTTGAGCGGCAAGTCGGAGCATCGCAAACTAGGCCATGTGAAGGCGCACCGCTATGAATTCAGCACTGACGCGCATGAACATATTCAGTTGGACGGCGAGGAGTACACCAGCCCAGTGCATGCGGTGCTCACCCAAGTCGATCAAACCATGTTGCTTCCCATCCAGTAAAAAAACGAGCGATCAGCGCGGCGGCGTTGATCGCTCGTTTGAGTTTAGTGAATGTAGACGGTTAAGACCGTGATGAACCCAAAGACAATCCCCGGGAGGTTTGAGATAATCACGGGCCAGTCTTTGTATGTTTTGAACCAGCCGTAGCCGACCCAGAGCGTCGCATTAATCATCGCGACCAGTGGCTGCAGCGGTGAAACCGGATTGCCAGAGAAATTGGCGATGATTTGCGGAATGTAAGAGATGTACATGGAGATACAGGTAATGGTGGCGACGCGGCTGAGAATTTTCAACCGTTTGACCCGCTTGGGATCAACCGCGTCCTGACCTGTTGGGTACTTGCTGGTGTCGATACGCATTGAATCATCCTTTCTGCGTTTGCTTGCCCCCCAAATTTGGGTTCCAGTGTAACGCAGATCATTGACCAATGCAAAAAGCCTGGCAGCAATGAAAGGTGAAAACCAAGTAATTGCGAATTTAATCATTGGTAGGGGTCGCATCGAACATTCGTTTGGTGTATAATTAATCAGACAACGAGATAGAGAGGACGAAAACAATGGCTAAAAAATCTGCGAATGGGCAAACCTCACTGGATGGCGGCGCCCGCGAACAGGCGCTGGATGCGGCGCTGAAGAAGATCAAGAAACAATTCGGCGATGGCGCCGTGATGAAGATGGGCGACAAGTCGCTCACAAATGTTGCGGTGGTTTCCACCGGTATCTTATCTTTGGATTTGGCGCTTGGCGTCGGCGGCTTTCCAAAAGGCCGGGTTATCGAGATTTATGGCCCTGAAAGTTCAGGGAAAACCACCATTGCACTGCAAGCCGTTGCCAGTGTCCAAAAAAATGGCGGTACTGCGGCGTATATCGACGCCGAAAACGCCTTGGATCCTAAGTATGCTGAAGCGTTAGGCGTTAATATCGACGACTTACTGTTGTCGCAGCCAGATACTGGTGAACAAGGGCTGGAAATTGCTGATGCCTTGGTCCAGTCCGGCGCCGTGAACATTGTCGTCGTCGATTCCGTGGCCGCTTTGGTGCCACAAGCCGAAATCGAAGGCGAAATTGGCGACAGTCATGTGGGCCTGCAAGCCCGGATGATGTCCCAGGCGCTGCGGAAGCTGACATCCACGATTTTTAAGACGCAAACGATTGTCATTTTCATCAACCAGTTGCGGGAAAAAATCGGCGTCATGTTCGGCAACCCAGAAACCACACCTGGTGGCCGGGCCCTGAAGTTCTATTCCACCATTCGGCTAGAAGTGCGGCGCGCCCAACAAGTTAAAAACGGCACGGATGTCGTGGGTAACATCACCAAGATTAAAGTGACCAAGAACAAGGTAGCCCCGCCATTCAAGACGGTCGAAACCACCATGAGCTATGGTCACGGGATTTCGCCAGAAGCGGATATGCTCAACTTGGGTGTGGACAATGAGATCGTCGAGAAGAGCGGTTCTTGGTACTCATACGATGGCGAGCGGATTGGGCAAGGGGCCGACAATGCGGCCAACTACCTGATCGCCCATCAGGATGTTACCGACAAGTTGCGCAAGCAGTTGCAAGACAAGCTGTTCCCGAAGCCAGAGGCTGATGAAGCGCCGGCTGAAGCGGAAGAATCCGATCCATCCACGCTTGATATCGATAAGTAACTCTTTAGCCGTCAGCAAGTTGCTGGCGGTTTTTGTGTGCCGCGGGTTCGGCACTCGCTCACTCAAGGGCGAAAACCGGCAGTGCTTCGGTTAACTGTCGCACTTCAGACAGGCGCCAGGATGAGTTCATAGCGCCTGTGCCGACCTGGTTTGCGTAATGTTTGGTTGAGGTGAGGAGGATGTTTGTTGCCCAAGCAGAAAATGGTCGGTTGGTGACGTTGCGGGATCACCAGCAGGCTAAAGCGCTCCATGAGCGGTTTGTGTGTCCCGCGTGTTTGCGGCCCGTGGGGATTCGCAATGGGGCGTTGATGCCGGCTCATTTTTATCATTTGGGGCCGCCGTGTGCGGCGAGTGAGGCGGAGAGTTTGCCGCATTTGTTAGGGAAGCAGTGGCTCGCGACGTTGGGTGAGCAGTTCGGGTACCGCAGCGAATTAGAGGTTTATTATCCAGCCATCAAACAGCGTGCTGATGTGGTGTGGTTGCGAGGCGGCAAGCGCACGGTTTTGGAGTATCAATGCAGTCCCCTTAGCGTTGAGGCGCTGGCGCGGCGCACTGAAGGTTACGCCAAGCTTGATTTAGTGGTGATTTGGATTGCGGGGCCGCGCTATTTTGACCGCTGGCCTGCATCAAAGCAGGCCAAATTTTTGCGCTATACCGCAGGCGGGTTTCAATTGCTGTTCTTGGACCCACAGGCCGGAGTGCTGAGTCAGTGGACGCTTCACGCCGATCATATCGATCAGCGCTTGCAATGGCCTAATCGGGTGCAACAGCGGCGCCTCGATTATGCCGAACGGCTGGTGGCTGAGGCCAAGGCTGTTCAAGCGGGGCTGCGCTTTCGGGAGCCGAAGGTGATGGCGCTGCAAGCGCAGGCGGCCAAGCAAGGGTTGAATGTGGCCGGCGTACCGTGGGTGGTGCATCAGCAGCTACGGCATTTGCCGGGGCTGGTGTTGCCAGAGTGGCAGCTGCGCACTTGGTGGCTGTTGCAGTTTCAAACCGCGCCGATTCAAAAAGCCGCCGAAGCGGCTTTTTGGCACCAGTTTTCGCAGGTCCGCACGCCGCTCGTGCCAGCTCAAGCGGTCCTTGAGGCCGTCCGGCGGCAGTGGTTAGCGGTGTTAAAACAGGCTGGGTATCTGCAGGAAACGTCGCTGTTTTGGCAGTGGCGTCAGCCGCCAAATTGGTATGCGACCGTGAATGAGAAACTACAGCAGCTTCGCTAAGTCCTCATAAGCTAGGTTCAGGCTATTGCCGACTGCGGGTTCAACCAGCTGCCCGGCATAAATGTTGACGCCAGTGTAAAGCATGTGGTCGGTTTGGGCGGCTTGGGTGAGGCCTTGCGTGGCGAGTTTCACCGCGAGTGGCGTCGTCACTGCGGTCAAGGCATCGGTCGCGGTTTTTGGTACCGCACCTGGGACATTGGCCACGGCGTAGTGAATGACGCCGTGTTTGAGGTAAATGGGGTCATCAAAGGTGGTAGCGTGATCACTGGTAGCAAAAATACCACCTTGGTCGATGGGAATATCCACCACAACGCTGCCAGGGGTCATGCTGGCAATCATTTGCTCGGAGACCAGTTTGGGCGCTACTGCCCCTGGAATAAGCACCGCCCCAATCACGAGGTCGGCGGTTTTGATGGTGGCGGCTAAATTAGCTTCATTGGAAAACAGGGTTTGAACCTGACCGCCGAATTGATCATCGATGCGAGCCAAGGTGTGGCTGTTGATATCCAGTACGGTGACATTGGCGCCGAGGCCCAAAGCGGTTTTGGCGGCGTTTAAGCCGACCACGCCGCCACCGATGATGACGACATTGGCTTTGGCCACGCCAGGCACGGCGGTGAGCAGCACGCCTTTGCCGCCGTTTTGGGTTTGGAGATACTGGGCGCCGAACAACACGGCCATGCGGCCAGCCACTTGACTCATCGGCGCCAGCGCCGGCAAGTCATTGGCAGGGCCGACCATGGTTTCGTAACCAATGGCGGTGACCCCGGCGGCCATCAGGGCTTCCGTTAGCGGTTTGTTGGCAGCTAAGTGCAGGTAGGTGTACAGAATCATATCTGAACGGAAATAGTGGTATTCGCTCGCGAGGGGCTCTTTAACTTTGATTACTAAGTCCGCTTGCCATGCAGTGTCAGCATCCACCAGGCGCGCGCCAACTGCTTCATATTGCGCATCGGCATAGCCGGCACTGGTACCGGCCGTATGCTCAATGGTCACTGTGTGGCCGGCTTTGATCAAACTAGCCGCGCCGGCGGGGGTCAGACCTACCCGATTTTCATTGTTCTTGATTTCCTTTGGCACACCAATTTTCATCGCAATCCCTCCCTGGATTTAGTTGACGGCTTTAACTTATCATACCCAAGTGAAGGGCACATTGTCGCGTTTCAACGCTTGGCGCCATATAAAAAAACCGGATTGGCCTTGGGCTAATCCGGTTTTGTCGGTTAGAGGACCCGCAGCATCGCTTCTGGTGCGGGGAGTTCTGGTTGGAGCAGATATTTTTCACAGATACGTTTGAGCATGTGCAACGACGGCAGTTGCTCAAGTCGTAAGCCTTCTTGCGGCTTGTTGGTGTCGAAAATCACTGCTGCCGGGGTGGTGGTGATGGCCATTTCTAGGGCAATGGCTTGATCGGAGCATAAACACTGATGCATCGCTTCACGGGCGCGGTCTTCGTTGAAGGCGACCACGTCAAAGCCAATCGCCGCCACGGCTTCGGCAGCCACTTGCGGGTCGTAAGCCTGGGCGGGGCAGGTTAAAGGCGCTTGTTCTGCCAACAGCAGGGCGCGCGCTTTTTTATTGCCTTGGAATTGAGCGGCCTTGTAGTCCACCGCGATTTGGTAGGCAGTGTCGAAGAGTTGGTTGCGCAAGTCGAGGTCATGGGCATCGAGCCCCAGTTCAGCCATATAACGGTCAATCACGGTAAAATTCACGAGTGGGACAAAGCGGAGCTTCACTTTTTGCGTCAGTTCTTTTGCCAAACGCTGAACCGCACGTTCTGCTTCGCGGCAGCGGGTGCCAATTGGATTGATGAATAGAAAAAGTTCTAACACGGTGAGTCCTCCCGGAGAGTTTTTAAGTGGAAGCACGGAAAAGAAGGGTTTTTGCATCATGAGCTTCTACTCCTCACTTTACCAGAAAACTAATTAATGACAATTAATGTGCTTGTGAATTGCTGACATTGGCGGCTGCCCGTGCCACCTTGTTTTGCACCGGTGAAGGCGTGATGGCGAATTGCTGCAGCAGAGCCTGCCAGTACGCATGCGCATCAGTGGTGTATTCCAATTCCAACTCAAAATCGCTGTGGCCGTTTGGGTAGTGGGTCTCATCCACAGTCACCAGCCCGGCTGGTTGATGGGAAACGCGCCGGCGCGTTACTGCGGCTGCAAACTGTTGCAGTGAGCTCGGGGCAATGCCAGCGGTTTCCAGCATGGTTTTGATTTGGCCGTGATTAGCCACGTTGTTGGCGCTGATCAAAGCTCGCGCTTCACTGACGGTCAAGGGGTCGGTGATTTCCAGCAGCTGGCGGCCGGCGCCATGGGGCTGCTTCAGGGTTTGCTCAGCGCGGGTGGCAAACTGGCGAATACGCAGGCCTTGGTTTTGCTGGCGCAGCGCAAAGTCAGGGGTGTCATAGTACGTGTTGGTTTGGTCAAAAGCCGGGGCGAACGGCAAGGCAGCCAAGATAGCTGCACTTTGGGCCGGCGTGATCAGGGTCTTGAATTCTTGTTCGCTTTGGATACTCATGGTCAAATCACCTCGGATTAAGTATACGCTATGTTCCAATGACAAGCGCGAGGTGAGCGTGACTTTATGGTAAAATGAAACAGGTTAGAATTGGAGGCGGTAAGATGCAGCGGGATTGGGAAACGTTTTTGATGCCGTATGAACAAGCGGTTAAGGAACTCAAAATTAAATTTCGCGGGATGCGCAGTCAATTCCTGCAGTCAGGCACCTATTCCCCGATTGAAATTGTCACTGGCCGGGTCAAGCCAGTCGACTCGATTGTGGAAAAGCAGTCGCGCCGGTATATCACCGATGAGCTGTTGGAGCAGGACATGCAAGATATCGCGGGCCTGCGCATTCAATGCCAATTCGTTGAAGACATTTACGCGGTGGTGGAGCTGATTCACCAGCGCACGGATATGAAAGTCGTGGAAGAACGCGACTATGTCACCAACGTTAAGCCGTCAGGGTATCGCAGTTACCATGTGGTGATCGAGTACCCCGTCCAAATGGTCGAAGGCGAAAAGAAGCTACTGGCTGAAATTCAGATTCGCACCATGGCGATGAATTTCTGGGCCACCATCGAGCACAGCCTGAATTACAAATATCAAGGCGACTTTCCTGATGCCTTGAAGGAGCGGCTCAAGCGCGCCGCTGAAGCCAGTGCCTTGCTGGATGATGAAATGTCCGAAATTCGTGAGGAAATTCAAGAAGCACAGCAACTGTTTTCATATGGCAAAGGGCAGAATATGCCGCGCCGTCAGTCGCTGCCGGAAAAAAAGGATGACTAAGCATGCGAGTGTCTATTCACGCCAATTCAAACGCGAATTCCCAAGTGGCCAAGGGCAAACTTTTGGCCGGTTTGAAGGCCCCAGCATTTCAAATCGATGAAGCGCACCCGGATGTGGTGATTACTATCGGTGGCGATGGCACGCTGTTATCAGCGTTTCACCGCTATGCCGACCAGCTGGATCATGTCCGGTTTATTGGCGTGCACACCGGACACCTGGGTTTTTACACGGACTGGCGCGATTTTGAAGTGGACGCTTTGATTGAGGCGCTGAATCGCGATTCCGGTGAAAGTATTTCGTATCCCTTGCTCGACGTGCTGACCGACTTTGAAGATGGGACCACAGCGCACTACCTAGCCTTGAATGAGGCGACGCTGAAGCGTGAAAGCGGCACGATGCGTAGCGATGTGTACATCCGCGAGAACTTCTTTGAAAGCTTTCGCGGCGACGGGCTGTGTGTGGCCACGCCAACAGGGTCCACGGCTTACAGCAAGTCCAACGGTGGGGCCGTGATTCACCCGCGGCTGGATGCGATGCAAGTCACCGAAATCGCCTCGATCAACAACCGGGTGTTCCGGACTTTGGCCGCCCCGATGATTTTGGCGCCGGACGAATGGATTTCACTGCGCCCAGAGCCGTTCCAGGATTACGTGATGACCATCGATCAATTCACCGCTCGGCCATCGATGATCAATGCCATCCGCTTCAAAATCGCCAGCGAGCGCATCCACTTCGCCCGCTATCGGCACATGCACTTCTGGGACCGCGTGGAGGACGCGTTTATCGGCGCGAAGAAACCCGATGCGCTTTAAGTGGACGTATGAAGGCCCGCGCAATACCTTGCAGCACTTTTTGATTCAGCAAGGCTTTTCGCTGGCGCAACTGAAAAAGCTGAAATTTCATGGCGGTTTTGTGTTTGTGAATCGAAAACAGCGCAATACCGCCTTTCGCTTGCGGCCAGGGGATCAAATTTTCCTGCAAACAGCGCCGGAAGTGGCGGTGGACACTGTGGTGCCATACGAAGCGCCGCTGGCCATTTGCTATGAAGATGAGTATTTGCTGGTGGTGAATAAGCCGGCCGGGGTGGCTTCAATTCCCGATGCCGCCAAAGGCAACGACAGCATGGCCAATCGGGTGAAGGCTTATCTGATTAAGACTCATGCCGAAAGTGCGGCCATTCATGTGGTGACCCGACTGGATCGGGATACCAGTGGCTTGATGTTGTTTGCCAAAAGCGGCTTTGTTCACAGCTTGCTGGACCGGCAGCTGCACACCGACGACCTCAGTAAAACCTATTTAGCCGTAGTGCAAGGCGGCGCCGGCTTGGCTGAGCATGGCTGGTTGGTGCTGAAAATTGGCCGCAGCCAGGATTTTTACATGAAACGCCAGGTAACACTGGCCGGGAAAACCTCGGTGACTGAATATGAAACCTTGGCGGCCAATCCTGACGCGGCGCTGGTCCAGGTGCAGCTGCACACCGGCCGCACCCACCAAATTAGGGTGCATTTTGCTGCTATTGGCCATCCGCTCTTCGGCGATGACCTCTATGGCGGCCCGGCCGGTATGGCACGGCAGGCCCTGCACTGCGCGGCTTTGACATTTTGGCATCCCATTGCCAAAAAGCGGCTAGAGTTGACCGCGGCGCTGCCGCCTGATATGTTATCGTTGGTAGCGCAAGAAAAGTTGCAGCTCAAGTAAGGATGTGGAAAAGATGTATCAACTATTAACGGATTCTGCCTGTGATCTCCCCTTGGCGACCTTAAAGGCCAACAAGGTGGCGTTTGTGCCGTTTCACTTCAATGTGGCCGGCCAAGATTTGACCGATGACATGGGCGGCTCATATGAGCTTCAGGAATTCTTTGAGAAAATCAAAGCCGGGGTGATGCCATCAACTTCAGCCATCAACATCGGCGAGTATGTGGACTTTTTCACGCCTTACGCCAAGGCAGGCACGCCTGCTGTGTATATTGGGTTCTCTGGCGGGCTGAGCAGCTCAATGGCCAGTGCGCAGCAAGCCAAGGCAATGGTGCTCGAGCAGTACCCTGACGCTCAGCTGGAAATCGTGGATACCCTGGCGGCTTCCGAAGGCGAAGGCCGGATGGTGCTAGAAGCCATTCGCCTGCAGCAGGAAGGCAAAACGCTGGCTGAATTGGTGGCTTGGTTTGAAGCCAACCGGCTGCGCTTGCAGCAGTGGTTCACCGTGGATAGTTTAGACTACCTGTATCATGGTGGCCGCGTGTCGCGGACCTCGGCGGCGCTGGGGACGATGCTGAACATCAAACCGGTGATGGACGTCGATCCCGCTGGTAAGTTGCGCGTGGTCAGCAAGGTCCGCGCTCGCAAGCGTTCGCTGCAGGCCTTAGCCGACAAAGTGGTGGCCGCTTTGCCTAGCGACCCCAAGCAGCCCGTGTTGATCGGCACCTCAGGAGACACCGCCGCGGCGGAAGAAACCAAAAAGATGATTTTGGCCAAAGCGCCTGACGCAAACATTACCCTCGGCGACATCGGCCTTACCATTGCCAGCCATACCGGCTTTGGGTGCGTGGCCGCGTTCGTGATGGGTGCTGCCGACCGCAAGTAAAACCGTAAAAAATGAGCCGCACTGCTTCAAATGCTGAAGCAGTGCGGCTCTGTTTGTGTTTCAAGCGTTACGCGATGGTCACGATTTTGGTGCCATGGGCCTGGTTGACCCCAATTGCGGCGGTGACGGCTTCGACGTTGGCCGCGGTAATGCCGCCGCCAGGCAGAATTTCGAGCTTGCCTTGGGCTAACGTCACCAATTCCTTGAGATGAGGCGTGGTGGCCTCAATCGACTCGGTGAGCGGGCCGCCGTGGGTGAGAATGCGGCTGACGTCATGAGCGGCGAGCCAATCAATGGCAGCCGCTTGCTTGGCTTCAGGAATGGCATCAAAGGCCATGTGCATCACCACAGTCATGCCGGCGCTGGCGGCAATCAGGTTTTCCATGGCCTCTTCATCCAGCCAGCCGTCCTGCGTTAAGGCGCCAAAGGTCACGGCGTCCACACCCAATTCCTGAGCCACAAACAAATCGGCTTCCATGATTTTTAGCTCGGTGTCCGAATAGACAAAGTTGCCGCCGCGCGGTCTGATCATGGCCACCACGCTGGCGTCATTTTCATGGACGTAGCGGGTCGCTTCCGCCATTACGCCTCGGGAAACGGTGGTGCCACCCACGGTCAAATTATCGTTCAATTCAATGCGCTTAGCGCCGGCTTGCAGCGCCGCCGGGATATTGGTGAAGTTCTCAACACAAGCTTCTTTCAGTAACATAAAGGTGCCTCCTTATAGGAACAAAACGAGTAGCACGACCAGCCCCAAAGCAATGCGATACCAGCCAAAAGGTTTGAAGTCGTGAGTTTGCACGAATTTCAGCAGCCACTTGATGGATACGACTGCGACAAGGAAAGAGACAATCATCCCAGTGGCCAAAATGGCCCACTGGGCACCGGTGAAGGCATTGCCTTGCAGCAAGAATTTGCCGATTTTGAGGATGGAGACCCCAACCATGGTCGGAATCGCCAGGAAGAAAGAAAACTCTGTGGCCACATACCGGCTGGTGCCGAGAATGATTGCCCCGAGAATCGTAGCGCCTGAACGGCTGGTCCCGGGCACAATCGAGAGTGCCTGGAACAGGCCGATGAACAGGGCGGTTTGGAAGCTCAAGTCAGCCAGCTTGCTGATTTTTGGCGCGCGGTTTTTGAAGATGTTTTCAATGACGATGAACAAGATCCCATAGAGAATCAGCATGGAAGCCACGACCAGCGGCTTGTGCAGGTGTTCATCCATGAAATCATTCAGCGGCAGGCCAATCACCACTGACGGCAGGACGGCTACGACCACTTTAGCCCACAGTACCCAAGTGGCTTGGCGTTGGTCGTGGTTTTTCTGGGGACTCCAAGGATTGAGTTTATTGAAGTACAGCAGCACCACCGCCAAAATGGCGCCGAACTGAATCACGTATTCAAACATCGCCATGAAAGCGGCGGGTTGGTTGATTTTGACCAGTTGGCTGACCAAATCGATATGACCGGTGGAGCTGATGGGCAGGAACTCGGTGAGCCCTTCCACAATCCCGATGATCACGGCTTTGATAATATCTAACATAATTTCCTCCTAAAGCATTTCAATGTTTTCAGTATACCTTGCAAGACGGTGCTGGGGAGGGGGAATAGCAAATTTTACCTAATCCCAATAAAAAAGACCCATTGCTGGGTCAGTTTAAGCCTAAGCTTTCAGGAAAACCACATTGACGCTTTCTGGCGCGACAATGTCTTTTTGGACCAAGGTCAGTTTGCCACTGTCGGAATCACGCTTGTACAGCGTGCCATTGCTGGTGTTCTGGTTCACAGCCAGCAAGAAGTTCTCGGACAAGTCCAGGGCGGCGTCCCGAGGAAAGTCACCTTCGGAAGGAATTTGCTGGATTTCGGTGAGGCTTTGGCCATCTTCGCTCACTTCAAACACAGTCACGCTGTTGTAACCGCGGTTGGTGACGTAGATGAAGCGGCTGTCAGCGCTGATGCGAATAGCGGCGGCGCCGTTGTGCTTGGTCCAATCTGCCGGGATGGTCTTCAGCGTCTGGCCTTGGGTGAACCGGCCGGTGGCGGGGTCGTATTGCAACACCGTGATTTGGCTGGAAAGTTCCGCCAGCAAGTAGGCAATCGGCTTGCTGTGGTGGAAGACTAGATGGCGCGGGCCAAACCCTGGGGCCAGTTTTAAAATCGCCGGCGTGTCCAACTTACCTTCATCATTCAACGGGTAGGTGTAAACCTCATCGGTGCCCAAATCAATCACGGCTAAGCGGCCGTCTGGGGTGAGACCAGCGAAGTGGACATGGCTAGCATCCTGCTCGGGCTTAGGACCATGGCCGTGGTGCCGCGCGACATCAGTCGGGGTGATGGTGTGGTCCGCGTTGATTTTGTAGACATTGACGCGGCCTTCATGATAGTTGGCAGCAAATACCAGCTGGCGCTTTTCATCGATTGAAATGTGAGCTGGCGACGTGCCAGGTTCTAACACTGTATTCAACAAAACAGGTGGGTTTTGGTTCAAGTCGATGGCAGCCACGCCGCCTTTGCCGTCAGCGGCATCCACGGCATAAGCAATGCCGGCGTTGGAGACGGCCATGTAAGTGGGTGAGCCCAAAGACGTGATATAAGGCTCCGGGGTGCTCATTGCCCCAGTATCTGAATCGAAGTCGGCGCGGTAGATGCCTTGGCCTTCATGCCGAGTATAGCCACCGAGTAATACTGTTTCCTTCATCAATGTTGCCTCCTTTGCGCAATAGCGCGATCTCCTGCATTATACCAGAAAACGCTCCCGTAAGAACAGGCTGTGGAGCTGCTCGGGCGTTGCCCAGCGGAGCGCAACTACGCTTGTGTTAACTGCCGGGCCGGTCAGCCTCCGCCGGCAGGGGCTGGAACGGGGTGGCCAGCGCTTTGAGCCTCGCGCTGCGAGTCTCGAAGTCGCGGCTTGTTCTAGGCCAACAAGTTGGCCAAGAACAATTTCACCCCTGAGCCCCTGCCGGCTCCGACTGGCGGGCCCTGGGGTAGTGGTGACCTCGCAGCGATGCTGATTGATTGTAACTACTGTAATTGTGGCTTACAGTATTGCCAAATCATTTGGGAGGCGGCAGTCCATGTCAAAGAAATTCTGGGGTCGTACTGGTTGGGGCTGGTTGTTTGTTTGCTTGACCTCTATTGCCCTGTTTTTGGGCGCGGCCAGGGTAATTTCACTCACGTTGACGCTAATTTTTAGTCTAGTCGGCTTGATTGGCACTGCTGCGGTGGCGGTGAGGTATCGGAAATAGATTGGCTTGACCAGGATGCTACGACAACATTGCAAGCAAAAAGGACCGAATTACCGGTCCTTTCGTGGCTTAGTATTGATCGCCGTTAAAAATGGAGTTCTTGACGATGACGTAATCAACGGTGGTTAAGGCTTTGAGGTCGCGGCCGCCGGCGTAAGAAACGGCGGATTGCAGGTCCTCTTGCATTTCGGTGAGGGTGTCTTTAATGGAACCTTTGACTGGCAGGAGAATTTTTTTACCTTCGACGTTGTGCTTGGCGCCTTTTTGGTATTCCGAGGCGGAGCCGAAGTATTCTTGGTACTCTTTGCCGTCTTTGATGACGTGTTTGCCAGGGGTTTCTTCATGGCCGGCAAACAGTGAGCCGATCATGCACATAGTGGCGCCGAAGCGAATTGACTTGGCGATGTCGCCGTTGGTGCGGATGCCGCCGTCGGTGATGATGGGCTTGCGGGCGGCTTTGGCGCACCAGCGGAGCGCGGCGAGTTGCCAGCCGCCGGTGCCGAAACCGGTTTTGATTTTGGTGATGCAGACCTTGCCGGGGCCGATGCCGACTTTCGTGGCGTCAGCGCCGGCGTTTTCGAGGTCGCGGACACCTTGCGGGGTGCCGACATTGCCGGCAATGACGAAGCTATCGGGCAGGTATTTTTTAATGTGGCGAATCATATCCATCACAATGTCGGCATGACCGTGGGCGATGTCGATAGTGATGTATTCTGGCACTAGTTCCGCGCCAGCGAGTTCTTTGATGAAGGAGAATTCTTCGGCTTTAACGCCGACTGAAATCGAAGCAAATAAGTTGGCGGCATGCATGTCCTGAATAAACTGCATCCGCGTTTCCGGGTTGAACCGGTGCATGACGTAAAAGTAGTCATGTTCTGCCAGCCACTTCGCCAGTGGGGCATCAATAATCGTTTGCATATTGGCGGGGACAACCGGCAGCTTGAAGGTGCGGCCGCCAAACTCAACGCTGGTGTCGACTTCCTTGCGGGAGCGCACCACGCATTTGTTGGGAATCAGTTGAATGTCTTCATAATCGAAAATTTCCATGTTGATCGTCCTTTCGCCTGCAGTGAATTTTCGTTAGGGTTGCAGGCCACCACGCGCTAATATACAAACATTGTCCGGAAATGTCAAATTTTTTTCGGGCAACGTCAGGTTAATGTTCGTGACGTATCGAACGTTCAAGAAAAAAGGGATGTCGAATGCACAGACGGCAGGCTGTTGGCCAATAAAAAAAGCCAGGTGGCAAAGCCAACCTGGCAGGTGAGGGTTAGAAATACTTCTTTTTCCAGAACTGATAGCCCAGCAGGACCGCGATAATCAGGGAGATGATAATCGTGATGATCCAGCTGACATGCATCCCCGCCAGTGGCAGCTCCACGTTCATGCCATAGAAGGAGAAAACCAAAGTGGGGATGGTGAGAATAATCGAGTAAGAGGTCAAGAACTTCATGACCCCGTTCATGTTGTTGGAGATGATGGACGAGTACGTATCCGAAGTTTCACTGATGATGGAATTGGAAATTTGGGCCATTTCAGTCCCTTGCTGATTTTCAATCAAAATATCATCAAGCAAATCCTGATCATCTTCATTGAGCCGCAGGGGGTTATTGCGCTGCAGTTGTTCCAGCACGTTGCGGTCAGTCCGCAGACTCATCATGAAGTACACCAACCCTCGCTGCACGCCCATTAACGCATAAAGATCTTCGTTGCGCAGGTTAGATTGCAGTTTGTTTTCCAAATTTTCGCGATTTTTGTTAATGTCGCGCAAGTAGGTGAGGTAAGCGGCCGTGGCGCGGTACATCATGATTAGTGCCGCTTTGTTCTTCATCTTGGGGTTGAAGTTGGCCACTTTACCTTCCGCAAACAGCGCCAGCAAGGGCTGAGGTTCGCGGTCAATGGTAATCAGCGCCGTGGCAGTGATAATGATGGCTAGCGGCACAGTTTTGTAGACGACGCGCTTTTTATCATTGATTGAGGCCACCGGCATGTCAAAAATCAGCAGGTGGGCATCAACGTCTTCATCATATTCATAGCGGGCCCCTTCGTCAGGATCAAGGCCATAGAGCAAAAAGTCTTCCGGCACGCGCGCTTTTTTGATCAGCTTGGTCAATTCCGCCGTGGTGGGCGCCACGGCGTTGATCCACACACCGGCTTCGATTTTGTCTTGTGACTTTATTTTTCCCACGGTATCATCGTATTTATAAATCGAGAGCATGTGAACCTCCTTTAACGCTTTAGGTTAAGTGTACTGGAAAACGCGCTCAGAATACAGAGGAGACGAAGCAGTTGCGCAAAATATTAGCCAAAGCCCAGGCGATGGCAGCGTTAGAACCGTTATTTGCTTGTCCAGTGTGTCAGCAGCCGCTGCAGGTGGAAGCAACGAGTCTGGTTTGCGAAAATGGCCATCGCTTTGATTTGGCCAAAAAAGGCACGGTGAACTTTCTGAACAAGCCAGTGCCGACGGAATACGATGCGCCGATGCTGGCGGCGCGGCGTCGGGTGCTCCAAGCGGGATTCTTTGAACCGTTTTTGACGACCATCAAAGCGCAACTCACAGCGGCGGATTTAGTGCTTGATGTTGGGTGCGGGGAAGGCAGCCCAACGGCGTTTCTGGCGACCAAGGCGCCGGCTGTGGGCTTTGACATTTCGGCGCCGGCGATTAATCTGGCTGGGAGTCTGGCGACGCCGGCGCTGTACTGTGTGGCCGATTTGGCCCGCCTGCCGTTTCTGGGAAAACGCTTTTCAGCCGTAGTGGATCTGTTTTCGCCAGGCGCTTATCGCGAATTTGACCGGGTGCTGCAACCTGGGGGCCGGTTGTTTAAGGTGATCCCAGAAGCGGGGTATCTGCAAGAATTGCGGACCGGGTTGTATGCCGGCACTGATAAAGCCACTTATAGTAATGAGGCAGTGCTGAGCCGCTTCATGGCGACCTATCCGCAGGCCACCAGTCAGTTGTTCAGCTACGACTTCCCAGTGACGTCAGCGCAGTTCGCCGATGTGATGGCCATGACGCCACTGAGCTGGCAGGCGCCAACAGCCAAACGCGAGGCTCTGCTAGCAGCGCCACCAACGCACATTCATGTGGCAGTTCGTCTATTACAAGTGAACAACTTCTAAAGATTCGATTGCTTTTCCTGAACAAAAGTGTTAGATTATTGACAAGCATTTTTATTTCTGGCTTTTATCAGGGCTTGCTTTTGGGAAATTGATAAAAGTTAGCGATGAAAAACTTTATTAACGTACCGCCTCGCCGTGCAGACACCGAGGCAGTACGTTTTTTTGTGTGGTAAGATAGAAACAATGTTTTTAGCGGAGGCGTAAAATGACGAACCACCTTGTGTTGTATCAACCTTTAATTCCGGCTAACACCGGCAATATTGCCCGCACGGCGGCAGCCACCGATAGTGTGTTGGATTTGATCAAACCCTTGGGCTTTTCAGTCGATGACAAGCATCTCAAGCGCGCCGGGCTCGATTATTGGGCCTCGGTTCAAATCGTGTACCACGAATCGCTTGAGGCCTTCATGCAGACTGTGCCAGATCAGCGGTATTTGTACCTGGTGTCCAAGTTTGCGGAAACCACCTATTCCGACCGCGATTTAAGTGATCCCACGGTGGATCATTATTTCATGTTCGGAAAGGAAACCACTGGGCTGCCAGAGCCGTTTATGCGCGCTAATCCCGAAAAGGCGGTGCGCATTCCCATGACCGACAAGGTGCGGGCGCTTAATCTCTCCAACTGTGCGGCGCTGGTGGTTTACGAAGCGCTGCGTCAGCAAAACTTCGCTGGGCTGGAGCGCAGTCACACTTACCCGCACGATAAACTCAAATAACCTCATGAGCGGCTGTCTAAGCCGCTTTTTTCTTGGGGGCCTAGGGCTTTCGGCGGTTTTAGTTCCGTTACCCCTCGTGTATAATGGGCGTGAATGATTCAAGGAGGCAGTTATGGCGCAAGCGCGAAAAACCAGTAAAAAGAGACGGCCGGCCACCAAACGGAAACGGCCTGATGACCACACGCTCAATTGGGTGGGCTGCGGTATTTTTGTCGTGGCCGCGCTGGCCTTTTTCCGCTTGGGCATTGTTGGCACCTTTTTTGCTAACTGCTTCCGCTTGGTGATTGGGGATGCCTATCTCATCGGGGCAGGGGTGCTCATCGCTTACGGCGCGTGGCTGCTGGTAGCGGGGAAACCCCTGCGGCCAACTGGGCGGCTGCTGTGGGGCAGTGGGGTGCTAGCACTGGGGGGCTTGGGCATTTTGTCCAGCTTCGCAATGACCGCGCAGCATGTGCATGCGCATTTTTTGCTGGCGACCTGGCGCCTGCTGCAACAAGATTTCACGTTAATGACCACGACCAATCGCGTGGGCGGTGGTCTGATTGGTGGGGCGCTAGTGAATGTGCTGACGCCGCTGTTAGCCAACATTGGGGCGCTGATTTTGTTTTGGCTCCTCGTGTTGGTAGGCTTAAGTATTCTCGCTGGCGTCAAAGCGGCGCAAGTCTTTGCCGCCGCGCACTGGCTGGGTAGCAAGCTCGCTGAAGGCGTACGCAGTTTGCAGGCGCAATTTGCCGAACGGCCAGCCAAGCCGAAAACGGCGGCTAAGCCCAAACCGCAACCAACCGCTACCCCTGAGCCGCAGCCGCAGCCGGCCCCAGAAAAGGACTTGCCGACGCCGCGCGCTGAGGCCGATGAGTTCAAAATCAATGTGCCTAAACCTAAAGTAGAACAAACCGAACTATTGGCGGATGACTCGGCGGAAAAAGACGAAGCGCCGCTGGCCGCTGGGGATGGCACATCAGATTATAATCTCCCTAGCATGCAACTACTGACCGCTATTCCGGCGGTCGATCAGTCCAAAGAAATGAGTAAAATTCGGACCAACAGCGCTAAGTTGCGCGATACCCTCAAGAGCTTTGGCGTGGACGTGACGGTGAAGGCCGCCAATTTAGGCCCCAGCATCACGCAGTATGAAATTGAACCCGCGGTAGGCGTGAAAGTGTCCAAAATCACGAATCTTTCTGATGACCTGGCGTTGGCCTTAGCGGCAAAAGATATTCGGATTGAGGCCCCGATTCCTGGAAAATCAGTCATTGGGATCGAAGTCCCGAATCAGCAAATCGCTACGGTGGGTTATCGTGATGTGCTGGAAGCCACCCCGCCGCACCCTGGCAAGCCGCTGGTCATCCCGCTGGGGAAAGATGTCGATGGCCATGTAATTACCTTTGACCTGACAAAAATGCCGCACCTGCTGATTGCTGGGGCGACCGGCTCCGGTAAGTCGGTGATGATCAATGTCATCATCACGAGCCTGCTCATGACCACTAAACCAGAAGCCGTGCGGATGATGTTGATCGATCCGAAGAAAGTGGAGCTGTCGGTGTATGATGGCGTGCCTCACTTGTTGACGCCAGTCATCACCGAAGCCAAAAAGGCGCCATCGGCTTTGAATAAAGTCGTGAAGGAAATGGAGAATCGCTATGAGCGCTTCTCTGCCGCTGGCGTGCGCAATATCGGCGAGTATAATCGCAAAGTCGCCGCGGCTAACGATCCAGATTTGCCGCACATGCCACTGATTGTCGTGGTGGTCGATGAATTAAGCGATCTGATGATGGTGGCTGGCAATGAAGTCGAAACCGCCTTGGTGCGGCTGGGACAAATGGCCCGGGCGGCTGGCATTCATGTCATCATTGCCACGCAGCGCCCCTCGGTTGATGTTATCACTGGCCTGATCAAAGCCAACTTCCCGTCCCGCATTGCGTTTGCCGTGTCCAGTGGGGTCGATTCCCGGACGATTTTGGATATGAACGGCGCGGAAAAACTGCTGGGCCGCGGCGATATGCTGTATGCGCCGATAGATGCGGCTAAGCCAATGCGGATTCAAGGTGCCTTTATCCCTTCTGCCGATGTGGAAGCCGTGGTGAAAGCCATCACCGACCAAGTGGCACCGGAATATGTTGAAGACATGGCCCCGAGTGAAAGCACGGACAAAGCCGATCAGGGCGATTCGGAAGATGAATTGTATGAAGAAGCCAAGGCGTTTGTGATTGAACAGCAAGGGGCCTCCACCTCGCTACTGCAGCGGCGTTTTCGCATTGGCTACAACCGCGCGGCCCGGCTGATTGACGATTTGGCTGCCAATCATGTGGTGGGGCCAAGTGAAGGCAGCAAACCGCGCAAGGTCTTTATCCAGCCTGACGAATCTGATCACGACTAACAAAGGAGTTACTATGCGAACGGAATTGACGCAAGGGGTTTACCTGAATGTGGTGCCCACCACCCAGTTCAAAACCACGCGGGTGGCGATTCATTTTATCGCCCCGGCAGATGCCACCACTTATGCGGCCCGCACGTTATTGACCTCGGTGCTGGAAACCAGCAGCGCCGCTTATCCGACCCAGAGTTTGCTGTCGGCGGCGCTAGAGCAGCTCTTTGGCGCTAGTTTCGGCATTGGGGTGGCCAAAGATGGCCAGATGCATCGCGTGACCGCGACCTTGAATTTGGTGAGCGACCAACTGGCCCAAGCACCGCTACTGGCGTCGGGGTTTGCACTGTTGAAGGAAGTTTTGATGCACCCGCTCTTGGCGGACGGCGAGTTTGATGCCCAAGTTTTTGGCCGGGAACAGCAAAATCTCGCCGCTTACCTGGGGAGTTTGGATGAGGATCGCCAGTTGCAAGCCAGTATGGCGACTCAGCGGCTCTATTTCGAGGGTCAGCCGGCGCAAATGACGCCGAGCTTTGGCACCATTACGCAGCTTGAGGCGGTGACGCCAGCGTCCTTGATGCAAACCTATCAGCAGATGCTGGCGCATGACCAAATCGAAATCGTGGTGCTTGGCCAGGTGACAGAAGCAGACGTTTTGCCGCTGGCTTCTGCTTTGGGCTTTGCGCCGCGGGCAGTGGCGCCGATGAAACTCACCGTCGACCGGCCAGTGGGCAAATTCCGCACCAAAACGCAAACGGCGCATGTCAACCAAGCTAAGTTGAACTTGGCCTACCATGTGGATGCCGATTTGTATGGGCGCAAATACTTTGCTAATGTCGTTGCAGCTGATTTGTTTGGCGGCTCACCGCTGTCGCTGCTGTTCACCAACGTGCGGGAAAAAGCCAGCCTGGCTTACTATGCCAGCGCTGCCTTCGATCCGTTTCGGAACATGATGGTGGTGCAATCTGGCATCGATGGCCAAAACGCCAAACGCGTGCAGGCCCTGATCGCGGCACAACTGCAAGCCGTCCAGACTGGGGCCTTTGCGGATGACCTGCTGGACCGCATCAAGGAAGGCTTGCGCAATAGCCGGCAAGCGGCCTATGATTCGCCGCGCTTTTTGGCCCGCCAAGAGTTGCTGCACGCCTTAGCGGTGAACCACCAACCTGGTTTTGCCGCTTATGCCGCGGCGATTGATGCGGTGACCAAAGCCGAAGTGCAGGCGGCAGCGCAAACTTGGCGCCTGCAGGCTGTGTATTTGCTGAAAGAACAGGAGGAAGGGTGATGGCGCTGGAGAAGTTCGAGTATCCCGAAGTAGGGGAAACCCTGCTCAAAGCAACCTTGCCCAATGGTTTGCGCGTCCAGCTGGTCCCCAAGCCGGCCTATCATCAGACTTATGCCATGTTTGCCGTAGATTACGGCGGCATTGATGTGCGTTATCAGCCGGCTGGCAGCAGTGAAATGGTGCAGGACCCAGAAGGTATTGCCCATTTTCTGGAACACAAGCTGTTCGAAAAAGAAGATCACGATGCCTTTGCCTTATTTGGTCAAACCGGCGCTTCAGCCAATGCTTTTACCGGCGCAACCAATACGGCGTACCTATTTTCCTCGGCGAATGCCGTGGCGGAAAATCTCACCACGCTTTTGGATTTTGTTCAGGCGCCTTATTTCAGTGACGAAACTGTGGCCAAGGAACAAGGCATTATTGGCCAGGAAATTCAGATGTACCAAGATGATCCTGGCTGGCTTTTGTACTATGGCATTTTAGGTAACTTGTATCCGGACCATCCGATTGCCCAAGATGTGACCGGCAGTCTGGCTTCGATTGCCGCCATTACCCCGGAGAAGCTGTACCGGGCGTATCGGACGTTCTATCAGCCCAGCAACATGACGCTGACGCTAGTGGGCCATTTTGATCCTGATCAAATCATGGCCTTAATCACTGCTAACCAAGCCGCCAAGACCTTTGCGCCGGCGACACCGATTGTGCGCGGGGTGGCCTTTGATGGTTCACTGGCGGAAATTTTGCCTTATCGCGCTGCTGATTTGCCGGTCATTCGGCCGAAAAGTGCCGTTGGGCTGAAAGGGCAGGTGGATATTCCTGATGATGAAGCCGGCACGCGGTACAAGCTGACGATTTTGCTCCTGCTGGAAATGTTATTTGGTGACTCGTCACCGCTCTACCAGGACTGGTACGATCGGGGCTGGGTGGATGATTCGTTTGACTTTGAATTCACGGCGGGCCGCACGTATAACTACGCACTGTTTTCCGGTGATACGGATGAACCCTCGCGGTTGTCCGATGCGGTGGCGGCGGTGATTGCCAATGGTGCAGACCAGCCAAGTTTGACGCAAGCCCGCTTTGATCGCATCAAGCAGGCCAGTCTGGGTAAGTATTACATGTCCTTGAATTCACTGGAACAAACTGCGAACCAGCTCAGCGCCCAAAGCTTTTACCAGGTGAACGACTTTGATGTGGCCAAAATCATGCGCACCATCTCATTGGCTGACTTAAAGGCCGCGGCGGCGACGTTCTTTGATGTTGACGCGTTGTCAGTCTTTCACATTCGGCCGGAGGTAGAGCCATGAGTTCAGCTTTGATTCTTGGCGCCAGTGGCGATATCGGCCAGGCCTGTGCGCGTCGGCTGGCAAGCCAAGGCTGGTCCTTATATCTGCATTATCATGACCATGAGGCGCCTGTGACGGCCCTGACCGCCGAACTGGTGAAGGCTTATCCCAAGCAAGATTTTATCCCGATGCGGTATGATTTAACCGACCCGGCACATTTGGATGCCCTCACCGCGCAATTATTTGCCGTAGATGCAGTGGTGTTTGCGGCTGGGGCGACGGCGTATCACCTGTTTGAAAGCAGCACGGTGCCGGAAATGACCCAGCTGATGCAGGTGCATTTGCTCACGCCCATGGCCTTGTTGACCAAGCTCCAAGGCAAATTGGCCGCTTCAGGGCACGGCCGGGTGGTGTTTATTGGCTCCGTCTATGGCGGCAGTGGCAGTGCGATGGAAGTCGCTTATAGCACGGTGAAAGGCGCTCAGTCAGCGTTTGCCCGGGCTTATGCTAAAGAAGTAGCCAGTCTTGGTATCACCGTGAATGTGGTGGCACCAGGCGCGGTGGCGACGAAGATGAATCGCTTTTTCTCGCCGGAGGCTTTAGCGGCGGTGCAGGCGGATATTCCCGCTGGTCGATTAGCCCAGCCAGAGGATATCAGCTACTATGTGGCCAGTTTACTGGCGCCAGAAGCGATGTATTTAACCGGCCAAACGTTATATGTCACCGGGGGTTGGCTGCGTTAGCATCTCAACAATTTCTTAATTCATGGGATGTAATTTTCATGCTATACTGAAAACGACGAATAATTAATAGCGGGTGAAGAAAACAAATGGATGAAATTGGGCAAAAGCTGCGGACTGCTCGAATTGAAAAAGGGTATACATTAGATGACCTTCAACAGATCACGAAGATTCAAAAGCGTTATTTGATCGCGATCGAAGAAGGCAATTTTGATGCGCTTCCAGGTGACTTTTACGTTCGGGCCTTCATTAAGCAATATGCGGAAACCGTTGGCCTGAACGCCGACGAGCTGCTCACACAATTTCAGCAGGATATTCCCGACACACAGCCGCAGGAATATGTTGAACAATCAGTTGAAAATCGGACCCGCAGTGAACGTAGTAGCGCCGCCAGCCCAGTGAACAAGTTGCGCCAGCATGCCGTACCCATCATGATTGTGGTGGCGGTGGTGATTATTGTGTTCGGCGTGTACTTTGTGATGTGGAAGTCCTCACAAGGGCCCAAGCAAACCGTGCCGACAGACAGCGCCAGCGTTTCGGTTTCTTCGAAGAAAGCCAGCAGCTCAGCTAAGTCTTCGACCAAGAAGACCAGCTCGAGCAAAAAGGCGGCCTCTTCCAGCAAGAAGAAGGCCTCATCCAGCAGTAAAAAAGCTGAACAGAGCGTTGCGGTAACCACGGTCAGCTCCAGTCAGCAAACGGCCACGGTCACCAACCTGCCTAAATCTGGCAACAAGCTGACGGTCGCTGCTCCTGATGGCGCCGCTTGGATTGCAGTGTACGTCAACGGTAGTATCAGCTGGCAAGGCACGCTCCAAGGCGGCTCAGATCACACTGTTGATTTGCCCGATGGAGTCACGAGCTTTGCCGTGCATTCGGGCAATACGCCAGGGACCACCATCAAGTTGAACGATAAGACCGTGGATATCAGCGGGGCTACCGGCGTGGTGCGGACGATTACCTTTAAGCTCGCTGATAGCAGTACCACAGGAAGCGGGGATTAGGCGTGAATTTACCAAATAAACTGACGATGCTACGGATTATCCTGATTCCAGTGTTCACGATTTTGCTGGTATTGGGCTGGCCAGCCGGCACCATCATGCTGGGAAGCGCGAAGCTCAGCGTCACGTATCTGGTGGCAGCCATTATCTTTGTGGCGGCTTCACTGACAGACTTGGCTGATGGCAAAATTGCCCGGGCCCGGCACTTGGTCACCAACTTCGGCAAGTTTGCCGATCCGTTGGCCGACAAGCTGCTGGTGATGACCGCCTTCATTTTCCTCACTGCGGCTGGGATTATCCCGGCTTGGGGTGTCGCCATTATTTTATGGCGGGAACTGGCGGTGACCGGCTTGCGGCTGCTGTTAGCCAATGGCGGTGAGGTCCTCGCCGCAGCTTGGCCTGGCAAAATCAAAACCGTGACTCAGGATTTGGCGATTGTCTTTCTATTCATGAATGACTTTGGCATTCCTGCCATCTTCGGCGTTGGCCTGGGTGAAATTCTGTTTTACCTGGCCGTGATTTTTACGGTGTACTCCGGGGTCGAATACTTCTACAAAAATCGCAGTGTCTTTGCGGATTCATTTGGACAATAACCAACGGCGCAGGGGCCTTCGCCCTTGCGCTTTTCTCATGCAATCAAGTCAATCATTCGAGGTGGCAAAATGAGCGCAGAATTAATCGCAGTCGGCACGGAAATCTTACTCGGACAAATCACCAATACCAATGGCGCGTTTTTGGCCAATCAGTTGGCGGAGTTAGGCATCGACAGCCTTAATCAGCAGGTGGTGGGTGATAACCAGGCCCGGTTGGACGCCGCCATCACCTTGGCGGAGCAGCGCGCCGAGATTATTATTTTGATTGGTGGGTTGGGCCCCACGCCAGATGATTTGTCCAAGCAGACGTTAGCCGCGCATTTAGGCGTTGCGCTGGTGGATGATGCGCCGGCTTTGGCGAAACTGCAGGCGTATGCCGCCCAGCAGCAACAACCGATGACGCCAAACAATTTGCTCCAAGCTAAATATCCTGCCGGCGCCACGGTGCTGATGAACAAGGTCGGCTTGGCAGTCGGTGCAGTGAGCGTCAGCCAAGGCAAACAGTACATCTTGCTCCCAGGCCCGCCGAAAGAATTTGAGCCGATGGTGCTTGATCAGCTGGTCCCTTATCTGCTCAAAACCCTAGGCCACGATGCCACAATGGTGAGCCGCGTGCTCCGGTTCTTCGGCATCGGTGAATCCAAAGTCACCACGGTGCTGGCGGATTTGATTGCAGGGCAAACTAATCCCACGTTAGCCACTTACATCAAACCCTATGAAGTCACTTTGCGCCTCACTGCCAAAGCGGCTGATGAAGCGGCGGCCAAGGCCTTGCTTGATCCCATGGAAGCTGAAATTCAAAGCCGCCTCGGGCAGTACTTCTACGGCTATGGCGACGACAATAGCTTGCCGCAAGCGGTGGTGAAAGCCTTGGCGGAAAAGCAAAAGCAAGTCACGGCCGCGGAAAGCTTGACTGCAGGCGCGTTCCAAGCGACCTTGGCGGATGTGCCAGGGGTATCTGAATGGTTCAAAGGCGGCTTTGTCACCTACTCAAATCACACCAAAGCAGCCTTTCTCGGCCTTGATGAAGCCACAATCAATCGTGATGGGGCGGTCAGTGAAGCCACTGCTAAGGCGATGGCTACTGGCGCGTTGGCCAAAGCCGAAGCGGATCTCGCCGTCAGCTTTACCGGCGTGGCCGGGCCGGGCCCGAATGATGGTCAACCGGCCGGCACGGTGTGGATTGGGTTAGCCCAGCGCGGCCAGGAAGCTCAGGCCCAACTGTTTCATTTTCCTGGCAGCCGGGCGGCCGTTCGCGGGCGGGCGGTCAAAGCCGGGTTGTTTTGGCTATTGAAAACGCTGCAAGCAGAGTAACTGAAAAAGGCTTTGATGCTGGCTAGAACCGGCGTCAAAGCCTTTTTAGCGTAAGGCTGGCGGCCTGGCCCTGTATTGACAGTAAATCGCGAAACCGCTACAATCGACCTTGTGTCATATTTAAAAATATAATTTGCATCTTGAAAGAAATTGATGATGCGGAGGTGAAAAGATGAGCGCAGAAATGCTGATCTCGATAATCCTCGCAGTCATCGCTTTATTGCTCGGATTGTTGATTGGAAACTGGCTTCAGAAACGGAGCCACCAGAATACTTTGAACCAAGCCCACGATAGTGCTGCCGGGATCATCGAGACTGCTAACAAAGAAGCCGAGACGCTAAAAAAAGAGAAATTAGTCGAGGCCAGAGAAGAATCCCATCAATATCGCACGCAGGTGGAAAACGAACTCAAGGAACGGCGCCATGAAGTCCAACAGTCAGAACACCGCGTTTTGCAGCGGGAAGAGGCCTTGGACCATCGTGATGATACCCTTGATCGGAAGGAACAGAGCTTGTCGGATCGCGAGGGGCACCTCAACGATCGGCAGCAACAATTGGACGAGCGAGAACAAGACATTACTTCAACCATTGCCAAACAACAAGCAGAACTTGAACGCATTGCCAGCTTAACCAAAGACCAAGCACGGGACCAAATCCTCACTGCCACCAAGGCAGAGTTGGCCCATGAACGGGCGAAGTTGATTAAAGAAAGTGAAGATGAAGCGCATGAAACGGCTGACCGCACGGCCAAGTCGTTGATTGCTGATGCCATCCAAAGAAGCGCCTCTGATGTCGTGGCCGAAACCACGGTGACGACGGTGACTTTGCCGAATGACGACATGAAAGGCCGGATTATCGGCCGTGAAGGGCGTAATATTCGGACGTTGGAAACCTTAACGGGCATTGATTTGATTATCGATGACACCCCGGAAGCCGTTGTGCTATCAGGGTTTGACCCGATTCGGCGTGAAATTGCGCGGATGGCGCTTGAAAAACTGATTCAGGATGGGCGAATCCACCCTGCTCGCATTGAAGAAATGGTCGACAAGGCGCGCAAGGAGATGGATGAACGCATTCGTGAAGTCGGGGAGCAAGCCATTTTTGACGTGGGCATTCATAACATGCATCCGGATCTGATCAAGATTTTAGGGCGCCTTCATTTTCGGACCAGTTATGGGCAAAATGTGTTGGATCACTCGATTCAAGTGGCGAAGCTGGCTGGAATTATGGCCGCTGAGCTGGGTGAAGATGTCAATTTAGCGAGACGCGCAGGATTACTGCATGATATCGGGAAAGCGCAGGACCGTGAAGTCGGCGGCTCCCACGTGGAAATTGGGGTGGAATTAGCCACCAAGTACAAAGAACCACAAGTGGTGATTAATACGATTGCCTCGCATCACGGCGACGTGGCACCAACCAGTGTGATTGCGGTCTTAGTGGCGGCAGCGGATGCTATTTCCGCCGCCCGCCCAGGCGCCCGGTCAGAATCGCTGGAGAATTATCTGCACCGTTTGGAGAAGTTGGAGTCAATTGCCAACAGTTTCACCGGTGTCGATCATTCTTATGCCATTCAAGCTGGCCGCGAAGTGCGCGTCATCGTGCAGCCTGAGGCCCTGTCGGATGAACAATCCGTCGTCTTGGCGCGCGACATTCGCAATCGCATCGAAAAAGAACTCGAATATCCAGGTCACATCAAAGTCACTGTCATCCGCGAAAAGAGGACGGTGGAATACGCGAAGTGATCACAAGCGCTGGGGTAACCTGGCACTTTTTGATTCGGTGGCCGCGGGTCCGGTCAATAATAGTGAGGCTCAAGTTTTATCGTTACATCATGATGCCTGTTTTGGCTGTTGCGTCATCTGGGTCTTAATATTGAACAAGACGGAATTCGTGAGTGAGACGCTATCCAGCATCTTACGATCAAACTAGGGCGGGTCAGCTGGAGCAGGCAGGGGCTCAGTGGTGAAATTGTTCTTAGCCAACTTGTTGGCTTAGAACAAGCCGCGACTTTGAGACGCGTAGAGGCTCAAAGCGCTGGCCACCACGTTCCAGCCCATGCCTGCGGAAGCTGGCCTGCCCGGCCGACAGTTGAGTGCTGTAAGCGTAGTCGCGCTGCGCTGGGCAACGCCCGAGCAGCTAGCTACGCATTAGGCCTCGCCGCTAAGCCCAGCGGCAATGCCTAACGCTAGGCTACCCGTCGGGCCAAGTGCGTCCAGCTCCGCAGCCTTGACAGTTTGACGCAATCACAGCAATGAGCTATGATTCCTTGACAGTAGTTTCTTCCACCGCGGTAAAGCGTGGAGGTTGAGGAGAGAAAAATGACACGTAAGAAAAAAGCCACCATGCTTGGCATGTTGATTACTTTGGGCATCGTGTACGGCGATATTGGGACGTCACCGCTGTACGTTATGAACGCGATCATCGCTGATGCCGGCTCGGTTGGGGCGCTTTCGCCTGATTACATTATTGGGTCGGTATCGCTGATTTTCTGGACCCTGATGATTTTGACCACCATCAAGTATGTGGTGCTGGCCATGCAGGCCGATAACAACGGCGAAGGCGGTATCTTTGCGCTTTATGCTCTGGTCCGCCGCCGTGGCGCGTGGCTGGCCATTCCCGCTTTGATTGGGGGCGCAGCGCTGCTGGCGGATGGCACATTGACACCGGCTGTGACGGTCACCACCGCGCTGGAAGGGCTAAAGGGTCAAACCTTTGGCCGTTTTGTCTTCAGCAATAACCAAACCGTGGTGCTGGTGATTACCACCGGCGTGTTGCTGGCGCTGTTTTTGATTCAGCGCTTCGGCACCGCGAAGATTGGGAACGCCTTTGGACCAATCATGTTCTTGTGGTTCTTGTTCCTCGGGGTGGCTGGCCTGAGCCATATGTCTGGTCATCTGGAAATTTTGAAGGCTTTGTCGCCGGTTTATGCGATTAAGATCTTGTTCAGCCCGGAAAATAAAGTCGGCATTTTCTTGCTAGGCAGTATTTTCCTGGCCACCACTGGGGCGGAAGCCTTGTACTCCGACATGGGCCATGTCGGCAAGGGTAATATCTATGCCACCTGGCCATTTGTCTATGTCATGTTGATGCTGAACTACTTTGGCCAAGGTGCATGGTTGATTGCGCATTATCAAGATGCGGCGTATGCCAACCTGACGACGATGAACCCGTTTTATGAAATGCTAGGAACGGGGCTGCGGCCATACGCGATTATTCTGGCGACGGCAGCGGCGATCATTGCCTCGCAGGCCTTGATTACCGGCTCTTACACGCTGGTGCACGAAGCCGTGGGGTTGAAGTTCTTGCCGCGGATGGCCATCAAGCATCCATCCAGTGAACGCAGTCAGATTTACATCGCTTTTGTGAACTGGTTCCTGTGTTTGGTCACCTTGAGTGTGGTTTGGTTCTTCCGGACTTCCAAAGCCATGGAAGCGGCTTATGGTTTGGCCATCACGGTCACCATGCTGATGACGACCTTGTTGCTTTACGAATTCTTGGCCATGCACATCGAGCGAGCAATGGCGGCGTTGGTGGCCGGCTTCTTCGGCATCATCGAAACCGTCTTCCTGATTGCCAGCCTGGTGAAGTTCCTGCATGGGGGCTACATCACGCTGTTCATCATGTTGCTGATTTTGGCGATGATGGTGGTGTGGTACTTCGGGAACAAAGTCCGCGAGCATTACCAGGATGAAAGCGAATATGTCGTGCTGACTGATTATCTGGATCAGCTGACCGCATTGGCGGCGGATGACAGCATTCCGACTTACACCACGAACTTGGTTTACATGACCAAGGTTAAACCGGGGTACCGGCTGAAGCGCTCCACGCTGTACTCGATTTTGGACAAACGGCCCAAGCGCGCCAAAGTCTACTGGTTCGTGACGGTGAATGAAACCGACAAGCCGGTGGAAATGCGTTACACCGTCGACATGCTCCACACCCGCAATGTGATTTCGGTCCAGATTTACTTGGGCTTCAGAATGTCACAGCATGTCAATGTCTACATTCGTAAGATCATCAATGACCTGCTCAACGCCAAGGTGATCGATCCGCAGACGCCAAAGTACACCACGGTCAAAAACCGCAATGTCGGGGACTTCAAGTTCGTTATCATTCGCGAGCAAGCGCAGAATTTGATGGCGACGGAAAATATCCCAGGGTGGCAGCGCCGCTTGATTGGCGGCCGACTTTGGTTGCAAAATGTCACCACGAGCCCGGCCAACTGGTACGGCCTTGAATTCTCGAATGTGGTCGAAGAAGTCGTGCCGTTGTTCATCAGCGTGCCGCGCACCGTGGCCTTCTCGAAACATCAGATTATGAATGCGAAAGCCTTCAAACTGCGGGCAAAGAACCAACCGATTCAAACTGAAACCGAGATTATCAATCCCAAAGAAGATCCCGAATAACCGCAACAAAGCGGCCATCAAACCTGGAGTTTGATGGCCTTTTTTGCGTTGCTAGCGCTTTATTCGGTGACTGGGACCTCACTGGCTTGCAGCGGCCCCAAGGTGATGCCAACTTTGCCAGCCGTTAAGTCGGTGATGGCCATGGCCACCGCGGCGGCTTCAGATTTGGGGACCGCAATGGTTAACGTGACCGCTGCGCCGTAATCGCTGTTGAGTAAAGCAATGGCGTTGGTGTTGAGATAATGCTGGAGCGAATCGAGCTGGGGGTAAGGCACGGCTAGGTTCATGGTTTGGAGCATAACGCGCCTCACGATGCCCACTTCATGGACCGCTGCCGCCACACTGTTGGCGTAGGCTCGAATCAAGCCGCCAGCACCGAGTTTGATCCCGCCGAAGTACCGCGTGGTAACGGCAACGACATCATGCAGTCCCATTTCTTGCAGGGTTTTGAGCATCGGCACGCCAGCGGTACCGGCAGGTTCACCATCATCGCTGGCGCGCTGAATGTGATCGTCATCGCCGAGTTGATAAGCCGGGACGTGGTGCGTGGCTTTCGGTTCTTGTTTACGCACGCCAGCAATAAAGGCTTGGGCCTCAGCTTCGGTGTGCACGCGGCCCACCTGGCAAATGAATCGCGATTTTTTAATCACCAGTTCCGCCTGACCAGCGGCTTTGATGGTGCGATACTCAGACATTGCGTAATCTCCTTTTGAGGTGAGCAAAATGTTGCCGTTAGGCTTTCAGTTGACTGATGAAGAATTGCCAAAAGTGAGCCTCACTATGGCCAGTTTAGCACAGGTCACGCCAATCATGGCCATTCAAACCGGGCGCTGCCAGCGCTGTCAGCAGCGCGCGTTGGCGCCATTACCGGATGGCCGGCAGTATTGCACCGCCTGCGTGGGGCTGGGGCGGGTGACCACCACGACCAAGCTTTGGCGCTTGCCATCAGGACCAGCCAACCCCAGTGCCATGACCTGGCGTGGCACGTTGACCCCGGCGCAAAAGCAAGCCGCCCAGGCGGCGTTAACAGCAGTCGACCAAGGCCGGGATTTTTTGCTCTGGGCGGTGACCGGGGCCGGCAAAACTGAAATGTTATTTCCGGTGGTGGCAGCGTTTTTAAGCCGGGGGCAGCGGGTGGCCATTGCCTCACCGCGAGTCGATGTGGTGCGCGAATTAGCCCCGCGTTTTGCGCAGGCATTTGCGCAGGCGTCGCTGGCGGTACTGTATGGCGGCAGCGCCTGGCCAGAAAACCCCGCGGATTTAACGGTGACCACCACCCACCAACTACTGCGGTATTATCGGCATTTTGATCTCATGGTGGTGGATGAAGTGGACGCCTTTCCGTATACGCAAACCCCGATGCTGGCGGCAGCGGTCAAACAGGCTAGGCGCGGGCCAACCATTTTTCTGAGTGCCACACCAGATAAGCCGATGCAACAGGCGGTCAGACGCCAGCAACTGGCAGTGGCGTTTCTGCCGCGGCGGTTTCATGGCGCCCCGCTGCCGGTGCCGCAACTGCGGCTGACGGCGCTCAAACAGGTGCCTAAGCAGCTGGGCAAGCGGGATTTGGCGCTTCTGCAAAGCCTGGCTGCTGACCGCCGGGTGTTGGTATTTGTGCCCCGGATTGCCTGGCTCAAGCCGCTGGCGGCGCACCTGCAGCAAGTTGGGCTGGCGGTGCGCACAGCGCATGCCGCCGATTCCGACCGGGCGGCGGTGGTGCAGGCCTTTCGGCAAGGTAAGTTTACGGTGCTGCTCACGACCACGATTTTGGAGCGCGGGGTCACCATTCCCCGCTGCGCCGTGGTAGTGGTGGCCGCCGATGATCCGCAATTCTCGGCCAGTGGCCTGATTCAGATGGCTGGCCGGGCCGGTCGCAGTGCGGCCAACCCTGATGATCCCGTGTGGTTTTTGGCGCGGCACGTCACCCTGGCCCAAGTTGAGGCGATTCATGCCATTCGGCAAATGAATCGGCGCCAGTCATGAACTGCTTGCTATGCCAGCAGCCTTTACGCAGTGATTGGGCGCTGGCGCAGTTGCTCAGTTTCAAACCGCTAACGCTGAGTCGGCTGTGTGCCCAATGCCTGGCTCAATTCACGCCGATTGCGGCCGCCACGGCTTGCCCTGGTTGCGGCCGCGCCCACTCGCCAAAGCTTTGTGCCGACTGCCAGCGCTGGCGGCAGCAAGGGTATGCGCTGCTCCACAACCGCGCCTGGTTTAGCTATACACCAGCCATGAAAGCCTTTATTCAGCAGTACAAAGGCTTAGGCGATTACCGGTTGCATGAAGCCTTTGCTGACCAACTTCAGCTGCCTACACGGCGTACGGCGCTGGTGCCGCTGCCTTCTGAACCTGGGCATTATGCGCGGCGCGGCTTTGATCCGGTGATTGGGCTGTTTGGCCACTTGCCGCTAGCGCTGTGGTTGAAGAAAGCCGACACGGCAATGCCGCAAGCCCAAAAAGATCGCCAAGGCCGCCTGCAGACGCCGCAAAGCTTCACGGCGCATTTGCCGGCCAAGTTGCCGCCACATGTGATTTTATTAGATGATTTATACACCACCGGCCGCACCTTGTATCATGCTCAGGCCGCACTGCGCCAGGCCGGCTATCAGGGCACGATTACGGCTCGGACCTTGATTAGATAAACGGATTATATTTGTTTCAAGGCGAGCAGTTCGCTATAATAAGGGTGTAGGGTGAAAGGGCTTTAATAGACCCAATCGCCCACGTGCAAGCGACTTGCACGGATGAAAGGGGAGAAGTTTTATGCTCACATACAACGTTCGTGGCGAAAACATCGAGGTCACTGATGCCATCCGCAGTTATGTCGAAAAGCGGATCAGCAAGCTCAACAAGTTCTTCGAGAGCTCAGTTCAGGCGACCGCGCACGTCAACTTGAAGGTGTATCCTGATAAAACCGCCAAAGTCGAAGTGACAATTCCATTGTCCTATCTGACCCTGCGCGCTGAAGAAACTAGCCCTGATTTGTACGCCAGCGTCGATTTAGTCACCGACAAGCTGGAACGGCAGGTCCGCAAGTACAAGACCAAGATCAACCGTAAGTCGCGGGAAAAGGGCTTTGCCCCGATTGACGTGGCCCCAGAAGGCACGCCAGCACCAACTGAGCCAGCGGAAGAAGAGGATAACCTGACAGTGGTCCGCACCAAGCGGGTATCACTGAAGCCAATGGATTCGCAGGAAGCCATTTTGCAAATGGATATGCTTGGGCATAACTTCTTTATCTTTGAAGATGCCGATACCAATGGGACCAGCATCGTGTATAAGCGTCGGGATGGCCGTTATGGGCTGATTGAAACCGACGAATAAAGCAATCGCTGATTAAACATGGCGCAGATCCGGTGAGGATTTGCGTTTTTTTATTTTAACGAGGTGTTAAAGCCGCTTCATCAATGCTAAAATACATAAGATACTGTCAGTATTATGCGCATACTGATGACAGGAGAGGATCAACAATGCCTAACGTCTTAAAAAAATGGGTTGAAAGCGACAAGCGCGAAGTGACGCGGCTTGGTAAAATCGCCGATCAAGTCCAAAGCTATGAAGATGAATATGCCGCATTAAGCGACGAACAGCTGCAAGCCAAAACACCGGCCCTCAAAGCGCGCCTGGAAAAAGGCGAAACGCTGGATGATATTTTGCCAGAAGCCTTTGCGGTTGCCCGTGAAGGCGCCAAGCGGGTGCTGGGCCTGTTCCCATTCCGCGTGCAAATCATTGGTGGGATTACCTTGCATGAAGGTAACATCGCCGAAATGAAAACCGGGGAAGGGAAAACCCTGACCGCGACAATGCCCGTGTACCTGAATGCCCTTGGCGGCCAAGGGGTGCACGTGGTCACCGTTAACGAATACCTGAGTGGCCGTGACGCGACCGAAATGGGCGAGTTGTATAACTGGCTCGGTTTGAGTGTGGGCCTCAATACCCACGATTTGAGCTCCGATGAGAAGCGCGCCGCTTACGATGCCGACATCACTTATTCCACCAACAGTGAACTTGGGTTTGACTACCTGCGCGATAACATGGTGGTGTACAAGCAGCAAATGGTTCAGCGGCCGCTGAACTACGCGATTGTCGATGAAGTTGACTCCATTTTGATCGATGAAGCGCGGACGCCATTGATTATTTCCGGTGGGGCTGAAAAGTCCACCGGGCTTTATATCCGGGCGGATCGTTTCGTCAAGACGCTTAAAGAAGAAGACGACTACAAGATCGACTGGCCAACCAAGACCGTGTCTTTGACCGAAAACGGGATTCGCAAAGCCGAAAAAATCTTCGGCTTGAAGAACCTCTATGACACCGAAAACACCGCCTTGACCCATCATTTGGATCAGGCGCTGCGGGCTAACTTCATCATGCTGAAGGATATCGACTACATGGTGTCACCGGAAAACGAAGTGCTGATTGTCGATCAGTTCACCGGGCGCGCCATGGAAGGTCGCCGCTTCTCGGATGGCCTGCACCAGGCGATTGAAGCCAAGGAAGGCGTCGAGATTCAAGACGAAAATGCCACCATGGCGACCATCACTTATCAGAACTTCTTCCGGATGTACAACAAGCTGGCCGGGATGACCGGGACGGCGAAAACCGAAGAAGAAGAATTCCGCGAAATCTACAACATGGAAGTCATTTCCATTCCCACCAACAAGCCGGTCATCCGGGTGGATTCACCTGATGTGTTGTACCCGACGCTGGATGCCAAGTTCAACGCCGTTACTGCCGATATCAAGGCGCGGCACGAAAAGGGCCAACCGATTTTGGTTGGTACCGTCGCCATTGAATCTTCCGAACGCCTGTCCAAACAACTGGATGATGAAGGGATTCCGCACAGCGTCTTGAACGCGAAGAACCATGCCCGTGAAGCCGAAATCGTCATGAACGCAGGCCAGCGCGGCGCTGTCACCATCGCGACCAACATGGCCGGGCGGGGGACCGATATCAAGCTCGGCCCTGGCGTCAAGGAAGTGGGCGGCTTGGCCGTCATCGGGACCGAACGCCATGAAAGCCGCCGGATTGATAACCAGTTGCGTGGCCGGTCTGGCCGGCAAGGGGATCCAGGCTCGACGCAGTTCTACCTGTCCCTTGAAGACGACTTGATGAAGCGCTTCGGCTCAGATCGCATCAAGCAAATGCTTGATCGCTTCAAGCTGGAAGACGATGAACAAGTGATTCGCAGTCGGATGATTTCCCGCTCAGTTGAATCCGCGCAAAAGCGGGTTGAAGGGAACAACTACGATACCCGTAAGAATACCTTGCAATATGATGATGTGATGCGGGAACAGCGCGAAGTCATTTATAAGCAGCGCCAGCAAGTGATCAACGAAGACCAAAGCCTGAAGGCAGTCTTGATGGCCATGATCAATCGCTGCGTCACGCGAATTGTCTTGGCGCATACCCAAGGCGACAAGAAAGATTGGGATCTGGACAAGATCTACGATTATGTCACTACCAATATGGTCACTGATGAGGACTTGAAGCGCTCAGCCTTGGATGACAAGACGCCAGACGAAATCATCGCGCAACTCCAAGCCTTAGCGGAAGCCAACTACGCTGACAAGCTCAGCCAGCTCGGCGATAAAGACCAAATGCTTGAGTTTGAAAAAGTCGTTATTTTACGGGTGGTCGACAGTCTGTGGACGGATCATATCGATGCGCTCGATCAGCTGCGGCAATCCGTTGGCCTGCGGGGTTATGGGCAAATGAACCCACTGGTCGAATACCAAGAAGAAGCGTACCGGATGTTTGAAGAAATGATTGCGAACATGGACGATGGTGTGACCCGTCTGTTCATGAAGGCACAGATTCGGCAAAACATTCGCCGTTAATAGCGAATCGGGAATGGGGCAAACCAAAATGGTTTTGTCCCATTTTTGTCGGCATGGTACACTAGACGAGGCAAAAAAAGGAGCACACAAACATGGAAATTGCAGAAATGCGCACCATCTTGGCCACCATGCGGGCCAAAATTAATCACTTTAGGGGGTCGCTTTGACCTCGATGCCTTGAACGAACGCATCGCTGAAAACGAAGGCCGTATGGCGGAACCCGGGTTCTGGGACCACGCTGAGCAGGCCCAGCAGCTAATCGATGAAAACAATCAGCTGAAAGGCAAGCATGATAACTTCCTGAACTTACAGAATCAGCTGGAAGACATTGAAGTGGCGTTTGAGCTGCTGCAGGAAGAGCCTGACGCCGAGCTGCAAACGGAAGTCACGACCCAAATCACCACGCTGCAAGAACAGTTGGATCATTACGAAATGACCTTGCTGCTGAACCAGCCTTATGATCACAATAACGCCATCGTTGAAATTCACCCCGGGGCTGGGGGCACTGAAGCCCAAGACTGGGGTTCGATGCTGACCCGGATGTATGAGCGCTGGGCCGACCAGAATGACTACAGCGTCGAAGTCGCCGACTATCAAGCTGGGGATGAAGCTGGCATCAAGAGCGTGACGCTGCTGATCAATGGCGCCAATGCTTATGGCATGTTGCGCAGCGAAAAAGGCGTGCACCGGCTGGTGCGGATTTCGCCGTTTGACGCGGCAGGGCGCCGGCACACGAGCTTTGCCTCGGTTGATGTCATGCCGGAACTAGATGACAACATTGAGGTCGATTTGCGGCCCGAAGACATCAAGATGGAAGTTTTTCGCTCCAGTGGCGCTGGTGGGCAGCATATTAACAAAACCTCTAGCGCCGTGCGGCTGATTCATATTCCCACTGGCATTGTGACTTCGAGTCAGGCTCAGCGGAGCCAGTTCCAAAACAAAGCCACCGCGATGGCGATGTTGAAGGCGAAGCTGTATCAGCGCGAGCAAGAGAAAAAAGCCCAAGAGGCGGCGGCCATCAAAGGTCAGCAGCAAGACGTGGCGTTTGGCTCCCAAATCCGATCGTATGTGTTTCATCCCTATACGATGGTCAAAGACCACCGCAGTAATTATGAAACCGGCAATGGCCAGGCCGTGATGGACGGCGACCTTAATCCGTTCATCTATGCCTATTTGCAGTGGCAGCTGGCCCAGTCGAATCCAGTCTGAAAGCAATTGTAACGTGGTTGCAATCAGTCTGTGTTATTGGTCTGCTATACTCGGCCTAGTGATTCAATAAAGGAGCGAAGTCATGATTCAGATGAAAAACGTGATGAAAAAGTATACCAATGGTGTCATCGCGATTAAAGATCTCAGCTTGACGGTGGACCCCGGGGAGTTTTTGTATGTCATCGGCCCCAGTGGTGCCGGGAAGTCAACGTTGATTAAAATGCTTTACCATGAACTGGTGCCCACCAGCGGCACCATCCAGGTTGGTAAGTATGATTTCAGTACAATGAGCGATAAGGATGTGCCTTATTTCCGGCGCGGCATCGGCATTGTGTTTCAGGACTTCAAGTTGCTACCGCGGCTGACGGTGTACGAAAACATTGCCTATGCGATGGAAGTTATCGAAGCCCGCGACGAAGACATTAAGCCGCGCGTGCTGCATGTGTTGAAGCTGGTTGGCTTGGAACAAAAAGTGCGCCGGTTCCCTAGTGAACTTTCCGGTGGCGAGCAGCAGCGAGTGTCCATTGCCCGCGCCATTGTTAACGCGCCAGATGTCGTGATTGCCGATGAACCGACTGGGAACCTTGATCCAGATACGTCTGATGGCATCATGGACATTTTGGAGCGTATCAACGCCGATGGCACCACCATTATTATGGCGACGCATAATCGCGAACTCGTCAATGCCCGGCCGCACCGCTTGCTAGAAATTGCCGGCGGCCGCCTGGTACGGGACGAACAAGGAGGGAGTTACAGCGATGAAGACTGATGTCATGATGCGCCACCTCAAAGATTCCCTCAAGAGCCTGAAACGCAACGGCTGGATGTCAGTGGCGGCGGTTTCTGCCGTGACGGTCACCTTGCTGTTGGTGGGGATTTTCTTAGCCTTGTTGGCCAATGTTAACCGGGTTTCTAGCCAGGTTGAAAATGACGTGCGGGTGCGGGTCTCCATTCAAAAAGGCACCACCAAGAAGCAACAGGCAGCCTTGAAAAAGGAACTGGAGGACTTCGCCGAAGTCAAGTCCGTGCAATTCCGCTCGGCCAGCCAAGAACTGGACACCATCGTTGGCAGTTACGGCAAGCAGTGGCAGACCTTCAAGGGCGATCAAAACCCACTGAACAACGTGTTCGTGGTAGACACGAAAGCCGCCAAGGACACGATCAAAGTGGCCAAGAAAGCCGACAAACTCAAGCATGTGTCGGAAGCCACTTATGGTGGCGCCAAGGCCAAGCAGCTCTTTAAGACCGTGGCCACCATTCAGCGCTGGGGGCTCGGCTTTACCATTTTGCTGTTGTTTGTGGCCGTGTTCCTGATTTCCAATACCATCCGGATTACCATCTTGTCGCGGCGCACTGAAATTGGCGTCATGCGACTGGTGGGGGCAACGAATGCCTACATTCGCTGGCCATTTTTGCTGGAAGGCGCCTGGACCGGCTTGTTCGGCGCGGTGCTGCCGATGCTGATTGTCGACTTTGGTTACGGCCTGGTAACGCGCAATGCGCCATTCACGGTAGCGGCTAATGGGTTCTCGTTGTATCCCAACATGCCATTTTTGGTGTGGATCGATCTCGCCTTGGCAGTGATCGGGATGGTCATCGGGGCGTTAGGTGCGGTGGTTTCCATGCGCCGCTTCCTGAAAATTTAAGCGGGCTGTAACAAAAGGCGAGTTTGCCTGTTTGGCGCGCAGTGCTGCTATAACAGTTAAGCTAAATGCTAGGGGCTGTGACACTCGTCGCAGCCCCTTTTGCTATGCCTACTTAGCCCTAATTCATCCCGCTTCGAGTTCGCGTCAGATATGCTATACTTACAGTAAATCCAGTCAGGAAAGGGGCACCTATGGGACAGCTCGTGCTTTCATTTATCTTAAGCCCAGTGACTTGGGTGGGCGCGCTGGTCGCTGGTTTCGGCCGGGTGCTGCGCATTCGCCAAGAAAGGCGGCTATTTGGCGTTGGCATCGATCGCCATTGGACTGGACTATGGGCCGGGTTAATTGGCGGCGTCGCGGTCAGCCTGGTGCTCGACGGGATGCTCTTGGCAGCCGGGGCCTTGCTACCGCAATGGGTGTGGCTGACGGTGGTGGGGCTGAATGTGGTGGCGCTGCTGCTATCGTGGTTTGGTTTTTCGCCATGGTTCTTTGCCCTCGCCGGGTTAGTCGCTTTCATTCCTAGTGCCCATTTGGCGTTAGGAGCTTGGGTTGGTGGGTTTGCCGTGTTGGTGGCGGGGATTTGGGCCGCCACGGCGCTGCTGCTTCATTTGCTCAATCCACCGATCGACATTCCCAAAGTGGTGGCAGGCAAGCGCGGCGCAAAAGTCGCGGTTTATCGCCACCGCCAGTGGTACTGGTTGCCGCTGGTGGTGCCAGTGCCGGGGACTTGGTTCGCCGCCCCGAGCTGGTGGCCGACCTTGGGGATTGGGACGCACCAGTTCGCTTTGCTGTTCGTACCGCTGGTGATTGGGGCGGCGCTGATGACCAAGCGGCAGCTACCGCAAGCCGCGACGCTGCAGTGGCGCTGGCAATACTTAGGCGCCAGTGTGCTGGCTTTGATCATCGCCGGTCTGACCTATTGGCGGCCCGCCGCTGCCGGTTCGGCGGTGGCGATGCTGGCGGTGCTTGGCGTGATTGTGGGCATTGGCAACTGGCGCGCCACCAAGCTTGGCGCGGCAGCGATTTCCCAAACCAGTGCCGGCGTGCGGCTGGTGGCAGTTCAGCCTGATACGCCAGCCAGTAAAATGGCGCTGCAGGCCGGCGATATTATTTTGACCTGCAACCATCTGCCGGTGCACAATGAAGCCGAACTCTACGCGGCGCTTCAAACCCAGCCGACCTATTGCCGGCTGAAGGTCATGCGATTAGATGGGGCGATACGTCTCGCCGAAACCGCGATTTTCAAAGGGGCCCCACATGAATTAGGAATGATCACATTTGCGGAGGAGCAAGCATGAAGAAAATTCTTGTTGTCGATGATGAACCAGCGATCGTGACCTTATTGCAATACAACCTGGAAAAAGAGCACTACGCTGTCACCACCGCCGGGGATGGCGATACCGCCTTAAGCCTGGCGCTGCAGCAAAATTTTGACTTTATCATTTTGGATCTGATGCTGCCAGGGTTGGATGGGCTGGAAGTGACCAAGAAAATTCGGGCGGCTGACAACAAAACGCCGATCATGATTTTAACCGCCAAGGATAGCGAAACCGATAAAATTGTGGGTCTGGAGTTAGGCGCGGATGATTATGTAACCAAGCCGTTCTCGCCGCGGGAAATCGTGGCGCGGATTAAAGCCATCGAACGCCGGGTGCAAGCCCCGACGCCAACCAGCGCCAAGGCGCCAGCCAAAATTCTCAGCGTTGGCGAGTTGGTGATTGACCCAGATAATTATCAAGCAACCAAAAATGGCGAGCGCCTGCAGCTGACCCCGAAAGAATTCGAACTGTTGGTGTTCTTTGCACAACGCGTCGGCAAAATTCTTTCCCGTGATGCGCTGCTAAACGGCGTTTGGGGCTTTGAGTATCCGGCCGAAACGCGGATGGTGGATATTCAAGTCAGTCATTTACGCGATAAAATTGAAGTGGATCCAAAGCATCCGGACTACATCAAGACGGTCCGCGGCTTTGGTTACCAAATGGAGGCGCCTAATGAGTAGCAGATTCAAGCGCCGGCTCGCCTGGACGGGGATTACTTTCGTCGCAGGCTTTTTTCTACTCTGGTTCGGCATGGACCGGACGCTTTATCAGCAGCAAGGAGATCATTTAAGCGCGCTGTATCAAACCTACCGGGATTTTGACGGCGCAGCGGCGCAAGTGCAACCGCTGGCAAAAGACAACCATGTGACCTTTACGGTGCTGAAAGGCAAACCCACTGATCGGCGCGGCACTTTGCTGCAGGATCTGGTGAACCGCCAGCGCACGATTGCTGGCCATACCACCACGCTGACGGTCAACGGTCAAGCCGAGCAAGTCTATGTGGCGCGGGAAGGCACGACCTTTATTGGCGTCTGGCAGCAGCGCGCCACCTTGTTCTCTGAAGCGCCGGCCTTTGCCTGGACGCTGATTGTGGTCGGTGTGCTCGGCCTGCTGGCCATTGCCACTTTGATGATCAAACGATTCCATTATTGGAATGGCCATGTCGAAAAAATGACTAGTAATTTGGCCCGCATCGAAGCCGGCGGGGTGCCAGAGCCGATTATTTTGACCCCAGGTTCGGCGTTCATGGCCATGGGCAAGCAGATTGACGCTTTGGACGAAGAGATGCGGCACTTGCGGGATAAGGTGGCCATTCGCCAAGCGTCCTTTGACCGCCTGATCGATCACTTGCCTCTGGGCATCATGCTGCTAGACGATGAGCGTCAGGTGGTGCTGGCTAACCAAGCGATGGGCACGCTGGTAGGCCACCAGATTGCGGCGGTTAAGCATGATTATTTTGATGACATCAAAACCTACCGCCTGGCACGGATGATTGAGCACACTTACCGCAATCAGAAAACGCACCACAAAGAACTCACCATGCTTAACACCCAAAAAGCGGTTGATGCGAGTGTGATTGCGCTTAACCGCGGCACGGATCATTTGGAAGTCTTGGTGATGCTTTATGACGTGACCTATCTGCGGCAAGTTGAACAAATGCAGTTGGATTTTGTGGGCAATGTCTCCCATGAGCTGAAGACGCCAGTGACCGCGATCAGCGGCTTTGCCGAGACGCTGCTGAATGGCGCCAAGGATGACCCGGCGACGCTCAATCAGTTCCTGCAGATTATTTTTGATGAAAGCACGCGCTTGACCCAACTGATTACCGATATTTTGACCTTGTCGCGGCCTGATACCGGACAGGCGCAAGCGACGGCGGTGAAAGTGGCTGAAGTCGTGCAAACGGCGCTGGTGAACTTGCGCAAGCCAATTGAAGAAAAGAACCTGACCTTGGAAACTATCATTCCTGATGACTTGACGCTGACCACGGTGCCGGTGAAGTTCTCACAAGTCGTGCGCAACCTGCTCAACAATGCGGTGTTCTATAATCGCAATGGGGGCAAGGTCACCGTGACTGCCACCACGGACGATAAGAGCCTGCTGCTGAGCGTCGCCGATACCGGCATTGGGATTGCCGAGAATGATCAGGCCCGCATTTTTGAGCGTTTCTATCGCGTCGACAAGGCCCGCAGTCGCCACAATGGTGGGACTGGGCTGGGGCTGGCAATCGTGCATGATATGGTGCTGCAACTGGGCGGGGAAGTTTCTTTATCCAGTCAGCTTGGGGTGGGCACCACCTTCGTTGTGTCCTTGCCCCTGGCCGATTTACCCACCTTTTACAAGGATTGACCTTTAGTTTTACACGTGATTGCTACAATTAATTCTGTTATGTCAATGGAGGGTTGGATGTGAAAAAACGACTGATTTTTATTGTGTTGGCCGGTTTGCTCGCCTTAGTCGGGTGCGGAAAACAAAGTAACAGCCAATCGATTACCGCGGTGGGTTCCAGTGCCTTGCAGCCGCTGGTGGAAGCCGCGGCGGAGCAGTATCAAAGCGATCACTTAGGCGTCTTCATAAACGTCCAAGGCGGCGGCAGTGGTACTGGGCTCTCGCAAATTCAAGAAGGCGCTGTTGAAATTGGCAATTCGGATCTGTTCGCCGAAGAAAAAACCGGCATCAACGCCAAAAAGCTGGTCGATCATCGCGTGGCGGTGGTTGGCATTACCCCGATTGTGAACAAAGCCGTGGGCGTGTCTGATTTGACGGTGGTGCAACTGCGCCGTCTGTTCACCGGTGAAATCACCAACTGGAAGCAAGTCGGCGGCAAAGACTTGCCAGTGGTGGTGGTTAACCGCGCGCAAGGCTCCGGTACCCGGGCCACGTTTGAAAAATGGGTGCTCGGCGACCGGCAACCGATGGCGGCCCAGGAGCAAGACTCCACCGGGATGGTGCGGTCGATTGTGGCCAGCACGCCAGGGGCGGTGTCTTATGTGGCGTTCTCCTATGTGGACAAAACTGTGCGGCCCCTGGCTCTCAGCGGCGTAAAACCCACCGACCAGAATGTCACCACCGGGGCCTGGCCCATTTGGTCGTATGAACATATGTATACCAAAGGCGCGCCGACTGGCTTGACCAAGAAGTTTTTGGCCTACATTCAAAGTGCCACCATGCAACAGAAACTCGTCAGCAAAATGGGCTACATTCCCATGACTGCAATGAAAGTTGAACGCGATTATCGCGGCAATCTCGTTAAACTAGGGGGCAACTAAGATGGATCCAATCAAAGAAGCGATGCTCCATCGCTCCAAAGCCGCCAAGCTGGAACGGCGCGGCCGCTGGATCAGCTTCACCTGTATCAGCATCATCGTGCTGGTGGTGGTGGCGATTTTCTCCTTCGTGGCCACACGGGGCTTGGCAACGTTTTTCGATAATAAAGTCAATCTCTGGTCCTTTCTGAGCAAAACCACCTGGTCGCCAGCGGTGAAAGATGCCCACGGCGCCCCACAAGTCGGCGCCTTGCCGATGATTGTGGGCTCCTTTGGGGTCACCTTCCTGTCAGCGATTGTCGCCACGCCTTTTGCCGTAGGGGCCGCGATTTTCATGACGGAAATCTCGCCGCAAGTCGGCAAACGGGTGCTGCAGCCGGTGATTGAATTGCTGGTGGGCATTCCCAGTGTCGTTTACGGGTTCATCGGCCTGTCCGTGGTGGTACCGCTGATTCGCAATGTCTTTGGCGGCACCGGCTTTGGGATTCTGGCCGGGACCTTCGTGCTGTTCGTCATGATTTTGCCGACGGTGACCTCGATGACGGTGGACGCCTTGAGTGCCGTGCCGCGCCATTACCGCGAAGCCAGTCTGGCGTTAGGCGGCACGCGCTGGCAAACCATCTCTAAGGTAGTGTTGCGCGCCGCCATGCCAGGCATTTTAACTGGCGTGGTGTTCGGGATGGCGCGGGCCTTCGGGGAAGCGCTAGCCGTGCAAATGGTCATTGGTAACGCCGCCTTGCTGCCGCAAAACCTGATCAGCCCCGCCTCAACCTTGACTTCAGTGTTGACCTCAGGCATTGGCAATACCGTGATGGGCTCCCTCGAAAATAATGCCTTGTGGTCCTTGGCCCTGCTGCTGCTGCTCATGTCCTTGGCCTTTAACCTGCTGATTCGCTGGATTGGGAAGAAAGGGGAGATGAAGTGATGGACGCGAAACAAAAAGACAAACTGGCGACCGGCATTTTGTATGCCATTGCTGGCATCATCGTCCTGCTGTTGGCCAGCCTGTTGGGTTACATTTTAATCCAAGGCTTGCCGCATGTGTCCTGGCATTTCCTCACCTCGCCCGCCAAAGCCTTTGAAGCCGGCGGGGGAATTGGCATTCAGCTGTTCAATTCGGTTTACCTACTGGTTTTGTCCATGCTGATTTCCGTGCCGATTGCGCTTGGCGCCGGCATTTACTTGGCGGAATACGCCAAGGCCAACTGGATTACGGATGTTGTCCGGACGGCCATTGAAATCCTGAGCTCGCTGCCTTCGGTGGTGGTAGGGCTGTTCGGCTTTTTGGTGTTCGTGCTGCAGTTCAACTTTGGGTTCTCGATTCTCTCTGGCGCCTTGGCCTTGACGATGTTCAACTTGCCGCTGCTCACCAGAAACGTGGAAGACTCGCTGCGGCAAGTGAGCTTTGCGCAGCGGGAAGCGGGGCTGGCGCTAGGGCTGTCGCGCTGGGAAACGGTGATTCATGTCGTGATTCCAGAATCACTGCCTGGGATTATCACTGGGATGATTTTAGGCGCTGGCCGGGTCTTCGGTGAAGCCGCGGCGCTGATTTACACCGCCGGCCAAAGTGCGCCGGCGCTTAATTTCAGCGACTGGAATCCGTTTGACATCGCGAGTCCGCTTAATCCGATCCGGCCGGCGGAAACCTTAGCTGTTCATATTTGGAAAATCAACTCCGAAGGCATTCAGCCTGATGCCGCCGCGGTATCCGCCGGCGCCAGTGCCGTATTGATTTTAGCGGTGCTGCTATTCAACATCCTGGCCCGGTTCCTGGGTAATCGCTTGTATCGCAAGATGACCGCTGAATCGTAGCGGAAGAAGGGATTTTATGCAAAACTATTCGCTGACCGATACGTATCTCAAGCCTTTTGACGCCGGCCAAGAAATCGCCATCGCCACCAAGGACCTCAAAGTCTTCTATGGGGAAAAAGAAGCGATTCATGGCGTGTCGTTGCCATTTGAACGCTACAAGATTACGGCGTTGATTGGCGCCAGTGGTTCCGGGAAGTCGACTTTTCTTCGGTCCCTGAATCGGATGAATGATAATATTGAAGGCACTAAGGTCACCGGCCAGATCATGTACCGGGACCTTGATATCAACTCCAATGCGGTGGATGTGTATGAGATGCGTAAGCACATCGGCATGGTGTTCCAACGTCCGAATCCCTTTGCCAAATCGATCTACGATAACATCACCTTTGCGCCGCGGCGCTTTGGCGAAAAGCGCAAGGCAGTCTTGGATGAGCTGGTGGAAACTAGCCTCAAGCAGGCGGCGCTCTGGGATCAGGTCAAAGACGACCTCAACCAAAGCGGCTTGTCGCTTTCCGGCGGCCAGCAGCAGCGCCTGTGCATCGCCCGGGCCATTGCCATGAAGCCGGATATTTTGCTGCTGGATGAACCAGCGAGTGCCTTGGATCCGATTTCCACCGCCACGGTTGAAGAAACGTTGTTGCGGCTGAAGGATGATTACACCATCATCATCGTGACCCACAACATGCAACAAGCGGCCCGGATTAGCGACTACACTGCGTTTTTCTATTCTGGCACAGCGATCGAATATGATGAAACCCGCAAAATCTTCACCCGGCCCAAGATTAAAGCCACGGAAGATTATGTATCAGGCCACTTTGGCTAAACCGGTATAGGAGGCAGCGATGAAAAAACAAGTCATCACCAGTCGCGATGTGCATTTATTTTATGGCGACTTTGAGGCCTTAACCGGGATTGATTTGGCCTTCAATGAGCATGAAATTACCGCCATGATTGGCCCGTCAGGTTGCGGGAAGTCCACTTACCTGCGGATTTTGAATCGGATGAACGATTTGATTCCCAACGTCAAAATTACCGGCGACATTGAACTTGAAGGCAAAAACATTTATGCGCCGGATACCGATGTGGTGCAGCTACGCAAGCAAGTGGGGATGGTGTTTCAACAGCCTAACCCGTTCCCTTTCTCGATTTATGATAACGTGGTGTACGGGCTGCGTTTAGCCGGCATTAAGGACCGCGCGCAGCTCGATGAGGCGGCGGAAACCAGCTTGAAGGCGGCGGCCATCTGGGATGAAGTCAAAGACAAGTTGCATGAAAGCGCCTTGTCCTTATCCGGGGGTCAACAGCAGCGCGTGTGCATTGCGCGGGTGCTGGCAGTGCGGCCCGAAGTTATTCTGATGGATGAGCCGACCTCGGCGCTGGATCCGATTTCCAGTACTCAAATCGAAAATATGCTGCTGGAATTGCGCAGTCAGTATACAATTATCTTAGTGACCCACAACATGCACCAGGCATCGCGCATTTCCGACAAAACCGCCTTTTTCCTGCAAGGCCGCGTCGTGGAATTCGATGATACGAAGAAAATGTTCTTGAATCCCAAAGAAAAAGAAACGGAAGATTACCTGAACGGCCGGTTTGGGTAAGTCAACAGACAAAGGAGGTCCGACATGCGGCGACTATTTGAAGACGAGTTGAATGATTTGCACGCTCGTTTTTCCGAGATGGGCATGATGGTCAACGAAGCCATTTTTAATTCCGTGAAGGCGTTTGTGAATCATGACAAAGCCTTGGCGCACACCGTCATCGACAATGATTACCACATCAACAAGCGCGAGGTCGATTTGGAAAAGCGCTGCTTTGAACTGATTGCCTTGCAGCAGCCAGTGACCACCGATCTGCGCATGATTGTGACCGTCATGAAGGCCAGCTCAGATCTGGAACGGATGGGTGACCATGCCGTATCGATTGCCAAATCCACCATTCGCGTTAAAGGCGAAACCCGCGTGCCTGCGATTGAGCAAGTGATTGCCGAAATGGCGGCGGCGGTGAAGACGATGGTGGAATCCGTGCTGGATGCCTACGTCAAAGAAGATGTGCTCAAAGCACGCAAAATTGCTGAAGAAGATCATGGCATCAATGCCTTTTCTAAGGACATCTACCAGCGCTGCATTGACGAAATGACTCGCGATGCCGACACCATCGTGGGCTCGATGGATTACATGCTGGTGTCTTCCTATTTGGAACGCATCGGCGATTACGTCACCAACATCTGCGAATGGATTTTGTACCTCAAAACTGGCAAGCTTTTGGAATTGAATTCCAATGCCAAAGAGGATGGGTTTTAAACCTTGATGACCAGCGTGGGGCTGTGACAAAAGGCGGTTTTGGAGCCGACAGGTAGCCTAGCCATCTACTAAGTCCGAACTTTGGACTCGGTGGATGGCGTAGCTAGCTGCTCGGCTCCGGCCTTTTGGCACGTAACTCTGTTGGAACATTCGGAGTGAATGTAGGGGCTGTGACATTTGTCACAGCCCCTTTCCTACGATTAGTCAAGGGTTTGGAACCGAGTTTTAGGTCTTGAACCTAAGTGTTTGGATTTCGCATTTAGGGGTGGGGGCCGCAAACGGTCATCGCTTTTTAGGTAAGTTAAATAAACCTCGCCTTCTCCTCTTTTAAATCGACGTGGCTTGAACTACTATACAGGTGTCGGAGCTTACGACTCCGTGCTAATAGTGGACTTCGAGTCCGTGTATCGGTAACGATACTTTGTGCCTGCCATGACCATGGCATATAGGCATTTCAGTGTCTTGTTCATACAAGCCACGACGGCAACCTTATCTCGTTTCGGGAAGGGTTGCTTTTTTAGTTTGTAATAATAATCGACGATATGGTTAGGCGCCGCGGCCTTTTGACTAATCATATTTCTAACAATCACATATAGTAAGGCACGGGCGTGTGGGTTACCGCGCTTATTGATGTGATCTTGGCGAGTGTACTTACCAGATTGATAGCGATTCAGGTCAATTCCAACATAAGCATTGACTTGGTTGGCATTATCAAACCGACGAATATCACCGAGTTCACCAATCAGTTGCGCCGCCGATAAAGCCCCAATGCCAGGCATTGATTGGTAGATTTGAAATTGTGGTAAAGCTTCCGCGGCAGTCGTCATTTGTTTACGCAGCGAGTCTTCTTGCATGGTCAACTCGATCAGCTGGCGACAGTAATATTGCACTTCTTGAACCTGAATACTGTCTGAATTGGCGGCAGGGTAGCTATCTTTGGCGAAGGTGATCAGCTTCTCAGCGTACTTTAGCCCCTTGGCCTTGGACAGCTTTTTATCTGTCTGATTCATCAGTTTGTTCTTCAAACAAGTACGTGAGATTCCACGCACAAAGTCTGGGTGCGGAAATAGAAGAATCACGTTTAGTGCAAGTTTTGATACTCGAGAGCTGAACAAATTTTCAACTTCTGGGAAAGTCTGTTGGAGAGCGGTATATAGCTTTAGGCGCGTGCGCTTAACATCAACGATCACTTGTTGATAGAAACGGTTAAGTTGCCTTAATTGCTCGTATTCCGGCTTCCAGGGAGTGGTCAACCGATACTGATGATGCAGGACAGATAGAGCAATCCTGTGAGCATCTTTTTGATCTGTCTTCACTCGCCTCAGGGACTCTGAGTGTAGGTGTAGCTCTAACGGATTCAAGCGGCCGTATCGTAACTGATGGTCTTGGCAAAACCGCACTAGTGGCTCTGAATAGATACCCGTGGCTTCAAAATATACAACCGGGTCATCAGCTTGCTTAATCATTTGACCGAGCTGAGCGAAACCAATCTTGTTGTGCACACACTCAAACTCCCTTAGACACTGATCATCGCGATACCAAACACCGTAGCTGTGGCCTTTGGAAACATCCAATGCGAATACATCGGACAAAATATTACTTCCTTTCTGAACCGGTGAAGCTAGCCGCATCTTCTTCTCGTAACTCATTTCCTAAACACGACCTCAAGGGTCCACAATCTTAAACCAGATTTGCGCGACGAAGATGACGGAGATTTTTTTAATGCTGCGGACTCGAAGTCCCAGGGGCTTTGTTCGATCTTAGCTTCATCTTCAGTGTAACGGGCAAAAAGAAAGTTCCGGTAAGAAACTGGAATTCACCAGCTCTTACCGGAACTAATCTTAGATTGTTTTTTCTTTGCCGATGGGCGCAGGCCGTTGCGCATCTTCGGCCCGAAGCCAAAATCAACCTTAGGCCCTATGTCATTTTACCCGGGACCGTTCATACTATAACTACAGAGCAGTAGTCAAAACCGTGGAGGTAATCTCATGAATGAACGTGAACGGATTTTAGATTTAGTCAAACAAGGGATCATCACCAGTGAAGAAGCATTAGTCTTGCTCGAAAACTTGGCTAAGGCCCAAACCACTGATAACAAAACCACCGCGCAGCCGGAAGCCGCGCAACCGCAGCAGCAATCGTCAGCTGAAGACGAAGCGTTAACCGCGTTGAATACCCAGATTGCGGAAACTGCTGGCAGCCTGGATGCGGCCACGATGCAGATCAAAAAGACCCGCGCTAAAGTGGCGGCCAACAAGGAACAAATCATTGTGCTCGACACAATGGAAGATTTGGACACTTTGACCGCGGATAAGTACCAAGAACGCGGCGCCTTGAAACGCGAAAACGAACAACTGGGCGAGGAACTCGTGCAGTTGGCCGATCAACAAGAACAACTGCGCAACAAGCTCAGTGATTTGAATCGGCAAAAGCGCCAGCTCACCAAGCAACGCTTTACCGACCATGTCCTGCCTGATGACTGGCAAGACCAAACCAAGAGCGCGCTGAACGACATTGGCAAAACTGTGAATGACGCTACGAACCAGCTGGGGTCTTTCATGAAGAAGACCTTCAGCGATGTGCTCGACAACGTGGATTGGAAAGATGTAACCGTCCGCGTGCCAGGCTTGGCAACAGAAAAGTTCAGTCACACCTTCACTTACCCGAATAGCCAGGCCTCCATCATTGATGTCAAGGTGGCCAACGGGGATGTGCAGCTGGTGCAAGGCGACGGCGACGACATCACCATTCAAGCTGACGTGAAGTTATTTGGTAAAATGGATGGCGAGCCGCTGCAGGCCTTTCTGGATCGCAGCCGCATCGAAGTGACGGATGATCATTTGATTTTCCAAGTACCGAACAAGCGGGTGCAAGCCGACCTGATCATTACCTTGCCAACGCGCAGCTATGACCACGTGTCCTTGCGCTTGCTCAATGGGAACGTGAAAGCCGCGCACCTGACCGGTAAGGACTTCTACGCCAAGAGCACCAATGGCGACTTGCAGTTCACGGATTTAGACGCCGTGATGCTGGAAACCGAAGGCGTTAATGGCAGTGTCCATGTCAGCGGCCAGATTCACGATTTGCTGGTGGATGCCGTCAATGGCGATATCAAAGTTAAAGGTAATGCCAAAGTGCTGAACCTGAAAACCGTCAATGGTACGGTGCGGGCCACTTTGGTCAGCGACTTCACCCAGTTAACGGCTTCAAGCGTCAACGGTGATCTGAAACTGGCTTTGCCTGCCAGCGTGGCGGCCAAGGGTGAAATCAAAACCCGCTTTGGCAGTTTGAAGAGTCGCATGAGCGGCGTGGTGTTGGATGATAAGGTCAAAAATCTGACCTTGGATCGTCCAGGCACCGGCAGCGGCGAATTGAAACTCAATGTTTCCAGTGGTAATGTGCAACTGAAAGACACTGAGCTGACGAAATAAGGAGGGCTAACATGCCATTACTGTTACTTCCCATCATTTTAATCGCGGTGGGCATTGCGTTGATCTTGGTGATCGGCATGAGCCTGTTTATCGGAGTCGCGTTGATTCACATTCTTTTTTGGCCAGTGGTGATTGGCCTGATTGTCTGGTGGGTCTTGCGCCGCCGCAACGGCAGCAACCGGCCGGCGCGGCATCAAGATTGGCAACAATTTGTGCCGCGGCAACGCAAAGAAGCCCATCATGTGCACGAAGAAAAGCCAGCACATCATGAGCACCATGATGACTGGAGTGATTTTTAATGGGTTTCATCCGTAAAGTGGTTTTAACGATGGTGATTTTCATCGTTTATTCCCAGCTATTTCCGGCGCAACTGTATGTGGCCGATTGGCAAACCGCGTTAACCGGCGCAGTGGTGCTGGGGCTCTTGAATGGGCTTTTGCGGCCAATCCTGAAGGTCTTGACCTTCCCGCTGACCTTGCTGACGTTGGGCATTTCATTGTTGATCTTGAATGCCTTGATGGTGAGCTTGATGGCGCATTTGGTGCCGGGCATCATCTTCAGTGGCTTTGGGGCCGAAATGATTTTGGCCATCATTGTCAGTGTCGTGAATGCCACGCTTGGGGAACCGAGACGCGATTAACGTATGAGAGAGGAATCTGCTAGGGCAGGTTCCTTTTTTGCGTGAAACCGGGGCGTGTTAGAAGGCTACTCGTCCGGCTAAGTGCGGTGCCCGCCACAGTCTAGTTGCGTTCAGCAAGGCAACGGGGGAGCGGATAGCTACGCTCTGAGCCTCACCGGCAAAAAGCGCCGGCAATGCCCGGAGCTAGGCTACCCGTCCCCCTAAGTGCGCCTTGCCTCACAGCCTGTAGTTGCGTTGCGGCGGGCAATGCGGGAGTGATTAGCTACGGCCAGCACCTCGAAGCCAAAAAACGGCTTCAATGTGCTGACCTAGGCTAATCATCCCGCTAAGTGCGCCCGCCTCCACAGCCTGCTTCACAGCCTTCCTCTGTTCACTTGCCTTCAGTGATGATAAACTTAACCTAACTATGTGAAAGACGGGGTGGACCTGATGGCAGATCAAGTTTCCGTGAAGCAATTGGTGACCGATATCAAGTTGAAGGTGTATAGCGGTGAGGATTATTTGCCGGAGCGCCAGGTGGTGGTGAGCGATATTTCGCGGCCTGGCCTGGAGCTGACGGGCTATTTCAATTACTATCCGCATGAACGGATTCAATTGTTCGGCCGCACGGAAAGCGCCTTTGCGCGCAATATGTCCGCCCCGGAGCGACTCGTCATTTTCAAACGCATGGCGGCGGAAGATACGCCAGCGTTTCTGGTTTCGCGGGGCATTGAGCCGCTGCCGGAAATGCTGAACGCAGCCGCGGCAGTGCGGGTGCCGGTGCTGGGATCTGATTTGCCCACAACGCGGCTGTCGAGTTTGCTGACGGATTATTTGGAAGAAAAGCTCGCTGAACGCCAAAGCATGCATGGGGTGCTCGTCGACTTGTATGGCTTAGGAGTCATGATTACCGGGGATTCTGGCGTTGGTAAATCCGAAACGGCGCTGGAGCTGATTCAGCGGGGCCACCGTCTGATCGCCGATGACCGCGTGGATGTTTACCAAAAAGATGAACAAACCATCGTTGGGGAAGCGCCGGCGATTTTGTCCCACTTGCTGGAAATTCGCGGGCTGGGCATTATCGATGTCATGAATCTGTTTGGCGCCGGCGCCGTGCGGACGCACACCAACCTCGACTTGATTGTGCATCTGGAAAATTGGACGCCGGATAAGCAGTTTGACCGGCTGGGTTCTGGTGAGCAGAGCCAGCAAATCTTCGATGTCAATGTGCCTAAGATTACCATTCCGGTTAAAGTCGGCCGGAACCTGGCTTCGATTATCGAAGTGGCGGCGATGAACTTCCGGGCCAAATCCATGGGCTATGATGCTACCAAGACGTTCGAGGCCAACTTGAACAAGTTGATCAAATCAAATGAAGCGGCCGATAAGGCGAAGTAACGATTCCGGATTGAGAGGGACAGTATGTTAGCGGCGTTAAATCCAATTGCACTGAAGCTAGGCGGTTTAGAAATTCATTGGTATGGGGTGATTATTGCCTGCGGGGTGCTGCTGGCAGTCTGGCTCGCCACCCGGGAAGCCAATGCGCGCGGCATCGGCGAAGACCATATCATCAACTTGGTGCTCTGGGCGCTACCATTTGCACTAATTGGGGCGCGGCTATATTATGTGGCCTTTGAGTGGCCGTATTATGCGGCCCACCCTGATCAAATTATCGCGATTTGGAATGGTGGGATTGCGATTTACGGTGCGCTGATTGCCAGCGTGATAGTGTTCTTGATTTATTGCCGCATCAAATGGCTACCAGCCTGGCTGGTGCTGGATATTGCGGCGCCGACCGTGATGATTGCCCAAAGTATTGGGCGCTGGGGCAACTTCATGAACCAAGAGGCGTTCGGGGCCAAAACCACACTGGCTTACCTGCGCGGGTTGCATTTGCCGGAATTCATCATCCAACAAATGAACATCAACGGGGCTTTTCGCCAGCCGACCTTCTTGTATGAATCGATGTGGAACCTGGTGGGCTTTGTGCTTATTATGAGCGTGCGCCATCATCAAGGGTGGTTCAAGCGCGGCGAAATCGTGTTGAGCTATGTGATGTGGTACAGTTTTGGCAGGTTCTTCGTTGAGGGGATGCGCACCGATAGTTTGTATATGTTACCAGGCCTGCGAGTGTCGCAGCTGCTGTCGATTGTGCTGTTCGTTGGCGCCTTGGGGCTGTTCATTTGGCGCCGGCGCAAGCAAGACCTGCCGTGGTACATGGACGGGTACACGATCAATAACTTATAGGAGTGATCTTTTGACCGAAAAAATCGCCGTGTTAGGCGCCGGTTCCTGGGGCACCGTGCTGGCTAACCTGTTGACGGAAAACCAGCTGGAGGTTGCCTTGTGGACACATAAGCCGGCTCAAGTACCTGAAATCAATGAGCAGCACACCAACCAGCACTATCTGCCAGATTTCAAACTGCATGAAGCGCTGCATGCCACCGCTGATTTGGCGGCGGCTGTGAAAGACGCCACGGTGATTTTGTTTGTGGTGCCGACGAATGCCATTCGCAGTGTGGCCACCCAGGTTAGCGCGCTTTTGGATGAAACGCAGCGGCCCATCATTGCCCATGCGGCGAAGGGGCTGGAGCTGGGCACCAAGTTGCGGGTTTCGCAGGTGCTGGAAGCCGTGCTCCCAGCCGGCCGTTATCAGGGCCCAGTGGTGATTTCCGGGCCGAGTCACGCCGAAGACGTGGCGACGCGGGACATCACGACCTTGACCGCAGCGGCGGCAGACGAAGCGGTGGCAAAAAAGGTGCAGCAACTGTTCATGAACGACTATTTCCGGCTCTATACGAACACCGACGTGATTGGCGTTGAGTATGGGGCCGCTTTGAAAAACGTGATTGCCATCGGCGCTGGCGCCTTGCATGGCCTCGGTTATGGTGATAACACCAAAGCGGCGCTGATGACGCGTGGCTTGGCCGAGATCACCCGGTTGGGCGTTAAAATGGGCGCCAATCCTATGACTTTCATCGGCCTGTCTGGCGTGGGTGATTTGATTGTTACCTGTACCAGTGTCCACAGCCGCAACTGGCGCGCCGGCAATGCTTTGGGGCAAGGCCAAAAATTGCCTGAGGTGCTGGCCAATATGGGGATGGTGGTCGAAGGCGTGTCCACGGCCAAAGTCGTGCACGAATTGGCCGAGCAGCAGCAATGCGAGATGCCAATTTCCAATGCGATTTATCAAGTCCTTTACCAAGGGGCGCCAATCAAGACGGTGATTACGGATCTAATGGCGCGGGAAGGTAAGGCCGAATCTGATTTTGGGGTCACTTTACAAGTCGTCCCAAACAAGGTATAGTATAATTTGACTTACGAAAGGTAAGCGAATTGGAAAGAGGTGCGTCCCATGGCAAAACAATATGATGTGATCGTAATCGGGGCCGGCCCTGGTGGCATGACCGCGGCGCTGTACGCCTCACGGGCCAATTTGTCCGTGTTGATGCTGGACCGCGGGATTTACGGTGGTCAGATGAACAATACCGCCGCGGTGGAAAACTATCCTGGTTTTTCCTCGATCTTGGGACCAGACCTGAGCCAGAAGATGTATGATGGCGCCACGCAATTTGGCGCCGAATACGCGTATGGCAATGTGACGGACCTGCGTGATGAAGGGGCCATGAAGCGCGTGGTGACTGACGAAGGCGAGTTTGAAGCCAAAGCGGTAATCATTGCCACCGGGGCCGAACATCGTAAGCTGGGGATTCCTGGCGAAGAAGAATTCGGCGGCCGTGGTGTCTCGTACTGTGCGGTCTGCGATGGCGCCTTTTTCAAGGATCAAGAAGTCACAGTGATCGGCGGCGGTGATTCAGCAGTTGAAGAAGGCCTCTACCTCGCCGGGCTGGCTTCCAAAGTCACGGTGATTCACCGCCGTGACCAGCTGCGGGCCCAGCAGATTATCCAGCAACGCGCCTTTGCCAACGACAAGATGCATTTTGTCTGGAACGCAGACGTGCAGGAAATCCTCGGGGATGACCAGAAAGTCACCGGCGTTCAGTACAAGGACAAAGTGACTGGCGAAACGCATGTGATTCCTGCGGCGGGTGCCTTCATCTATGTTGGCATCAAGCCACTGACCGACAGTTTCAAAAACGTCGGCGTGCTTGATGAAGCCGGCTGGATTCCGACCAATGACCTGATGGAAACCCACGTGCCAGGCATTTTCGCCATTGGTGATGTGCGGGCCAAGGGCTTGCGCCAAATCGCGACCGCAGTGGGCGAAGGCGGCCAGGCTGGCCAAAGTGCGTTCAACTATATTCAAAGTCTTCAAGATGCCACTTTAACGGCAGCAACGAAGTAACATGTGGAGGCTGTGACAAAAGGCGGTTTTGGAGCCGACAGGTAGCCTAGCCATCTACCAAGTCCGAACTTTGGACTCGGTGGATGGCGTAGCTGCTGCCGCATGTCAGCCTGTACGTGCTTTGCACTACAGGCTGATCAAGCTGCTCGGCGCCGGCCTTTTGGCACGTAACTCTGCTGGAAAATTTGGAATGAATATCGGGGGTGTGACATTTGTCAGCCCCCTTTTTGGTGCCCGTGATTGTTTAACATCACGTAACAATTGGTCACCTTGAGTTGAAACCCGCTTTTGATATGCGATAATGAAACCGTTATGCCGATGCTTTTTTGCGCTGGCCAAGGGCTGGTGAATGCCAGAAATAACTTCGCGGCGTACAATGAACTTGCAATAGGCACCGGACAAAGGATAGGAGTGAATCAAATGGGGTATAAAGAAAATTATCAAGCATGGGTGAACGCACCGACGATGGACGCTGACTTAGCGCGCGAGCTCACCGCCATGGCGGATGACGAGAAGACGCAAGAGGCCGCTTTTTCTGTGCCGATGGCCTTTGGGACTGCGGGCATGCGCGGCATCATCGGCGCAGGCATTGGCCGGATGAATATCTACACGGTGCGGCAGGCCACTGAAGGCTTAGCCCGGTTTATGGATACCCTGGATGCCAGTCAAAAACAAGCCGGGGTGGCAATTTCTTTTGATTCGCGGTACCAAAGCCAGCAGTTTGCCCAAGAGGCGGCGGCAGTTTTAGGGGCGCATGGGATTGTGAGTTATGTTTTCGACAGCTTGCGCCCAACCCCAGAGCTGTCATTTGCCGTGCGGTATCTCAAGACTTACGCGGGCATCATGATCACGGCTAGCCACAACCCGAAGCAGTATAACGGCTACAAGATTTACGGCCCAGATGGCGGCCAAATGCCACCAGAAGAATCCGACCGCATCACGGCGTACGTCCGGAGTGTGGATGATCTCTTCGCCATTAAGACGCTTGATGTGCATGCCTTGAGGGCCCAGAACCTGATGCACTTGATTGGCGAAGATGTCGATGAGGCCTACTACAAGGCCGTGGCCACCGTCACCATCAATCAAGACTTGGTCCACACCGTCGGCAAGGATATGAGTTTAATTTACTCGCCGCTGAATGGGACTGGCCGCATTCCGGCCCAAATGGTGCTGCGCAACGCCGGCTTCCAAAACTTCCAGCTGGTGCTGCCGCAGTCCACAGCAGACCCTGAATTCCCGACGACACCATTCCCAAATCCGGAATTCCCGCAAACCTTTGACTTGGCGATCGAAATGGGCAAAGCCAGTCATGCCGATGTGCTGATTGCCACTGATCCGGATGCTGACCGCCTTGGCACCGCGGTGTGGACCGGGGATGGCTACCAACTGTTGACCGGGAACCAAATTGCTTCCTTGTTGCTCCACTACATTCTGGAAGCCCGCAAACAAGCCGGCACTTTGCCCGCCAATGGCGCGGTGGTGAAGTCGATTGTGTCGACGGAACTGGCTACCGCGATTGCCAAGGATTATGGCGTGGCCATGATCAATGTGGAAACCGGGTTCAAGTTCATCGGCGACCAAATCAAGCAATACGAAGAAACCGGCAGCCATGAATTCTTATTTGGCTTTGAGGAAAGTTATGGCTATCTGATCAAACCATTCGTCCGGGACAAGGATGCTATTCAATCCACTGTACTGCTGGCGGAAGTAGCGGCTTACTACAAGTCCAAAGGCCAAACCCTGTGGGATGGCATTCAGGCCTTGTATGCTCGGTACGGCTACTTTGCCGAAAAGACCGTGGGCGTCGACTTCCCAGGGCTGGAAGGCCCAGCAGAAATGGCCGCATTGATGACCAAGTTCCGGGAAGAGCAACCAGCGGACTTTGCCGGCGTGAAGATCGTGCGTACTGAAGACTACAAGAAGCAACTCATTACCACGGCAGAAGGCACCAGTCCCATCACGATGCCGGTATCTGATGTGCTGAAGTACATTTTGGCAGATGGCACATGGATTGCCATTCGGCCTTCTGGGACCGAACCAAAAGTGAAGTTCTATGTCGGCACCTCAGCTGCCACCGAGGCCGAAGCAGAGCAGAAACTGGCCAGCTTTGAAACGGCTTTGACGGCTTTTCGCACCGCATAATTAAAGCATAAGCTATCCGGTAAGTCGTAAAGTGGCTTGCCGGATTTTTTGCGCGGTGGTAAGCTTTTAGAAACTTTACAGGAGGATGTTAATCATGGGAATGCACCAATTTATTCAAGGCTTGAACAATTTGGAAACCTTGCGGCGGGCCCCAGGCTTTTTCAAATATGCTGAACACAGCGTGGCCGCTCACAGCTTTAAGGTCGCAGAAATCGCGCAGCTACTGGGCGACATCGAAGAGCACGCTGGCAACCAGATCAACTGGCAGATGCTATACGAAAAGGCCTTAAACCATGATTATACCGAGCGGTTCATCGGCGATATCAAGACCCCGGTTAAATATGCCACGCCGACGCTGCGCAAAATGTTGGCTGATGTCGAGGACACCATGACCGAGAACTTCATCGAAAACGAAATCCCGGCTGATTATCAGGATGTCTACCGCCGGCGCCTTTCGGAAGGCAAAGACGATACCTTAGAAGGCCAGATTTTGAGCATCGCCGACAAGGTGGACTTGCTGTATGAATCCTTCGGCGAAATTGAAAAAGGTAACCCCGAGCGAGTCTTTGTTAACATCTACACCGAAAGCTTGAGCGTCATCATGTCGTTCGAAGACCGGCCATCAGTGCAGTATTTCCTGGATCAAATTCTGCCGGATATGCTCAATGAAGAATTTGCGGATCGCGATATGCTGGCCAAGTTGACCCGGTCGGTGATGGCGAAACAGTAGGAAGTAGCCACCAAAAAGCGGTGGCAAACCATCTGGCTTGATCAGCCCGTAGCGCAAAGCGCGTACAGGCAGACATGCGTTAGAAAGGCTACCCATCCGGCTAAGAGCGGCCACCCTCGGCAGTGTGTAGTTGCGCTCCGCGGGGCAACGCCCGTGCGCCTAGCTACGCATTAGCCCTCGTCGCAAAAAGCGCGACAATGGCTAACGCTAGGCTAAGCGACGGGCTAAAAGCGCCCCGCTACGCAGCCTGTAGTTGCGCTCCGGGTGGTCAACGCCGGCGTGGCTAGCTACGCTCAAGGCCTCACCGGCAAAAGGCGTCGGCAATGCCTTGAGCTAGGCTACCCATCCGGCTAAGGGCGGCCACCCTCCGCAGCGTGTAGTTGCGCTCCGGCGGGCAACGCTCGAGCGAATAGCTACGCCCCGAGCCTCACCGGCAAAGGGCGCCGGTAATGCTCAGGGCTAGGCTATTCGTCGAGCTAAATGCGCCCGTCTTCGCAGCCTATTTTACACATTGGCGAATGTGTGTTCGCTATGTTATAATTAGTCCAATGAAAAAGTCGGAATTTCGGTTCCGGCTTTTTGCGCGTTGAGGTGAGGAGGTTGCGGCCATGATTGAACGCATTGCCGATAAAAAATTTGATTTGGTCTCCCCGTATAAGCCGGCGGGGGATCAGCCTGAAGCGATTGAAAAGCTGACCCAGGGCTTTTTGGCTGGAGAAAAGGAACAAGTGCTGTTAGGCGCGACTGGGACCGGGAAGACGTTCACGATGAGCAATGTGATTGCTAACCTGAATAAGCCGACTCTGATTTTGTCACATAACAAGACGCTGGCTGGCCAGTTGTACGGGGAGTTCAAGGAGTTCTTCCCGCACAACGCGGTGGAATATTTCGTGTCCTATTATGATTACTACCAACCAGAGGCTTATGTGCCAAGCTCAGATACCTATATCGAAAAAGACTCCGCCATCAATGATGAAATTGATAAGCTCCGGCACAGTGCCACCAGCGCTTTGCTGGAACGCAATGATGTGATTGTGGTGGCGTCAGTGTCCTCAATCTTTGGTTTAGGCTCACCAACCGAGTACCGCGACCATGTGCTGTCCATTCGCAAAGGCATGGAGATTGACCGCAACACTTTGCTGCGGCAGCTGGTGGACATCCAGTTTGACCGCAATGACATTGATTTTCAACGCGGGCGGTTTCGGGTGCGCGGCGATGTGGTGGAAATTTTCCCAGCCAGCCGCGATGATCACGCCATTCGCGTGGAGTTCTTTGGCGATGAAGTCGATCGCATCACTGAAGTCGACGCGTTGACTGGGGAAGTCATCGGCGAACGGGAACAGGTTTCCATTTTCCCGGCAACCCACTTTATGACCTCAGACGACGCGCTGGAGCGAGGCATTCAAAGCATTGCCGCTGAGCTGACGCAGCGGCTGGCAGAACTGCGTGACCAAGGTAAGTTACTGGAAGCGCAACGCCTGGAACAGCGGACGAATTACGATATCGAAATGCTGCGGGAAATGGGCTACACCAACGGCATTGAAAACTACTCACGGCACATGGAAGGCCGCGCGGCAGGTAAGCCGCCGTACACGCTGCTCGACTTCTTCCCCAAGGATTTCATGATCATGGTGGATGAAAGCCATGTCACCATGCCGCAAGTGCGGGCGATGTACAACGGCGATCGGGCCCGGAAACAAACATTGATTGATTATGGTTTCCGCCTGCCCAGCGCATTGGACAACCGGCCGCTGAAGCTCAACGAATTCGAGCAGCACGTTAACCAGATCCTCTATGTTTCGGCGACACCAGGGCCTTATGAACTGGACCGGGTGCCAAAAGCCGATATCGCCGAACAAATTATTCGGCCGACTGGGTTGCTGGATCCAGAAATCGAAGTGCGGCCGATTATGGGCCAAATCGATGACCTGACTTCAGAAATTAACAAGCGCATCGAACGCAACGAGCGCGTCTTTGTCACGACTTTGACCAAGAAAATGGCGGAAGATTTGACCGATTATCTGAAAGAAGAAGGCATTAAGGTGGCTTACCTGCATTCAGATATCAAAACGCTGGAACGGACGCAAATCATCCGCGACTTGCGGTTAGGCAAGTATGATGTCCTGGTCGGCATCAACTTGCTGCGGGAAGGAATCGATGTCCCTGAAGTGTCCCTGATTGCGATTTTGGATGCCGACAAGGAAGGCTTCCTGCGGGCGGAGCGGTCACTGATTCAAACCATTGGCCGTGCTAGCCGGAATGCGCATGGGAAGGTTATCATGTATGCCGATAAGATGACGGACTCGATGGAAGCCGCCATCAATGAAACCAAGCGGCGCCGGACCATCCAGATGGCGTTCAACAAGGAACACCACATCACGCCGAAAACCATCATCAAACCCATTCGCGAGGCGATCACCGCGGTGGATACCAGCGGCAACGGCGATGATGACAAGAACAAGAGCTTTGCCGAGGTCGATCTGCATGACCTGACCAAGCAAGAGCGCCAGCAGCTGATCAACAATTTGCAAACGCAGATGCAAGCCGCTGCCAAGAAGCTCGATTTCGAGCAGGCGGCCACATTGCGCGACACAATCTTGGAACTGGAAGCAGAAAAGTGAGGATTTATGGCTAACGATAAAATTGTGATTCACGGCGCTCGCGCCCACAACTTAAAAGATGTCGATTTGACCATTCCCAAAAATAAATTGGTGGTCATGACCGGTTTGTCCGGTTCCGGGAAGTCCAGCCTGGCCTTTGATACGCTGTATGCGGAAGGCCAGCGCCGCTACGTCGAAAGTCTGTCGGCCTATGCACGCCAGTTCCTTGGCCAAATGGACAAACCTGATGTGGATTCAATCGACGGCTTGAGCCCGGCGATTTCCATCGATCAGAAAACCACCTCGAAAAATCCGCGGTCCACAGTGGGCACGGTCACTGAAATCAATGACTACCTGCGCTTGCTGTGGGCGCGGATTGGCAAGCCAATTTGCCCGAATGACGGGACGCCGATCACCAGCCAAAGCGTCGAGCAAATGGTCAACCGGGTCCAGCAACTCCCGGACAAAACGCGGATTCAGATTCTCTCGCCCGTGGTGCGCCGGAAAAAAGGTGCCCACAAAAAGGTGCTGGAAAAGATTGTCCGTGAAGGCTATGTGCGCATGCGGGTGGATGGCGAGATTATGGACGCCAGCGCCGACGTTGAATTGGACAAGAACAAGAACCATGACATCGACATTGTCATCGACCGCATTGTCGTGAAGGCAGGAGATGCTGATAATCGCTCACGCCTGTTCGATTCTTTTGAAGCAGCGCTGCGCCTATCTGAAGGCTATGCCACTGTTGATGTGATTGGCGGCGAGCCGCTCGTGTTCTCAGAACATTTTGCCTGCCCGCTGTGCGGCTTTACGATTGGGGTGTTGGAACCGCGGCTGTTTTCCTTCAACGCACCATTTGGAGCCTGCCCGGAATGTGATGGGTTAGGCGAAAAGTTGACGGTGGATGTGGATTTGGTGGTGCCAGATCCTGACAAAACCATTGCCGAAGGGGCGATTGCGCCATGGTACACGGCTAGTTCCACTTACTATCCGACCATGCTGGAACAAGCCTGCACGGCGTTCAAGGTGCCGATTGACAAGCCATTCAATAAGTTGACTGACCGCCAGCGTGATTTGGTGCTGAACGGCAGTCAAGGCAAGAAGTTCCACTTTCATGCCGATTCCGATTTCGGCGGGGTGCGCGATGTGATGGCCCCATTCGAAGGCGTGCTACCGAACATCGAGCGCCGCTACCGCTCCAATAACACACCGTTTGGTTCTGATCAGATGCGGCAGTACATGACCGCCCTAGTTTGCCCGGTGTGCCACGGCAAGCGCCTCAATCGTCAAGCACTAGCGGTGAAAGTGGCGGGCAAGGATATCGCGGAAGCCTCTGACTTGGCCATCAAAAATGCTTTGCCGTTCTTTAGCCAAATTGAGCTGTCCGAAAATGAAGTGGTGATTGCCAAGCCCATTTTGAAAGAAGTGAACGATCGCCTGACCTTCCTGGAAAACGTCGGCCTTGATTACCTGACGTTGAGTCGGGCGGCTGGGACCCTGTCCGGTGGGGAAGCGCAGCGGATTCGTTTGGCCACCCAAATCGGTTCCAATTTATCTGGCGTGCTGTATATTTTGGATGAACCTTCCATCGGCTTGCACCAACGCGATAACGACCGCTTGATCGCTTCGCTGAAGAAAATGCGCGATTTGGGCAACACATTGATCGTGGTTGAACATGATGAGGACACCATGCTGGCGGCGGATTATCTGATTGACGTTGGCCCTGGCGCTGGGGACAAAGGCGGCCACATTATGGCCGCCGGCACCCCGAAGCAGGTGATGCGCTCCAGCAAATCCCTGACTGGCCAATATCTCGCCGGCAAGAAGTTTATTCCGGTACCGACCCAGCGGCGCGCCGGTAGTGGCAAGATTTTGCGTCTGGAAGGTGCGGCTGACCACAACTTGAAACACATTGACGTCGATTTTCCACTGGGTAAGTTCATTGGCGTGACCGGGGTTTCCGGTTCCGGTAAATCCACTTTGGTCAACTCGATTTTGAAGCGGGCCTTGGCCCAGAAGTTGTACCGCAACTCGGCTAAGCCTGGGGCTTACAGCAAACTGCTAGGCTGGAAGAATATCGAAAAGCTTGTGGACATTGATCAAAGTCCAATTGGCCGCACGCCGCGCAGTAACCCAGCGACCTACACTGGGGTGTTCAACGACATTCGCGCCTTGTTTGCCCAAACTGGTGAAGCTAAACTCCGGGGTTACACCCAAGGTCGTTTTTCCTTTAACGTCAAAGGCGGCCGCTGTGAGAACTGTAAAGGTGACGGGATTATCAAGATCGAAATGAACTTCCTGCCAGATGTCTATGTGCCTTGCGAAGTCTGCCATGGCAAACGGTACAACTCCGAAACCCTCGAAGTGACTTACAAAGGTAAGAACATTGCTGATGTGCTGGAAATGACCGTGGACGAAGCAGTGAAGTTCTTTGCTCCGATTCCTAAAATCGCCCGCAAGCTGCAAACCATTGTTGATGTGGGCCTCGGCTACGTCCAAATGGGCCAAAGCGCCACCACCTTATCTGGGGGGGAAGCCCAGCGCATGAAGCTCGCTTCTGAACTGCAAAAGCTTTCTACCGGCCGCAACTTCTACATTCTCGACGAGCCAACCACTGGCTTGCATACCGACGATATTCGCCGGTTGCTGGAGGTGCTCCAACGATTGGTCGACGAAGGTAACACCGTGTTGGTGATTGAACATAACCTGGATGTGATCAAAACCGCCGATTGGCTGATTGATTTAGGACCAGAAGGCGGCGATGGCGGCGGTCAAGTGATTGCTACCGGCACGCCAGAAGCCATTGCCAAGGTGAAGAACAGCTACACCGGCCAATACCTCGCGCCAATTCTGGCCCGGGACAAGGCCCGCATGGCTGCCCAAAGTAAATAAGCCTGTGAACCGCTACTGTTGAGTGGCGGTTTTTGTCTGAGCTGAATCGTGGTTGACTGGGATGCGCGTCGCTTGAGCGACCACCACAACCCGCGGCAGTGCCGGCTAAAACTGAATTTTCTTGTGCCACGTAGATGAAGCCGGTATGATAGGGGTAGAAAGAGAGGCGCGGTTTATGTTTAATCGGACACATTTTGGATTTGACTGGGGCGAATTTATGACAGGGATTGCCCTGATTTTAGCGGGGGTAGTGGTGCTGCATCACCCTGGGGCGACTTTAGCCACGTTGACTTTCCTGTTCGCGTTGGTGGCCATTATCCGGGGGATTGCGACCTTGGCGGCATTTGCCAAGTTGCGTGAGTTTACGGGAAAGTTGGCTTGGTTGACGTTGATTTCTGGGATTCTTGATTTGATCCTGGGTGTGGTCTTCCTGTTCAACCTGCAAGCCGGGGCGTTGACGCTAGCTTACCTGTTTGCCATCTGGTTCGTGATCGATAGTATCGCTAACCTTGCCAATGCCGGACAAATGCGCGCAGCTGGTACCGGCTGGTTCATCTTGAACTTGGTGCTAGACATCTTTGCGCTGGTCGTCAGCGTACTGCTGTTGATGCAGCCGGTAGTGGCGGCAGTCGGGATGGTCATCTTACTGGCCACGGCTTTCTTCCTGCTGGGACTCAATGCGATTCTGTTGGCTTTTGCCCGGCGCCAGATCTAATCCGCTCGCGACTAAAACGAAAATCAAGCAGACTCTTTACCCTTCAATCCGGTGAAGGGTCTTTTTTTACCTGTGCGGCCAGGGTTCGCAAAATTGCGCTGCCATAACCTCGAGACTTGCAGCGCTTCCAAGGATAGCCTATAGTTCCAAGTATAGACTTATCTAAAACAAAGACTTATGGGGGATGGCAAGGTGGAGCCGAAGTACATGCACATTGTGAACGTCATCAAAAAAAGAATTACCGATGGCACTTATCCAACTGGCGGTGTGATTCCAAAGCAGGAGGAACTGGCAGCAGAACTGGGCGTTAGTCGCATGACCGTTAAAAAAGCGCTGGATATTTTGACGGTTGATGGCTATGTGCTGCCGAAGCGCGGGGTGGGGACCTTCGTGCGGCCCAAAGTGGTGCGACAGCGCAATTCATTGCCGCTGAGTTCCTACGGCGGCCTGAGCAATGACTTAGGGGTGCCGGTGGAAAGCAAAGTGATTTTGTTCGACATTGGGTTTCCCACCGCGGAAGTCCAGGAGGCGCTTGAGATCGAGGAAAACCAGCCGGTCTATGAAATTCGCCGGTTGCGGTTAGTGGATGGCCAGCCGTATGGGCTTGAGCACACCTTTCTAAACGCCGCCATTTTTCCGCAATTGAAGCCGGAAGTGTTCACAGGTTCGTTTTACCGCTACCTCCACGAAACCTGCGGGCTGACGATCGGTGGGGCCAATCGCTCGATCTCGGCGGAAAAGCCGGATCAATACAACGAGCAATACTTGCATTCCAAGCCGGATGAGCCGATTTTGCAAGTGAAGCAGACGGTGTATTTGGACGACGGGCAACCCTTTGAAATGTCGATTGATCAACATCCTTATAGCGCCCATCATACTTACACCTTTATTGACGTGAAGCGCTAGCACCTAAGCACCTGACTGCAGGTGCTTTTTTTGTACATAGGTATATACATGAAAAATATAAAAGTATTGACATGGAAACATTCTGATATATACTGATTTTGGCGGTTGATGAAATCGCTTCATTCTTTCGTGGTAGTTGGCGCTGACTAACTGCGCGATGCACTTATAAAAGGGAGATGGCATTATGTCTTTGGAGAACTCTAAACTGGGCGATCGGTTCGCGATTTTCGCGGCCAAGCTCGGCAATCAAATTCATCTGCGCTCATTGCGAGATGCGTTCGCGACCGTCATGCCGCTGTATATTTTGGCTGGCTTGGCGACCTTGTTGAACAACACCGTGTTCACCTGGATTTTTAAGGGTAGTACCTTAACGTCAGTCCAGTACTGGGGCACGCTGTTGAGCAATGCAACCCTGAACTTTTCTGGGGTCATGATTGCGGCCATGATTGGGTACTGCTTGGCCAAAAATCGGCGTTTTGAAAATCCCATTGCTGCAGCGATGGTTTCAATCGCGGCTTTGATTTTGATGATGCCGAACACGGTTTTCCTCATTCCTGATGGGGCGAAAAAGGCGGTTTCGATTTCTGCCGTGTTGCCATACACCAACCTGGGCACCGGCGCGATGTTTGCCGGGATCATCATGGGCTTGGTGGCAACGGAAATCTTTATCCGCGTGTCTCACATGAAGCGCCTGCAAATCAACTTAGGCGACAACATTCCGCCAGCAGTTTCTAACTCGTTTAATGTGCTTATTCCTGTCATTTTGGTGCTGTCGGGCTTAGCGATTGTTTCCGCCTTGTTGAACAACTTGGCTGGGATGAACCTGATTAACCTGATTACCACCTTCATTCAAGAACCACTGCGCCACGTTGGGACCTCAATCTGGGGCGTGCTGCTGCTCTATTCTCTGGGCAATTTGCTGTGGCTGTTTGGGATTCACCACTCAGTTATTTACAGTTCCATCTTGGAGCCATTGTTGATCATCAACATTACCCAGAACATTGCCGCCTACAGTGCCGGCAAAGCAATTCCCAACATCATCAACGTTTCGCAGGTCGCTTCCTTTGGCCTGATAGGTGGTTCCGGTTCAACGCTGTGCCTCTTGATTGCGACCTTCCTGTTCAGCCGCAACAAGGTTTCCCGCAATGTGGCGAGCTTGTCCGTTGCCCCTGGGATCTTTAACATCAACGAACCAGTCATCTTTGGTTACCCGATTGTTTACAACATCAGCCTGATCTTCCCATTCATCTTCGTCCCAGCGCTGGGCGTTTTTGTTAGCTGGGCGGCAACAGTGGCCGGCTGGATGAACCCATGTGTGACCTTGGTACCTTGGACCACGCCGGTTGGCATCAGTGCCTTTCTAGCAACGGCGGGCGACTGGCGCGCCGTGGTCATTCAGTTGCTGATCTTAGTCGCTGGGGTGCTGATTTACGCGCCATTCGTCAAAATCAATGACAAAGTGGCTGAGAAGCAAGCCGAAGAACAACTCGCTGATCAACAATAATTGCGAGATAGTTAGAAGGAAAATTATGCGCGAACAAATGCTTTACGATACGGACCGCTACCAGCTGCGCGATTACATTATTGAGCGTCTGAATGAAGTCACAATGGCCAACCGGGACGCGGTGCCTGGTGGGGTAGTGTTCTTCGGAGATTCCTTGACTCAGTTCATGGATCTCAAGCGCTTCTATCCTGAATACAAAAATGCTTATAACTGCGGCATTGCTGGGATTACGTCGGATATGTTGCTGCACTTTATCGATGAAGGGGTGCTCAAATACCGGCCCAGCACCGTGTTTCTGATGGTGGGGACCAATGACCTGGGCAATACTACGATGACGAGTCCCCGGCAGATTGCCCTGAACGTGAAGGAGATTATTGAAATCATTCACAATAATCTACCTGATTGCCGCATCAATTTGCTGAGCTGTATTCCTTGCGATGAAGCCATTCAAAGCTACATGGCCAAAGGCACCACGCTCAGACGCAATGACACCCTGCGCATGGTCTTTGCGGAGTACCAGCGCGTCATCCCATATTCATACGTCCACATGATCGATATGTTTGACGCCTTGTATGACGAAAATGGGCACCTTGATACCAGTGCCTTCAAAGATGGCTTGCATGTCAATGATGCCGGGTATGAAAAGCTTGTCGCCGCTGTGAAACGGCAGTTATAACCAGAGAAAGTCGTATCTTCAGGATGCGACTTTTTTGCTGCCTTGAAGACGGTTGGTATCAATGACACGCCCGGCATGTTACAATGAAGCGAGAAAGAAGGGATACGATGGCGGAATCATTGAACCTCGTTGTGATCACAGGGATGTCTGGGGCCGGCAAGACGGTCGCCATGCAGTCATTCGAAGACCTCGGCTATTTTTGCGTTGATAATATGCCCCCGGCTTTGCTGCCCAAGTTTTGGGAACTAGTGAAGGAGAGTGGTAAGATTACCAAAATCGCCTTGGTGATCGACCTGCGGAGTCATGCCTTTTACGATCAAATCAACGATATGTTGGCCAGTTTGGACAATACGGCGTTTGTCACCACCAAAATTCTCTTTTTGGACGCCACTGATGCGGAGCTCGTTTCCCGTTACAAGGAAACGCGGCGCAGCCACCCTTTGGCTCAAGAAGGCCGCTTGATGGATGGCATTCGCAAGGAGCGGGCGCTGTTGACAGAGCTGCGTAATCGCGCTCAAGTGGTGATTGATACCACCAATCTCAGTCCGCGACAGCTGCGGGAGAAACTGTTCGTCACCTTTAAATCGGCCAATCATCCGACTTTCCACTTGGAAGTGATGTCCTTTGGTTTCAAGTACGGCCTGCCGATTGACGCTGATATCGTGATGGATGTGCGTTTTTTGCCCAATCCTTATTACGTGCAAGCTTTCCGCAATCGCGATGGCCGCGATCAGGATGTTTACGATTACGTGATGGACAATAAAGCCGCCGAAGACTTTTATCAAAAATTCTATGGCATGCTGGCGTCCATCATGCCGCAGTATCAAGAAGAAGGTAAAAGCTCGGTCACGATTGCCATCGGTTGCACCGGCGGCCAGCACCGTAGCGTGGCCTTCGCCGAGCGGATTGGCAAAGCCTTCAAAGCCGACTACCCAGTGGATATCACACATCGGGATGTCAATAAACGGAAAGCGACGGTGAATCGCTCATGACCATGACTGAAACCAAAACCATTCGCGTGATTCGCGGCCGGCGCCCGAAAGTCGTCGTCATTGGCGGTGGCACGGGCTTGCCGGTGATTGTAAAAAGTCTACGCGAGCAAAATGCCGATGTCACCGCGGTGGTGACTGTGGCGGATGACGGCGGCTCCAGCGGCGTGATTCGCAACTATATTAACGTGGTGCCGCCTGGTGATATTCGCAACGTCCTGGTGGCGTTGTCGGATTTACCCGAGCTAGAAAAAAGCGTGTTTCAATACCGTTTTGACACCAGTGATGCCTTTTTTGCCGGGCATGCGATTGGTAATCTGATTATTGCGGCGCTGTCCGAAATGCGCGGCGGCATTTTCCAGGCGGTACAGTCCTTATCCGCCATGATGAAAGTCGATGGCCATGTCTATCCGGCCAGCGACCGGCCGCTCACCTTGAATGCAGAATTTACTGATGGTACCACTTTGGCCGGCGAGGCGGAGATTACCGCGGCCGGCAAACATATCAAGCGCGTCTGGGTCACTGACAGTAATGGCGAAGTGAAGCCGCAGGCGGTGGATGAAGTCGTGCAAGCGATTTTGGCCGCCGACGTGGTGGTGATGGGGCCAGGGAGCCTCTTCACCAGTGTCTTGCCGAACCTGATGATTGAAAATCTCGGTCAAGCGGTGCTACAAACCCAGGCCGAAGTGATTTATGTGGTCAACATTATGACCCAAAAAGGCGAAACCGAGCGCTTCACCGACGCAGATCATGTCCGGGTGCTGAACGCGCATCTCGGGGCCAATTTCGTCGACACGGTGCTGGTCAACATTGCGCCGGTGCCGAGTCATTACCTCGATCAACAAAAATACAACGAAATTCTCGTCCCAGTGCGGCCTGATTACGCCGGCTTGCGCGCCATGGGTTGCCGCGTGATTTCCGCTGACTTCCTGAAGTTGCGCGATCACGGGGTGTTTCATGATGGCGATAAAGTCGCCTCGGAAATTTTGAACCTGGCCTTTCAGGTGGGGACGATGAAGAAACGAAAGCGGTGAGAACATGGCCAGTTACGCCAGTACGGTCAAAAAAGAATTAACCCAGCTGGAGGTGCATCCAGAGCATGCTAAAGCCGAGCTGTCGGCGCTGATTCGCATGAACGGTTCCCTGGCCATTCAGGCCCATGAATTCGTGCTCAATGTCCAAACCGAAAACCCGGCGATTGCGCGGCGGATTTACAAGCTGATTGATCAGGTCTATCATCGCGAAGCCGCGCTGGTGGTGCGGCGCAAGATGAAGCTTAAGAAGAATAATCAGTACATCGTGCGCTTGGTTTCAGGCGTCAATGAGGTCTTGCAGGATCTTGACATTCTCGATCCCGCGGATATGGCGATTCGCACGGCGGTGTCCCCCAAGGTGCTGAATGAGCCGCAGCGCGAACGGTCTTACCTACGCGGCGCCTTTTTGGCTGGTGGTTCGGTGAATAGTCCGGAAACGTCCCGCTACCATTTGGAAATCTATTCTCTGTACAAAGACCACAATGACGGCGTGCTCAAGATGATGAATGATTTTGGTCTGAATGCCCGTACCGTCGAGCGCCGCAGTGGTTGGATCGTGTATCTGAAGGAAGCCGAGAAAATTGCCGATTTTCTGCAGGTGATTGGCGCCACCAATGCAATGCTGAAGTTTGAGGATGTGCGGATTGTCCGCGACATGCGCAATTCCGTTAACCGACTGGTGAACTGCGAAACCGCCAATATGAACAAAACCATTGATGCGGCGCAGCGGCAGATTGAAAATATCAACTACTTGCACGACCATGGCATGTTCGACAGCCTACCCGCCAAACTGCGGGAGATTGCCGAGTTGCGCCTAGCGCATCCTGATGTGTCGTTGAAGGAGCTTGGGACGATGGTGCCTAGTGGTCCAATCTCCAAATCTGGCATCAACCATCGCCTGCGTAAGCTCAACGAAATTGCCGAGGGCACCCGGCAGCCGGCAGGTAACTAACGGCGCATTCTGGCCGCGTTGCTCAATTAATCGCTTCTGCCCCTTGCTTTTTAAGAGGCAGTCACGTATCATAATTGAGTACTTGCGCGGTTAGTGTAATGGATCGCACGTGAGATTCCGGTTCTCGAAATCCGGGTTCGACTCCCGGGCTGCGCAGAAATAGCCCATTTAGGACAAATTGGGACAAGCAAAAACGCCTAGAAATAGGCGTTTTTGTTTTACACTCAAGTCAGAAATTTTTTATTTATTCTCCTTCTGCCTCAGCCTAGGCGGGGCCTTTTTTATCTTTAGCCGTAGTATTCTGCGACCTTCCGAATCAAATTAAGTTTGAGTGGATTGTACCCCGGCTGAATTCAGGTGAATGAGCGGCTTCAGTGCTAAATGAAAAAAGGTTCAAGGGTGAGCAGGCTGTTCGTCCAGCCTCTCCTTGATGTCATTGAAGCTCAGTGAGCGCACCTTCAGTTGTTTGGAAATATATAGTTGTGTACCTGGTGCCGTCAGTGCATCTTTGGATAGAATCATTCTTGCTGGGGTAATGTCAGCTACGTCAAAGCTATTATCGAGAATTTCCACGAGATAACCAGGTTCAATGAGTTTGATTATCTTGAAGTAGCCATGATTTGTGTGTACAAAAGCAAGGTATCTAGTTTGGCGCTCCAATAGTCTCATCGCCGATAATCCGCACCATGCTGAGACTAGTACAATGACAAAGCCAATAAAAGGATGATTAAAATGCGATGCACTGGGCTGGGTAAACCTTAAGATTGTATCCGACAGCAGAAGAACAAATAAAATGATTGAGACGAATTCTAGAAGAAAGGAGCATATCGTTAATAACCCTGTTTCTAAACTGGTGGACTGTAATTTGTCTTTATCAAGCAACACCTCCCATTCATCGTGTCTCAGATAGTGGATACCAAACTGTATAGATGCAAGAACTAGTGATGCTATGGTGACGGCTGTTGCGCTATTCATATCTAATTTCCTCTCTCATTCTTGGTAATTTCATGACATGGGCTCTATTTACTGAATGACCCTTCCAATGATTTCGACCTTTTCGTAGCTGAATTCTCTGCCGAGGTACGCGTCATTGAATCTGTGCAGCTCCTTCGCGTCTAAGCGAATCTGCTTGAAGGTGACGACTTCACCCCGTACGCGGACTACAGCCAGCTCGCCGGATTCGATGACCTGCTGCCAGTGGATGCAGATTTGGTCGCCCAGCTGGTAGTGGGCTCCATGGAACCACCATCGATAGTGACAATCTCGTCCGCGCCACGGGAATGTCATCGACCTTGACTAGCGAGGACACCGCATCAGCATTCCGGGTATCGCTGTCAACTGTATTGCCTGCAACGGTGGATCCGGCCTATCACAACGCCACGATCTTCAGGAAAATCGATCACATTGTTGCTCAGCCATTTTGGCACCAGACCGTTTCTGGAGCTGATAGGAGTCGAAGACACAGACGTGCTACTGACGCGTTTTCGCGAGCTTGTTGAAAACAACTGAGATGTCATCTTGAAAAGGACATAGTAATGTCACTGATTGTAATCCACTCAGCGAGGTCAAGTAGGCTGACGAGAGAGTCGAGTGTAAGGTTCATGGCGGCAGCCAGAATTTGCCAGGGAAATTGGGACCTCCTATTCGCATTACTCAAAAATCGAGGGCAGTTTTCCAGAACCAAGAATTGCCTTGCTAAGGCGGGTCAAGAAGCGTTTTCCAGACTTTGATTCTAATCAGGCAATCAAAAACCCCAAATAGTGTCGGCTACTCGGGGCTGCGAAATTTTGCTCAGTTAAAAATCCGACACTTGTCTTCATCAATTCACCGGTATCGTCGTCCGGTACTGCTGATGAACTACGTCGCTCGCACCACTTCTCCATGACTGCTGGAGCCCGCTTTAAGGGAGGCGTACCCACTTTCGCAGTGCTGACAAACGTATTACCTCACAGTGAAAATCAAAAAGGTTTCCAAAGCTATCAGCTCCTTGTCCAATTTGATGAGTCAAGTGTAGCGCTATTTCCTCTGAATGGAAAGGACGCAGGACACACAAACCATAAGTGAAAGGGAATGAACGGGATGCTACAAGTAAAAGTACTTGAAGACACAGATGAAGGAATTATTGTGCTACGGCAGGAAGACTTAGAAAAGCGGCTGGCGGTAGCCAGACAAGAAGCTGAAACCGCACTGCTTGGCGGTCGTTGGTCAATTGCTGACTGTCTGAGGCGATTGAATGGCTACCGCAGAACTGACTTTTTGAACAACGTTTTGAAACCAAAGCGAACGGAGCTTGAGAGATGCGGTGCCTTACTGCACTGGTCGAAGGGTCGGGGAGATGGTTACAGGTTCCGAGCAACGAAAATGGCCCAGTGGCTTGAGGATAACTTAGATCAAATCGACCGGGGAGGGTGGAAATGACAACCTATGTGCGCAGTGAAAACCGCCTCCGGTTAAATGATTTGCATCTCATCATTCGCGTGTTTGAAGATGACTTGCGCCGTGGTGAGAGCTGATTGTCGTGGGAATTGTGGCATGCATCGCACAATCATGTCAGATGAGTTTGGAACCGTGATTGGCATGCTGAATGGTCACCTGAAGACCATAAAGAGCTCGAACCGTCATGCAAGAAAGGAGCACTAGATCGGGGTGATTTTACGAGCGGATTAGCGATTATGAATGAGCGCAACTCAGTGACGTCAAAGCTAACCAGTGCTGGCACTTTTAGCTGCGCGGCAGGGTTAACGAGAAGTATACAGTGAAGGACGTTTTTGTTTCTCCGCGGTAAGGGGCGCTGAACTTGACCCTGAGCGAAAGCGCAAGCCTGATATTTTCCCGCTGCGCTATGCTAAACTAGAGCCAAGCAAAGGCAAAGAAAAGATTTGACCTTCTTTGACTTTAGCTTTATACTTAGCACTGTACTTTTAAGAGTGCTAAAACTCGCGATGAGGAGGTTCCAATATGTTAGTTCCGACAGTTGTTGAACAAACCAGCCGCGGCGAGCGTGCCTATGACATTTACTCCCGCCTGTTAAAAGACCGGATCATCATGCTGTCCGGGGAGATTAATGACCAAGTGGCCAACTCGATCATTGCCCAACTCCTATTTTTGGACGCGCAAGACCCTGACAAAGACATCTACCTCTACATCAATAGCCCAGGTGGTGTGATCACCTCTGGTCTGGCGATGCTGGACACCATGAACCTGATTCACGCCGACGTGCAAACCATTGCCATCGGGATGGCGGCTTCCATGGCCTCCGTACTGTTAGCCGGCGGGAAGAAAGGCAAGCGCTTTGCGTTGCCTAATTCCGAAATCCTGATTCACCAGCCATCTGGCGGTGCCCAGGGCCAGCAAACTGAAATCGAAATTGCCGCTGAAGAAATCTTGAAAGCTCGCAAGAAGCTGAACAAGATTCTCTCTGATGCGACTGGTCAAACCGAAGCGAAGATCAAGAAAGATACCGAACGGGACAACTACCTGAGCGCCCAAGAAGCGAAGGATTACGGCCTGATCGATGATATTTTGACCTCTAAGGCTGATCAAAAGTAACATCACTAGCGACCAAAAATCGCCAGTCCGTTGCGAAAGCAACAGGCCGGCGATTTTTTGTGCGCTCGTTTAGTTCAAAGACTCATCTGGGATGGCGGATAGATTGCCGTCCACGCGGTCAACGCTCTCTTTGATCGCCACATAAGATTCTTCTGGCAGATTGAGTAGGGTCATGCAAGAGCCGACGTGTTCGTAAATGTCATCACGCATCATCTCGGCTTTCTCGGTCAAGCTGACATCAACGCGGCGTTCATCAACGGTCGAACGCTTGCGCGAGATCCAGCCGTCTTTTTCCATCCGCTTCATCAGTGGAGTTAAGGTGCCGGAGTCCAGATCCAACGCCTGGCCGACTTCCTTGACGGACATGGTGCCGTGCTCATAAAGCGACAGCAAGGTGATGTATTGCGGATAGGTCAGTTTGTACTTGGCCAGCGCCTGTGCGTAGAAATGATTGAACTGTTTTTGGGCTTTATAGATTGAAAAGCAAAGTTGCTCATTCAAACGAATTGGTTTTGTCATTGTCATGCCTCCAGATTTGCGGCCATCGCATTTGTCGAGATTATTGTACACGATTGAATGGAGCAATGGAAGTTTTAATTGCTGACGCAGCCGGTGTTAGGACCGAGCTGGAATTGAATGAAAATCCCGTGAGAAGAAAGCCGAATTTGGGCTCCCGAAACCGGTGGCCACAAAGCGCCGCAACCGATTTCAACCCGAAAATAGTCATGGCTCGGGCGCCTAATCTTCCATATTTTGAACCTTTTGGGGAGATTGGGCGTTTTGCTTGCTTGCTTTTCGAGCAGTGGTTATAATAGGAGTCGTTGGTAAGGAAAAACAGGTCGCACTGGGGTTCCTAATTTTTTTACAAGTGCTGGGTCGTCATGTGACACAGCGGGACACAGTAAGACCCACAAGAAGGATAATGACCTATGCATTCTGAGTTCGCCTGGATCGAAGCAATCGCGCCAGACCTCATGGGCGTGATTACGAAACGTTATCAGATCCTTCAGTTCATTAGCTGGATGGCACCAGTTGGTCGGCGCTCACTCGCCGAGCAAATGAAGATTTCAGAACGGGTGCTGCGCACTGAGACCGACTTTCTGCGCAAGCAGGGGCTGATTGAAAGTTCCAAATCCGGCATGGTCCTTACCAGCCAGGGCATTGAAGTCTTTGAAGGCCTGGAGCAGTTTATGAATCAGCTGCTTGGGTTCAAAGAAGATGAGAAGCGCTTGGCCGACAAGTTGGGCATTGATCATTGTCTCATTGTTAACGGCGATGCCGATCAAAGCAGCCGCGTGTTGGACGAAATGGGCAAAGAGCTCAACCAAACCTTGCAGCTGGTATTGCCAGCTGGGCGGCTAACCGTCGCTGTCATGGGCGGCACCACGATGGCGCGGGTCGCCCAACAGATGACCTACAAGCTGTCGGCGGGTCGCGAGTTGACCTTCGTGCCAGCTCGCGGCGGGGTCGGTGAGGCGGTAGCCATTCAAGCCAATTCCGTCGCCGCCAGCATGGCCGAAGCAACGGACAGCAAGTATCGCGTGCTTTACATTCCTGAAAATGTCAGCGCCGAAACTTACCAACCTTTGCTCAAAGAGCCATCGGTGCAAGAAGTGCTTCAATTGATTGACAATGCTCAGGTTGTGATTCATAGTATAGGGGATGCCTTGGTCATGGCCAAGCGTCGTTCCATGGCTCCAGCTACCATTGCCAAGCTGGTCGAGAAACATGCCGTTTCAGAAACTTTCGGCACGTTCTTCGATGAAGCAGGGCAGGTCATTTACAAGATTCCAAGAATTGGGTTACAAATTCCGGATCTTGATCATATCCCATATGTGTTCGCCGTCGCCGGAGGCAAATCCAAAGCTCAAGCGATTGCGGCGTATATGAAAAATGCACCGAGTCGGACGTGGCTCATCACGGACGTCGGTGCCTCAAATGCGATTTTAACTGGGGAAACCCGTTAGAATAAAACTCTTATTTCCTAAAGGAGGAAATTTTAGCATGACTGTTAAAATTGGTATCAATGGTTTTGGCCGTATCGGTCGTTTGGCTTTCCGCCGCATCTTCGAATTGGGCGCCAAGAGTGACGACATCGAAGTTGTCGCAATCAACGATCTGACCAGCCCAGCGATGTTGGCTCACCTGCTGAAGTATGATTCAACTCACGGCACTTTCCCTGGTGAAGTCAGCGCTACCGACAACGGTATCGTTGTTAACGGCAAGGAATACCGCGTTTACGCAGAACCACAAGCACAGAACATTCCTTGGGTTAAGAACGACGGTGTTCAATATGTCCTCGAATGTACTGGTTTCTACACCTCTGCTGAAAAAGCTCAGGCTCACTTGGATGCCGGTGCAGAACGTGTTCTGATCTCCGCTCCTGCCGGCAAGATCCGTACGATCGTTTACAACGTTAACGACAACGAATTGACTGCTGACGACAAGATCGTTTCCGCTGGTTCTTGCACGACCAACTGCTTGGCACCAATGGCTTACTTCCTGAACAAGGAATTCGGCATCGAAGTTGGTACCATGACCACGGTTCACGCTTACACCTCCACTCAGATGCTGTTGGACGGCCCAGTTCGCGGCGGCAACATGCGCGCTGCTCGCTCTGCTGCGGTTAACACCATTCCTCACAGCACCGGTGCTGCTAAGGCTATCGGTATCGTTATCCCAGAACTGAACGGCAAGTTGCAGGGCCACGCTCAGCGTGTATCTGTTGTCGACGGTTCTTTGACCGAATTGGTTTCCATCCTGAAGACCAAGAACGTTACGGCTGACCAAGTCAACGAAGCCATCAAGAAGCACACTGAAGGCAACGAAAGCTTCGGCTACAACGCTGACGAAGTTGTTTCCTCAGACATCATCGGCACCACTTACGGTTCAATCTTCGACCCAACCCAGACCGAAGTTACAACCGCCGGTGACTACCAACTGGTTAAGACGGTTGCTTGGTACGACAACGAATATGGCTTCACTTGCCAAATGATTCGTACCCTGCTGAAGTTTGCTACCCTCTAATTCGTTAGAGTAAGCTCATTTCAACCGTTTGATGAAGAGGGCGGAGGGAGTAACTCCCTCCGCCCTTTTTTCAAGGCTCCGGTTCACATTCGTGGACTGGGCTTGCCGTGGCGGCAGCAATGCCGCTAGGGCAAACCTAGTCCGCGTTTGGCCGGGCTTTAAGTGGACATCCATTTTTAGGAGGGTTTTATTCAATGGCTAAATTGATCGTTTCTGATTTAGACGTTAAGGACAAAAAAGTCCTCATCCGGGTCGACTTCAATGTGCCGATCAAGGATGGCGTTATCGGTGATGACAACCGGATCGTGGCAGCTTTGCCAACCATCCAGTATGTGATCGACCATGGTGGCAAGGCCATCTTGCTGTCACACTTGGGCCGCGTGAAGACTGAAGAAGACAAGGCTAAGTTGAGCCTGCGTCCAGTCGCAGAACGTCTGTCCGAATTGCTGAAGAAGCCAGTCACCTTCGTTCCTGCTACCCGCGGTCCAGAACTGGAAGACGCCATCAACAAGATGAATGACGGCGATGTTCTGGTCATGGAAAACACCCGGTTTGAAGACTTAGACGGCAAAAAGGAATCCGGCAACGACCCAGAATTGGGCAAGTACTGGGCTTCCTTGGGCGACCTGTATGTTAACGATGCTTTCGGCACCGCGCACCGCGCCCATGCTTCTAACGTCGGCATTGCTTCCAACATGAAGCAAGCTGCTGCTGGTTTCTTGATGGAAAAGGAAATCAAGTTCTTAGGTGACGCGGTTCAAAATCCAAAGCGCCCATTCGTTGCTATCTTAGGTGGCGCGAAGGTTTCCGACAAGATCGGTGTCATCCGCAACTTGGTACCAAAGGCTGACAAGATTATTGTTGGTGGTGGGATGACTTACACGTTCTATGCTGCTAAGGGTCTGTCAATCGGTAAGTCCTTGGTTGAAAAGGACAAGATTGAACTGGCTAAGCAGATCATGGACGAAGCCGGCGACAAGCTGCTTTTGCCAGTCGACAACGTGGTTGCCACCGAATTCTCCAACGACGCCCCACACAAGGTCGTTGAAGGGGCGATTCCTGATGGCTACATGGCCCTTGATATCGGCCCGAAGTCTGTTGAAGACATCAAGGCTGCTTTGAAGGGTGCCAAGACGGTGGTTTGGAACGGGCCAATGGGCGTGTTCGAAATGCCTAACTACGCCAAGGGCACGCTGGAAGTCGGCGAAGCGCTGGGTGCCTTGAAGGATGCTACCACCATTATCGGCGGCGGCGACTCCACTGCGGCTGCTAAGCAGCTCGGCATCGCGCCTCAGATCACCCACATCTCCACTGGTGGTGGTGCAAGTCTTGAATACCTTGAAGGTAAGACTTTGCCAGGGATCGCTGCGATTTCCGAGAAGTAATCACTGCGTTTGGAAAGGAAGTTTGTAATGCGTACACCAATTATTGCCGGGAACTGGAAAATGAACAAGAACCCGGAAGAAACCCAAGCCTTCTTAGATGGCGTTAAGGGTAAGTTGCCAGAATCCAGCAAGGTGCAAACCGTCATTGCCGCACCGGCAATCGATTTGTCCACCTTGGTGGCTGGCGCTAAAGGCACCCCGCTGCAGACCGCAGCTGAAAACAGCTACTTCGAAGACGAAGGCGCCTTTACTGGTGAAACTTCACCAAAAGCCCTTAAGGAAATGGGTCTGGACTATGTCGTGATCGGCCACAGCGAACGCCGCGGCTACTTCCACGAAACCGACGAAGACATTAACAAAAAGGCTCACGCCATTTTCAACAATGGCCTGCTGCCAATCATCTGCTGCGGCGAAAGCTTGGCTCAGCGTGAAGCTGGCCAAACTGAAGACTGGGTAGCTTCCCAAGTTGAAGCTGCTTTGGCCGGCCTGTCTGCAGACCAAGTTAAAGTCGCTGTGATTGCCTACGAACCAATCTGGGCTATCGGCACCGGCAAGACGGCTACGGCTGATCAGGCCCAAGCCGTGGTTGCGCACATCCGCGCAACGGTCGCTAAGTTGTATGATGCTGATGTGGCTGACGCCGTTCGCATTCTTTACGGCGGCTCCGTTAAGCCTGCTAACGTCAAGGAATTGATGGCTAAGCCTGATATCGATGGCGGCTTGGTCGGCGGTGCTTCCATGGATCCGGAAAGCTTCATCGCCTTGGCCAACTACCAAGACTAATCACGCCTGCGTGATCAACTCAAATTAAAAAAAGTGCCTTCGGGCAAAAATAAAGGAGAAGACATATGTCTATCATTACAGATGTTTTGGCTCGCGAAGTCTTAGATTCTCGCGGCAACCCGACTGTTGAAGTTGAATTGTACACCGAAGATGGCGGTTTCGGCCGTGCTTTGGTGCCATCAGGTGCTTCTACTGGTGAACACGAAGCCGTTGAACTGCGTGACGGCGACAAGTCCCGCTTTGGCGGCAAAGGCGTTTTGAAGGCCGTTGCTAACGTCAATGACGTGATTGCAAAGTCCGTGATCGGTTTGGACGCTACTGAACAGCGCCTGATCGACAAGACCATGATCGACTTGGACGGCACCCCGAACAAGGGCAAGCTTGGTGCCAACGCCATCTTGGGTGTTTCCTTGGCTGCAGCCCGTGCTGCTGCTTCCGAAGTTGGTCTGCCATTGTACCAATACCTTGGCGGCCCTAACGCTCATGTGCTGCCAACCCCAATGATGAACGTCCTCAATGGTGGCGCGCACTCCACGAACACCGTTGACTTCCAGGAATTCATGATCATGCCAGTTGGCGCCAAGTCCATGCGCGAAGCAATCCGCATGGGTTCTGAAACCTTCCATGCTTTGCAGGCACTCTTGAAGGAAAAGGGCGACATCACCGCTGTCGGCGACGAAGGCGGCTTTGCTCCTAACCTGAAGGATAACGAAGAAGCCTTCGAATTCTTAGTTGAAGCCATCACCAAAGCCGGCTACAAGCCTGGCGAAGATGTTGCCATTGCCTTTGACGTTGCTTCCTCAGAGTTCTACGATGCTGAAAGCAAGAAGTACACCCTGAAGTGGTCCGATCCTGACACGTCTTACACCACCGACGAATTCATCGACCTGATCGCTGGCTTCGTTGACAAGTACCCAATCGTTTCGATTGAAGACCCAATCGACGAAAACGACTGGGAAGGCTGGCAGAAGATCACGGCTAAGTTGGGCGACAAAGTCCAACTGGTCGGTGATGACCTGTTCGTTACCAACACCGATTACCTGAAGAAGGGGATCGACATGGGCGTTGCGAACTCCATCTTGATCAAGCTTAACCAAATCGGTACTTTGACCGAAACCTTCGAAGCCATCGAAATGGCTAAAGAAGCCGGCTACACCGCCGTTGTTTCCCACCGTTCTGGTGAAACCGAAGACACCACGATTGCTGACCTCGTTGTTGCAACGAACGCCGGCGAAATCAAGACTGGTTCTATGAGCCGGACCGACCGGATTGCGAAGTACAACCAGTTGATGCGGATCGAAGACGAACTTGGCACTTCTGCTGCGTACAAGGGCCGCAAGTCCTTCTACAACGTTAAAGCCATCGACTAATTCGTCATTGAAGCGTCTTACCTGCGGGTGAGGCGCTTTTTTCTACCATCAGTCAAGAGAAAGTTGATCTATTAGGCTTTCTCTTTTTCTTTGTCTTCCATTCTGACCTTGA
>NZ_BOLV01000009.1 GCF_016861845.1 Lacticaseibacillus suilingensis
CGACAAACAACATTCTACGCTGTCTCCTAGTGGGCCAGTCTTTTTATTTGATGTTCCACTTCAATTGTAAATTCAAGTATAAAAAAAGGAGATGAAATAAAAGTTCGCCATGCCTAAATTTTTATATTGTAATTTTATGCTAGCAATGAAAACTATGTATGCTAGCTCTTTTATCTAAATAGAATTTGCTATCGATGATTGGCAACGGTACTTACTGATCTGAATCAAAAGCCTGACATCCGCAGCACAGCATGCAGTTAGACGCGGCTTTGCTTGCTTTTAGGACTCATCAAAGTTCGAGCCGGATCACGTGGTTTTGGTTGCGTCAGCAGTCAATTTGACTAATTTGGTCGGTCGGCTGCCAACAGTTGCCAAAATCGTCATGATGAGGTTTTTATCGTGAGCCAGCCATGCTTAGCATCTTATCACGTGCGCTGAGAAGCGATTCTGAGTCGTTTTGGCTGAAGTTGGCTAGATAGTTGATCGACCGTGCAATATATTCGGCGTGACGTCTGGCGGCGCTGACATGACTTCAAGCATCCAGATTGAACAATTTGCTGGTCGCACCAGCGGTCAAAGGATCAATGCCGTCAGTGATCCACGAGGTCTCGTTGATCTAAATCTGCGTTAAGACTACACAAGATTCGTAAAGTCGAATCGTTTGTCGTGTTGAAAACTTCTGAGCAGTAGCAGACTTTGGAAAGCGAGTATCTGATCAGTCGTAGGAACTGGTAATTAACGTAGCCGCTGGATTAAGCTCTTAGCTCTACTTCGCATAATATATATTATGTAAACTAGAATAGATACCAAAGTCTGACGGATTTTCGGCGGTTCTCCCCCAGTAAAAATGACCATCCGGCATCATGTGCTGCATGGTCAGCTGTGTCGATTAATTTCGCTGTTGGATTTCAATTTTAGCGAGCAAGAATTTCCGCAAGTTCATTTGGTTCAGTCAGCTGTGATGACATGTTGGAAAAATGCGACAGCTTGCGCTTGCGGATCTGAGGCCAGCTTTTGCTCCAGTGCGAACATCGCATCATGCCAGGCTGCGGTGCCCTTAATGTCATTATTGGCAGATAACCCAAACACCGTGCGTAAGCCATAAGTCTGGCTGATGTGTTGCTGCGGCGCTAACCAGCTTGTCAGCTTGTTCAAACTGTAAAGACTCATTGCTCCAAACGATTGTGACCGCATTGTTGCGCCTTCGTATTCGGCTAAGGCTTTGACTGGATCATCATTGAGTACCGCCGAGGCAAAAACGTGGCCCAGTGCATTGTGCTTCACGATTGAGAAGCAGCCGCCGGCCGTCAGATGCTGTTGTAGGTCGGCAATTAACGCCGCTGGGTTTGGCACGTATTCCAAAACATTGTGCACCAAGATCACATCGAACCGCTGAGTTGCCAGCTGCGAACGCTCATTGCGCCCTAGCTGAGTGAACCCCCTCTCAGCATGCTGCAGCATCTCTTGATCCGGTTCGTAAGCAACCACCTCGTTGTTTTTGGATAAGTGATGCGCCGTTTTGCCGAAGCCACTGCCATAATCGAGAATTCGGACATTCTTGGGTAACGCTGGTTCTAGCTGGTCCCAGAGCAGCTCATAAAATAGTTCACCCCAAGGTGTGGTGTAAACATAATCGTGATACTGAGAGATGGCGCTCATAATGCCACTTCCTTCGTTGTTTTTTTTATCGATTAGATACTGAGCTTGATTGTACAGCTCTCCTATCACAATTATCACAATCATTATACGGTAAGTAAACAGAGGCTAATACTGGTGGTTGTCCCCTTTTCAATTATCCAAACGGTTAATTTGACTCTTTTTTCTCGTCGTGATACTACTATTGTCAATTAACGCTCTTGTTCTTAGCCAATAGCAGTAACTTGCTAAAAAGCTTTACAAAGGCATCTTTGTACGTATAATATATGTATTACCGGAGGATGATGAACAATCCCAATGAAGCCCGCAAAGCTTGAAAGGCTTGTATTGCAACAAGGTTTTGTCCTCGTAAAAGGTGGTAAAGGTAGTCACCGCCGTTATCAACACCCAGACGGTCGTATGACTGAAATCAACTTTCACGCCAAGGAGGTGCGCAAAGGTACCCAAGAGGCGATTATGAAACAGATTGGTTTGAAATAGTCTTATTGTTCATGGCTATATCCTTTAATAAGAGGTCCAGTAAGGAGGTTTACGATGAGGTACTCTAATTTAATCTACCCAGTGATTTTCACTGAATATAACGATGATGGACATTATTTTACCGTCACCAGCCCTAACATCAAAGGCATGGTCACTCAAGGTGATACCCGGGCAGAAGCCGCATTAGAGGCGGTTGATGCGATTGCAACTATGCTTGATGGCGCCCCAAGTTATCCCAAGCCTCAGGACCCTTCTAAATGGCCACTTAAAGACAATGAAAGCATCGTTTACGTTACCGTTGATATGGCCCAATGGTATCGAGAAAAAGCAAAGTGGCAACACTCAAAAACCGTTCGGCGTACGATTACTGTTCCCGAATATCTCAACGATCTAGCCAAGCAAAGACATTTAAATGTCTCTCGCATCGCTACTGAGGCACTCGAACACGAATTACAGCAAGCATAATCGCGACCTTCTGCCCCCTGGTCAAGCACGTTTTCGCATGTTTAAAAAAATAGCTCTACATCACTAAAAAAATCATTTAGATGCTGGCCCTCACGGCTATGTCTAGGTGATCTTTTTAGTTCCGCATCAGAACTGCCACCGGCGCATTCGCCTGAATGATTTGCCGTAATTCTGTTACCTGGGCTTCGGTCAGACTGCTTTTAGGAATCAACTGTCCCATCTTTTTGGCCACCATCAGAATGAAAACCTCAGGCGTTTCAGCAACGTACTGGTAAGCGTTCCAGTCAGCGTGACCAGTATTGGTGGCCATAGTTGTGGTGATGCCGGTATCGTCGATGACCATGGTGCGGGGCGCGTAAAGCGGCGCGTTTTTCTTGGCTTTGAAAGCCTGCGCCGTGCGAAAACGGACTAGGCCGAAGAAAAATGCCGCGAAAAAGATGCTCAGGGCCATAAATGCGCCGCCTTGCGGCCAATCCCCCAGCAGACCAATGAGCAGCCCCAAGCCGAACAGGACGACCAAGAGTATTTTCAGTACCCGCAGCGACCAGCGGCTGAAGCGGTCGTATTGTTGAAACCAACGCTGATAAGCGCGGAAATCTGCTTGGGTGATGGTGATATTAGAAAGCGTCATGTCTGATCTCCTTAGTTTCGGTAGTTTCGGTGATGAGCCGATCTAGACGGATTGCCCCGGAATCTGCAATGCCGCCAGCTTGGCTACGGCCAACTTGACTTGCTTGGCCGGTGGGTAAAATTGACGGTGTGGGCCGCGGCTGGCCTCTAAATCCAGGCGACCGTAATGAGGAAACATGGCTGCCACTGCTGCCACATCAAGGTGTTGTTTCGCAGCCAGTCGCCATAGCTCATCCAAATCTCGGTTGCGCGCAGCGCGATCACGTCGGTTAAGAGCGTCCAACGCCAAAATCTCGATGGCCCAAAACAAGAGAATTAATCCCCGGCGCTGACCGAACAACGCCAAAGCACCAGCCGCTAGCGCTAACGCGATTGTTCCCACAATCAGTTGTATTTGCCATCGTTTCATTGTTTTACCCCCAGCAAAACTAAGCTACCATTCGTATAGTTAAACCGCGTGACAGCGGCGAAAGGCAGGTCGTTGAAATAAGCATAACCTTGGCCCGGCATCGTCAATTCTACCAGACCGCTCATCGCCGTCCCATGACTGGCAATCGCAATCAGCCCTGAATCTGGTAATGAGGCTAGAAACGCCAAATACCGTTGCTGGACCTCGTGAATGGACTCACCACCGGTGGCCGCGAAGTCTAGGTCAGTCCATTGTTGGCGCAGATAAAGGTTGAAATCAGCACACCATCCAGGCATCTTGCGCTCTATTAGTCTGGCATCTTCGACAACTGGTAAGTTCAGCTGGCTTGCCAGCGGCTGGATTGTTGCCACGGCCCGCTTCAGAGGACTCGAATAAATGGCTTGATACTGGTACTGCTTAAGCTGCTTAACCAATTGTCTCGCTTGCGCCCGGCCCTTTGGTGTCAGCGGGCGCGTTTGATCATCGTGAACGGTGATGTCCGATTCTGCGTGACGTATGAAATCGACTTCCATGGCGGGTCTCCTCTAGGTTTAGATTAACCTGTAGTTTAGACTAAGGCAACAATTTGCACAATTCAAACTCAACCCCCAAAAAAGAGGCCGATCAGCCTCTTCTCCGTTTAATATTCAGCTTGGGCGAGCAATTTCTCGATGTCAGGCACCATCTTCTCTGGTGTCGTCTTCGGTGCATAACGCGCCACCACCTTGCCATCGCCATTAACGAGAAACTTGGTGAAGTTCCATTTGATGGCATTACCTAACGCCCCTGGCGCCTCAGCTTTCAGGTACTCGAATAAAGGATCGGCGTCTTCGCCATTGACCTTGATCATTTGGTGCATCGGGAATGTGACGCCCCAAGTCGTGCGACAAGCCTGCGCCGCAGCGGCGCCATCTTCGAGTTCTTGGTGAAATTGGTCGGACGGAAAACCCAGAACCATTAAGCCCTGGCCCTGATATTTCTTATACAAGGCTTCAAGCTGTTCAAATTGCGGCGCAAAGCCACATTTGGTCGCGGTATTGACGATGATCAGCGGCTGGCCTTGGTATTGGCTCAAGGAATAGCTGGTGCCATCTTCACGCGTGACGGTGTAATCATAAACTGACATGTTGACCATCCTTTCCTGCGTGCTCCTCCATCTCCAGTATGGCACATTTAGCAATAAGTTGTAAGCAACTTAATTGAAAAAGAGCTCTTTCACCTGACCACTGCGGTAAGCGTCATAGACTGCTCGCACCACCCCATTGAGCGCTAGTGAGGCAAAATCAGCGATTGGGACCCAGCGCGTTTGTCCCTCGTCCTTCGTGCCAGCGCGATGCTGCGTGTTTTTTGGTGCCGGTAAGGTGCCAGCAAAGACGAAAATCAACTCTTTGCGCCCGTCACCTCGTTTAAAGTTGACCACACTGGCCAAGCGCCAGGTCGTGACGGTCAGCCCGCACTCTTCTGCCAGTTCGCGCGTGGCCGCTGCAGTCAACGCCTCATCGGGTTCGACATGGCCGCCTGGAAAAGTCATTGACGGTGCGAACTCGGAGTCGTTTTTCTGCATTATGAGCAGTTGGCCTTGACTCTCAACCAGGCAAAAACACGTTAATTCTGTTGGATAAAAACGGTCGGTCATGCCTTTTCCTCCTCGGGCCAAGGGCCACGCATCGTGATAAATGGATAAGTGCTGCCGTTAGTGATTTGCTGATGCGTTGAAATTGGTTGAAAGCCGGCCTTCGCGTAGACCTTTTGGGCGCGAACGTTAAAGGCCGCAACGTCTAGGATTAACCAGCGTTTGGCATAATGCGACTGCAGATAGGTTAAAATGGTGCGCAGAAAAGCGGCCCCGTCTCCCCGGCCTGTTAACACCGGAGCCATGCCCAAACCAAGTTCCAAAGTGTCCGGTTCATCTGAAGGTTCAACCACAAAAAAGCCAATTAATTGTCCTCGGGCGATGACTTCAAAGTATCGGTCTCCGCGGGCCTTTTCATCGATGATTTCAGCGTAGTCTTCCGGATCAGCTGTCATGTCATAGAACGCGTATTCGCCAGGATAATGCCAGTGGTCAGCAATTTCCTGGGCATGGGCTTGGGTTAAATGGTTAATTGTCATGCGTCGTCCTTTCGCCAAATCGAGTTATAAAGCTTGTTTTCAACGTAGCGCTTTAATCAAAATCTGGCAGGGATTCCAGCTATCCCATAGCGTTGGAAAGATTTCTAATTCGCTAAAACCCTTGCTGAGGTAAAAAGCTCCTGTAGCATCATACTGTGGATAATGGCCACGGGCGACGGTCTTGACCTGCAAAAATCGGTATTTCTGCCGTGCCTTTGACTCTAACTGTTCAAGCAAGGCCGTCCCAATGCCCTGTCGATGGAACGACTTGAGTACACCCATACAACTGATCTCTGCCGTCTGTTCACTTGTAGCATTTAAGTCGATAAAACCAGCCAAGGCGCCGTCAATATAGGCGGCCCATAACTGCATTTTCGCGGCTTCAGCGACATAGTCGGCAGTTGAATCTGGTAGGCCGAACCATTCTGGCAAGCCCGCCAAAATAGTGGCGACGATCAATTGTTTCTGGTGGGCCTCTGTTTCTTCCCTGATTTCGAGTTTAGCCATGAGCACACCATCCTTTTCTGCTTGTGCAGCATTAATTATCAACTAGCGAGAGGGATTAAACAAGCCGTTTCAACTTGGACAAAAATTGAGACGGTTCCGCTCGCCCGCGACAGCAATTCTCATGCTACAATAAGCTCAAATATGGGTTCAATGGAGGGGTTTTCTTGGCGGAACAATTACCGGCGACAATCAAGCGGGTTTGGGTGATTGGGGCACTGTTGAATGCGCTGGGCTGGCTCGCGCTGGCTGCGGCGCTATGGGTGGCGAATAGTTGGTGGGCTTGGCCGTTGTGGCTGGTGGTGATTGCCCTAGCGCTGGCGGTGCTGCATCCCCTCGTTCACCTGGTGCTGATTCCCTATCGCTATGCCTTTTGGCGCTATCAGATTACACCTGATGCCGTTTATCTGAAAAAAGGCGCCATTTTCCGCAAAGAAGAGGCGTTGCCGATTACGCGCATCCAAAATGTTACGCTGGAAGCCGGTCCGGTGCTGGCACATTACCATTTGCAAGCTGTCAGCATCGAAACGGCTTCGACCAAACACGAAATCGATGGTGTGACGCCAGCGGTTGCGGCTCAGTTGCGCGATCAGATTATGCAACTGGCGATGGAGGCCCGCGATGAAGCCTAAGCATTTGGCCCCCATGGCGCTCCTAATGATGACGGGGCATGCGTTACGCAATTGGTTCCGCTGGCTGGTGTTAGTCCTGATTGTGGCCACAACCCGCAACTGGTGGAACCGCTGGGTAGTTTTGACCATCCTTGGTTTGCTGGGCTACGAGCTGATTCGCGCGGGCTTGCGTTACTGGCGGTTCACTTACCTGCTAGCCGCCACCGGCATCACCGTCACGAGCGGGATTTTTCAACGCAAAGTGCGGCACATCCCCTATTCTCGGGTGCAAACCCTCCAGCGCCAGCAGTGGTTTTTCCTGCGGCCCTTCCAATTGGAAAGTCTGACCATCGAAACCGCTGGCCAGGAAACCGATAAAGGCGAGGCCAGTTTGCTTGCCGTCCCGCTAAGTGTGGGTGATCAAATCGAGCAGTTGCGGCAGCCTGACCCAGCCACGTTGCCTGCCGCTTCACCAACCGATGTGTCTAGCGCACCTGCTAACGGCGGCGCCAACAATCAGGCCGATACGGATTATCAAATTGATTCGCATGACCTCAACCTTTACGCGCTGAGTTCTTTCGGGGTGATGCCCATCATCCTGGGCCTGCTGTATTTGACAGAAAAAATCCCGGATAACGTGCAACATGAAGCCATGTCTTACCTGGCGCATTTGGCGGTGCTGGTCGTCCTTTCATTGGTGGCCTTTGGCATCGGAATCAGTCTATTGCTCAGTTATCTCGGTATTATATCGCGGTATTATCAATTTGAATTGACCCGTCATGGTCAGACCTTGACCACCAAACGCGGGTATTTCAAGCGCATCACCACCAGTGTCAAAAGTGCGCATGTGCAAGCCATTCGCATCAAGCAAACCGTCTTACGGCAATGGCTCCATCTCGCCACGGTGCAGGCGCTGGTCGCCAGCAACGCAGCCGAGCAGGAAGATGATGCTGATCTGGTCCTGCTGCCGGTATTGCCTGAGGCGGACGCCTTGAAGGTCATGAAGCCGTTCGTCGCCTGGTTGCCGAATTCAGTGCCAGCGCTTGACCCCGTGCCGGCCGCCAACCGTTGGCTATATATCCGCAATGGTATCTTGCTGTATCTCTTGGTGGACGCCGTTTTGCTGGTGGCAGCCTGGCAGTTTGCGCCGCAGTACTTAAAGGCAGTTAGTCTGGTCGCCGCCATCCTGCCGGTGGTCGGCTTTTTCCAAGGTCGCTATGCTAGTCGCGCTGCGGGGCTGCTGATTCTGTCGCCGCAGCTGGTGGTGTTGCAAACCGGCCGGCTGTTTGCCCGCCAGCTTTTCTTTGTTCCCCGCCCGGCGATTCAATCTGTGACCTTAAGTCAAAGCATCTGGATGCGGCCACAGCACCGCATGCATCTCGCCGTCAATGTCCGCCAAGGGGATGGCAACGAGGAAATCGAAGTCCGTTATCTGCAGGAAGCCACCGCCCTGGCCCTGCGTAAGTGGTATCTGCACGAAGCCTAACCGAAAGGCAAACCGCGATGACTCAGTTGAGCCACCGCGGTTTTTGATTCGATTTAGGCGAAATATGGTTCATCAATCGTCAGCGTTTTGGCGTCAAAGTCCACCGTGGCCTGCGCCCCGTATGGCAAGCTGGTGCGCGGATAGGCATGACCAAAATTGAGGTTAAATAAAATTGGCGTTTGCGTGTCTACGGTCGCCGCCAGCAGCGAGGCTTTGTATTCCTGGTAGTAACGCTCGTTTTGCGGCTTACCAGCAATAATGGCGGCTACTTCATTCAGCAAACCATGCTGCTTGAGGTGATCGAGCATGGCCTGGTAGCTAGCTGGATCAGGTCGCTCCTCACTGGTTTCGATAAACAAAATCTTACCCCGCCACTGCTCGGCTGGCAGCAGTAGTTGATACTGCTCAGCGGTGGCTTTTTCGCCGGGCAAATGATCCGTCAGCAAGTCGTCCAGGCTTTCTAAACACCCGCCCAGCAAACTGCCAGTGACCTTGCCACTGCCGCGCAGGACCTCATAGCCGTGCGTTTCCTGGTGAGTGACTCGCGGCGTATCGAGCGCGGCCAGGGAGAAGTCGGTGCGTTCCTCATACCACACCGGGCTGCTAGCGATAACTGTCGTGGGCGTGGGTTCAAAATAGTGCGCAAAGGTCGCCTTCGTGTATGGCAGCATGCTGTAATCGAGCTCCGCCAGGTCATTAAGGAAGTTGGGCCCGTAGAAGCTCTGCAGGCCAAGCTGATACAGCATTAGATGATTGATGGAGGTGTCTGAAAAGCCGGTGAATAATTTCGGCTGAGCGGCCACGGCCGCCACAAACTCTGGGTCCTCAAATAAGTACGGCGCCAACCGGAACGTATCCTCCCCGCCGATTGCACAAATAATGCCTTTGATGGTCGGATCCATGAACGCGGCCTTGAGATCAGCGGCGCGCAGTTCGGGGTGCGCTGCTAACTTTTCAATGCCCAGCAGACTGTTGGGCATAAAGCGCGGCACGAGCCCAAAATCGCGCAGGCGCTGAACGCCGCGGGTGCGTTGATGCGAAGCAAAAGCCTCTCCGAGCGTTCCAGCCGACAAACTGACAATGGCGACCTGATCGCCCCGGCCGAGCGCAGCAGGCTTCATTTTACCGGCGGCATTGAATTGAACAGACATGGCAGTCACTCCTTTTGAATGGGGTTAAGTATACCCGTTTCCCCTAACCGGCTCAAACCCAAGCAAAAACCGCCAGCCGCCAAAAGTGGCTGACGGGACAACCGGCCTAAGTTTAGGCGGCCGGACGTTTGAATTTCAGAATCCAGCCGGCAATGATTGGTACCAGCCACACCGCCGCAATCGCAACTAGTGACCAGCCGATGAACAGTTTGGTGGTGATCATCAAAATTAAGATGACCGCAGTCCAACTGAGGCTTTCTAGAATTCCACTGACAATGCCCATACCTTTGTTCATCGTCGCCGCCTACAGGTTAAAACAACAGTGCAAACGCGCCTAATTCTTTGGCATCAGGTTGATCCGGGAAGGTCATGTACACTTGCAGCCCGCCCTCATCCGTATCGGAAAAGGCGCCGGCCAGCGTGTCGTACCGGCTGGCAAGAGCTGGTAAGGTGTAAGCCAGCAGCCCATCAAGCAAGCCGTGATCAGCCCCCCAAGCGCCGCCAAATTCGAGGTGACCATGCCGCAAGTAAGTCAGGCAGTAGGCGCCAATCGTCTCCCCTTGCGCTAAGGCCAGCGGTGCGGTCGGCTCAAGATTCGTCAAAATCCGCGGGGCCCAGTCTTTTTCCGCGAATGGCTTGACCTGATCCACCGCGTGGCGGCCTTGATAAGCAAGATAAGTGGTTTGAATGAGTGCCTCAGTTAGCACCTCAGAGTTGAGAATATCACTTTGGGTGAGCAACTTGGTGCCTGGTGCCAGCGTCACTGGCGCGGTTTGGGCGTCTTGGAGCCGCAGCTGCGGCTGAAAGGTCGTGCGAATGCGCCGCAATCCGCGCGACACCATCGCCGAGCGCAGCGGCGACATGGTATCCGGCGTCACCGCCATCAGCCCTCGCTGGCCGTTTTGCTTGGCCCTGGCCACCACGTTCGTAATCAGCACATCGGCGAGTTCACTTTGACTCACCCTGTCAGCGGCTGGGGTGGTTAAAGTGGCAAACCGCAACAAAAACGGATGCATCGGATTGCGCCAGGTGGTCAGCGCAGCCACCACCTGCCCGCCGCATTCAACCTGCTCTGCACCAGCCAGGTGCGCTTTGAACGACGCAATGTCGTCCTGCGGGCTCAACCACGGGCCACTGGCATTGACAAAAGGTTTGACTTCAAAGGTCATACTGGGCCTACTTTCTGGCGTCCTGATGCGCCGCAATCACTTGGTCAAGCACTTGCACCACGCCATAGTCATCATTGCTGGCAGTGCGGTAGCGGGCGTATTGCGCCATCCCTTCAGCGTGATTGGCCACCAAGTAGCCGTATTTAACCGTTGCCAGCATTTCCGCATCATTGAAGGTGTCGCCGAATGCCATCATGTCATCAGTGGCAATGTGAAGATGCTGGCTCACGGCGCGCATGCCGGTCCCTTTATCGACGCCTTTGGGCATGATGTCAATCCACACCGGGCCGGAGACGGCGGCGGAAAAATCGGCCCCGAACCGCGGCGCAATCACCGCATCGTACACCTTTTGGCTATCGCCATTGGGCAGGTAAATCGTCACCTTGTTGGCCTCGCCTGCCCAGCTGGCCAAATCATCGCGGAAGCTCAGCTGGTGGTAGAACTCGCGAAAGACGCTATCGTATTGTTGGTCGGCGGTGGCCGCAATGGCGCCGTCCAACCCGCAAATCAGCGGTGAGCCGTCCGTTTCTTCGCTAATGGTTTTCACCATGGCTTGGTAAGCGGCTTGTGGCAACAGCGTTTTGCTGATGATTTGGCCGTGATGCGAAATGGCAGCGCCGTTATCGGCGATCAAGGTCAACCGTTCGTGGCGCGGAAACAGGTCGCGCAAGGTGTACAGCGGCCTACCGCTGGCAATGCCGAACTGAATCCCCAGCGCTTCGAGCTGATCGAGCCGCTCGTCGAGGTGCGGTGGCAGCGTGCCAGCTTCCGTTAGCAGCGTGTGATCCATATCGGTGGCAATAAACTTAACGTCTTTTAAACTCATTAATTCGTTTTCCCTTCAATAAAAGCCAAATAATAACTAACTGCCGCGACACTTTGCGCCGAGCCAATGGCCCCTGACTGTACCGCTTTAATCACGTCGGCCAGTGGCACGAGCTGGCTGGTGACGAATTCATCCTGGTCAAAATGCTGGGCCGTGCGCTTGCTTTCGTCAATCTGCGCCAGCATCAGGTGCACGGTTTCATCGGTCATGCCTTCGCTCGAGCGAATGGCACACATCTCGCTGATTTGGCCAGCTTCATAGCCAGTTTCCTCGGCTAATTCGCGGCGAGCAGCGACGACGGGGTTCTCCCCTGGGTCCATCAACCCTGCTGGCAGCGCAAACGCCTCGGCATTAATCCCAACGCGATATTCGCGGTTGATCAACACCTTTTGATCCGGCGTCAGCGCCAGCATCGCCACGGCAGGCGCATGCTTGATCAAGTCGCGCTCGACGCGCAGGCCGTCTGGAGTGTCGATGGTTTGCTGAATCACTTCAAAAATATGACCGCTATAAGCGGTGTGGGCGGCTAAAATGCGGCCGGGCTTGGTGGATGCTTTGATGAACATGTCATTGCCTCGATTCTGAACGTGATGGTCTGGTTCAATCATACCAAAAAACCAGCCGCATGCGGCTGGTTTATGGTTACTTCTCGGTTTTGGCGTAATCTTGCATCCAGGCAATGGCGATGGCTTTCTCGCCTAAATGGGTGCCGATGACGGGGCCAAAATATGAGGTCTCAAATGGGACATTAGGGAATTTAGCCTCAAGGTCAGCGCGCCAAGCGGCAGCGGCTTCCGGGTCGTTAGCGTGAATGACCCACGCCTTCACCGGATAATCGACCTGGGCCAGCGCTTCGCCGAACAAGGTTTCCACCCGGCTATAGGCTTTCTTCAGGGAGCGAATTTTTTCAAAGGCAACAATCTTGTCGCTTTCTTCATCGAAGGTCAACAACGGCTTGATTTTCAGCATGCCACCAATGAAGCCAGCGGCATTGCTTAACCGGCCGCCGCGCACCAGGTTTTGCAGGTCGTTGACGATGAAGTACTCGCCGAGCGTGGCGCGCAGCTGATCGAGCGTCTTGATAATGCTGTCAGCATCGGCGCCAGCCGCCGCCATTTTCGCGGCAGTTAACACCAACTCGCCCATCAAAATAACGGTGATTTGAGAGTCATAGACAATGACATGGGCCGGCTTGAAGTCCGCCACGGCGCCGCGCAGCGTTTCCACGAAGCCAGAAATAGTGGCCGCCAAGTGGATACTAATGATGGTATCGTAACCTTCATTAGCCAGATTTTCGTACAGTTTGAGGACTTCGCCCAGCGGCGGCTGCGAGGTGCTGGGGAAAGTCTTGGCGGTGCGGAGTTTGGCATAGTATTCAGCCGAAGTGATGTCTTTGCCTTCGTCGTAAACATTGCCATCGAGGATGACAGGAATCGGAATGATTTTGATGTGGTTATCTGCGATTTGGTCAGCAGATAGATAGGCGGTGCTATCGGTCACGATGGCGATCTTCATTACTTCACCTGCTTTGTTAAAATTAGCTCTCATTAGCATACCATGAAAACCCCGCTTTTTGAACCCGCCGGCTTGAAATATGCTTAAGGGGGTTACGAAAATGAACCGCGCCGCAGCGCTTTCAAACTGGTCTGCTACCCCTGAGCCAAGTTGTGGCAAACGTGCCGTTAACCCGGCGCCAACCGGCTGCTGGTTTTGCACGGTTGGCGTAAAACAGCTACAATAATAAGCAGTGTTTTGGCTCAATAGAGCAGAAAGAGGTCATTATGTCTTTTGATGGAATTTTTACCCATACCATGACGGCTGAGTTGCAGTTTCTGGTCGGCGGCCGGGTGAATAAAATTACGCAACCTTATGCCAATGAGGTGATTTTGGGCATTCGTGCTAACCGCAAGAATTGGCCTCTTTTGCTGTCGGCCAATCCGCAGTACGCGCGGGTGCAAATCACTCGTATCCCGTTTGAAAATCCGAAGGTGCCGACCAATTTCACGATGACCCTGCGCAAGTATCTGGCCAGCGCGACCTTGCAGTCGTTCACCCAGGTGGCCAATGACCGGGTGCTGCACCTGGATTTTTCCACCCGCGATGAACTTGGGGATGATTTGAGCTTGCGGCTGGTGGTGGAAATCATGGCCCGGCATTCCAACATCACCCTGGTCAACCTGCGCACCAACAAAATCATTGACCTGATTCGCCATGTCGGCCCTGATCAGGACCGCTTCCGCTTGCTGATGCCTGGCGCCACCTATCTCGCCCCACCGCAGCAGGATAAAGTCGATCCCTTCACGGACACCAGCCGCGGCTATCGTGAACTGATGAAAACCAGTGACGTGCCGCTGCCACAGCTGCTGCAGCGCCACTACCAAGGCTTGGCGCAAGACACCGCCAAGGAATTGGCGGCGCGCCTGAGCCAAGAGGATGCTGATGCAGCCTGGGACGCCTTCTTCACTGCCCTGAAGACGCCGACGCCGACCATCACCACCAATGCCAAGGTCGCCTTTTCACCGGTGCCTTACCAAACCAATCCTGGCGACACTCAGCAGTTTGCCACGCTCAGTGAGATGCTCGACGCGTTCTATGCCCAAAAAGCCGAGCACGACCGGGTCAAGTCCCAAGGCGAAAATCTGATTCGCCCGCTGCGCACGCTCATCGAACGCGATGCCAAGAAGCAGCGCAAACTCGCCCAAACCTTGCAAGATACCGAGAAGGCCGATGATTATCGTATTCGGGGCGAAATCTTGACCACGTACCTGGCGCAAGTGGAGCGCGGTCAAGGCAGCGTCACCTTGCCGAACTTCTATGACGACATGAAGCCCCTGAAGATCAGTTTATCCAATCAGCTTTCCCCTTCTAAAAACGCCCAGAAGTATTTCTCGCGCTACCAAAAACTACGCAATGCGGTCGCGTATGTAAACGAGCAAATGGCCCAAAATCAGGCGGAACTCGACTACCTCAACGGCGTGATGGCCCAAATCGAAATCGCCAGCCCTAAAGATTTGGCTGATATTCGCGAGGAGCTGCAGGAAGGCGGCTACCTCAAGGTGCAAAAGCGCGGCAAAAAGGCGCAGAAGCACAAGCTGGCCCAGCCGGAACAGTTCTGGGCCTCTGACGGTACCCGCATCTGGGTCGGCAAGAATAACCTGCAAAACGATCAGCTGACCTTGCACAAAGCCGCGAAAACTGACATCTGGCTCCATGCCAAAGACGTGCCCGGCTCGCATGTCATTATCGACGCCGCCAAACCGAGCGATAAAACACTGATGGAAGCGGCAATGCTGGCGGCGTACTTCTCTAAGAGCCGCGCCAGCGCGAATGTGCAAGTGGACTGGATCGAAGTGAAAAAAATCCGCAAACCTAATGGCGCTAAGCCCGGTTTTGTGGTGTATGAAGGACAGCGTACAGTGGCCGTGACGCCAGATGAAGCCGTGGTCGCTAAGCTGCGCCAAGCGCCCACCCTTTAACTTGTAAACTAACCAAAAATGACTCACCGCCTGAAAATTCACAGCGGTGAGTCATTTTTGCGTTACAACGGCGTACTGAACGCCCAGGTGGTGGTCAGATGATAAGGTTCCCCAGGCATCAAGGTCAGTGCCGACCAGTCCTGACCGGAAGGCGGTGCGACCTGGGCCTCGAGGGTCACGCCGTTATGCTGGTGCAGATTGTGGGCAACGCCCGTACCGTCAAAGTGATTGGCGGTATAGACAGCGACGGCTGGGGCCGTGGTGGTCATGGTCACTTGCCGTCCGCTCGCTCCGGTCAAAGTCGCAGCGACGTCATTGTTGAGCAAGAACGGATGATCCAAGCCCGCGCCATTTTGCACTTGCGGCATCACGGCGCCCAGTTTCTGCGGCTCCCGGAAATCAAACACTGTGCCGGCCACTGGCTGCCAGCCGCTCATCGGCAAGTGATTGGCCGCCAGTGGCCCGTAGTAATCACTGGCCAGCTCCAAGGTCGTCTCATCCACCGTTGAGTCCGCCCCATCCAAGGCAAAATAGACATGGTTGGTGGCATTGAACAGCGTCATTGCATCGGTGGTCGCCGTGAGGTCATAATGCAACTGGTTGTCGTCGTCGAGTGTGTACACCACGGTCACTTTGACGTTGCCCGGATACAAGTTGTGCCCGGCAAAGTCCACCTCGGTGAAAGTCACTTGATCTTGGCTGGCCTCCTGGCGATAACTGAGATTCCACACCTGTTGATCGAGCCCGTCATCCCCGCCGTGAATCGCATTGTCACCTTCGTTGGCTGGCAGCGACACCAACTCGCTGCCGCGATGCCACAAATGGCCTGGTACTCGGCCGATGACCCGACCAACGGTGCCGCCGAGGAAGTTGCGCTCCTGGTGATAAGCGGCTGGCGAATCGAGACTCAAAATCACATTCGTGTGGTGCTCACCTTCTGGCAGCAGCACTTGCTCCAACGTGGCGCCGTAATTCAGCAGCTTCACCACCATGCCATTGTGGTTGGTTAAGGTCAGTTCATACAGTGGCTCCCCTTTGAAGTCGCCATATTTTTCCAAAGTGACAGACATATCATGGCCTCCTTGTGTGGTCTATTCCTCGTTAGCTTAGCGCATTCAAGGGTTTGATACAACAAGAAAGTAACCGATTACATAGCGTAACCGTGGGCAATCCGCCACAGATTGCGCCAGTCGTTCCACGCAAAAAACGCCGGCTGCAGAAGCTGCAAACCAGCGCTTATGGCTTCGCTTTGGCGTTAGCGCGTCCATTTAATCGACACCAGACTCAGCACCAGCATGGCGACAACAATGATCATGACGATCACCATCGAGACCACTGGCGCAAAGAACAAACTGAGTAGCACCGCAATGCCGCCAATCACCATGGTGTAACCGAGGACCCGCAAAGCGCGTTTCGCCCCGGCATAGTTATTGATTTGCCATGGCGCATGATAGCCATAACCAAACCAGCGACCACTTTCTACCGGCGCGGTGGGCAGGTAATTACCCATCCCGATGAAAATCGCTGCCACCAGTAGCAGCGCCCAGAAGCGGGCATCTACCTGCTGGCCCAGATTGCTACGCACCGTCATCACATACGCAACCACGGTCACCAGCGGCAGCAGCCAAGCGGTCAGCCGTTCGAGTTTTGGCGCCGCTTGACCATGTCGAGCACTGTACCAAGTTGCGCCTAGCACCACCCACTGCATGACCAGCATCAGCAGTGGCAAGCCAAACACCATCATGGGTTTGGGCATCCAGCCGTTCACCTGATTGTTCAGCCCCCAGTGCGTTGCCATCGTGGCGGGCAGTGCGTCATATTGGGCCAGGCCGTAGCCGATTGGGGCCACAATCACCAAGCTGGTCAGCACCAGCAACCACGTTCTATTTTTGCTCATCATGTTCCCCTCCCATCTTCAAGCTGTAAATCCAGCTCAGCACTTCTTCAAAGACACTGGCGTTTAAGTCATAGTAGATAAAATTCTTGTCCTTGCGTTCAGTAATCAAGCCGGCTTCCTTTAGCAGTTTCAGATGGTACGAAACGGTCGCGGGTTTGAGCTCAAACTGGCTGGCAATTTCTCCCGCCGCATAAGACTGCTTGCGGAGCAACTCCAAAATCTGCCGGCGCACCGGATCAGAAATCGCCTTGAGCGTGTCACTAATTGCCATGCCCTGCGCCTCCTTTTCTATTTCGAGATCTCTCTAATTAGATGGTACGCGCTTCGCGGCGTGAAAACAATTCTATTTAGAAAATAATCAAAATAGAGCAAAAAAAACAACCCGCCAGGCCTCGGCCTAGCGGGTTAATGTGTTTTAAGCCTGCCAGTGGGTCGGATCGGCCCGAAAGGCTTGCAGAAGGGCCAATTCCTGGTCGTTGATCTGGTCTAAGTGTTTGGCGGTCTCAATCAACGCCGAGTAGTTGGTCAACGGCGCAAACGGAATTTTCGCGGCGGCGAAGTTGGTGGTGCTGGCTTCGAGTTGATAGCTGAAAATCGCCGCTACCCCAATAACATCGGCGCCTTCGCGCTTGGCAGCTGCAGCGGCTTTCAAAACCGAGCCGCCAGTACTCAGCAAGTCATCAATCAGAACCATTTTGGCCCCAGCTGGCAGCCGACCTTCGATTTGCCGCCCCTGCCCGTGATCCTTGGGTTTGCTCCGAACATAGACCATTGGCAGATTCAGACGGTCAGCCACCAGCGCCGCATGCGGAATGCCAGCGGTGGCCACCCCACCAATCACTGCCACTTCAGGAAATTGGGTCTTGATCAAGGCAGCGAGGCCATCAGCAATGCGCGTGCGGACTGCTGGGTAACTGATGGTCAGGCGGTTGTCCGTGTAAATCGGACTGTGGATGCCGCTCGCCCAAGTAAAAGGCTCATTCGGGCGCAAGGTCACCGCTCCGATGGTTAACAGGTCTTGGGCAATGATGGTTTCGATTTCAGTCATTGATGATCGCTCCATTCTGCTTTGATTTGCTGGTACGCCGCGATTGGATCACTTGCCTGGGTAATCGGTCGGCCCACGACAATCCCAGAGCTACCCAATTCATGGGCCTGCTTTGGCGTCACCACCCGCTTCTGGTCGCCAAGCGCAGTGTGCGCTGGGCGAATGCCAGGGGTGATGATGAGAAAATCAGAGGCCGTCACCGCTCTGATTAACGGGACCTCCTGAGCGCTGGCGACCACCCCATCAACCCCGGCTGCCTGCGCCACCGCTGCCAAGTGCTGCACAGCTTGCGGTAGCGGCGTGGTGATTGATAGTTCCGTGCGCAGCATGGCGGGCGTACTCGACGTTAAATGGGTGATAGCAAGTAGCTTAGGGGCCTGAACGTTGGCGTCAGCCGCGCCGGCTAGCAACCCGGCTTTGGCAGCTTCGAGCATCGCACTGCCGCCGACCGCGTGCACCGTCGTCAGCTGAATACCTAACCGCCCGAGCTGGTAAGCCGCTTTCTCGACCGTGTGCGGAATGTCGTGTAATTTCAGGTCCAAAAAGATGTTCACTGGCCGCTGCATTCGCAGCTTTTTGATGACTGCCGGCCCTTCACGGTAGAACAGCTCCATCCCCACCTTCACAAACAACGGCGTGGTCGGGTCAAACTGGGCTAGGAAAGCTTGAGTGGTCTCAAGATCTTCGAAATCTAAAGCAATGATGGGATCCATGGTTCCTCCTTGAAAGCAACGTGTTGAAAATGAATGGTTGCGCTGGCAATACGTCTACCCCTCCGGCTAAAAGCGGCCTCGCTTCGCAGCCTACAGTTGCGCTACGTGGGACAACGGCTGAGTGTCCTGATCAGCCTGTAGCACAAAGCGCGTACAGGCTGACATGCGGCAGCAGCTACGCCTGGTGCCTCGCCAGCAAAAGACGCTGGCAATGCGCCAGGCTAGGCTACTCGTCGGCCTAAGCCCGCCAACCTTCGCAGCCTATAATGCTTGCGTGGTGAAGGCTCTGGATTCGAGCACTCTGACAATCGCGCTGGCGGTGTCGAGGCTGGTCATGAGTGGGACGCCGTGCATGATGGCGGCTTGGCGGATGCGGTAGCCGTCGCTGGTGGTGGCTTTGTCTTGGCTGGTGGTATTGATGACCACTTGCAGCTTATGATCGGCGATGGCGTCTAGGATGGCGTCTTCCCCGCTTTCGCCCAGTTTGGTAATGACCGAGGCGCGGACGCCAGCCTCCTTCAGCGCTTGCGCCGTGCCGGCGGTGGCGACGATTTGGTAACCGACTTCGCGGAAGCGTTTGGCCAAGGCGACGGCTTCCGGCTTGTCGGCGTCGGCAACAGTGAAGAGCGCCGTGCCAAAGGCTGGCAGATGGGTGTGGCTGGCCTCAAAGGCTTTGTACAAGGCCTTTTCGACGGTGGTGTCAGAACCCATGACTTCGCCGGTGGATTTCATTTCCGGTCCCAGCATGCTATCGACATCATTGAGTTTGCTGAAGCTGAACACTGGCGCTTTGACATGCACGCCTGGTCGATTCGGCAAGACGCCGGTGGTGAAGCCGAGGTCCTTGAGGCGTAGGCCCAAAATGGCTTGAGTGGCGACTTGCGCCATCGCCACGCCGGTGACCTTACTCAAAAATGGAACAGTGCGGCTGGCCCGTGGGTTGACTTCGATGACATAAACCGTGCCTTCATGCACGATGAACTGGATATTCATGATGCCAATGCAGTGCAAGGCATGGGCGAGTTTGATCGTCGCTTCTTCGATTTGACGGCAAATGTCTTCGCTGAAGTCTTGCGGCGGATAAACGGCCATCGAGTCGCCGCTATGCACACCCGCACGCTCAATATGTTCCATGATGCCGGGGATGACCACGGTTTCGCCATCGGTGATGGCATCGACTTCACATTCGGTCCCCACCAGGTATTGGTCAATCAGCACCGGATGGTCGTTAGAAACCGACACCGCGCGGTCGATGTAATCGGCCAATTCTGCGGAAGAGTGCACGATTTCCATGGCCCGGCCGCCTAGCACGTAGCTGGGCCGAACGAGCACGGGATACCCGATTTTCTCGCCAATGGCAATGGCTTCGTCCTTAGCGGTGGCGGTGTCACCGACGGGTTGCGGGATGCCGAGCTTGGTGATGATTTCATCAAAACGGTCCCGGTCTTCGGCGGCATCAAGATCTTCCAGGCTGGTGCCGAGGATTTTGACCCCGTGCGCCGCTAGCGGGGCCGCCAAGTTAATGGCGGTTTGGCCGCCGAACTGCACGATAACGCCTTTGGGTTGCTCCAGGTCGATGACATTCAGGACGTCCTCAATCGTGAGCGGTTCAAAGTACAGCTTGTCGGAAATCGAAAAGTCCGTGGAGACCGTTTCCGGGTTGGAGTTCATGATAATGGCTTCGTAACCCGCTTTTTGAATGGCTTTCACGCTGTGCACGGTGGCGTAGTCGAATTCCACCCCTTGCCCAATGCGAATGGGGCCGGAGCCTAAGACCAGCACGCTTTCGCGCTCATCGCGGTGGCTTTCATTCTCCTGCTCGTAGGTACTGTAGAAATACGGCGTGCTGGAGGCAAATTCACCGGCGCAGGTATCGACCATTTTGTAGACAGGGATCAGCCCCAGGGCGCGGCGGTGGTCGCGAATGGTGTCCATCGTGGTGTGCCAGAGGCTGGCGATTTCTTCGTCGGCAAACCCGTTGCGCTTGGCGACGGCGAGCAGGTCATCGTCATTGGGTTGTGCTTTAAGCTGATCTTCTAGTTCAACAATGTGCTTGAGCTTATCCAGGAAGAACAAGTTGATGCTGGAGAGTTCATGCAGTTCTTGAATGGTGAAATGCCGGCGAATGGCTTCGGCGAGGTAGAACAGGCGCATATCATTTGGGGTGACAATTTTGGCGGTTAAGGCTTCGTCGCTCATCTTCGCCGCTTCCGGCAGGCACAGGTGCACCGCCCCTACTTCAAGGCCGCGCACGGCTTTGAGCAAGGATTCTTCAATCGTGCGCCCAATGGCCATCACTTCACCGGTGGCTTTCATCTGCGTGCCCAGCGTGCGGTCGCCGTTTTCGAATTTATCAAACGGGAACCGGGGAATTTTGGCGACGACGTAATCCAGCATCGGTTCGAATTCAGCAAAGGTCGCGTCGGTGATTGGGTTTTTGATTTCATCCAAGGTCAACCCTACCGCGATTTTCGCTGCCATTTTGGCAATTGGGTAACCGGTGGCTTTGGAAGCCAAGGCTGAAGAGCGCGACACCCGCGGGTTCACTTCAATCACGTAGTAGTTAAATGAATTAGGGTCCAAGGCCAGCTGCACGTTGCAGCCGCCTTCGATTTTCAAGGCGCGAATGATTTTCAGCGAGGCATCCCGCAGCATCTGTACTTCCTTGTCGGTTAAGGTTTGCACTGGGGCAAACACCACTGAGTCACCGGTGTGCACGCCAACCGGGTCGAAGTTTTCCATGTTGCAGACGACGATGGCATTATCGGCGGCGTCGCGCATCACTTCAAACTCGATTTCCTTGTAGCCGGCAATCGAGCGTTCCACCAAGACTTGGGTGACCGGGCTGAGCGCCAGACCGTTTTCGGTGATGTCGCGCAATTCGGTTTCATTTTTGGCAATGCCGCCACCGGTGCCGCCCATGGTGAAGGCGGGCCTAATGATGACCGGATAGCCGATAGTTTCAGTGAAAGCTTTAGCTTCTTCAAAGGTATGGGCAATCGCGGATTCAGGAATTGGCTGGTCCAGTTTTTGCATCAGATTTTTGAATAACTCGCGGTCTTCCGCCTGGTCGATCGCCGACAGCTTGGTGCCAAGCAGCTCGATGTTGAGTTCATCTAAGATGCCTGAATTGGCCAGCTCCATGGCCAGGTTCAAGCCGATTTGACCGCCAATCGTTGGCAAAATCGCATCAGGCAGTTCCTTGCGCAGGATTTGGCTGACAAATTCTGACGTCAGCGGTTCGATGTAGACTTTATCGGCGATTTCTTTGTCAGTCATGATGGTGGCTGGATTGGAGTTCACCAGCACCACTTCATAGCCTTCTTCCCGCAGTGCCAGGCAGGCCTGGGTACCGGAATAGTCGAATTCGGCGGCTTGACCGATGATGATTGGGCCGCTACCGATGACTAGGATTTTGTGAATATCGTCGCGTTTAGGCATGAGCTACTCCTTTACTGGCCGAAAAGGCATCCATCATTTCCATAAACTCATCAAACAAATGGTCGGCGTCATGAGGCCCAGGCGCCGCATCTGGATGGAACTGCACCGAAAAGGCTGGATACAGCCGGTGGCGCAGGCCTTCGACCGTGTGATCGTTGATTTCTTCATGGGTCACAAGCAGTTGATCCGGGTCGATGCTGGCAGGATCGACGGCATAGCCATGGTTCTGGCTGGTGAAGTCGATGCGGCCGGTAGCAATTTCCCGCACCGGATGGTTGAAGCCGCGGTGGCCGTACTTCATTTTGAAGGTGTCGGCGCCATTGGCTAAAGCGAACAGCTGATGGCCGAGGCAAATGCCAAACATTGGGATGTGCCCTTCCACCCCTCTGATCATGTCAAGGGCGAAAGGCACGTCTTTCGGATCGCCAGGGCCGTTCGTCAGCATGACCCCATCAGGATTCAGGGTTAAGATCTCGGCCGCCGTAGTGGTTGGCGGCATAATGGTGATGTTGCACTGGCGCTTGGCGAGCTCGCGCAGAATGCTATGCTTGAGGCCAAAGTCCACCACCACAATGTTCTTGCCGGTGCCTGGGGCTGGATAAGCCTGGGTGGTCGCCACCTGCTGCACCTGGTTTTTCGGCAGCACCAAGGCGCGCAATTGGTCGAAGGCGTGATCATCGGCCGCGTCGACGATGCTGGCTTTCATCGTCCCGGCTTCCCGCAGCCGCTTGGTTAAGGCCCGAGTGTCAATGCCAGAGATGCCGGGGATGTGCTTGCGCTTCAGGAATTCATCCAACGTCATTTGGGCGCGCCAGTTGCCGACCACGCGGGCGGTTTCGCGTACCACCACGCCTTTGGTTGTGGGGTTGATGCTTTCGTAATCATCCCGGTTGATGCCGGCGTTACCAATCAACGGATACGTAAAGGCAATGATTTGGCCGTTGTAACTTTGGTCGGTGATGGTTTCCTGATAGCCGCTCATGCCGGTGTTAAAGACGATTTCGCCAGTGGTGACGGTTTCGGCGCCAAAGCCTTCCCCTTCAAACACACTGCCGTCTTCCAAAATCAGATAGCGTTTCAAAGCTTCTCCTCCTCATAGGCAATCTCGCCGCCAGCAATCGTCGTCATCACCTTGCCAAATACCTGGCGCCCGATGAACGGACTGTTCTTGCCTTTGGAGTACCAAGTGTTGGCGTCAATGGTGAACGGCGTGTCCAGATCCACCAACGTCAGATCCGCTGGCTGACCGATGCCAATGGTGCCGGCATCAAGCCCAAACGCGTTGGCAGGGTTGGTGCTCATCCAGTTCAGCAGCTGATTCAGCGTGAACTTGCCGCTGCGCACGAAGCTGGTGTAGAGCAGGCTGAAGGCTGTTTCGCTGCCCACAATCCCAAAGGCGGCGGACTTGAAATCGCCAGCCTTGTCCTCCGCCGTGTGCGGCGCGTGGTCGGTGGCAATCATATCCAACGTGCCATCCGCCAGGCCTTCGATCAACGCCAGCCGATCCATTTCGGCCCGCAGCGGCGGGTTCATTTTGTAATTCGGATCGTTGGCCGGAATGTGTTCGTAATCCAGCAACAAATGATGTGGCGTGACCTCGGCCGTCACATGCACCCCGCGCGCTTTGGCATCGCGGATCAACTCAACGCTTTGCTTGGTGGAGACATGGCAGGCGTGATAATGCACGCCGGTGGCCTCCGCCAAAGTCAAGTCGCGGGCCAACTGGGCAGATTCGCTGACGTGATTAATGCCAGGCAGGTTAAAGGCCTGGGCCTTGGAGCCGGTGCTAATCACCCCACCGGCCATCAAGCCGTTGTCTTCAATGTGGGCCACAATCGGGGCGTTGACCGCGGCGGCGCCTTGCATGGCGTGATACATGGTGGCGGCATCTTGAATGCCCACCCCATCATTGGAGAAACCCAGCGCCCCGGCGGCCTTCATGGCGGCATAATCGGTCAGCTCATTGGAATGCAGCCCGCTAGTAATCGCGGCAAACTGCTCAACATGGATCTTGGCATCGCTGTGATTTTTAGCGACCAAGCGCTTTAAATCCGCCACGTTATCTGGCACGGGGTTGAGATTTGGCATTGCCACCACCGTGGTAAAGCCGCCATGCGCTGCGGCGGCAGCGCCGGTTTTAATGGTTTCTTTTTGCTCAAAGCCAGGTTCGCGAAAGTGGACGTGCACATCGACTAAGCCGGGGATGACTGCCTTGCCTGCCGCATCAATAATGGTGGCCTCAGCAGGGGCGAATAGATGGCGGCCGAGCGCCGTGACCTTGCCCTCTTCAATCAGGATGTCGCCGGTGAAGGCTTGCGGTCCTTTGACCGCGGCGTTTTTAATCAGAATATTCATGGTTGCCTCCTCAGCTAATGGGGTTGGCACACGGCCTCAAGCATGGCCATGCGCATAAACACGCCGTTGTGCATCTGTTTGAAGATCCGCGAGCGACTGGCTTCGACCAAATCACTTTGGATTTCCACCCCGCGGTTGACCGGGGCGGGATGCATGATGATGGCAGTGGGTTTCATGCTATCGTAAATGGCTTGGGTAACCCCAAAGCGTTCATGGTAAGTTTCAGCGGAGAATTCGCTGCGCTCGTTGGCGCTGAGGCGTTCGAGTTGCACCCGCAGGAGCATCAGCACATCGACTTCCTTAGCCAGTTCCGCCAGCGGGACATATGGCCCGTATTCGGAAAAATCAGCGTTGTACCAAGCCCGCGGCCCAGAGAAGCTCACCTGCGCCCCCAGCTGTGTCAGCATGGCCATATCGCTGCGGGCGACGCGCGAGTGCGCTAAATCACCAACAATGCCGACTTTCAGGCCTTTGAAATGACCGAATTCTTCTTTAATCGTCATTAGATCCAGCATCATTTGGGAAGGATGCTGACCGGCCCCGTCGCCGGCATTCACGATGTGCAGCGGGATGTGGTCTGCGATGAGTGGTTCGTAGTAGTTGTCCTCCGGATGCCGAATCACAGCCACTTGCACTCCGATAGCGGCCAGCGTGCGCAATGTGTCGCCTAAGGTTTCGCCTTTGGTGGTGGAGCTTTGACTGGGGTTGAACGGTAGCACCGTCATGCCTAGTTTACGTTCGGCCATTTCAAAGCTGGTGTGCGTGCGGGTGCTATTTTCAAAGAATAAGTTGGCCGCGTAGTATGGCAAGTCAAGTTGCGGCTTGGCGCCAGCCTTAAAGGCTTCGGCGCGGGCAATTAAACTTTCAGCAAAGTCTGGATCGACTTGCGTTTCTGAGACAAAATGCTCAATGCTTTTCAATTGCCGGTTCCTCCTCATTTGCTGCACGTTGTGGCAGCACAAAGTTCAGGAAAATGCCAATCACGGTGGCTAAGGCGATGCCGCTGAACATGAAGCTGCCCAGTTGCAAGGTGGTGCCGCCAATCCCAATGACCAAAATGGTCGAACCAATCATCAAGTTACGCTTCAGGCCGAAATCAATTTTGTTATCAATCAGCACCTTGAGCCCGTTAGAAGCAATGACCCCGAATAACAGGAAGGAAATCCCGCCGATGACCGGACTGGGAATGGTGCGAATGAGCGCGGACAGCTTACCGATAAAGGCGAAGAGCACCGCGAACCCGGCAGCCCCGCCGATCACCCATACGCTGTGGACCTTGGTCATCGCCATGACGCCGATGTTTTCCCCGTAGGAAGTCACCGGCGGGCCGCCGACGAAGCCGGCAATAATGGAAGCCGTCCCGTCCCCAGCCAAGGTGTGATTCAGCCCAGGATCTTTGAAGAAGTTGCGGTGCGTCATTTCATCGAGCACCATAATGTGGCCCATGTGCTCAGTCATGGTGACGAAGGCAATTGGTGCCATGCTTAAAATGGCGTCTAAGTATAAGTGCGGCTGGTAGGTCAAAAATGGGATTTGGAAGGCTGGCAGTGAGAACCATTTGGCCTGCATCACCGGCGTAAAGTCGACAATCCCCATCAACAGCGCCAAGATGTAGCCAGTAATCAGGCCCAGCAAAATGGGCAACAAGCTGATGAATTTCTTTAAGTACATGTTGTAAATGATGGTTGCCGCCAACGTGGCAATCGCAACGATAAAGTAGCGGATATCATACACACTCTTGGTGGCAGAAATGGAGCGCATCGTGGCGTCAGTCGCCGCGGTGCCGGCTAAGCTCAGCCCAATGACCATGACAATCGGCCCCACCACAATGGGCGGCAAGGCTTTGTCGATCCAAGCCGACCCGGCAAAGTTTACAATCAAAGCCACCACCAGGTAAACGCAGCCCACCGCGATGGTGCCTTGGGCAATGGCCGGGTAACCGGCGCCTTTCATCAAAGCCTGCATCACCACGATGAAGGAGAAACTTGAACCCATGTAAGCGGGAATTTTACCGCGGGTGATGAGGATGTATAAAAGCGTCCCGACCCCGCTGGAGAACAAGGCAATGCTGGGATCCAGGCCAACCAGAATGGGGACTAGGACGGTGGAGCCGAACATCGCGAACAAGTGCTGAATGGATAAACCCAGCCATTGGCCGAACTTGGGTTTATCGTGGATATCTAAAATCGCGTCATCATCATGATATGCTTTCATGCTAATCCTCCAGTTGACCGATTGAGATGCCATCTTGGCCGTCAATTTCACTAACGGCCACGTTGATTTCCTCATGCCGCGAAGTCGGAATGTTCTTGCCGACAAAATCTGGCCGGATGGGCAGTTCGCGGTGGCCGCGATCGACCAAGACCGCCAGGCTAATCTGCTGCGGCCGGCCTTGATCCATCAAAGCATCCAGTGCGGCGCGAATGGTGCGACCAGTGAAAATCACATCGTCGACCAAAATCACATGTTTGTCGGTGATGGAAACTGGCAAGCTGCTCCCGGTCACATCCGGCTGCTGACGGTGATCGGCTTTGTGCACATCATCGCGGTACAGGCGAATATCAAGCTCCCCCACTGGCACCTCGACGTTTTCCAGCTGTTTGAGGCGGCTGGCGATACGCTCGGCGAGATAAATGCCGCGCGTTTTGATGCCCACCAGCACCAATTCGTCTAACGCCTTGTTTTGCTCGATGATTTCATAAGTAATCCGGGTCAAAGCGCGCTGCATGGTTACTGCGTCTACCACTTGTTTTGCCATTGTTCTTCCTTTCCTTGGTCATCTGACCAAAAAAGCCGCCTCCTATATCCAGTTTGGGTATAGAAGGCGGCCTATGCGAACCTATCGTCTGCCGCAGCAGACACGTGACCTTCCAAGCCTCTCTGGACTTAGTTAAAGGTGCTCTTATTAAGTTACCGTTAGTCTAGCGAACCCGCCGCGTCTTGTCAATGCCTGCCCGCAAATCCGCCAAAGTTTCTTGAAACAGCGCCGGCGGTTCGGCGGTGAAGGTCAGGTGCTCGCCTGACGTTGGGTGCTCAAAGCCCAGCAGCCGTGCATGCAGGAACTGACCGGCGTTGGGTAAGGTCACCCGCGGGCCATATAGCGGATCGCCGGCCAAAGGATGATGCAACGCCGCCATGTGGACCCGAATTTGATGGGTGCGGCCGGTTTCCAGGACACATTTGACCAAGGCGTAATGGTCGAATTGTTCCAGTACCGTGTAATGTGTCACTGCATGGCGCCCGCCTTCGACAATGGCTTGGCGCTTGCGATCTTTCGGATCCCGCGCGAGCGGGGCATCCACCGTGCCACTGGCCGCCTTGAAGCGGCCATGCACAATCGCCCAGTATTCACGCTGGGTGGTTTTGGCTTTAAGCTGGGCGGATAAGCTCAGCATGGCAGTTTGCGTTTTGGCGACCATTAAGAGCCCGCTGGTATCCTTGTCGATGCGATGCACAATCCCTGGCCGCAGCACATCATTGATGCCGGCAAACGTGGTATGCGCCAGCAAGCCGTTGACCAACGTGCCATCAGGATGCCCCGGCGCTGGATGCACCACCATGCCCTGGGGTTTGTTGACGACAATCACCTGGTCATCTTCGTACACAATATCCAGTGGCATCGGTTCCGGTTTGGCTTCCAGTGGCGTAGGCGCTGGCGGATCAAGGCGGATCTGGTCACCGAATTGAACTTTTTCCTTGCCTTTGGCAGCCTGGCCATTAAGCTGAACCAGACCCGCCGCGAGCCATTTTTGCACTTGCGAGCGGGTAAAATCCGGATATTGGTCGGCAATCACCTTATCCAGCCGGCCGCTTTGGGTGCTGATTGTGAAGGCTAACGTGACGGGCGCTCCTTTCCGTCCATGAACAGCAAGTAAATCACCACGATGATGACGCCGATGGTTAAGCAGGCATCTGCCACGTTGAAAATCGCAAAATTCATAAAGGTGGTTTCAAACATGTCAGTGACCGCGCCAAACCGCAACCGATCAATAAAGTTGCCCAGCGTCCCGGCCAAAATCAGCACCAACCCGGCCTTGTAGAAGCGGCTGTGCTTGGCATCGCGCCAGAGCCAAGCCACGACCACTAACGAAATTACCGTGATCAAATAGAAGAACCATTGCTGCCCGCGCAGCATGGAAAAGGCGGCGCCATCATTTTGCAAATGGGTTAACGCCAGCCCCGGCAAAAACGCCACGGTTTCCCCAACCGCGATGTGCGCCACGACCCAGGCCTTCACCACCTGATCCAGCGCCACCAGTAGCGCCACCACAATCATTGAAACAATCACATTGAACCTCCTAGAACAAACCAGAAATCACACCGTCATCTGAGACATCCATGTTCAACGCCGCTGGTTGCTTTGGCAGCCCAGGCATGGTCAGCACCGACCCGGTCATTACCACCAGGAACCCGGCGCCGAGCCGCGGCACCACATCGCGCACATGAATGGTGAAATCGCTGGGGGCACCTAAGGCTTTGGCATCATCCGAAAACGAATACTGCGTCTTGGCCATGCAGATTGGTAGCTGGTCCCAGCCATTTTTGGCAATCGTCTTCAAAGCCAGCTCCGCCTTATGGTCATACACGACATCGCGGCCACCATAAATCTGTTGCACAATCGTCTCGATTTTGGCTTTCGGTGCCGCGGCGTTGTCATACAGCGGTGTAAAATCAGCTGGCTGCTGGAGCGCAGTTGACACGGCATCCGCTAACGCCAAACCGCCATGGCCGCCTTCACCCCACACGTTGGCCCGCACCGCCGTGGCCCCAGCAGCTTCGCACAAGCTGATGAGATCATTGAGTTCGGCCTCAGTGTCTGTGGCGAATTCGTTGATGGCGACCACCACTGGCACGCCATAGCGCTTCATGTTATGAATGTGGCGCTTCAGGTTGCCAAAGCCGGCTTGTAAGGCTGGCCGGTTCTCTTCGGTCAACGTGGCCAGTTTTTGGCCGCCGTTGTACTTGAGCGCCCGTACAGTCGCAACAATCACCACCACGTCAGGCGTTTTGCCTAACGCAGGAGCGGTGATATCCATGAACTTCTCGCCGCCGAGATCGGCGCCAAAGCCGGCTTCGGTAATGGCAATGTCCCCTAGCGCCAGCGCCGTACGCGTCGCCAGAATCGAGTTGCACCCATGGGCAATGTTGGCAAAGGGGCCGCCGTGAATCAAAGTTGGGGTGTGGGCTAAGGTTTGCACCAGGTTCGGCTTGATGGCATCGCGCAGCAGCATGGCAATCGCGCCGGTCACGCCAAGATCCGCCACGGTGACTGGCGTGCGGTCGTAGGTGTAACCAATCACAATGCGGGCAATCCGGGCCTTGAGGTCAGCCAAGTCTTCCGCCAAGCACAAAATCGCCATCAATTCGCTGGCAACGGTGATATCAAACTCGGTTTCCCGCGGGACACCTGAGGTCACGCCGCCAAGGCCAATGGTCACATGGCGCAAGGCGCGATCGTTAATATCCAGCACCCGCCGCCATAAAATTCGGCGGGGATCGATATTCAAAGCATTGCCTTGCTGCAAATGATTATCAATCAAGGCGGCTAAGGTATCGACGGCAGTGGTTAAGGCGTGCATGTCACCAGTGAAATGCAGATTAATGTCTTCCATTGGCACGACTTGGGCATAACCGCCGCCAGTGGCGCCGCCTTTCATGCCCATCACCGGACCGAGCGAAGGTTCCCGTAGCGCAATGACGGCATTTTGGCCGCGCAGGCGCAACGCGTCACCTAAGCCAATTGTCACCGTCGACTTGCCTTCGCCAGCTGGTGTGGGATTGATGGAAGTCACCAACACCAACTTGCCTTGTGGCTGTTGGCGCAGGCGTTTCAAGGCGGCCAGGGTGAGCTTGGCTTTGCTTTTGCCGTAAAGTTCCAAATCATCGGCACTTAAGCCGACCATGGCACCGATTTCCGTGATGGGTTTCATTTCGGTAGCTTCATTTGCTTGGGCAATTTCAATATCAGACACGACGGTTATCCCCTTTCGTTTGGCAAAATGACCGATTCCAACGCTGCCGTCAAAGCCGCTTGACGGCCAAAATGCACCAAGGTCAGCCAACCGTAATCAGTGGTTTGCAGGCGAATCTGATGGCGACCCACTTGCATGGCGGTGATATGCAGCGGCGGCACGGCCAGCGTGTTGCCTGGCAGCAGGCGCCGGATGGTCACCAGCTGATCGGTGATGATGAGTTGCGAGCGCCACACCTGCAGTCCCGCGACCAGCAGCGTGACCAGCAAAATCACGACTGCCACCCAGCTGATGGGTCCATAGCCGACTAATTCCATTTGCACAATGACCGATATTGAGATTCCGAGCACGATCACCGCCCAAAACATGCTAAAATCGAGCCACGCGGGTTGAATCAAAAACCGCTTCTTCACAGTCACACTTCCTTGGAGAACAATGATGGTTAAACTATACACAGATGCAGCCATAAAAGGCAATCATGGGCTTGGCGGGATTGGGATTTTGATTGTGGCCGCCAAAGAGCAGATTCAGCTTCATCAACCGCTGCCCCCAATGTCCAACCACGAAGCCGAGTTTCTGGCCGCGATTGCTGGCTTTCAGGCCCTTGTGGACCGAGACCTCACTGGCCCAGTCAGCTTCTACAGCGATTCCCAAATCGTGATTGATGCCCTGAATAAACGCTACGCCAAGCACTATGGTGATTATGTCACAAAATTGCTCGCCTTGTGCGATCAGTTCTCACTGGTGGTTTGGCAATGGATTCCCGATAGGCAAAATCAAGGCGCGCATATGCTGGCGCAACAAGGCCTCCACCTCGCCGAGGCAAAAGAAAAGGCCTGATTGCTCAGGCCTTGTGATTATCAATGGGATTACTTCAACACTTTGAACTGATCGGCTTTGGCCATCTTGTCGATTGGCTGCGCTGGGGCTTCAATCGAGCCGAATGGCATCTGAGCGCGCAGCGTCCAGGTGGCAGGCAAGTTGAATTCATCGCGTACCAGCTCGTCGATAATCGGGTTGTAGTGCTGCAAGCTAGCGCCGATACCGTTGTTGGCCAAGGCCACCCATGCGTTCAGCTGACTGGAACCTTGTGCTTGTTCTGCCCAGGTGGCAAAATTATCAGCATACAGCGGGAAATCTTGTTCCAGCTTGCGGACAATTGGTTCGTCGGTCAGATACAAGATGGTGCCGTAAGCCGCTTTGAAACTGGCAATCTTCTGCTTGGTGGCTTCATAGGCTGCTTCAGTTGGGACTTCTGACTTCAGTCGCTTCACCACAATGTCCCACAAGGCATCGTGCTTAGCGCCGAATAAGAAGACCGCCCGCGTCGTTTGCGAGTTGAAAGCGGATGGCGTGGCCTGAATCACATTTTCGACCAGGTCCACGATTTCATCATCGCTTTGCTTGACGTTTTTGCCCAAGGCATAAATTGAGCGGCGCTGCTTCAACAGGTTAAGTAAGTCATTGTTCACAGGAAATACCTCTTTCATCTTTAGGATAATATTAGTGTATCAGCTTATCTTTTGTAAGTAAACCCACAATTGCCCATGTCACGCACCAGGAGGCCGTTATGTCACTTGTCAGTAGCTTGATTGTTGCCATTTTAGTTCTGAACACGCTTGCCGCGATTTTCACCGTCCTGCGGGAAGTCCGGGATATTCCGACCACCTGGGCTTGGCTGATGGTGTTGATTTTTCTACCGGTCATCGGGTTTGGGTTGTACCTGTTCGCCGGCCGCGGGCTATCCGCCAAGAAAGTGCGGGCCATTCAAACCGAGTATCACCGCGGGGTCAAAGCCTTCGTGGCGATGCAAAAGCGTGCGAACACCCATGGTCAGTTGTTGCCAGCGGCAGTGGCTTCGCCGGCTGCCAAAGAGCTCACCACGTTATTCTTGAATACAGCCAATGCCCCTGTGCTTGGCAGCAATGACGTGACGCTCTATTTCGATGGCGAGAAAAAATTTGCCGCCCTGTTTGCTGATATCGATGCGGCCACGGATCATGTATTCATTGAATACTACACCATCTATGCTGACCAACTGGGCACCGAGCTCCGGGACCATTTGATTGCCAAGGCCAAAGCTGGCGTTGAGGTTAAGGTGCTGTATGATGCTTGGGGCAGTATGGGCGCTGGGCCGAAGTTCTGGGCGCCCCTGCTTGAAGCTGGCGGCAAGGCCGAGGCCTACTTCAGCTCGCAGCATTTGTTCCTGGACTTTCGCTTGAACTACCGACTGCACCGGAAAGTGGTAGTGATTGATGATGAAGTCGGCTACATTGGCGGTTTTAACGTCGGCGACCAGTACGTTTCGCGCAAGCCGAAATTTGGCTTTTGGCGCGACACTCACTTGCGGATTGTCGGTAACACGGTTTACGCGTTGAAAATGCAGTTTTTGATGGACTGGAATGCGACGGTGCCAGATGATCAGGCCGAGCCCTATGCGACCGATGCCATCACGCGAGAAAACGTCCGGGTGGCGCATGTCGGTGCCACGCCGATGCAAATTGTGGCCAGCGGGCCCGACTCCAATGCCCAACAAATCAAATATGGTTACGTCAAAATGATTGCCAGCGCCACCAAGTCGGTTTGGCTTCAGACCCCTTACCTGATTCCTGATGATACCGCGATGGATGCGTTGATCACTGCGGCGCTGGCCGGGATTGATGTGCGGGTGATGGTGCCAGATATGCCGGATCACCCCTTCATTTTTCGCGCGACGCAGTATTACGCCAATTATCTCAGCCGCTTTGGCATCAAGGTTTACCACTACCAGCACGGCTTCTTGCATGCCAAGACGCTGATTGTCGATGATGCGATTGCTAGTGTCGGCTCGGCGAACTTCGATATTCGTAGTTTCAAGTTGAACTTCGAAGTCAACGCCTTCGTTTACGATGAGGCCATTGCCCACCAGCTGACGGCGGCCTTCGAGGCGGATCAAAAGGAAAGCCTCTTCTTGTCTGCCGCGGTCATTCGCAGCCAAGGCCGCTGGCTGCGGTTCAAGCAGTATGCTTCGCGACTGCTGTCACCGATCTTGTAACGCAAAACCACCTTGATGCGTGGCATCAGGGTGGTTATTTTAGTCTTGTGACGCCGCGGCTCAGGTTGGGTCGACGCCGGGACGCGGCGGTCCAGCTGCGGGGTCGGCTGGAGCCGAAAAGCGGTCTCCAGCCTCAAATGCGAGCCAGCATCGCGCTGCGCGCTCAACGCTGTCTCGCATTTGCCCCCAGTCAGCCCAGGAGCAGCCTGCTGCGCAATCTCCTCGTGGGCTAACTGTTTCGCGGCTGGACCACCACACCCCTCTGCCGCCCCAACCTGGCCCGCTCCATAACGGTAAGGCCGTGAATTCAAATCACGACAGGATGCCCTTCATTGTTGAGCTAGAGCTTAGGCGTGAGCATGGGTAATGGGTAGTTCGGAAAACTACCTATTCAGCGTTCTGCCTACCGTACCCAGGCGTCAAAGGCTTTGGGGTTATCTTTGAGAATATGAATGGCCGCGGCGATCAGTTCATTGCGCTTGGTGGCGAGCTCGTCACCGGTCAAGTGATAGCGGTCGGTGATGTAGCCAGTGGCAATGGCGAGAAAATCTTTGCGTTCAATGCCCCCGTCCTTGAATAACGTATCCAAACCGGTGAGGTCCGGCGTGGCGGCAGCGAGGACCGCTTGGGCCACGTCCTTAGTGTGGGCGTGCTGGTTAGCGTAATCAATTAGACCATCGACCATGTCAACTTCAGCGGCATGGTCGGCTTTCTTATCAGCGTTCATGCTTAACATCTCCTTTGATCACCTTCTATTATAACGAGTTGCCGTCGTGGTGAAAAATAAAGTGTCCAAGGGCTTCTCTTATTTGGACAGGCGGGGTATAATTGTTGTTATCAGTTCGGGGGAACACCATATCTTGGGGTCTGACTTTTTGCCCACAAGATATGGTGTTTTTATTTGACACCATATACAATATCCAGTATGATAAAGCCATCATCAAAAACAGAAAGCGTGACGAACATGAGCAATATTACGTTATTTACCAAAAACGGCTGTCCACAATGCCGCATGACGAAGAACTACCTGAAGACGCACAACATCTCTTTCGTTGAACACAACATCAACGAAGAACCTGAATACATCGGTTACCTGAAGGATCAAGGGTTCCAAGCCGTTCCGGTGCTGGAAGCAGATGGCCTGAAATCCTTTTACGGGTTCCGCCCAGAAGCATTGAAGCAACTGGCTGGCTAAACGCCAGCTTTTTTTGACCCCTAATCCTTGTGAAAGTGGTGACAATATGGCACTCAGTGAAATCAAACCAGATGAAGTAACCTATTACGCGTTGAACAACGAAATCAACATTCCAGTGGATGGTCAGATTCCGTTGGCGAAGGACAAGGCGGCGCTCCAAGCCTTCCTGAAAGAAAATGTGATTCCGAACACGAAGACTTTTGCTTCGCTGACGGATCGCCTCGCCTACCTGGTGGATCATGACTACTACGAAGCCGCGATGCTGGATAAGTATCAGCCGGCCTTCTTAGAGCAGCTCAACGACTTTTTGCGCAATGCCCATTTTGAGTTCAAGTCGTTCATGGCGGCGTACAAGTTCTACGCGCAATACGCTTTGAAGACTGATGACAACGAATATTATTTGGAAGATTTCAAGGACCGCGTCTTTGCCAATGCGCTCTATTTTGCCGACGGGAATGAAGCGTTGGCGATGGCGTTAGCCGATGAAATGATTCATCAGCGCTACCAGCCGGCGACGCCCTCGTTTTTGAACGCTGGACGCCAGCGCCGCGGTGAACTGGTGTCGTGTTTCTTGCTCCAGGTGTCCGACGATATGAATTCGATTGGCCGGGCCATCAACTCAGCCTTGGAACTGTCTCGCATTGGTGGCGGCGTGGGGCTGACCTTGTCAAACTTGCGTGAAGCCGGGGCCCCGATTAAAGGCATCGATGGTGCCGCCAGTGGCGTTTTACCGGTCATGAAATTGTTGGAAGACAGTTTTTCCTATTCCAACCAGCTCGGCCAACGCCAAGGGGCCGGCGTGGTTTATTTGAATGTGTTCCATCCTGATATTATTAGCTTCCTTGGCGCGAAGAAGGAAAACGCCGACGAAAAATACCGCCTGAAGACCCTGAGCCTCGGTGTCATCGTCCCTGATAAGTATTATGAACTGGTCCGTGAAGACGCTGATATGTACCTTTTCTCCCCGCATTCCGTTGAGCGGGAATACGGCCAGCCGTTCTCCTACATCGACATAACTAAGGAATACGACAACCTGGTCGCTAATCCGAAGATCAAGAAGTACAAGCTGAAGGCCCGCGATCTAGAAAACGAAATCTCGAAGCTCCAGCAAGAATCAGGCTACCCGTATATCGTCAACATCGATACTGCCAACAATGCCTCCCCGATCGCCGGCAAAATCATCATGAGTAACCTTTGCTCTGAAATCATGCAGGTGCAAACCCCAAGTGTGATCAACAACGCCCAGGGCTACGATGTGCTAGGGACAGATGTGTCTTGCAACCTGGGCTCGACCAATATTCCGAATCTGATGAAGAGCCCTGATTTTGGCAAGAGTGTGGAATCGATGGTGCGTGCTTTGACCTTCGTGACTGATACCAGCAACATTGACGTGGTGCCATCAGTGCAGCACGGCAACGAACTGGCCCACTCCATTGGCCTCGGGGCCATGGGCCTGCACACCTATTTTGCCTTGAACCACATGGCTTACGGCGATGAAGAAGCGCTGGACTTCACCAATGTCTACTTCCTGCTGTTGAACTACTACAGTTTGAAAGCTTCCAACAAGATTGCGGCGGAACGCGGCCAGGTCTTCCACAATTTCGCTGCCAGCAAGTACGCGGACGGTAGCTATTTTGACAAGTATCTGACGGAAGACTTTGCGCCGAAGACGGCTAAGGTCAAGGCGTTATTCGCTGACATTCATGTGCCGACCGCCGAAGACTGGGCCGTACTGAAGGCGGCGGTGATGAAGGACGGTTTGTACCACCAAAATCGGCTCGCCGTGGCGCCAAACGGCTCGATTTCTTACATCAATGACACCTCTGCATCGCTGCAGCCAATCGTCAACCGCATCGAAGACCGGCAGGAAAAGAAGATTGGGACGATTTACTACCCGGCACCGGGTTTGTCCAACGACACCCTGCCTTATTACAAGAGTGCTTACGATATCGATATGCGCAAGGAGATTGACGTCTATGCTGCCGCGCAGGCTCATGTCGATCAAAGCATGTCGCTGACGCTGTTCATGCGCTCCACCATTCCAGCTGGCCTCTACCCATGGAAAGAAGGCCGCACTGAAAAGATGACGACCCGCGATTTGAACATCCTGCGGAACTACGCCCATCACAAAGGCATCAAGTCCATTTACTACATCCGGACCTACACCGATGATCAAGAAGAAATTGGCAGCAATGCCTGCGAATCCTGCTCGATCTAAAGCTCGCCTTTGGCAACGAGCAATGGCCAGCCTTCGAGAGCCGTGGCGCCCCACGGTTCTTACATAACCTTTAAAGGAGCGACATCATGGCGGAAGAAAAGCAATACCTGGCAATTAACTGGAACGACATTGAAGATCAAATCGATAAAGCCACTTGGGAAAAACTCACTGAGCAATTTTGGCTCGACACTCGGATTCCGGTGTCCAATGACTTGGATGACTGGCGCAAGCTGACCAAAGACGAGCAGTGGGTCGTCGGCCATGTGTTTGGTGGTCTGACGCTGCTGGATACCTTGCAGAGCCAAGACGGCATGAATAGCTTGATGCAAAACATCCGCACCCAGCAGGAACGCGCGGTGCTCAACAACATTCAGTTCATGGAATCGGTTCATGCCAAGTCCTATTCCACGATTTTCTCTACGTTGAATACGCCAGCTGAAATCGACGAGATTTTTGACTGGACCAATTCCAACCCGCATTTGCAATACAAAGCCAACAAAATCAACGACATCTATCACAACGGCACCCCACTGGAAAAGAAAGTGGCTTCCGTCTTCCTGGAAACCTTCCTTTTCTACTCTGGGTTCTTCACCCCGCTTTATTATTTGGGCAACAACAAGCTCACCAATGTGGCGGAAATCATCAAGCTGATCATTCGCGACGAAAGTGTTCACGGCACCTACATCGGCTACAAATTCCAGCTTGGCTTTAATGCCCTCAGTGATGACGAACAAGCGAAAATGCGCGATTGGATGTATGACTTGCTGTATGACCTCTACGCCAACGAGGAAGGCTACACTAATGACTTGTACGCCAAAACCAGTTGGACGGAGGAAGTGTTGACCTTCCTGCGTTACAACGCCAACAAAGCGTTGATGAACTTGGGCCAAGACCCCTTGTTCCCGGACACCGCCGCTGACGTAAACCCGATTGTGATGAACGGGATTTCGACTTCCACCGCCAACCATGACTTCTTCTCCCAGGTCGGTAACGGCTACCGCTTGGGTCAAGTCGAAGCGATGAACGATGATGATTACAACTTTGACTAAAGCCGTTTGAATCAAAACGCAGGACCAGCTGGTCCTGCGTTTTTCGATTCCAGCAAAAAAGACGAGCCGCAGCTCGTCTTTCAGCGCTTACCAAATGTGAACACGCTTCTCAGGCGCAATGTACATGCCATCACCTGGCTGCACGTCAAAGGCAGTATACCAGTCATCCAAGTTCCGCGGCTGAATGTTGGCCCGCAGCTTGGCTGGCGCATGCACATCAATCGACAGCAGGAATTTCATGTATTCCGGCCGCGCCTTTTGCCGCCAGATCCGCGCCCAGTTGGTGAAGAAGGCCTTCAGATCAACGTCAGGTTGCGCCTTAGCCGTTTGCAGGGCCGCCGCCAAGCCGCCAGCATCAGCAATGTTTTCGGAGACAATCAACTTACCATTCACCTTGCCGGCGCTGGTTTCAATACCATCGAACTCGTCGATCATTTGCTGGGTCAAGGTCTTGAAGTGTGCGTAGTCAGCTTCTTGCCACCAGTTGACCATGTTGCCGAATTCGTCGAATTGCGCCCCATTGTTGTCGAACCCATGGGAGATTTCATGGGCAATGACGGCGCCGATCCCACCATAGTTTTCACTGGCAGATTGATCCAAGGCGTAGAATGGTGCCTGCAAAATAGCCGCTGGGAACGTGATGTCATTGCGGGAAGGATCGTAGCAAGCGTTGACCAAGTGGCCTGGCATCACCCAGGTGGTGCGATCAACCGGCTTTTGCAGCTGCTCAACATTGTAGGCATGGCGCGCTTCGGCGATGCCGGTGACGTTGGTCAACAGGTCGGCCTTTTCATCGACGTTGAAGCGATCATAGACCTCGTTGACCTTGTCGGGGTAGCCCATTTTCAAGACCATCTTGTCGAGTTTGACAATTGCCTTGGTCTTGGTTTCCTCGGACAGCCAGCTTGAGTCGCGCAGTCGGGACTTGTAGGTCTCAATCATGTTCTCGACTAACTTGGTCACATCAGCCTTCGCCGCTTCACCAAAGTACGTGCGGCCATAGTACAAGCCAATCGGTTCGGAGAAGAAGGAGTTCGCCAAGCGATAGGCATGCTTGATCTGCTTCGGTGCTTCCGGATTGCCAGACAAAGCGCGGCCAAAGGTGCCGCCGAGCTGCCGCAGGTCCTCGCTCAGGTAGCCCGTGTTAGACAGCAAGTCATTGACATAGGCCCAGTGCTTGTAGCGGTCAAAGGTTGCCGCACCAAACAGCTGAGTGAATTCCTTTAAGAAGCGCGGATCGCCCACGATGATGGTCTCGGGTTTTTCGCCATAGGCCTCCTCAGCAAAAGCGCTGAAATCAAAGTCACCAAACTGGGCAGCCACTTCGGCAAAGCTTTGTGGGTTGTACATCTTCGGATAATCAGCCCATTCTTCGCGGCTCTTGACATGCTTCGCCAGCTCGGCATCAAAAGCCAAGGCATCGGCGAGATAACTCTTTTGGTCAGGAGCGCTCAAATCGGTTTGCGCCAAGAGCTTTGAGACCATGTCGCTCCAGACTTTGAGCAATTGGGCGGCTTGTTCGTTGCCTGGCGTGTAATAAGTGGTGTCTGGCAAAATCGTGGACGGCCCAGTCAGCATGATTTTGTTGACGCTGGTGTCCTTCATGTCAGGTTCCACCCCGAGGTCAAATGGCATCGGGAAGAGCGAGGCTTCCAAATCCGCGGCTTTGGCGTTGAATGCGGCCAAGTCAGAGGTGGCATTCAGCGGCGCCAAGCGATCCAGTGCGGGCTGGATGCCAGCCGCATCGCGCGCCTTAAAGTCTTTGGCTTGGTCATAAAGCTTCACCGCCGCTGCAAAGTACTGATCTGGAGCGGTTTTCTCGCCTGCCGAAACCGCGGCAAAGTCCGCCATCAGGTGGGCTTCCACCCCATCGGCCAAATCGTTAAAGCCCCCGGTGCTCGTCTTATCTGGATCAATGACGGCGGTTTTCTCCCATTCGCCATTCACGGCATCATAAAGATCGTCTTGGTATCGTGTCTCAGCCATTATCTGAACTCCCTTCGCTGATTCTCTCACCAGCATTTAATGTAAGACTAATTATAGCGCAAGCCCGCAGGCATTTCACCCATTACGCCGAAATAGTCACCGGTCCCAGACGTTATCCCTTTACCAAAAGTATGACAGCGCATACAATGAACATGATACAGAAGGAGGCCTGGAAAATGTACTATGTGATCATGAAGTCCCATGATATTCGCCGCAATCTTGCTACAGAACAATACCTGATGAATAACAAACAGTTTGATGAACCCTTGCTGCTGTTTTACTACGAAGAACCTTGTGTGATCGTGGGCCGAAACCAAAATACCCAGGAGGAACTCAACCAGGACTATGTCGATGCGCATCACATTGTGGTGACGCGGCGCTTGTCTGGCGGCGGGGCTGTCTATCAAGACTTGGGCAATCTTTGTTTCTCCTTTGTGGTCGATGCGGATTCCGAGGAATTCGGCGACTTTAAGTCATTCACGCAACCGATTGTGGATGCCTTGCATCAAATGGGCGCCACCACCGCCGAAGTGTCTGGGCGTAACGACATGCTAGTGGAGGGTAAAAAATTCTCTGGCAGCGCCATGTACACGCGCGACGGTAAGACCTTCTCACATGGCACCTTGATGCTCGACGTGGATCAAAGCGTCCTGCCAGAGGTGTTGAAGGTACCGGCCGATAAACTTGCCAGCAAAGGGATTCAAAGTGTGCGCAGCCGCGTCACGAATTTGCGCCCATACCTCGCCCCTGAGTATCAGCAGCTGACGGTACCAGAATTCCGCGATATTTTACTGCTGCGGCTGTTCGGCGCCGATCAGCTGAGTGAGATTAAAGACCGCGAATACCAGGTCACTACTGAGGACCAAGCCGCCATCGACCAGCTGTATGAGGATACATACAGCAACTGGGACTGGGTGTATGGCAAATCCCCTGCCTTCACCTTGAAAAAGCGGCAGCACTTCACCATGGGCACCATCGATGCTCGGCTGACCGTCACCGGCGGCAAAATTACCGCCATCAAGTTCTACGGTGACTTCTTTGGCGCCAAGGATGTCGCAGACCTCCAAGCCGCGTTGACTGGCGTCCAGTACGACCATGAGCACGTAGCGCAAGCGCTGGCGGCTTTTGACCTCAATGCCTATTTTACGGGCATCGATGCCGAGGCGCTCACTAACTTATTGACCCGCTAAAGGGCAAGCTAAAAGCCGCTGACGGTTGTCGGCGGCTTTTTGGTTATGCCCAAGCAATCTTGGCAATTGCGTATTCTTGAAGGCGTTTGGCCCCCTTGGGTGTTTCCACGATGACAGTGCTGCGCTCCTGATACGGTTTAACCGTTCCTGGGTGAATCGCCGACACCGTCCCTTTTAACGTCCGTTTATCCATAGTGTGAATTTTCACCGGGCGTTTGGTTAACAGTGCATCCTCCAGTAAGCCAATAATCTCAGTGGTGCGTTGCGCCATGAGCAAAACCTCCTTTTGGTTGTAACCGATTACATGCCTAGTATAACCAGGTTTTAATCAAAAATCAGTAGCCAGCGGTTAAGTCCACCTGATTCTTAATAATTTCGCCACTGGCGGCAAAAGCGCTCAGATTAGGCAAGAAAATATCAGCCACCGCGGCCCGCAAATGCGGTACGGTGCCGGAAATATGCGGTGTAATCAGCACCTGCTGCTCCTGCCACAGCGGCGAATCCGCTGGTAGCGGTTCGGTTTCAAACACATCTAGGGCCGCGCCGCGGAGCTGACCGGCATGAAGCGCGGCGAGCATGGCGGCGGTATCCACCGATTCGCCCCGGCCGACGTTAACCAACAGTGGCGCCGCTTCAAGCTGACCGAAAAACGCGGCGTTGAAGAAATGCGTGGTGCTGGCCGTTAGCGGCATGACGTTCACTAGCACCTGCGCGTCCTTGGCCCAAGCGGTTGCTGTTTGATCGGTTCCGACTTCAACGAAGCCACGCACTGGCGCACCATGGCGGCTGATGCCATACACCTGCATGCCCTGAGCGGTCAGCTGTTTGGCAATGGCCTGGCCGATGTGGCCGGTGCCAAAGATCACGGCCTTACCGCCATCCAGGGACCAAAGCTGGCCGCGGCGCTGCTCGTTATCCCAAGTGTGCGCCACCGGGAACAAGCCCCGGGCAAAGGCCAAAATCATCGCTAGCGTTGAACTGGCGATGGGACCAGCGTGAATGCCGCTGGTGTTCGCGACGACCACCCCTTGCACCTCGAGCTGGGCCAAGGGTAAATAGTCGACGCCGGCAGACACGGTTTGCACGAATTTCAGCCGGTTGGGCCCATCTAAAATCGTCTGGGCTATCTGGTTCCAGCCTAAAATGACGTCGATTTGACTCGCCTGGTCTGGCGTGTAGTCCGCCTGACTGATCAAAGTAACATTGGCTGGCAGCTGGGCCTGCGCCGCGGCTGGTAAAGCAAATAAAGTTAATACCTTCATAATGGCCTCCTAGCCTGCAAATTTAGACAGCAGTTGATGTAATCCTGATTCGGCTAAGCCCAGTGTCTCGCGGATGAAACCGCGACTGCCGGCGAACCGGGTATCGAGGAGCGTGAAGACGGCCGCCAGATAACGCTGATCGGCGCGGCCCAGCGCGGCAAGTTCCTCCTGCATGGCGCCAGTGCCATGCGCTGCGCGTAAGGCATTCCGCAGTGCCGCCGCGTGTTCAGCGGCGGCTGTGTTGGTGAGCAAATAGTCCCGGTAAATAAAGGCCCGGTCAACTCCCAGTGCATCTAGTAGCAAGGCACAGGCCACGCCGGTGCGATCCTTGCCGGCGCTGCAATGAAGGAGCACGGCACCAGGCGCTGCGCTGACCGCGCGCACCATTTTTGCCAGGCTAGCCTGCTGATCAGGTTCAAGGAGCATGTTTTGGTAGCCGGCAATCATCCAGTCAACGGCGCCTTGGTGATGCCGCAGAAAAGCAAACAATGCTGGGAGCGTCTGATACTCAGCGGTCACGGCGTCAGATGCGAGTGGCGCGGGGATGTTCTGGACCGCAGACGACTGAATGTCGGGACTGGCCGCCTGCTCGCTGGGCAGGCGTAAATCGATGACAGTGGTGACATTGAGCGCCTGCAGCGCCGCCACATCCGTCGGGGTCGCGCGGGCGAGCCGCCCGCTGCGGATGAGCTGCTCGCCTTTTAGTGGCTGACCATCATGCGTAGTCAGGGCTTGATAGGTCCGGGCATTGCTCACGCCTGCAAAAGGTAACGTTAAGCTAACGTTGGTCATTGACTCGCCTCCTCCTCCTTTCATTTTAGCACACTGCTTTTTAAGGCCTTTGTCGCCAAATTCAAATATTTTAATCAAAAAATGTTGACAGACGGTTTTCACCAGACTAAACTCGGTGTCAATCAAATCAATCTGTTTTCACAAACCGATGAGGTGGAGATCAAACCAGTTGTGCACGCACAGAGAGCCACGTTGCTGAGAAGTGGCCGAACGCAAGCTGGCAAATGGACCACCGAGGGCCTTGCCGAAAGATTTCAAGTACGCAAGGACGTCAGGCATACGTCAGTTGCCGGGAGAGTGTTGGCTCTTCGCTAAGCGTGATTCGAACGGAATCGCCCTGCGCAAAGAGCCCGCTGCATAAGTTGCAGCGGGCTTTGTGTTTGGGGCTACCGATTCGAGTCAAATCAAGGTGGCACCGCGGCAAATCCGTCCTTGATCGTCGTCATATTTGACAGCGATCGAGGGCGGATTTTTTTGCTAGGAGGAAATTATGCTGAGTCAATTCACAAAGTTAAACGCGATTGAAGTGCTCGCCCCACTCACCACACCAAGGCAAGCGATTGAAGAAGCTGGCAAGCTGTTGGTCGCTGGCGGTTTTGCCACCCCAGCCTATACCCAGGCGATGCTAACCAGTTTTCAAACCAACGGCGCGTACTTTGTCATTGCGCCAGGCATCGCCATGCCGCATGCGCGGCCAGAAAGTGGGGTCTTGGTCAACGGTATCAGTCTCCTCACCCTCCAAACCCCGCTGGATTTCGGCAATGCCGCCAACGGCCCTGCCGATTTGATCATTGGCTTAGCTGCCACTGGCGCTGACCGCCACATCCAGCTGATTCAAGCCGTCGCCCAGGCCTTCAGTGCCCGATGGCGTTACCGCCAACTGATGTCATGCACGACCTCAAAGCAAGTCTTGTCGCTACTTGAAACGGATGCACCAGATGAAAGGTAGGTTTTCTCAATGCGCGTGTTAACAGTATGTGGGGCCGGGGTCGGTACCAGCCTGATGGAAAAAATGTTTGCTGAAGACATTCTCAACGACGCCGGGGTCGACGCTCAGGTCGATAATGCCGATATCAGCAGTGCCACGCCGAATGATTACGACGTGGTCATTACCACTTCAATGTTTGCTGAAATGTTGCCAGCAAATCATGCCCAAGTCATTATCCATGACAACATCATGGATCAAGCAGGCCTTAAGCAAAAGTTGCTCGCGGCGCTGGCCCAGGAGGATTAAGCCATGTCAATTCTCCTTTACTTCATCAACAACGTCCTGAGCCAGCCGATTTTCATTTTAGGGTTGGTGGTGGTCATCGGCATGTTGGCGGAACATAAGCCTGGTAGCAAAATCCTGCCGAGTGCCCTGAAAGCCGTGATTGGCTTCACCATGATCAACGTCGGCGGTCAAACCTTAGGCACCGCACTTTTGCCTTTGCAGCAGCTAATTGCTCATATTTTTGCCATGAAAGCCCCGGCCAGTGCCGATATCGGTGCCACCCAGGCCGCTAGCTTAACCGATGTGGGTTTTGACATGGCGATTATTTTCGCTTGCGGTTTCGTGATCAACTTGCTGCTGGCGCGCTTCACCCGGTTCAAATTCGTGCATCTTTCGCCGCATGTGTCGTTTTTCTTTGCCAGCTTGATTGCCGCCCTCTTGAAATTCGGGACTGACCTGAACACGCCGGTTCGGCTGGTGATTGGTTCCATTCTCCTAGGCGTCTACATGACCTTCACCTGCGCCTATGTCAATGTGCTGATCAAACCCGTGCGCGGCGCCGATGGCTTTACGTTGGCGCATTCTAGCTCATCAGGGCTCCTGGTCGCTTCGCTTCTTGGCGAGCTGTTCGGGGATAAAAAGCACGACCTTGAAGACACCAAGCTGCCAGTGAAGCTCAACTTTCTGCGGGATATGACCGTGGCGCTCACGCTAGTCATGATGCTGTTGTTCTTCGCGTTAGGGCTGATTGCCGGCCCTCACTTCACCATGACGCAAGTGGCTGGTGGCAAGGACTTCGTGGTCTTCGCCATTACCAAAGGCATTGAATTCGGGATGTGGATTACCGTCATCCTGGCTGGCGTGCGGATGATGCTGGCAGAAATTATTCCGGCTTTTCACGGCATCGCGCACAAGCTCATCCCCAATGCCAAGCCGGGCTTGGATATTCCGCTGCTGTTTCCACAATATCCCACCAGCGTGATTGTCGGCTTTCTGATGAGTTTAACCACCGGCATTATTGGCATGTTGATTTTAGCGGCTGCCCACTACCCGATTATCGTTTTCCCAGCCTTAATCCCGACCTTCTTCACTGGCGCGGCCACGGCGATTTTCGGTGATGCCCACGGCGGCCGCCGCGGGGCGCTGCTGGGTGCCGGCGCCAACGGGTTTCTCCTGATTTTTGGTCAGGCCCTGTTGCTGCCAATGGTTGGGACCTTCGCGCCGATCATGCGGATCTTAAGCGAAACCGATTATTGTGTCTACGGCCCCCTGCTGGGCTTTGTGTTGAAATTAGTTCATCTCGGTTAATCAAAGGAGTTTTATCATGACAAAAAACTACGATCCTGAAACTGCAATGCAAGCTGGCCGTTATCTTGATTACGGCGGCCAATATCTCCCTGAAGTCTTGATGCCGGAAATCAACCGTGTTGCGGCAGCATACGCCAAGTACAAGGACGACCCTGATTTTTTGAATGAGTTTCACACTTTGCTGCGGGAATACGCCGGCCGACCTTCCCTGTTGTATTACGCCAAGAACATGACGGCAGATCTCGGCGGCGCGCAAATCTACCTCAAGCGGGAAGATCTCAACCATACTGGCGCCCATAAAATCAACAATGTTATCGGCCAGGCCTTGCTCGCCAAGCGGATGGGCAAAACCCGCCTGATTGCTGAAACCGGCGCCGGGCAACATGGCGTCGCCACCGCCACCATCGCTGCCTTGTTCGGCATGGAATGTGAAATTTTCATGGGCAAAATGGATACCGACCGCCAGCGCCTGAATGTCTACCGCATGGAGCTGCTTGGCGCCAAAGTGAACGCGGTGACCAGCGGCTCGATGGTGCTCAAGGACGCCGTGAATGCGGCGCTGCAAAACTATGCTGCCCGCAGCGACGATACGTTCTACGTGATGGGCTCGGCGGTTGGACCACATCCCTTCCCGGCGATGGTGCATGATTTTCAAAGTGTCATCAGCAAAGAATCCAAGGCCCAGTTGCAAGACGCGATTGGCCAGCTGCCGGATTATGTCGTGGCTTGTGTCGGCGGCGGCAGCAATGCGATCGGCAGCTTTGCCGAATACATCAAAGACCCCAGCGTGCATCTGATTGGCTGTGAAGCCGCCGGTAAAGGCATCACCACGAAGCAAACGGCTGCCACCATGGCGCTTGGCTCAACCGGGATTTTCCATGGCATGAAATCCCGTTTCTTGCAAAACCATGACGGGCAAATCGATTCCGTTTATTCTATTTCCGCGGGGCTCGACTACCCTGGCGTTGGGCCAGAGCATGTCGCCTTGATGGATGAAGGCCGGGCCAAGTACGTGCCGATTACTGATGACGAGGCGGTTGATGCCTTCGAATATATCGCCAAGCAGGAAGGCATCATTGCCGCGATTGAAAGTTGCCACGCGGTCGCCGAAGTGCAAAAGCTCGCCCCGACCCTGAGCAAGAATCAAGTCATCATCTGCACCCTCTCTGGGCGCGGCGACAAAGACGTGGCTTCGATTGCCAAGTATCGCGGCATTGAACTGAATGAAGACTAGTTCAGGAAGGAAAATCATCATGAGTAAATTAACAGACGCATTCACATCCGGTAAAGCTTTCATTCCCTTCATCGTCGCCGGCGATCCCGATGAAACCAGCACCTTAAATAATATCCTCGCCATGGCGAAAGCTGGCGCGGATATCATCGAGCTGGGCATTCCCTTTTCCGATCCGGTTGCCGATGGCACAGTGATACAGGCCGGTGATTTGCGCGCCTTTGAAGGCGGCATCACCGTCGACAAGATTTTTGGCATTGTGAAGGCCGCCCGGGAGCAAATTCAAACCCCCATCGTCTTTTTGACCTACGCCAACGTGCCATTCAAGTATGGTTATGACCGTTTTTGCGCCCAGTGTCAGGCGTTAGGCGTCAACGGTTTGGTCATTCCCGACTTGCCCTTTGAGGAGCAAGGTGAAATTCGGCCCTTCACGCAAAAGTGCGGCTTAGATTTGATTATGTTGATTACGCTGAATTCCGGTGACCGCGTACCAGCCTTGGCCAAAGCCGCTGAAGGGTTCATCTATGTGGTCAGCACGCAAGGCATCACGGGTGAACGCGATGAATTCGATCATCGGCTATCCGCCCTTTTCGCCCAGATCAAAGAGTACACCGAGGTGCCAGCAGCGCTGGGCTTTGGCATTCACACGCCAGCGCAGGCCAAGGCGCTTTCGCAGTTCGCAGATGGCATTATTGTTGGCTCAGCGATTGTCGAGCTGGCGGCGCAGCACGGCACCGCCGCGGCGGCCGCGATTGGAAAGTATACCGCGGAGATGAAAGCGGCGTTGGCCTAGTCAGTCATTCCCAACCATCAAGGGTACTAAAACAACCACGCCAGCTGACGTGGTTGTTTTAGTGTTATGAATGACATCGCGGCTTTGAGTGAATCGTGGCCTTATTTGGTTTCCGGTGCTTGCCATTTTTTGGGTAACAAGGTTTCACCGATGCGAATGAGGAGAATATTACCAACAAATAGGCTAGGTATTAATAGCTGGCCTGAAATTCCCGGTAAGTTATCGAGCATATCAATTGCCGGGACGGCGAACAGCGTGGCAAAAATCGCAATCATGCCAGCGATGAACCATGAATGCATGCCCAGCCACATGCCAAGGCCAAGCAGAAGGAACATCAGGCCCAAACCAATCACGATAATTAACGGCTTGGGCACCCATACCCGGCCAAACTTAGGCATCAGGTCGCTGAGCGGTTGAAGCACTAACTGGACGACAACGATAAGCACGATGCTGGCATCACGAACCTTTCTGCGATGAAATACACCGCGGCGAAACATTTCCATGGCCACCAAAACAAGGATTGGCAGTGCTGCTGCAAGCACTGCCGCTGATCCCAAAGGCACAAGACGTCCATGCAGGGAAATATGGCGCCAGGTGATGAAGAAAAACGAAAGGAGCCATGCTACCGTCGCGTATAAGACCCAGGATTTGCGCTTCCAGTGTGGTAGGTTTTTGACGAGTTGATCACCAATGGTTTTGGGATCTTGGCCAAAGTAATCGACCGCATCAATGCCGTCCGCTTGTGCTTGCAGTAAATCCGCGTGAATTTCGGCTAGCATATCGACAGCAGCAGTCGTATCGACGCCAATGGCCTCAGTGACATAGGTCTTAAGCCGGTCAAAATAGTCTTGATTACGCGGTAATAGCGTTGCGCCCATACTTTATCTTCCTCCGAGTTGATGCATGGCAGCCTCTAGTTGTGCCCAGTCTGCCTTAAAATCAGCCAACGCCGCCAGTCCTGCCGGCAATAGATGATAGTACTTGCGCGGCGGACCGCCGTTAGGGGAATCGCGCTTTTCGCCCTGGATTTGGCCACTTCGTTCTAATTTCAGCAGCAATGGATAAATTGTCCCGGCTGCAATTTCACCAAAACCGGCAGTCACGAGAGCCTGATGAATCTCATAAGGATAAGACTCCTGGCCGGCCAGGATTTGCAGCAGCGCCCCTTCCAATGACCCCTTCAATAGTTGAGATGGTAGTTTGCGCATGACGCCCCTCCTGACTACCTTGCCTAGCAAGTATGCTCGCTGTTCAACTATCTTGTCAAGCAAGGAAGTGTAAATTTGATCACGAATAGCGGGTCTTTCAGGATGAAACAAAGCACCGGCCGCTTACCATACAGACTTGGTAAGCGATCGGTGCTCCATAAAGCGCTATTGACGTGGTGCCCGCTTCGCCCAGTACTGGAAGTAATCGGTGCGAATCGTCCCGTTATACAACTTCCGGCGCTTCGTGGCTTTGGCGCCGTAAGCTTTTTCAAATTCCAAATCGGCGGTCAAAATGTACTTGCTCCAGCCGGTCAGCGGCCGGTAGACCTCGCCCATTTCCTTGTACAGCTGGCGGGCGGCATCTAGTTCGCCGAGGCGTTTCCCGTAAGGCGGGTTAGAAACGATTACGCCGCGCGGGGCGGTCAGCTGATTATCCTTGACTGCCACCTGCTTGAAGCGAATGGCCTGGCTCAGGCCGGCTTGCTTGGCGTTTTCCTTGGCGATTTCAATCATTTGCGGATTCAGGTCAAAGCCTTGGATATCGAGTTCCCGGTCAAAATCGGCTTGATCCATCGCCTCATCTTTCACCTGCTGGAGAATTTCAGGGTCCATAAAGGCGAAATCTTCAAAGGCAAAATGGCGCTGCATCCCAGGGGCCAGGTTAAGCCCAATCATCGCCGCTTCAATTGGAATAGTACCCGACCCAGTGGTTGGATCGACAAACGGCATATCCGGATGCCAGTTCGTCAGCATCACCAGCGCTGCGGCAAAGTTTTCCTTCAGCGGGGCTTCCCCTTTGGCAATCCGGTAGCCGCGCTTGAAGAGGCTGGGACCCGTGGTGTCGATGGTCAAGGTGGCCACATCCCGCAAAATAGAGACTTCCAGTGGATACGTTTTGCCGGTTTCCGCCAAGCGGCCGTGGCGGTGGTAAACGGTCGCTAACTTGTCGACGATGGCTTTCTTCGTGATGGCTTGCACGTCAGGTTCCGAGTGCAGCTTGGAGCGCACACTGCGCCCAGCCACTGGGAATTCAGCATCCAGCGGCAGGTAATGATCCCAAGGCAAGGCCTTTACCCCTTCGAACAACTCATCAAAGGTGGTGGCGGTGAATTGACCGACAATGATCTTCACCCGGTCGGCAGTGCGCAGCCAGACATTGGCTTTGGCGATGGCAGTTTCGTCGCCTTCAAAATAGACTTTGCCGTTATCGGTGCGCTCCTCATAGCCCAGCGCTTGCACTTCGCGCGCGGTCAGGGCTTCTAGGCCTGACGCCATCGTGGCAAGTAATTTGTATTGCATATTGGCCTCCATGTGTTCCGTGTTTTCTTCATCTTAACCCAGCGACCTGAGCCTGTCATGACCGCTGGTGAATTTTCGCAAAAAAACAGCCCGGGTCTCCCCGAGCCGTGCCTGTTTGCAGCCCTCTATAAGCCATGTTTTGTTCCAGCTGGATGTCAGGCCATCCAGCCTTCAGTAATCATCTATCTCAGCTTACGCTGTTAGGGCCATCGGTTCAGTTCCCTAGGCCTTGCGCCCCTACCAAAGTTTGGGTTACTCGCTCGCGGGGTTTACCCGTTCCAATCCCTTGATTTCTCAAGGGCATCGTCTCTGTGGCACTTTCAGACTTAATCACGCGTGACCGAAGTTTTAGCGCTTTTAGTCGCCGTTACCCGAAGGTACTCAGGCTTATTGGGCCTGACACGAACACTACAAGCATCACAGCTTGTGCGGGCATGGACTTTCCTCACCTGACAATAGCCAGGCGCGATTACTCAAGGACTGCAAATTGGGTTTAATATTGATCGATGCCAGAAGAGTGTGACTCGCCTTGAGGCTGCGATTGCTCAGAGAGCTTGCTCCCAAAGACGTGCCGTTCCAAATTCGACAGCCGCTTGAGGATGTCGTAGTTGGTGGCACTGGCACTTGGTTGTTGCGGCGTGCTACCAGCGATGCTCTTAGAAACTGACAGCTGCTTGGTGAGTTCATCCACGCGGCTGCGCAGCCGCGCATTATCCTCATTCAACCGGTCCAGTTCGGCATTGTAGCTCTCATAATCCTTGATCACTTGATCGAGGAATTCATCAACCTCGTCGGGATCATAGCCGCGCATGGCTTTCTTGAAACTCTTATCCAAAATGGCCTTGGGGTCAAGTTGAATGTTGAATGTTGCATCGTTATTGTTATCCATTCCAGCACACCTCATTTACCAGCTAAACACGCTTCGTTTAGTATAGCATAGCCTAATCGCTTTGAAAATGCTCATTTGCCTGGTTTTCGGCGTAGTCCCGGGCTGATTCTTCCAAATCTGGCATGGTGATCAAGGTCAAAGGATACTCGCGGCGGGCTTGCTCAGCCAGCGCGGCTTGATAGGCAAATTTGGGCTTGCCTTCAAAATCCAGATCATACAGCATCAATGCGCCGTCGGTATGTTGCGCCATGAAACGGGTGTAGCCAGACAGCTGGGCCGGCGATTCATACGGGCCACTGGAAGTCGCCTGGGAAAAGTCGACCTGAGCCGCCAGCGTTTGCAGCTTCGTCTGATTGGCCTCGTTCCACTGATGACCAAAATCACCGAACGGTAGCATCATCGCCACTTGCAGCTGCGGATACGCCGCTTTCAGCTCCAGCGCCGCGGCGGCGCCCCACTGCTCAACGCCAAGCTCGCCGCCAGTGATGACCCATTCCAAGCCGTCTTCAATCAGCGGGCGCAACGCATTTTTTAACGTATACTTAATCACTGTGATTTTGGGATCTTGATCGCCGTAAGCGTTTACTTCCCAGGCCCGGTAGCCGGTCAGCCAAAGTCTTGCCAGCATCTTCTTCCTTCTTTCTAAAATTAGGCGCAGGCTGTTCAAATTGTTATAATAGCCACAGGAGCGTGAGTCTATGCCAATTCATTACCCCAATGGTAAGCCATACCAAGCCAAGGCGCAATCGAGCCGTGAACCCGTCAACTACGGCGGCCGCGGCATGACCTTGGAAGATGAGCTCAATCAAAGCAATCAATACTATCGCCAAACCCAGCAGGCTGTGGTGTACAAAAAGCCCACCCCGCTGCAAATCGTCAAGGTCGACTACCCCGCCCGCAGCCAAGCGGTGATTCGAGAAGCCTACTTCAAAACCCCTTCGACGACGGATTATAACGGGGTTTATCGCGGGTATTACTTGGACTTTGATGCCAAAGAAACCAAAAACAAGCGCAGTTTTCCGTTGAAGAACTTCCACGCTCATCAAATTGCGCATTTAACCGCGTGCCTAGCGCAAGGCGGTATCTGTTTTGCCTTGATCCGCTTCGTTAGCCTTGAGCGCTTGTTCATCTACCCTGCCAGCGACTTGAAACGCTGCTGGGACGAGGCGCAAAATGCTGGGCGCAAATCGATTCCGTTAAGTGAAATTGAAGCCCATGGGATTGAGCTGCATCCGAAGTTACAGCCCCTGATTCCCTATTTAGAAGGCGTCGATCAATTAATCCAGATGAAGAGAGGAAATCACCATGCCTAATACGCCATCCCGAATGGCCCGGCGGCGGGCCCCCAAGCCGAAAGCAAAGAAAAAGCGCCGCTGGTGGCTGACGACCATTAAGGCCATTTTAATCGCGGTGCTGGTTGTACTTATCGGCGGCGGCTCGCTGTTCGCCTACTATGCCAGCTCGGCTCCGAAAGTCACAGAAACTGAATTGAAAGCTGGCGGCGGTAGTACCGTCTATGATGCCAGCGGCAATCAGTTCATGAGTCTCGGGGTTGAAAATCGGAGCTATGTCTCTGCTAGTCAAATTCCGCAACAACTCAAAGACGCCGTGGTGTCGATCGAAGACCGTCGCTTTTATCAGGAACGTTGGGGCATTGATCCGATTCGCATTGTCGGCGCCTTTACCCGCAACGTCATCGGTAAAATCACCGGCAATTCCAATGGCATTCAAGGGGGCTCTACCCTCACCCAGCAGCTGATCAAGCTGTCGGTTTTCTCCACCAAGGCCTCTGACCAGACCCTGAAGCGGAAGGCCCAAGAAGCTTGGCTTGCGGTCAAGCTGGAACAGAAATTCAGTAAAGAACAGATTTTGGAATTCTACATCAACAAAGTCTACATGGATAATGCGCAAGTGGGCATGGGCACCGCCGCCAAGTACTATTACGGCAAGAGCCTAAACCAGCTTGACTTGGCCCAAACAGCGCTGATTGCCGGTTTGCCGCAATCACCAGTGGGTTACAATCCCTATAACCACCCAGAAGCTGCTCTGAATCGCCGTAATGAAGTCTTGAAAGCCATGGTGGCGAACAAGAAAATCAGCCAGGCCCAGGCTACGGCGGCGGAAAAGGAACCCATCACCCAAGGCCTCGTCACGCAAAAGGCCCAAACCACGGATTCAGCCGTGGATAAGGAAACTGATTCCTATTTGACCTCAGTGATCAAAGAAGTCAAAAAGAAGATGAACGCCAATCCTTACAGCCAAAACCTCAAGATCTACACCAACATTGACATGAAGGCGCAAAAGAAACTCTACCAGATTGTCAATTCTGATGAATATATCAACTTCCCGAATGATCAGCTGCAAACCGCCATCACCATTACTAACCCGAACACCGGGCGCGTGGTGGCCCAAGTCGGCGGCCGCAAGACTGGTGACGTGCGGCTAGCGTATAACCGCGCCACGGAAAACCAGCGCAGTAACGGCTCCACGATGAAGCCAATGCTGGATTATGCCCCGGCCATTGAGTACCTGAACTGGTCCACCTATCAGCAAATGGTCGATCAACCGACGGTCTACCCAGGCACCACGACTTCGGTTTACAACATCGACAAAAAGTACTTGGGCCGGATTTCAATCCGCAAAGCCTTGACCGATTCGCGGAACACCGTGGCGGTCCAAACCCTCGAGAAGGTTGGCCTCAGTCGCGGCTTGAACTTCCTGAAGGGCCTCGGCATCGACCTCAGCAAGGTGGATGGCAACCACTGGTCCAGCGCGATTGGCGCGCCGGTCACCACCGAACAAGAAGCCGCAGCGTATGGGGCCTTTGCCAATGGCGGGACTTACTACAAGCCGACTTACGTGCGGAAAGTGGTTGATTCCGATGGTCACACCACGACCTTCGATGAAACCGGCACCCGCGCCATGAAAGCCAGCACCGCCTATATGATTACGGATATGCTCAAAGGCGTCCTGACTGATGGTACCGGGGTTTATGCCAAGGTCTCTGGCATCAACGAAGCCGGTAAAACCGGGACCACGGATTATGCTGATACCGACCTTCAGCACAATTCTGCCCTCTCTGGCTTAGCGAAGGATATCTGGTTCACTGGTTACACGAAAGAACGCGTTATCTCGGTGTGGACCGGTTACGATAAACCACTGACGAATGGCCTGGGCTCTGGCTCGAACCTAATCGCCCAAAAGATTTACAAGGCGATGATGGGCTACCTCGCCGATGAAGAAAACGTGGGCCAAAAGGATTGGAAGAAACCTTCGACCGTCTTGGCGGAACACATTCTCTCCGGTAGTAACCCAGGCACCGCGGTCACCGGCAATACCGCCGGCACCACGCGCGAATTGTACGTCAAAGGCTATGGCCCAACGACCAAGCAAGCCGTGGCGGACAGCTCGTCAAGTTCCTCCTCGAGTTCAAGTTCCAGTTCCAGCAGCTCGAGTAGTTCCAGCAGCAGTTCGAGTGTCGATGCATCGTCTTCTAGCCCCACTACTACAGAGCCATCGACCCCATCTGACACAGGTGGCTCGAACGCGACAACCTCGTCCCCTAACACCGGTACTGGTGGTGGTGCCGGAGCTGGTGGCGGTGGCACCGGAGACAATACCCAAGGCGAAACCAACACGAAACAGTAAAGATTTGACATAACGAAAGCCCCAGGATTCGGTTTCGAATCCTGGGGCATTTTCATGTTGTTACATTCTAAAGTCAAAGCGAGACTTGCTGCACCGTCACGTGATGGGCCTGCAGCAGCTCAATCGCATACGGATCATTGTTGTAATCAGCGCCAAAGTATACCTGTTTGATACCCGCTTGGATCAACGCTTTGGTGCAGTTCAGACACGGGAAGAAAGTCACATACACAGCCGCGCCACGAGTCGACACCCCATTTTCCGCACATTGCAAAATCGCATTCATTTCGGCGTGCAAAGTGCGGATGCAATGACCGTCGCGCATCAGATGGCCGGCGTCATCGCAGTGGGGATCGCCGGCAATACTGCCATTGTAACCGGTGGCGATGATGCGGTGGTCCAACACCAACAGTGCCCCCACTGTCGCCCGTTCACAAGTGGAGCGAGCCGCTACGGTGGTCGCTAAGGTCATGAAGTAACGATCCCAAGATTCGCGCGTTTGGTGGCGCGTTGAAGGCATAATTTGATCGGTCATTTGACTTCCTCCTTCTGCAAAGGCTGATAATACGGCGCAAAGGCTTGCCACTGCGGGGTGTCGGGCAAGTGCGGCTGACGGGCCGTCAACCATTCACGGCCCAGCCTGATCAAGGCACGATGCAAATTGATCCAAGTGCTCGGCGGCATCAACGCCTCAAGCCGAGTTTGAATTTGCGCCGGGGTCGCACTGACTGGCGCCAGCCCAAAGCCCTTGATGATACGGCTGACATGGGTATCCACCGCGACGCCAGGGACGTTGAAAGCATCAGTGAGCACCACCGTGGCGGTTTTCTGCCCGACGCCAGGGAGACTGATCAAGGCTTTCCGGTCGGCTGGCACTTGCCCGTCATAGGTATCGACTAGGCGTTGGGATAAGGCTTTGAGGTACTTGGCTTTGTTGTGATACAACCCGAGCCGGTCAATTTTGGCTTCGATCGCCGCAAGCGGCGCCGCCGCCATGGCGGCTGGCGTTGGATACGCCTGAAATAAGGCCGGCGTGCAGGCGTTGACTGCGACATCGGTGGTTTGCGCTGATAGCATCACCGCCACCAGAATCTCAAAAGGATTATCAGCGTTCAGCGTTGGCTGAGCGTCGGGATAAGTTTCAATCACCAAGTTCAGCAGCGCCACGCTTTGCGCTTTGGTCATTTTCATAGGCCTAAGTGCCTTTCTTGTTCCGCCTGCACTTGCGCTGGCGTCGTCAGGTGGCGCTTTTCCCAGTTCAGCAAAATCCGGTCCATGTAGCGCAAGGAATATGCCTGGTTGAGCACGGCTTCGCGCAGCGCCAACTTGATCAGCGCCGGATCGTAATGATCGACAGTGAGCCAGTCGTTGATGGTTTGCTGCTCAATCGGCGACAGCGGCCGGCCGAATTCGACTTCAATTTGGCTGAAGATTTGCTGGCCGCCTTGGGCCTCGGGCTTGGCCTGAGTGGGTGTGCTCGTCAGCAACTGCTTCAACAGCGGCGTGACGTCATATTGATCGACACTGCGGCCGTGACTGTCGCGAGTTTGCACCAGCGCAATCGCTTTTTTCTGAATCAAGGTTTCGATCACCGTGTAGAGATCTTGCTTGCCGAGCTTGGTGCTTTGCGCCAGTTGATCCAGCGCCGGAGCCTCCTGGTGGTGCTGGGCCCAGGCCGCCAGAAATAAGTACACCACAAATTCGCGCTGGGTCAGCGCGCTTTGGGCGAAATGGTCGAACAACGCTTGGGAAAAAGTGGTTTGCCCATTTTGCAAATAAGCTGCTAAAGAATCAGACATCATTACCCTCCTGACCAAAAAACTGCCAGCCAGATGGCCGACAGTAAGTGAATCACGGCTTGAGGCGCGTGATCATGCGTGGGAACGGAATGGCTTCGCGCAGGTGATCCAAGTGGCAGATCCAGGTGATGGCCCGTTCAAAGCCTAACCCAAAGCCGGCATGCGGCACACTGCCATACTTGCGCAAGTCTAAGTACCATTCGTATTCATCCAGATCCAGCCCTTTGGCTTCAATCGCGGCTTTCAGCTTATCGTAGTCGACTTCACGTTCGGAGCCGCCAATGATTTCGCCGTAACCTTCTGGGGCCAGCAGATCGGCACAGACATAGGTATCGTCGCGACCTTCTTCTGGTAGCATGTAAAACGGCTTGATGGCCTTCGGGTAGTTCAGCACGAACACCGGCTGTTCGAATTGTTCGGACAGGTAAGTTTCTTCCGGTGAGCCTAAGTCATCGCCCCACTTGACGTCATAGCCGGCGCCTTGCAGCATTTCAATCGCCTTGTCATAGCGAATGCGCGGGAATGGCGTCTTGGTATAACGTTTCAGGATTTCGGGATCGCGATCCAAAATCTTCAGGTCATACGCACAATTGTCCAGCACCGACTGCACCAGGAAGGCAATGTAGTTTTCCTGCACCTTGAGGCTTTCTTCTTGATGCGTGAAGGCCATTTCCGGCTCAATCATCCAGAATTCGGTCAGGTGGCGACGGGTTTTACTCTTTTCGGCGCGGAAGACGGGACCGAACGTGAAGACTTTGCCATAAGCCATGGCGCCGGCCTCAGCGTACAACTGGCCGGACTGGCTCAGGTAAGCTTTTTGGTCAAAATAATCCGTTTCAAACAGCTCCGTGGTGCCTTCTGGGGCGCTGCCAGTGAGAATCGGCGGATCCATTTTGATGAAGCCTTCCTTATTGAAGAATTCATAAGTCGCGCGGGCCATTTCATTACGAATCTGTTGAATGGCAAACTGGCGCTTGCTGCGCAGCCACAAGTGGCGGTGGTCCAGCAGAAACTCGATGCCATGTTCTTTAGGCGTAATCGGATAATCTTCAGAGGTGCCAACGACTTCGATGTTGTGAACTTCAATTTCATAACCGAAATGACTGCGGCTGTCCTCGTGAATTTCGCCGGTGATGTACATGCTGGTTTCCTGCCGCAGTTCCTTAGCGGTTTGGAAGACTTCTTCTGAGACCTGATTCTTCAGCACGACGCCTTGGAAAAAGGCCGAGCCATCGCGCAACTGCAGGAAGGCAATCTTCCCGCTGGAGCGCTTGTCGGTCAGCCAGGCCCCGATTTTGACTTCTTCGTTCACATGGTTCTTTGCTTCTGCAATGCGAATTTCTTGTGTCATGGTTTACCCCTTACTAATTATTACCAACAAATTGACTAATGCGGCGAATCCCTTCAACCAGGTCCTCCTCCGCCGCGGCGTAACTCAGCCGCGCATGATCTGGTAGGCCAAATGCCCGCCCTGGCACCAGCGCCACGCCAGTTTCCGCCGGCAGCGCCGCGATGAACTCATCCACACTGCTGTAGTGGGTCAAGGTCGCTGCCCGCTTGACATTCGGGAACAGGTAAAACGCCCCTGCCGGCTTGTGCGCCAGCGTGAAGCCTGGCACCTTTTGCAGCAACGGAAAAATCACATTCAACCGGTGTTCAAAGGCCTGCCGCATGGTTTCAACGCTGGTGCCGTCGCCGGTGTAAGCCGCCAAAGCGGCATACTGACTAACTGCCGTCGGATTACCGGTGGCATGGCCGAGCAGCTTCCCCATCGCGGCCATGAGCTTTTCTGGGCCGGCGGCAAAACCGATTCGCCAGCCAGTCATCGCAAAACTCTTGGAGACCCCGCCTATCAGCACGGTATTGGCGGTGATCTGCGGATCGATATCGATCATCGAGGTGTAAGGCGCGCCGTTAAACATCAAGTCGCGATAGATTTCATCACTGACCACCAAGAGATCATGTTTCAGCGCCCAGTTCCCAATCAAGGTCAGCTCTTCCCGTGAGTACACCGCCCCACTAGGATTTTGCGGCGAGTTGATGATGACCGCCCGGGTTTTGGCGGTGCGCTGCTGCTCGAGGTCATCAACAGTGACCTTGAAGTCGGTGCTAGGTTGCACCGCCCGCGGCACCCCGCCAGCCAGTTTGATTTGCTCAACATACGACACCCACCCTGGGAGCGGCGTCAGCACTTCCTCGCCGGGATCCAGTAGCACCTGGAACAAAGCGTACAGCGCTAATTTCGCGCCGGTGGTGACCACAATCTGGTTGGGCTGATAATGCACCGGACTTTGCGCCGCGACATGATCCGCAATGGCGGTTTTCAGCGCGGTGATGCCAGTGGCCGCCGTGTAGAAGCTCGCCTGCCCGCTTTTGATGGCCGCAATCGCGGCGGTATCGATAAATTCAGGCGTTTGAAAGTCAGGCTGACCGATGGATAAATCAATCACGTCCTCGCCTTGCGCCTTCATCTGCTTGGCCATGTTGCTGATGGCTAAGGTCGCAGATGGGGCCACATCGATAATGCGCTTTGCCAGATGCATCTTATCGCTCCTTTTTTTCGGTCACAGGTTGCGAATCGAGGCAACTTGTTCGCCAGTTTCAAAATCGTACGTCACATACCCCAGTTTACCAGAATTTGTCTCGTAACCAATATCCCAAACAAATTTCTTTGCCCGGTAGCGCATGCCCACTGCCAAAATTTTCTTGGGATGATAAGTCGACTTGGCCTGGTCAACCGCGGTATTCTTGCTGATGCCGTCTTTTTGCGCCACGACGCGCACTTTACCAGTTTTTTGCCGAATCACCACAAAGCGGCGCTGCTGTTTAGCCGTGGTGCCGGCCACCGTCAGATAGCTTTCGTCTTGCTTATTCCAGTAAAACGCGGAGACGGTTTTGATACCACCGCTTTGCTTGGCGATGCGAATGGCCTGGCTGCGAACCTGGTGCAAGGGACTAAGCGCCCGCACCCAGACGCCGATGATGATGGCTAAGATGGCCAGCGCCAAGGCGGGGCCGATAATTTTTCTAAACGCGGACCGTTCACTGCGCATGTTCTGTCTCCTTTATTAAACGATGTTCCAAAAAGTCATGGGCGAGCGGCGTAAGATCTGCCAGCGGCAAGGCCTTGGGCTTGAGATTAGGCAAGCTCTTCGCCATTTGGCGTCCGTAAGGCGTGGTGAGCAATCGGGGATCCAGCACCACAAACACCCCGCGGTCATGCTCGGTGCGAATCAGCCGGCCAAAACTTTGGCGAAACCGAATCGTAGCTTTGGGCAGCAAATCAGCCGCAAAGGCATCTTCCCCGCGCGCTTTGAGCGCCGCCGCTCGTGCCTGCACCGTGGGACTGGCGGGTGAGTCAAAAGGCAGCCGGGTCAGAATGACTTGCTCTAGTTGCTTCTGCGGATAGTCGATGCCTTCAAAAAAGCTCGCCGCCCCTAACAAGACGCTGTCGGTGCTGAGGGCAAACCGCTTGGCGATTTTTTCTGCTGAACCGGTCACCCCCTGTGCCAACAGTTCATGCTCCGGCAGCTGATTGATCAGCCGCTGATAAACCAGGCTGATCATTCGGAGAGAATTGAACAACACCAAGGTTTGATGCGGAGTCGCCGCCAGCTGCGCAATGGCGTTTGCGAGGTAATCCGCATAGGCGCCTTCACTCAACTCTCGGGCATTCGGCGCATCTTCTGCCACCAGAAACTGGGCTTGCAGCTTGTAATGAAAAGGACTGCGCAGCCGCAAAGCTGGCGTGGCTGCCGGCAGGCCAAGCTGCTGGGTTAGGTAGTCGAAACTGCGATTAACGGTTAACGTCGCGCCGGTGAATACTGGGGCATCAAAAACTGTCAGCTGCTTTTGAATGATGTGGCTCGCATCAAAGCGTTGCCAGTTAATGCTCAAAGTTGCCGGGCCCCCGCCGCCTAGAATCAAGCTGGTGACCACTGGCGCTTGGGCCAAAGCGGCTAAATCGATACCCTTCAGCCGCGTCAGCTGATTGGCCAGCGCGGCGGTTAGCCCATCCAGCCCCTGAAACAGCGCTGCCTCACTGGCCAAATAGCGTTCCGGATCGGCTTCATACTCCGCAAGCACCCCTTGCATCGGGGCCAGCACGCTGGCGGCGGTGGTCAAAAGCGGCGGCAGCGCCGTTTGCAATGTCGGTAGTAGCCACTGCCGTTCAGCGGCTGTAAGCGGACGTTCAACCACCCGCGGCGCTGGCTGGCCACAATGATGATAAACCACCTGCTGGAGCGCGGCAATTTGGTCGGTGGCGGTATTGATGGCCGCCAAGGTTCGATTCAGCTGATACAGGGTCGCTGGGGCGTCAGCAAACAAGGTCATGAGGCCAGTTTCTTTGCGGCCTTGAATAAAGGTCTGCAATTGACCAAGCCGCCGCTTGAGCTTGGCGAGGCCTAATTCATGCGAGTTGGCTTCGGCAAACGCCGCCGCAAAGTGCTGGGCCTCATCCACCACGAGGTAAGGCTTGTGGCGCAGCGGCAAATCGGTGATGTGCCGGGCCAAAAAGGCGTGGTTCGTGATCACCACTTGTGCCGTTTTGACTTGGTTTTGCAGCCGTTGGTAGAAGTCGGCCGACTGATAAATGCCTTGGGTCGGCCGGCCAGTCGCGCGGATGCGGGCAAATAGTGGCGCGGTGTAGGTGGTCAGTTGCAGCTCAGCCAAATCGCCAGTGGTGGTTTGCGTCAGCCATACCATCAAGCGCATTTGCAGGAGCCGGGTTTGATGATTGGGATGCTTCAGCCCCAAACTAGCCGCGAACTTCCCTAGGTCAAGGTAATGGCGGGCGCTTTTAAGCACCACCGCTGGTAGCGCCAAGCCAGTGAGCGCACGCACCTGCGGCAGCGATTCCGTGGCGATTTGGCGTTCCAACACCGTGGTCGCCGCGCTGACCACCAGTTTATGGCTGGTGCTGGTCACGTACGCGTAAGGCAACAGATAGCCCAGCGTTTTGCCTAAGCCGGTGCCGGCTTCAATCAAAAGTGGCTGATGAGTGCTGGTGCTATTTTCATAAATGGCATCCATCATCTTGGCTTGCTGGGTGCGCACCTTAAACCGCGGCTTCAGCAGCTGGCGCTTGGCGGCCAACGTTGCCGGATACGTTGGTACGACTTGCTCGCCAGCACTCGGTTGCGGCCGCTTTAGGACAAAACGCCCCACCGCCATTTGCTCGGGGGTTAAGGGCTTGGGGGCAGTGGCATGGGCCGCCAAAAAGTCACCGGTTTGCTTCGGCAGGCTGCCGGCAAATTTCAGCAGTTCATGCTGCGTCGCGGTTGGCAGCGCCGCAAAGCGCGCGCCCAGGCGCATCAGCAAATGACCAGTGCTAATGGCATCACTGTCGGCGCGGTGCGGATGGTCATGGGTAATGCCCAACGCCGCCGTCAAATCCTGCAACCGGAAGCTGGCTTGAGTGGGCAGCAGTATCTGCGCCATTTCAACGGTATCAACCCCTGGCTGCGCCAAGGCGGGCTGCCCAGCGCGGACCAGTTCCGCGGCTAGGAACGGATAATCAAAATTGACATTATGCGCCACAATCACAGTGCCTTGCAGGAGCCGGGTAATGCTGGCGGCCACATCTGCGAAATACGGCGCTGCCACCAGCCGCCCTGGGGTGATGCCAGTTAAGGTTTGAATCGCCTGGGGGACAGGCCGGTCAGGATTGATCAGCTGCGACCGGGTTTGAATCAGGGTCCCATTTTTGATTAAGGCGCAACCGAATTGAATAATGCGGTCGCTGCCATTGATTTCTGTGCCTGTGGTTTCCAAGTCAATCACAGCGTAAGTTGTTTGCGAATCCATGCCTGCCCTCCTTTCGGCTTTTGTTGTTGGTTAATCCAGCGTCACCACTTGGCCGGTCTCTAGCAGCACCAACAGCTTCTGGATAACCTTTTTGCCAGTCGCCAAGGCCAGCGCCTTCGCATAGAGATTGAGCTGCGGCTGATAGCGGGCCACCACTTTGGCCTGCTGGTTGCCGATATGGTCCGTCTTATAATCAAACAGCACGATGCCGTTAGCAGTTTCGTAATACCCGTCAATCACCCCGTGAATCAGAATATCACTGCCTGGTTCCTGCGCCAAATCGGTAAACAGTTGGTCTGCCGGCATCAGTAGCGAAAATGGCGCTTCCCGATGCACCGTCGCCGCATTCGCTTGTAGCGCTTGCCCGAGCGGCGTCTGGTAAAAGCGCACCAGCTCGGCCAAAGGAATCTGCTTGGCGACTGCCGCTGGTAAACTGCCATTGGTCACGAGATGCTCGATAGTGTGGGATAGCGCCGCTTCATCCAGCGTACCCGTTAAAGGCTGCATTTGCAGCACCAAATGCGCCGCCGAGCCGATCACAGTGGCCGGGACCTTGCTACCGGTTGCCATGAAGGCCGGGGCGGCAAAGTCACCGGTCAGGCGATTGCCGCCAAGCTGCCGCCCTGATTCAACCAGTTCCACCGTGTCAGGATCCTCAAAGGCGCGCTTGATTTCAGACACACTTTGAAACCCGGTGGTGTTAGCGGTTTGCGCGTAAGGATACTGATAGTCAAACCAGGCCGTTAAATCTAAATCTAACGGCGGCTGCGTCACCGGTTTCGCGGCTTCCGCGCTGGTTGACACCTGCGGCTGAGCGACAAATTTCAGCCTGATGCCGGCCTTTTCATACTGGTTCAAGTCCGGCAGGCTGGGGGCTTCATCAAGGACACCGGTGCGGGCAATTGCCATGCCCAGCCAGTCGAGCATGCAGCCGGCACCGGCGCGGACACTTTCCGGCAGCAAATGCGCCTCACTGGTCGCGAGCTGGGCCCAGTGCGTTTCGAGTTTCTCCTGACTTTCACCGCTGCCGACGATGAACAGCTGCTGTTCAGCGCGGGTTAGTGCCACATAGAGCAGCCGCATTTCTTCCGCCAACAGCTGGCGATTTTTCGCCAATTTGGCCAGTTGCCATTGCGGCAAACTATACACCTCATGGCTACTTTCATCCAGCCACTTCACGCCTGCGACCGCTTGGGTCAAGATAAATGGTCGCCGTAAATCTTGCTTGTTGAATTGCTTATCAGTGCTCATCAAAAAGACAATCGGGAATTCCAGCCCTTTGCTGCCGTGAATGGTCATCAAAGACACCGCATTGACATCCGGCGCCAAGGTCACTGGCATCGCCAGATCCTTGTCTTGCTTTTGCATGGTTTCAATGAAATGAATAAAGGCAAACAAGCCTTTGAAGCCGCCACTTTCGTAGCTGGCGGCGCGGGCGGCTAAGGCCCGCAAGTTGGCTTGGCGCTGTAAGCCCCCAGGCTGGCCGCCCACGTAGTCCAGATACCCGGTCACCTCGTAAATGTGCCAGATCAAGGCACTGAGCTCATGCTCCCGGGCAAAATCGCGCAATTCTGCCAGCTGCTGTAAAAAGGCTTGCAACTTGGCGCGGGTTTGTTGCTTAAAGGCGGTGCCGCCAGTTGCCGTAGCAAAAGCTTGCACGGCTTCATCATAAGGGCCATCTTGGGTCAGGCGAATCAGTGCCAACTGATCGGCGGACAAGCCCACCAGCGGAGAACGCAACACCGCAGTCAGGGGGATCTCCTGCCGCGGATTATCAATCACCCGTAGTAAGGCCAGCATCACCATCAGTTCCGTGGTTTTGAAGTAATTCTGGGCGTCGGCAATCACAATCGGCACCCCAGCTTGAGCAAAAGCGGTTTGCAGGGCGATGTTGTTGCTCCGGGACCGGGTCAACAGTGTGATATCTTGATAGCGAATGCGGCGCTGGTGCCCAGTGCCATCAGGGTCACGTTGATACAAGGTTTCCGTGGGATCATTGACCAACTCCTGAATGCGGGCAATCACCATTTGCGCCTCCGCCGCGGCTTTTTCCGGGCTAGGTTCTTCCTGGTCGTCCTCGCTGGTTGCTGCCGTACCGGTTTCGTGAATCAAGAACTCAGTCGGCCGCAGCTGGTCTTCTGGAAACAGCGGTCCCGGTTTCAAGGCTTCTTTTTCGGTGTAATCGATTTGCCCCACGGCCCGGTCCATAATCTGACTAAACACCAGATTGTTAAAAGCGAGCACATTTTGTGACGAGCGGAAGTTTTGATTCAATATCACCCGCTTACCGGTGGCATCGCCTTGGCCAAAGCGGCGATACTTCGCCAAAAACAGCTGCGGATCAGCCAAGCGGAAGCCATAGATACTTTGCTTGGCATCCCCCACCATGAAGCGGTTGCCAGGTTGGTCCTGACTAACCGCGGTCAGCACGGCTTCCTGCAGTTGATTAATATCCTGATACTCATCGACCATTACTGCGTCGAATTGAGCGCGGTACACCGCGCCGACAGTCCGGTCACTACCAGGTTCGGCGCTAGGATCAGGCGCGTTAAGAATCTTCAAAGCGTTTTGCGCAATGTCGCCAAAATCCTGGACTTGCTGGCGCCGCTTTTCAGCTGCCAGGGCATGGTAAAATTCCAGGCTCACCAACTGCAGGGTTGCCATCAGCTGCTGCACCTGCGGCATCGCCTGCTTCAAGTCAGCAGGTTTAATCGCAAAAATTTCTTGCAGTGGCGCCACCGTAGCTTTGGCCAAGTCGCGCTGAGCTTTGGCGGCATCTTTAGCCGCCTTCAATTCAGGGTCAAATTTGCCCCCAGGCCAGCGGTCAAAGACAATCGTCGTGAGTGCGGACCAAGCCGCCTCATAGCTGGGCTGCTCTAACGCCAGCGCCGACTGCACCGCGGCGAGGCTGGTTGCTACATTGGCGGCGACTTTGGCCAGCTCGGGTGCGGACAGTGTCGCCTGCGCTTCAAGCAGCTCAGCTTCAGCCGCCCGCAAACTGGTTTGGGCACTTGGCCACAGGGCTTTCATCAAAGCCGCCTCACTGGTGTAAGCGGCCGGCAATTGATTCAGCCAAGCCACAGGATCAGGGGTGGTCATAGCAAACCGATAAATTTCAAACACGACGTCTTGCAAGGCTGCAGGGTCACTGCTGGTGGCAAAGTTAGTCGCTAACGCTTCAAACGCGGCCGCATGCTCGCCGGTATAAAAATTCTCCCGCAGATCTTCCCAGACGCGGGTTTGTAGCATCAGGCGCTCGGTATCATCGGTCATCATCCGAAACGCCGGATCCAGATCAATCACATAGTAGTACCGCTGCACCACTTGCAGGGAAAAGGCATCGAGGGTCATGATTGGCGCCGCATTGGCTAACGCCACCTGGGCGCTTAAGTGACGCCGTTGCTCCGGCGTCAGCGGCTGGGTTTCATCGTTCAGGCGCGCCTTGAGTTTATTTTGAATGCGCAGTTTCATTTCCGCCGTCGCGGCTTTGGTGAAGGTCGCAATCAGCATCCGGGTCAAATCGGCCCCTGCCACCACCTGACGCACAATGCGATCGACCAGTACCTTTGTCTTCCCACTGCCGGCACTGGCGGAGACCAAAATGTCGGCCCCACTCACCGTGGCTGCTTCCAGCTGGGCTGGGGTTAATTGATCACTCATCGCCTTTGCTCCCTTCTGCTTCTGCGCGCAGTTTCTGTTCCAAGGTCGCCTGATCCAGCGGCGCCACATGGTGATAGCGGTCAAAGCCAGTGGCCGGATCAAACAACATAATGCTTTGATAATCGCTATTGGTAATGACGGTGCTTTCCTGCTTGAACTGCAGCGGTGCTAAATCAATGTTCCCCGCCATAATTTGCTGCGCGGCTTGCACAATCAAATGGCGATTATGCTGGACCATCAGCTGCAAGCCAGCTGGCGATAAGCGTTTGCTGAGCTTACCAGCGCGCTCCTTGGTCAAGCTGCCATCTTTTTTAAGCCCTAATGCCACCAACGCCGAGTTTTCGCCGGCCGCCAGACTTTGGTCAAAGGCGGCCGTCAACGCAGTGGCTGCGGCTTCGTCATCAGGCAACACCAATAAGCCAGCCATCTTGAAGTCTTTCAAGAGATCCAGCGGCAAGTCGGTGGTTTTTTCATACTTCAGGCGCGGCTGATGTAACCGGAAATATTGGGCTCCCGCTGGCTTCAAGCCAGCCATGGATTCGGCATTAGCCACCGCATCAATGTACGTCAGCAGTTGCATCGCCTTGCCGTAATAAGCCGCCAGCGGATCAAAATCATGCGCTGAGGACTTGTAATCGACCACCACAAAATAAGGCGTCCCTGCAATCGTGGCGGTATCCAAGCGGTCGATGCGACCGCTGACGGTGATTTGATGCTGAGCGTCAAGTGGCAGCACCAGGCCCTTCAGGCCGTCATGCTGGCCAATGCGGCCAAAGACTACTTCTGTCGCTTGCGGCCGAAATGCCGAGCGTTGCTGTTGGCCGCGAATCGCAGCGGCGTTGGTCGTGAGCATGGCGGTGATTTGCGCCTGCACAAAGCGCATATGGGCGCTGGTCGTGAGAATTTCATAGCCCGGCTCACCTGTCAGTTGCGCCACCAAGGTGGCTATCATCTGTTGCAGCTGGGCATCACTTAACGCCGTCAGCGCCTGGCCCTGCGCCTTCAGCTGGCGCATCAGTTGATCGAGCACCCAGTGGTAAAGCGAACCGGTATCCGCTGGCGTGAGCTCGAATTCTGGTCGCTTCGTCAGTTTCAAGCCGTAGCGCAGAAAGTACTCAAAGGGGTTGCTGTAGTAGCGCTCCAGTTGGGAAATCGAAACATTCATGTGACTGGAATACAGCTGACTGGCCAGCTCTGGCGCGAGGCGGCCGACACCTTGGTGCGTGGTCGCCCCTTCAAGGCGAAAGGCCAGGTCGCGCAAGCCAGGGATGGTTTTGATTTGGGCTAGCACTTGGCCCCAGGCGTCCTTTGCGGTCAGTGGCGTCTTCGCGGCGGCGGCTTCGCGGGCCACCACGACGTAATCGCTGAGCATACTGCGAGCACTGCCAGCCGCCTCCTGCACCGCTGTGGCCAGCGACACGGCCGGCCAACTCGTGAGCGGCAGATGCAGCCGCTTTTGCATTTGGGTGAGATAAGGCGAGGCATTATTGGCATCGGCTTCATACACCGGATAACTCATGGTCAAACTTTCACTGCCGGCCATCATCGCCACATAGTTCAGGAACGGATCACCTAACGCCGCCTGAGTGCCTGAATCCGCCAAAAAGGCATCAGGACCAAGGTGGTCGGCTAGCACTTGCCGGTCGCTGGCGGTCAGCACCGGAAAGTCCCCTGGCGTATCGGGCATCACGGTGCTGATGGCGCCTATCACGAAGACATGGCGATAGCGCGAGAGCCTAGTCAGGCCAGTTTCAGAAACGGTGACCTGGTCCAGCGTCGAAGGAATTTGCGTGTAAGTGGCGCCGGCAAACCCTGCTGCCAGTAAATCACTGAACTGATCCAAGGCAAAAGGTGCGGTACCTAAAATGGCGACGTAATCATCGAGGAGCCCCACAAAGGTCTGCCAGGCTTGCTCACCAGCAGTGGCTAAGCTTAAGTCGCCAGCCGCCACGGCTTCGTCGCGCCAGGTTGCAAGCCGAGTTGGCACCCCGGCAGCGACCAGCCATTCGTATAGCCCTTTAGCAGCGGCTTGGCCGTCAGTGGCGTTATTTAGCGCATCAAAGAGTGGTGGTAGCTGCGCGGCCACAAAGGCTTTTAGCGCGTTGATTTGCGTCGTTTTCTCATCATCGGTGGTGCCTTCATCGTCGGCTTGGCGGCGGAAATATTGCCAGGGTTGCCCATCCAGCCAGCGGCTGCCGGTAAGGCCGGTGCGCAGCAAGTGGTTATCCAGCACATCGAGCGCAGCGCGGAAATCAGCTACCGGCATGTCAGCGGGAATCAGCAATTCAGTTTTGAGCAGGCGCATCATGTCTTCGTATTGATAATGATGTTGCTGAATCGCAAACAAACTCTCAATTAAGGCAATCAAGGGATGGCTTTGCATCGGCTGCTCGATATCAATAAACACCGGCAGTTTTTGCTCTTCAAACACTGGCGCCAAATACGGCCGATAAGGATCAAGATGCCGCGCGATAATTAGAAAATCTCGATACCGGGCGCCTTGGTGCACTGCCTGCACGATTTGCTTGGCGACCGCCCGCAATTCCGTATAGGGTTCGCTCGCCTTGGCCAGCGTGAGGCCGGCCTTTGGGGTCTTTAACGCCCCGGTGCCATTGGCGGCTTCGCTTTGCCAAAATGAATCCACCGCCTGCAGCGCTGACGAAAGCTGACGTTTAGGGGCAAAGATATTCGGCAGCATTGCGGCCTGGCTCTGCTGCGCGGCGTGGCGCAGCCGATAGTACAATTTCGCCGCTGGCAGAAATAAGGCTGGCGGCTGCGGCATCTTCTCGGCACCGGCTTGATCCAGCAGCAAGGCCACCGTTACCTTGGCCCCGGCTTGAAGCAAGGTTTGGACCAAGTAAAATTCACTGGCCGATAAGTCGTTAAAGTGATTCAAATAAAAGCTGGTGCGACTCAAATCGCGCTGGCCCAGCTCATCAGCCAAAGCGGCCAGCAGCGTCGGTTCGGTGACGTAAGGCGCGGCAGCTTGTTCATAGGCCGCCATGATCAGCTGCAGTTCGCTGAACTTTTGGCGTTCTGGCGCTTCAGCTGGGAGGACACTGGTCACGGCCGCCAGCGTCTCCGCTGTGATACGGCCGGTTTGCAGCTCTGCCAGCTGATCCGCCAGTTGTAGCGCAAAGCCGGCATGCCCCGCCGAGCCGGCGAACAGGCGCAACTGCTGGCGCTGCTGGTCGTCTTGGAGCATTTCCCCCAGCAACTTTGCCACCAGCATGGTATTGCTGGCCCGGTCTAGGCGTGGTTTTTGGTAAATGGCTTGGTTTTTCAGGAAGTACCAGGCTAGCCGAGTAAATGACAGCACCTGCACTTGCATCTGGGCATAGGCACCGGCTTGTTCGCGCAGGCGCTGCAGCAGCGTCACTTCGGTTTCGAACTTAATGTGATTCGGCACCAAGTAGAACACTTCCCGCCCTTGGTCCAGATCCGTTCGAATCCGTTCAACCATGATCTGGGGATGATCAGCGGCGGCGGTGCCAAGGACAAATTGTAAGCTCACGCTGATGCACTTCCTTTCGTTATTCTGGTTTCTAGTTTAGCATATCCGCCGCGTGGCAAAACGCCGCCGCTCAGTTTGCCGACAAAACTTTGCAAAACTGCTAAAGATTAGCTGGCGCTGCTTTCTACGCTTTTGGCGGCCTGCAAGATACGGTATGATAGGTAGGAATAAGGAGATCTCGTGTATGCAAACAGCAACTGGCATCAGTTATGCCAAAATTATACTCATCGGGGAGCATGCCGTCGTGTACGGCCAGCCGGCAATTGCCTTGCCGGTGCCATCAGTGCGGCTCGTTGCGACGCTAGCGCCGGCTGCCAGCGGGCAAATGATTGAATCGAGTTTTTATCACGGGGCGTTGGCCGCAGTGACGCCAGCGTTTGCTGGCATTGCCAAGTTGATCAAGGCCCTGCTGGCGCATTTTGATGCCTCTGCCGCGCCCTTCACCCTAACCATTGCCAGCATGTTGCCCGCTGAGCGCGGCATGGGCTCTTCTGCGGCCTGCAGTGTCGCCATTATTCGCGCCTTTTACGGGGCGTTTGCGGCGCCGCTTACCCAAACCACCTTGCTCAACTGGGCGAGTTTGTCGGAAAAAGCGATTCATGGCAACCCCAGTGGGCTGGATGCTGCCACCGTCAGCGCCGACCGGCCGCAGTGGTTCGTCCGCGGCGAGCAGCTGCAGCCGATTGCTTTTCCCAGTCGCGGCGTGCTTGTGATTGCGGATACCGGCGTTAAGGGCCAAACTGGGCAAGCGGTGGCTGCCGTGGCCACCTTGCTGAAGCAGAATCCGGCTCAGTACGGCCCTTTGATTGAACAAATCGGCGCTGCCACCCGGTTGGCCGCTACCGCCTTGGGTGAAGACGACCTGCTGGCGCTGGGCCAACAAATGACCGTCGCGCAACAAGCCTTGGCTCAGTTGGGCGTCAGCAGCTCACAACTCAATCAATTGATTGAGATCGCCAATGCGCACGGCGCGCTCGGCGCCAAACTCACCGGCAGCGGTCAAGGTGGCTGCATGATTGCCTTAGCCGCAAATCCAGCCGCCGCTGCCACCATCGCCGCCGCTTTAACTGAAGCCGGCGCCACGGCGACCTGGCAGTATGACTTTGCTCAAAAGGAGAATCCAGCATGACAACTGCAACTGCGCGTGCCCATACCAACATTGCTTTGATTAAATACTGGGGCAAAAAAGACGCTGCGTTGATGTTACCTTATACCAGCAGCGTGTCCTTGACGCTAGCCGATTTTTATACCGACACCACGGTGACTTTTGATGCCGACTTGACCGAAGATCGGTTTGAGCTCGATGGCCGCAGCCAACCCACCACCAAAATCAGTGCGTTTCTGGACCAGGTGCGCGCGCTTGCCGGCACCAAGGCCTATGCGCAAGTGGCCTCTGCAAATCATGTGCCCACCGCCGCTGGCCTGGCCAGTTCCGCTTCGGCCTATGCCGCGCTGGCGCTGGCGGCAAGCAGTGCGGCCGGCTTAAACCTGACTCCCCGCGCCTTGTCGCGGCTGGCCCGCCGCGGGTCCGGTTCGGCGACCCGCTCGATTTTTGGCGGTTTAGCAATTTGGCACCGCGGCACCGATGACGCTAGCTCTTATGCGGAAGCCTTGCCTGCCACGACCTTGCCGCTACGGATGCTCGTGGTGATGGTGGATGCTGGCCCCAAGCCCATTGGTTCACGGCAACTGATGGCCAATACCGTTGCTACCAGTCCTTACTACCCAGCCTGGGTGGAACACAATGAAGCCGCGGCACAGGCGATGGTGCAGGCGCTGGCGGCAAATGATTTCTCCAAGATTGGCGAATTAACCGAGGAGAGCAGTGCCCAAATGCATGCGGCGATTTTAGCTAGCCATCCGGCCTTCACCTACTTCCAGCCAGCAACGATTGAAGTGTGGCATGCCGTGCAGGCCATGCGCGAAGCTGGCCTTCCGGCTTATGCGACCATGGATGCCGGCCCGAATGTCAAAATTTTGACGTTGGCCCCTTACGTCGCTGCTGTCAAAGCGGCCCTGCCGGCTGGCCTCACTGTCACCACCACTGCGGCTGGTCCCGCCGCACGATTATTGTAAAGGAGCACGCTGATGGCCCAATCGCTGCAATCCCATCGTAAAGATGAGCATGTCTTTTTAGCTGAAAAATATTTTCAAGCCGAGGCCAGCGCTGGTTTCGACCAGGTCCGGTTCATTCATAACCCCTTGCCGGAAACGGCGGTGGCGGCAGTTGATCTGACGCCGGGTTTGTTTGGTTGGCGCTGGCCCTTTTTCATCAATGCGATGACAGGCGGCTCCGCGCAAACCGGTCGGTATAGCGAAGCGCTCGCGACCATTGCCAAGCATTGTGGACTCGCCATGGCCACCGGCTCGCAAAGTGTGGCTTTGGCCGAACCGGCGCTGGCTGAGACCTTTGCTAGGGCCAGAACGGCTAATCCCAAGGGCTTTATGATCGGCAATCTTGGCGCCGACAAAACCTTAGCGCAGGCCCAAACTGCGGTTGCCATGCTGCAAGCCGACGCATTGGAACTGCATCTGAATGCCGTGCAGGAAACGGTGATGCCTGAAGGTGACGCTGATTTTCACTGGGCGGAATCAATTCAGGCCATTGTTGTTGGTTTGGACCAGCCAGTGATTGTCAAGGAAGTCGGGTTTGGCATGAACCGGGAAGCGCTCGCCAAGTTGCGCACGTTAGGCGTGCAGTATGTCGATCTTGGCGGCCGCGGCGGGACTAATTTTGCTTTGATTGAAGGCGCCCGCCGCCAGGACCAGGCGTTTGCGGACTTGGCAGATTTCGGGCAAACCACAGTTGAATCACTGCTGGAAGCCCAAGGCAGCGAGCTGACGCTGCTGGCGACCGGCGGCATTCGCACCCCGCTGGATGTCCTCAAGGCGCTGCGCCTTGGCGCCAGCGCCGTTGGGATTAGCGGACTGGTGCTGCACTGGTTGATCCAAGAAGGCCAAGCCGCCGCAGAAGCACACCTGCAGGCGTGGCAAACCACCTTGCCGAAGTTGATGGCGATGCTCGGTGCCCAAAATCTGGCTGCCCTGCGGCAAGTGCCAGTGGTCCTTAGTCCGGCGCTGGTCAGTTACACAAAGCAGCGTAATTTACCTCTGCCTTAACCAACGCAAAAACGGCGCTATTCACTCAAGTCAGTGAATGGCGTCGCTTTTTTGGTCCTTATTTCCGCAGACCCTTGGGATAGGCATTCTTAACCGTACCGTTTACAAGCCTGCCTAGCGCAAAGCCTGCGCCCTCATAGGTCAACAGCACGGTTTGCTTTTGCTTGAGCGTCGGCCGCGCCACGGTTTCGCCATGGCGATAACGGTCGAATTCCTCCGCGGTGAGTGGCACCACGGTTTGAAAGGCACTGGCCGGCAGCGCTGTCGCCAAAGCATGACTCGGTTCAAAGCGACCTTTTTTAAAGGTACCAAGATCCAGCCCGGCCCGCAGCACATGGATATGCGCTAGCGCTGGCATAGCGGCCGGCATTGTCGTCAAATTATCGCCGACCTTCAAAAAGGGCCCGATGATCGGCGCGGTCAGGCTACTTTGGGTGAAGGCGGTTAAATCAGCCTGCTCAGTGCGGCTCAGTTTCGCCGCGACCTGCTGTTTGCCAGCCCGGGCTGGCTCATCACCGGCTTTGCGGAGTTTGGCCACAAAATGGCCTTCCCCTTGCAGCAAATGCGGCCATAACCGGGCGGTGTTAGCGAGCGCCGGATTACCGTCGGCCCAGTCCGGCCTACCGTCAGCGATGCCGCCAACTTTGGCAATCGGCTCGATGCTAAGTCCTAGCTCCTGCGCTGCCCAGGCAATGATTTGCTCATCTTCTTCGGGACTGAAGGTGCAGGTCGAATACACCAAGGTCCCGCCAGGCCGCAGCATCGCCTCTGCCGAGCGCAGAATCTCGCGCTGGCGGGTGGCACATTGCGCTGGGTAATCAGGATTCCAGTAGGCCATCGCGCCGGGATCCTTGCGAAACATGCCTTCCCCGGAGCACGGCGCATCCACCAAAATGCGGTCAAAGAACTCGGGCAATTGTGCCGCTAAGGACTGCGGATCACTATTGGTGACCAAGGTATTGGTTAACCCGAACCGCTCAACATTACTCGATAACACCCGCGCCCGCCCGGCGTTGATTTCATTCGCCACCAGTAGCCCTTGTTGCGCCATGAAGCTGCCCAGCTGGGTCGTTTTTCCGCCTGGTGCGGCACATAGATCCAAGACCCGTTCGCCGGGCGTCGGTGCCAGCACCGCCGCCACAAATTGCGCGCTGGGTTCTTGACTATAGACGTCGCCGGCTAAGTGGGCAATCGAAGTCCCCGCGACTTTACCGTAGCTGCCCCACTGGCTCCAAGCAATGGGCTCAGGCAACGCAGGCGCGCTTGGGTGCAGCGGATTGATACGATAGCCGCTTTGGGCTGGCTGATCAAAGGTCGCCAAAAATGCTGCGGCTTCAGCGCCTAGGAGATGTTGATATTTTTCGGTAAAGCCGGATGGTAAACTCACAGCCGATCCTCTCTTTCTTGGTGCACCGCGCGTTGCAAGAGCCAATATAACCCAGCCAGCCCAACTAACCACAAGCCAACCGCAAAGGCAATCAGGCGAGCGCGGTTGGTTAAGTCAAAGAACCAGTTGGCAATCACTAACCCTGCGGCTAAACTCAAGCCACTGTAGGCAAAGAACTGCGTCCACAAATGGCGCAACGCATGGCGCCGAGGCGCAGTCGCCAAGGTGCGCGGTAAAAGCGCCGCGCCTTGTTGACTCGCAATCCAAGCTAGCGCCAGTGTGCCCAGCAACAACAGCCCGCAACGTATAATGAGCTGTCCGGTATCTTGCCACCAACTCGTCGCTGAGTTGTTTTGGTAGTGGTAGGTGGTCATTTTGCCACCAAGAATGGTTTTCAGCTTAGCCTTTTGCGTTTTGATGGTCGGACTGTCGGCATAAACCGTCACCTGCTTCAAGGCAATATTTTGCGCCGGCTGGCTACTGGCATTTTCGAACGTCACCTGATTAATGACGCTGTTGGTGTAGGCCTTCAGTTGCCCCAGCACCGGCACATACTGGCCGTTTTGCCGTTGATACTGCTGGCTATGGCCCATGGTCAGCTGATCCGTTAAATCACTGCCGACAATCACCACTGGGAGCGGCGAGCGCAAATCAGCATCGCTGAACCATTGACCTGAAGTCAGCGGCAGACTGCCATAGTTCCCCTGGGCATACAAATAAACGCGATGCTGCCCGGCGTGAAATTGGACCTGAATCGGGCCCAGATCAGCGGTGGCCAAGGCGGTAGCGGCTTCGTTGAGCGTCATGGCTTTGCGGCTTTTGATTTTGACAGCGGCTTCGCTTAACCCGTAATGGTCGATACGGTCAGCATACGCCGCCTGATCATGAATCGACCAGATCCAGCCGGCGAGCACCACCAAAGCTAGCCAGATGAGGTTTAACCCGAACAAACGCTTCAAGCTCACCACTCCTTTCTTAGCAAATTATCGAATCAAATAAATGCGGTCGTTGATGGCATCAAACCGCGGAAAGGCGCGGTTGAGTTTCAGCAGCCGGCGGTCCGGCACAAAGTTTGCCAGTTGCCAAAACAGGCGGCTGTTAGTCGCCCCATAACGCTCACCCAACACAAACAATGGTAGTTGCGGCAAGTGCTGGCGCAACTGCCACAACAGCGCCGCGTCGTTCCATTCATGATCAGGCGACCAAGCCATCACCACCGCATCCACCTGCGCGCCGTAGGTCAACAGCGCCGCAGTCTCCCCGGCTTGGTGAATCGGCAGCAGCGGTTGGGCGCCGGTCAGATTTTCCTTTTGCCAGGTGCGAGCGTCGGTGGCAATCACCTGATTGCCCGCTTGTTGCAAGCCGTAGCTTAAGTAGCCGTTGCCAGCCGCAATTTCCAGATAGCGTTGCGGCCCGAATAAATCGGTCCAAGTGGCAAAGAGCTGCTGCTGGACAAACGCCCACATGCCGTAATGATACGCAATGTACTGGCGAAAATTGCGCAGTAAATGGTCTAGCGTGTTCACGGTTCGCAATGGTAGGTTTTCCCGCAACAAATCAAAGGCAATCGCCTCAGTCATCCCAAGGCGCGGCAGCGGGAACTTTGGCAATTGGCCTTGCGCGACCGCATCACGGAAGACTTGCATCGCGGTATATTGGGCAGTGAGCGCCGGATGGTGTGCCTGCTTTGTCAGTTGTGTCAAGTTTGCCCAGTAATCCAAGGCTTGCCCCTTCCAAACAAACAGGGGCGACTTGCCCAGTCAGCCCCCGATTGCTAATGCATGCCCAGCGCCATTTTGGCGTAACGACTCATACGTTCTGGGCCCCATTGCGGATACCACACCAAATGAATCTCCACTGAGTTAATCCCATCAATCGCCATTAGCGCCTGGTGAATGCCATCATCGAGCACTTCGGTCAGCGGACACCCCATGGTCGTTAAGGTCATCTCCACGTCGCAATGCCCGACATCATCCAAATCGACTCCGTAAATCAGGCCCAGGTTCACGATATCCACCCCGAGCTCCGGATCTATGACCGTTTTGAGCCCAGCGACAATCGCTTCCCGCATTTTGGTGAAATAAGCGTCTTCTTCAGGCGTTGTTGCTACTTCGTCAGCCATGTCGCCGCCTCCTATTCGTCGGCTTTGAGGACACCAGCGACACTGTAGTGGTCTTTGCTCATTTCGTTAAGCACGATATGCACATGTTCAGCTGGCGCCCCAGTGTTTTTGACAATCGCTGCGGTGACATCCTTGCACATTTGGGCCAGCTGCTCGTGGCTGCGGCCTTCAATCAAATCAATATGCACTAATGGCATGCTAAAACCCTCCTTGACGCTCATTTATTGGTTCTATTATCGCATAAATTATGGCTGCTTGGTAGTCGGCGCGGTTTGATCAGGTAACCGGCGGTGCTGACGTTTTTCGTCCTGCTGATCCGAGGTCAAAAATTCTCCAACCACATCCACCGTATTCAAAATATCAATGAACGCCTGCGGATCGGTGCTGCGTGTCGCCTGGGTCAAATCGTAGAGTTCATAGCGGGTGATGACAATCATCAAGGTGGTGTTCGGCTGGCCCAAGTAACCGCCGCGACTCGGCAGCACCGTGATGCCGCGAATCAAGCGCGCCGACACACTGGCAATCACCGCATCAGGATGGTTGGTAACAATCATCGCGGTAATCTTCTGATCTGAGGTATGGATGGTATCCACCACGCGCGTCATGCAATAAATCGAGATAATCGTGTACAAGGCACTTTCCCACTGAATGCCAAACCCCGCGACCAAAATGATCACCAGGTTGATGGCAAACATCAAGACGCCCACCGTGCGATGCGTGGTTTTGGCTAAATACATCGACACAATGTCCAGCCCGCCGGTGGAGAAGCCAAAGCGCAAAGCAATGCCGACGCCGGCGCCGGTGAGGACGCCGCCGAAAATTGCATTCATCAGCGGGTTGTTCGACAAGGCATGCACTGGCAGGACAATCGCCAGGACCGAGATGAACACCACGTTTAAAAAGGAGAACAGCGTGAAGCTCCGCCCTAGTTTGCGCCAACCCAGATAGGCAATCGGTAAATTCAGCAGCAAGTTGAACCACCCGGTCAAATCACCATGGGTCAGGCCAAAGCGCTGCAAAAACAACGAAATCAATTGGGCGACCCCCGTGGCGCCAGCTTGAAAGACCCGCGCCGGCGTTAAGAAGAAGTTCAACGCTAAGGCGGTGACTAACCCACTGACTAGCGCCACGCCGATTTTTTTCACTAGATCATGCTGATAGAATTGGGTCAATTTTGCCATGACAGCCTCCGAAATGTCTGCGAATTGTGAACAGTTGCTAGCGCTTCATACACGTCGCAATGCTCAGTTCGCCAGTGCTGCATTTAGAATACACGGCGGCCGCTTGAATTAACAGCCATCTCAGCAAATTTTTAGTATAATAAGCTTGATTGCTCGGGTTCCGCCGCTATTTGTTCACCAGCGGTAGACACCGATTGAGGAAGGAGAAACACATGACGCGTTCATCTTGTACCAGTATTTTAATTGGGAAAGCCGCCTCGGCTGATGGCAGTGTGATGATAGGCCGCAACGAGGATTCCAAAGCGGCCTGGCCCAAGCATCTGGTGGTGCATCCCGAAACCACCGCCGCTGAGCCACCGCTGTTCACCTCCAAGGCCAATGGCTTCACCCTCGGGCTACCGAGCCATGCCCTCAAATACACCGCTACCCCTGAATGGACCGACCAATACGGTTTATTTGAAGAAGCCGGCATCAACAGCGCCGGCGTGGCCATGAGCGCCACCGAAAGTGCGTATGCCAATGCCCGCGTGCTGGGCGACGACCCCTTCATTGAAGCCGGCATCACCGAAGAAGCCATGGTCACGGTAGTCTTGCCTTTCATCGCTTCGGCGCGGGAAGGCGTGGAGCGGCTCGGCCGCATCGTCTCGGAACACGGCACCGGCGAGGCCAATGGCGTGCTGTTTGCAGATCACGACGAGGCTTGGTACATGGAAATCGCCACTGGGCACCACTGGGTGGCCCAGCGGATTCCTGATGATGCTTATGCGATTGTCGCTAACCAGCTCAGCATCCAAAAAGTGCTCCCAGAATCGCCGGACTTCATGTACGATGCCGACTTATTCAAGTTTGCAGCCCGTCATCACTTTTGGGAGCCTGGCACGAGCTTTATCTTCCGGGACATTTTCGGTACCACCGGGGCCTTTGATCACACTTACAACACAGCGCGGGTCTGGGACGGTCAGCGCCGCCTGACCCCCAGTCGGGAGGCGCACCCCATGGCCGATGATCTGCCGTTTGCGTTGCAACCAGACCGCCCGCTGTTCGTCGATGACGCCTTCAGCGTGTTGGGGGCGCATTATGATGAGACCCCTTACGACCCAGCGGATCCTGCAGCGACCCAAAAGCATCGCTTCCGCCCCATCAGTTTAGCCCGGACACAAGAAAGCCACGTGCTCCAAATGCGGCAGGACTTGCCTTTTGAAATTGCCGATTTGCACTGGATTGCCATGGGCGTCGCGGCGCAAAGTCAGTTTGTGCCGTTTTTCGCTGGCACCACGACCACCCCAGCCGATTACCAACGCGGCGGCTTGCCGGCAAGCCTGGATTCAGCCTACTGGCAATACAAGCTCGCCAGTGTCTTGATGGATGCCCATTTCCATCACTACGCGCACCAGTTGGAGCAGGTGCAGCTGGCCACCCATGCCAAGCTGCTGGCCAACATCGCCAAAACTGACGCCGCTAGTCAAAGCTTGGCCGCTGGCGAACTGCAGGCTTTGGCGACGCAAGCCTCGGCGGAAAATGCCGCGCTGGCTAAAGCTGATTGGCAGGCCTTCACCATGGCGATGCTCGCTGAATCGACGGATATGAGCCCCCTGAATTTTTCCACGGATGACCAACTTTAAGCCAAAAAAAAAGACGCATAACGCGTCTTTTTTTGACACTTACATAAAAGTGAACGGATCGGTATTCAACGTTGACGCCACTATGTGCAGCGACCAGTTGTTGGCTTCTGCCCAGCCGATCAATAACCGCCTTACTTCTGCTTTCATGATGGATTCAATGTGGTGCCCTGGGTCGATCACTGGCATGTGTGCCGCAAGCATGTCATGGCCGGTATGGTAATAAACATCGCCGGTCACATACACATCAGCGCCTGCCGCTTGGGCCGCATGGTAGAACTTGCCGCCATCGCCGCCGAGAATGGCGACTTGCTGCACAGGCTTTTGTAAGTCTTCGGCGATGACACGTAAACCTTTGACCCCGAACGCGGTTTTCACCTGCTGGACGAAAGCCGCTAAGGCGACTGGTGCCGTTAACTGCCCAATCCGGCCCATGTTAGCTTCATCGCCTTCATTGATGAATGGTCGCACATCTTCTAGCTGCAGCGCTGCCGCCAGCCAATCATTCATGCCGCCGGCGGCTCGATCCAAGTTGGTATGCGCAGCATAGACCAAAATACCGTGCTTGATCAATTCGCCGTACATGGCATTTTGCGGGTTGGCGAAGTTGAGATTCGGCGCGGGACGAAACACCGCGGGATGATGAGCAAAAATCATGTCTGCATTCAGCGCCACCGCCTCTTCAACCACTTCCGGCCGCACGTCTAGCGTGGTCAAAACGGTATGCACCGGCTTGGTGGCGTCGCCGATTTGAATCCCAACCGGATCGCCTGGCACCGCCAAGCTTTGCGGCGCAAAGGTTTCGAATTGATCAATCAAGGTTTGACCATTAATGATCGTCATGTGCTTCCTCCTCTAGCACGCGCAGGCGCGCTTGTTCTTCAACAATTTTCGCCTCTTGCAAGGTCTTGGCGTTGGTCAAGTTCGCTAGCACCGCCTGAGTCTTGGCGATGGCCTCGGTCAGCTGTTTGACAAACAGCGCCGTGCGCTGGCGCCGCAGCACCGGCCCCAGCATCAAATCTGCTTCGGTGTATGGCACTTGCGGCTGGGTCTGCCCCACCACCATGATCGGGTAAACATGCCCCATATCTTCAACCAGCGCTTCATCGAGAATTCCGAATTCATGCGCTGCCAGCCACCGGCGCAGGCTCTCAGCATCCCGGTTCGGGCTGAGCACCAAGGTTTCCGTACCATCCAGGCGGTCTGAACCTTGGGTCAAAATCTGTTGAATCAAAATGCCGCCCATGCCAGCAATATAAACCGTATCAAGTGCGTCTTCTGCCGTCAGTCCTAGCAGACCATCGGCTTGCCGTACCGTAATCACCTCGGCCAGGTCATTATCCGCCACATTGGCGCGCGCAATCGCACACGGCCCAGCGCCGATATCGCTGGCCACCGCGAAGTCAATTTGGCCCTGTTTCGCCAGTTCAATCGGTAAATAAGCGTGGTCGGTGCCAATATCGGCGATGCGGCGACCGTCGCCATTAAACGCGGCAATCGCGCGCAAGCGTTTTGATAAATGAAATTTTTCCATGCGTAAACTCCCTTTTCCTACTGCTTTTAGTATACACGACTGAACCGGTCGGCGCTTCTCGGCGCACCAAAAAAGCCTAGCGTCGCCGCTAGGCTTTCATTTGCTTTATTCCAAGAAGTCTTTCAGCTGCTTAGAGCGGCTTGGGTGGCGCAACTTGCGCAGCGCCTTGGCTTCGATTTGGCGAATGCGTTCCCTAGTTACCCCGAAAACCTTGCCGACTTCTTCCAGCGTGCGAGTGCGGCCATCATCCAGGCCGAACCGCAGACGCAGCACGTTTTCTTCCCGGTCGGTCAAGGTATCCAGTACGTTTTCTAGCTGCTCTTTTAGCAGCTCATAGCTGGCATGATCTTCAGGGCTGGTGGCGTTGTCGTCTTCGATGAAGTCACCGAGATGCGAGTCATCCTCTTCCCCGATTGGCGTTTCCAGCGAAACCGGTTCTTGGGCAATCTTCAAAATCTCGCGGACCTTTTCCGTTGGCATATCCATTTCAGCGCCGATTTCCTCTGGCGTTGGTTCGCGGCCGAGGTCTTGCAGCAGCTGGCGCTGAATGCGAATCAGCTTGTTGATGGTTTCGACCATGTGCACTGGAATCCGGATGGTGCGCGCTTGGTCAGCAATCGCACGGGTGATGGCCTGGCGAATCCACCAGGTGGCATACGTCGAGAACTTGAAGCCCTTGCGGTAGTCGAACTTCTCCACCGCCTTCATCAGGCCCATGTTCCCTTCCTGAATCAGATCCAGGAACTGCATGCCGCGACCGACGTAGCGCTTAGCAATTGAAACCACCAAACGCAGGTTAGCTTCCGCCAACCGCTGCTTGGCTTCCTGGTCGCCTTGCTCGATTTTCAGCGCCAAGTCGACTTCCTGGTCCGCCGTCAACAGCGGTACCCGGCCGATTTCCTTCAGGTACATCCGGACGGGATCGTTAATCTTAACCCCGCTTGGAGCCGACATGTCAGCCAGCGCCTTTTTAGAAACGGCCTTTTCCTTCTTTAAGCTGCGTTCTGCTGGTTCGCCATTTTCATCCACGATGGAAATGCCGTTGTCTTCCAGCTTCTGCATCAAATCATCAACCGCATCGCTTTTCAGTTCAAACGGCTTGACGAGCTGTTTAACGAGTTCTTCGTTGGTGATTTCTTTATCGCCTTTGTAGTCGGCGATGACTTTCTTCACGGCTGCGTTGTATTTCTTTTCGCTAGCCGCAGTGGTTTTAGCGGGCGCCTTCTTGGCCGCGGTTTTGGCCGGGGCCTTCACCGCTTTTTTAGTCGTCGTCTTTTTTTCTGTTTTCTTTTCAGCCATTAAAGTGCCTCCTATAACTCATTGTCGATTGCCGCCTTCAGTTGGCGTTGCAATTCAATATATTGCATCAGCATGGCATCGGCGGTTTGCTTATCGCCGAGCTGCGTTGCTTGATTCATCTGCTGCTTCACCCGGGCCGATTCTTGGGTCAGCTGCCGGCGATGGACCATTAAAATCATATCATCGATGGCTTCATCTGGCATTTGCGGGGCATCGCGAAAATCAATGGTCGTCACCAGTGGTCCCAACTGCGGATCGATTTGATCCAAGAATCCGGCTACCGTCGGCTCATCGCTGGCTTGGGCATAGCTCAGCCAAGCATCAAAAATCGCCTGATACTGCGCGTCAGGAAAGGCGAAATCATCCTGATGCAACCGGCGCGCCAAGTTGGCATCATGAAAGCTCAAGGCTAACAATTCGCGCTCGGCTTTTTCAGAACGATCTAAGCGTTGCGCTGGCGCCGCTTGTCCAACCGCTTCTGGCGGCGGTGGCCCCGGCTGCCAATCCGGCACTGCCGGCGCCGGAGCAGTCTGCAGCGCTTGGGGCAGGGATTGCGCCAAAGTGGCGGCCGGTACGCCGGTGAGCTGACTCATTTGATCGAGGTAGACGCTTTGCGCCACGGGGTCGGCTTCGCGAGCAACCTCCTTCAGCCCAGCGTCGATATAATCGAGCTTGGCCTGATCACTGGATAGGTCGCGGTCTTGCGCCAGATACGCGAGGCGAAAACCGATGGGCGTCAAGGTATGCTTGAGCTGCTTTTGAAAGGCTTCAGCGTCATGGGCTTTGATATACTCGTCTGGGTCTTGACCATCTGGCAACACCACCACGCCCACTTCTAGGCGCGGCTGATTGCCTACCAGCCCCAAAGCCCGGTCTGCTGCGTGCTGCCCAGGCGCATCGCCGTCGTAGCAAATCGTCAAATGCCGCGTCTGCTTGGCGATGATGCTCACCTGCTCAGCGGTTAAACTCGTCCCCATTGAGGCCACGCCAGTCGGCACACCGGCTTGGTAAGCCGAAATGACATCCATGAACCCTTCAAACAACACGGCACCGCCGTTGTCTTTGAACTGGTTTTTGGCCTGATCAAGATTGAACAGCACCTCAGATTTGTTAAACAGCTGGGTTTCCGGACTGTTCAGATACTTGGCCTGGCTGGCCTGGGCATCAAGCACCCGGCCCGAAAAGCCAATCACGTCGCCGTACTGGTCCTTCAAAGGAAACATCACGCGATCATTGAACCGATCGTAAAGCTGACCTTGATCGTCTTCGGCGAAGAGCCCGCTTTGCCGCTGGTCGTCGTAGCTCACCTCACGATTATCCAAAAACTTCTTCATCAGCTGGCGGTCGCCTGGGACATAGCCAATTTCAAAATGATCAATGGTGGCCTGACTCAAACCACGCTTGGTGAGATAAGCCAAGGCCGCCTCGCCGCTGGTGGTGTTAACGAGCAAATGGTGCATCATGTCGGTCACTTGCCGCAAAATCGCCTTTTGCTTGGTAATTTCAGGGGGTTCCTGCCGCTGCGGCGTGATGGTTACCCCGAGCGGAATGTTAGCAAATTGGGCCACTTTAGCCACGGCTTCAGGGAATGACAAGTGCTCGTATTCCTGGACGAACTTGAAGACGTTGCCGCCCCGATGACAGGAGAAGCAATTAAAAATCTGTTTGCTTTCGTTCACGCTAAACGAAGGCGTGTTTTCCGGCACGAACGGGCACAGGCCAAACAGGTTCTGCCCTTGCTTGTGCAACTGCACGTATTGACCAATGTAGTCGGCAATATTAACAGAGCTGCGAACTTGATCGATGACTTCAGTTGGAATGCGCGCGATTGCGGTTCACCTCCCAGAATAGCGGTAAAAAGTCGCACTTCAGTGGTGAAATGCGACTTGCCGAAACCTAATTGAGTGCAGACTAATACAAGCTATAGTATAGCCGTCGTTGCCTTGAATTGCAAGCTACTTGACGATGACCGCCGTAATGTCACCAAACTGGTGAATCAGCGTGGCGAGGCCAGTCAATTCAGCCAGCCGGTTGGTGCGGACCTGCTCATTATCAGCCATGATCATGGTTTCTGTGAAGTAATCAGTGATCACCGGCGTCAATGCCCGCAAAGCCTGATAGTTAGCCTCGCTTGGCTGGGCATCATAGCTGGCTTTGGTTTTAGATACCGCATCATGCAGCGCCTTTTCCGTGCTATTTTCAAACAGTGCTGGGTTAACGGCTTCCAAGGTTGGATTCTTGTCGGCAATCCGCACTACGCGGCCCAAGGCTTCCATCACTGCTTTGAAGTCAGCGTCGTCTTGATGTTGCGTCAGCAAAGCGGCGGCATCAATCATGGCTTCCACGTCCACGGTGGCTGACCCTGCCACGGCATCCAAGATATCATGACGGATCTTGCCTTTAGACAAGAACTGCGCTACCCGGTCGCCGATAAACGCCGACACGGCTGCTTGATTCTTCGTCCAGTCGAGATTGCTTAACTGGTCAGCAGCGGTTAACGCCTGCACAATTTGCTTCTGCAAGGCTGGCACGTTGAACGCCCAGTGATGGGCCGCAATCATCCGCACAATACCATATGCCTGGCGGCGCAAAGCGTAAGGATCGTTGGAGCCGGTTGGAATCAGGTCAACTGCAAAGAAACTCATGACGGAATCCAGCTTATCGGCAATCGCCAGGAGCGTGCCAATCAAGCTTGCCGGCAATGCACCGTCAGCGGAAATCGGCTGGTAATGCTCGCGAATGGCCTGCGCCACTGCCGGGTCTTCGCCAGCCAGTTTGGCATAGACTTCCCCCATCACGCCTTGCAGTTCAGCAAATTCACCGACCATGGCAGTGACGAGGTCGAACTTGTAAATGCCAGCGGCGCGCAGCAACTTCGCTTTATCGGCTTCGCTCAGGCCCACCTGGTCAGCCAGCAGGCCGGCAATGGTTTGCACGCGGGCCATTTTCTCGGCCATCGAGCCGATTTTATCGTGGAAACTGACGGTTTTAAGCCGCTCCACAAAGTCCGCAATCGACTTCTTTTGGTCTTCCGCATAGAAGAAGGCTGCATCTTCCAGCCGCGCGGTCAAGACTTTCACATTACCGCGAATGACATTGTCAAGGTGCTCGGTGTTGCCGTTGCGCACCCCGATGAAGGCATTCACCAACTTGCCTTGGGCATCGCGGGCATAGAAGTAGCGCTGGTTATCCTTCATGGAGGTGATCAAAACCGCTTCCGGAATGGCTAAGTACTTCTCGTCGAACCGTCCAGCGAAGGCAGTCGGCCATTCGACCAGGTTGTTCACTTCTTCGAGTAAATTGGCATCAAGCGCAATCTCCCAGTGATTAGCCGCAGCAATCTCGTTGATTTGCTTGGTAATCAGGGCCTTACGTTCCGCCGCATCCACTAGGACCTTTTGGCCGCGCAAGGCTTCCTTGTAGTCAGTCGCTGAATGGAGTTCAACCGGCTGGCCTAAGAAGCGATGACCTTGCGTGGTGCGACCGGCTTTGATATCCAGAATTTGCATCGGCACGACTGCCTCATCCAGCAGGGACACCAGCCAATGAATCGGCCGAATGTACTCAAAATCGTAACTGCCCCACTTCATGCGGGTCGGGAAGGTCAGGCCTTTGACGACATCAATCAACCCAGGCAGAATGTCGGCGGCTGGCTTGCCCGCCGTTGCCTTGTGCAGATAGACGTAATCAACGCCTTTGAGATTCTTGAAGACAATATCATCAACCGTCATCCCTTGGCCGCGGGTAAAACCGATGGCCGCCTTGGACCAGTTGCCTTCAGCATCTTGGGCAATCTTTTTTGCGGGCCCTTTGACGTCTTCTTCGGTATCTGCTTGCTTCGCGGCTAAATCGCTAATTTCAAGCGCCAGGCGCCGCGGAGTTGAATACGTGGTGATTTTCCCGTAGTCAAGATGCTGCTCCTTGAGGAATTTACCGGCTTTTTGCGCCAGCTGGTTGACACTTGGGGTCACCACATGAGCTGGCATATCTTCCAAGCCAATTTCTAATAAGTAAGTTGCCATTAGTTTGCTGCCTCCTCATGATGTTGCAGTAGCGGGAATCCAAGCTTTTTGCGTTCCTCAACAAAAGCGCGTGCTACTTTATGCGCCATTTTGCGAATGCGGCTCAAATAGCCAGCGCGTTCGGTGACGGAAACCACGCCGCGCGCATCCAGCAGGTTGAAGGTGTGGGAACACTTCAGGATATAGTCGTAGGCTGGATGCACCAAACCAAGATCCATCAGCCGCCAAGCCTCTTTTTCATACGCATCAAAGAAGGTCAGTAGCATCTTCTGGTCGCTTGCTTCGAAGCTGTACTTGGAATGCTCGTATTCAGGTTCCTTGAAAATGTCACCATATAAAACGCCGTCGCCCCATTCCAAATCAAACACCGAGTTGACGTCTTGAATGTAGGACGCTAGCCGTTCCACGCCATAAGTGATTTCGCTGGTGACTGGGGATACTTCCAGGCCGCCAACGACTTGGAAGTAAGTGAACTGGCTGACTTCCATGCCATCCAACCACACTTCCCAACCCACGCCGGCGCAACCCATCGATGGGTTTTCCCAGTTGTCTTCCACGAAGCGGATATCATGTTCCAGCGGTTCAATGCCAAGGGCGCGCAGCGAATCCAGGTAGTAGTCTTGGATTTCAGCTGGTGAAGGCTTAATGACCACCTGGAACTGATGATGTTGGTACAAACGGTTCGGGTTTTCCCCGTAACGGCCATCAGCCGGCCGGCGGGAAGGTTCGACATAGGCTGCGGCCCAAGGTTCTGGGCCAATGGCGCGCAAGAAGGTGTACGGGCTCATGGTGCCGGCCCCTTTTTCCGTATCGTAGGCTTGCATCAGCATGCAGCCTTTATCCGCCCAGAAGTTTTGGAGCGTTTGGATCATCTTCTGAACACTCATTTTCTGTGTCATGATTTCCTCTTTTCTGGTGCTGAGAATGCAAAAACGTCCCTATGCCAATATTGGCATAGGGACGCTTGCGCGCGGTTCCACCCTACTTCAAGTCAGAGACTTGCCCTTACTTATTGCTGGCTCGAAAACGCCAGTCTTTCTGTGCTGGCAAGGCTCCCACTGTCCCTTGCTCGCTGACCAGCACTTGAAGAAAGACTCTTTTTCTCATCACCGATTAATTTCCAGAATAGTATAGCACACGCCGTCGAATGGGTAAACTGTGAACGGCCGGGCAGGACCACCTCCGCCGGTGCGCGAATCGTTTCAATTCCCTAGCGTTTACCTGGGGGGCATGCTACCGCTATTTAATGGTGCTGGTGGTATTGCCGCACTTTGGGGGGCTGATACTCGGCGATAAACTGCGCCATTTCGTTAAAGTCACTGGTGAATAGCACTTTGCTTCGATCCGCCGCAGATAAGAACCCGTCCATCACCATCTGATCAAAGAACGCGGCCAAGCGGTCATAATAGCCGTTAACGTTGAAAAAGATGCACGGGCTGGCATTATCGCCAACCCGGGCCCAAGAGAAGGCTTCACTGATTTCTTCTAACGTGCCGACCCCGCCCGGCAGCGCTACGCACACGTCGGCCAGTGCCAGCATCCGGGCTTTGCGCACCGCCATGTCAGGAACGGTTTCAAAATGCGTCAGCCCAGGCATCGCGGCGCCGCGGGCCACGAGATTTTCTGGCATGATCCCGGTCACCGTGCCGCCAGCGGCGAGCACACTCGTGGCAATTTCGTGCATCAAGCCCACACCGCCACCGCCATACACCAAGGCGTAATCGTGGGCCACCAGCCACTGGCCTAAAGCCTGCGCGGCTTGCGTGAACCGTTGATCCGCACCGGCATAGGCGCCGCAGTATACTGCCATATTTTTCATATCCTCACCTCAGCGTTGAGCATAACATAAAAATCCGCGCCAGACTGACGCGGATTTCGGCTTGCTATTCGTTTTCTTGATGCCCATTTTCGCGGGCGTGGTGCCATTCATTCAGGCTGACCAAAGCCGACATGCTGATTGGTAGCAAAATGACCAGTAGCACGAGGCCAACAATCACGCCTAACGCCACTTGAATGAGCGTCGTGACGCCACTGGGCATCAAGGCGGCGAAGGTCCCGCCTAAAATGACGGCGGCGCTGAGCACGACTGCCCCGATTGTGGTGGCGGCTTTGAGCATCCGGACCCGCACATCAGGTTCAATGGTGCCATCCTTGAAGCGCACCATGAGGAAGATACTGTAATCGACCCCGAGGGCCATCAACATGATAAACGTGAAGAACGGCGTGTTCCAGGTCAACAGCGGCCGCCCCAGCACGGTGCTGGAAATCAGGCGCGTCAAGCCCATCGAGGTCACATACGCGGTGACCAAGGTGGCCAAAATCGTGATCGGTTGCAAAATCGATTCGGTGACGAAAATCAAGGCGATGAAGATCCCAATCACCATGATGGCGGCGGTGCGCAGGAAGTCGCCATTGGCCAGGTTCCGTAAGTCGTGATCTTCGGCAGTTTGCCCGCCGATGGCCACGGTGGCCTTGCCTAGCGCCCCATGCTTCAACTTAGCATTCAAGTCTTTTTGCAACGTGGTGAACTGTTTGTCTGCTTTGGCCGAGTTCGGATCGCCTTTGAAGACAACGGTCAAGGTCGTGATGCGATTATGATCAAACATATAGGCATCCAGCGCTGGTTTGAACTGACTGCTCTTAATCGTGGCTTTCGGGAGGTAGAACTGATTGCCCATGTACGAGCCTTTCAGCTCGGTGAGGTAATCATCCATACTTGAATTCCCGGCTTCAAGCGCCCCTAACGCTTTGGTGGCGGTGGTCAAACCATCGCCCAGCTTGTCGACCTGGCTAGCCATGGCCTTCAATTTGGTATTCAGCTCTTGCACGCCAGCATTGACTTGGCCGGCGCCGCTGGCTAACGCGGCGGTGCCAGAGTTAAGGGTACCGTTTTGCGCGGCCAGTTGCGACGTTCCGTTGGCGAGCTGATTAATGCCACTGACGGCCTGGCTCGCGCCGCCGCTTAACGCGGCCATGTTTGCCGCCAATGAGGCCGTGCCATTGGCCAACGTTTGCGTACCGGCGTTCATGGCATTAGCGCCACTCGCGACTTTAGCAGCCCCTGCGGCCAACTGGTTCACCTGCGCGGCTGCGGTATTGACTTCACTAGCCGCCCCATTCAGGCCTTGGTTGACCTGAGTAAGGCCGGCCTGGATGCCGGTGACGGCAGTTTGCAGCAAGCCGGGCTGAGTGCCGCCAGCTTGCGCGTTCAGCTGCGCGAGCAGCGCGGCGGCCTGCGTATTCATGGTGGTGAGTGCTTGATACAACCCATTCAGGCTTTGATTCAGCTGATTGCCAGCGGTGGCCAGTTGCTGAACCTTGTCGTTCATGGTTTGGGTCCCAGCACTCACTTGATTGGCCCCATCTTTCAGGGTACTCATGTTGTCATTGATCTTCTGCGCGCCTGCATTAAGCTGGTCGCTGCCGGCTTGCAATTGCTGAGAACCAGAAACCAGCGCACCGGCACTATTTTTCAGGGTTTGGGTGCCGCTGTTGACGGTGCTGACGCCATCGGTATAGGTTTTGAGCCCGGCTTGTAGAGTCGCCATTTTATCGGCTAGCTCTTGACTACCATCGGCTAAAGTTTGCACTTGGGCCATCGAGCCGCTGATGTTTTGCGCTTTAAGCTGCGTATTGGCATCAGCAAGGCCCTTTTGCAATGTCGCTAAACCTTTTTGCGATTCGGCTAGGCCTTTGGTGATGGTGGTCAGCTGACTACGCAGGTACATGGCATCGATGCGACTGCCGCCAGGTTCAGTGACCGAAGCAACGGTTTTAACGCCTGGTTCCTTTTGCAGATACTGAGTCAAATCGTCAATCGCCGCCAGCTTCGCCTGGGTGTTGAGCGGCGTTTTACTTTGAATATAAATCGTCGCTGGCGCGGTCATGCCTTTGGAAAAATGCTTCTGAATCAGGACATAGCCCTGCTTGGATTGATAAGTCGTGGGCAATTCATCTGCATTGTTGAAGTTTTCTTCGGCGTTCATCGCCATGGTGAACGGTACCGCCAGAATGGCAATGGCAGCGAGCCATAGTGCGGGCTTGTTCATCGCCCCGCGCGACAGCCAGTACCAGAGCTTGCTGGAGCTTTCCCCGCCATCCACACGGCTCGGCCAGAACATTTTGGCGCCTAGCGTGGCCATGAAGAACATGTTCAGCGTCAGCAGCACTGGCAAGAGTACCAGCACACCAATCGCGACGGCTGAGGCACTTTGATAGAAGGTAAACTTAGCGAGCCACAGCACGGAGAACCCGATCAGGACTGAAACGCCGGAATATAGCACGGTGCGGCCGCCATGGCGCCGCGTTTCGGCGGTCGCCTCCAGCGCGGTTTTCCCTTTCGCTAGCTGACCTTTGAAGTAATCATACAGAAGAATATCGTAGTCAGTCCCAATCCCGAACAGCACCACGACCATGAAGACTTGGGTGAAGTTAGAAATTGGAAAGCCGGCATGCGCCGCCAGGTTCATGACCACGCTGAGGCTGGTGATGAAGGCGACCCCGACATTCAGCAGTGAAATCACCGGCACGATTGGGGAGCGGAAGACGATAATCAGCACGATGAAGATGAAAATAATCGCGATGATTTCGGTTTTCTGAATCCCTTTTTCCGTTACCGTGGAGAAGTCGTCATTCAAGGCGTCGACCCCGGTGACATAGGTCTTCAGGCCGCTGGTCTTCAGCTGGGCATGCAGTTTCTTAACTTGATTCTTGACCAGTGGGCCTTTTTTAACGGTAATTTGGGCCAGCTGGGTGGTTTTGTCGCCACTGATCAGCTGCTTTTTGGTCTGGGCATTTTCACTGGGCCTCATCACTGTGGTAATCGTCAGCCCGGATTCACTCTTGAGGGCTTTGAGTTTACGGTCAATCGCCCGGCTTTGCTTGGCAGTCAACGCGTGTTTACTGTTGAACACCGCCGTATAAGTTGAAACTTTACGATTGTGATTAGCCTTTTTCTGAATCCGCGTGGCGACCTGGCTAGGCACATTGTCAGGCAGCTTCACCGCCCCGTTGTCGCGCACCAAGGCGTTGACATCAGGCATAAAGACAACGGCCACAATCACCAGCAGCGCCCAAATCACTGCCGCGAGACCATGATGTTTCAAAAAGTTTTTCATCTGCGTTTACTCCATTCATCTGTTTACGTTTAGACAGTTGTAAAACATTCATTGCTATGGTAGATTACAGGAGAAAGCTAGACAAGGGACAATCTCTATCCAAACGTCGAAACATGGACAGATGTTGCAAATTGCAAAAGAAAATCATTGAAGAGGTAACCGCTCATGAAATACGATCCAGCGCAAAAAACCACTCGGGGCGCGGTCCGCACGCTTAAAGCGTTTTCAGAAACGATGCTGATTATGCTCGGCGAAAAGCCGTTTGAGAAAATCAGCGTCAATGCCCTATGTGAAGCCGCCGACTACCCCCGGGCGACCTTCTATAATTATTTTGACGATAAGTATGACTTACTCACCTACTGCTGGTATCGGATGCGGCGAGAAGTGCACCTGGATCAAATCAGCGGCGACCCGACGGATGCCAGCTTCATGGCGGCTTTCGACCAAATCTACCATCTGTTCGACTCTCATCATGACTTATTGATCGCGGTGGTGTCACACAATCCGCTTGATAGTCAGCTGGTAAACCACTTTATCCAGTACTTTACGAGTGTGTTTACGGAGCTGTTCACAGCCCGCGCTAAGCCGCAGGAGCTCAAAACGCCAGTGGAGCTGGTGGCGAAGCATTACAGTTCAACGGTGCTGTTGATCATGGAATGGATTTTCCTCGGTCAGCACCCCACCACGCGCGAGGAAGCAGAAGTCTACGTGCGAGAGCTACTGGAACCCCGCTTTACTTGTGTCGAATAACTCAAAAAAGCCTCAACCACCGCGCGCTTGGCGTGATGGTTGAGGCTTTTTTGATGGGCTCCCTTAGACGTGCGCCGGCAGCTGCCCTGCCAGCACGCCATCAATCGCCTTGAGCACCCCAAGGTCAAGATTGCTGGCCGTGCGGTAATCCGCATAGGCTGCCATGTTCGGCGTCGCATTGGCGACGAGCACCCCGTATTTCACGGTTTGCATCATCTGAATATCATTGTTGGTATCGCCAAAGGCCATCATCTCCGCCGGCGTAATGTTCAGCGCCGCGCCAAGTTGCGTCAGCCCCAGACCCTTATTGGTAGTTTTCGGCATCACATCGATGAAGGTTTCGCCGCCCACGGTCAGGCCATACCGGTCGCCGAATTGCGCCTCGATGCGTGGAAAGGCCGCATAGGCGCCGCCAGCGCGGAAATACAGCGACAACTTCGCCATGGGCACCGGCGCTTGGGTGAGATCAGGCGCAATGGCAAAGCGACTGATAAACGAGCTCAGCTCCGGCTGGTAGTCGGCTTCGCTGGCATCGAGATAAGTGGCAGCCAGGGCATTGCCAATCGCAATCACATCCGGCTGCGTGCGCACCCAAGCCACCACTTCGGCGGTTTCCTCTGGCTTCAGCATGTTTTGCGCGAGGACTTGGCCCTGGCGCTTAATGACGCCGCCATTTTCGGCGACGAAGCTCATTTGGTTCGCCACTGGCGCGAACAAGTCTTCCAGTGTGTACACGCCGCGGCCGCTGGCGGCGACGAATTCGATGCCAGCCGCATGGAGCTGGCGAATGCGGTCAAAAATGCCTGCCGGCAACGTGCTATCAGCCAGCAGTAAGGTATTATCAAGATCACTAGCAATCAATTTAATGGGCGTCATGAGGTTCCTTTCCGGGATCAGGTTGCGGGGCAGGCGGCAAATGGTCTTGCCATTGCTGCATTTGGTCTAAAAAGCGCTTGGCTTTGGGGACAGTGCCGACCATATCGGTATAAATGCGGTCGAGCACGCGGCGTAATTCTTTTTTGGTTGCGGCCGTCACCGTCACCGCATGAACTTGATGCAAATCCAGCACCGAAAATTGCCGCAATAAATACAACGCCTTGGGCTGAACATGAAAACGATAAGCGTCTTCCGGCCAGTGGTTTTGACACAGCAGGCCGCCGTAGCGTTCGGAAAAATCCAGTGGTAAGTCGCTGCGCCCATCCAGCACACAGCCGCGCCAGTTTGGGGCCACCCCAAACGCCCCCAACAGCTGCACTTCGGCGATATTGGTGACAATGGCCGGGTCAACGCCCTCGTCGATCAGGGCCAAACTGGTTTGCGCAAAATCATACCAAGCCCCTAGCGCTTCGCCATCGGGAAAAGCGAGGTCAATCAGGCCCAAAATGTACGTGGCATAGGCGTTAAGCGTAATGTCTTCGGCAATGTGCTGAAACTGCTGGGCGCTTTGCACCGTGGTCAGGTAAGACAGACCATCTTCATTGATGGTACCGGTGTAGTCGGCCTGGGTGAAGGGTAAAATCCCTGCCGTCATCCGAAAACCGGGCTTTTTGGCCCGGTGCAACAAGAACATCTTCTTGCCATACTCAGCCGTGGCGAGTTTCACCAGTAAATCTGATTCGCGATAATTTTGCCGGCTCAACACCAGCCCCTGAAAGGCGACATTGCGCTTGCTCATGCTAGCGGAGATCCTTGCTGTTGTAGCCGAGACTTCTCAGGTACTGGTTGTTGTCGCGCCAGTTCTTCTGCACGCGCACCCACAGCTTCAAGTTCACGCGCTCGCCGAGCAAGGCTTCGATGTCTTGCCGCGCGCGAATGCCGATTTGTTTCAGCATCGCCCCGCCTTTGCCAATCACAATGCCTTTTTGACTATCGCGTTCAACAATGATGTAAGCTTCAATCTGCAATTTGCCATTGACGCGATCTTTCATGCGCTCCACTTGCACCGCAGAAGAATGTGGCACCTCATCGCGGGTCAGTTCCAGGACTTTTTCGCGAATCAATTCCCCCACGACAAAATATTCAGGGTGATCAGTGAGCTGATCTTCAGGATAAAACTGCGGGCCTTCTGGCAAAGCAGCGATTAAATCCTGCACCAGCTCCTCGACATTGTTCCCCATCGTGGCAGACAACGGGTAGACGCCAGCAAAATGCAGCGCCTTTTCGTATTGGGCAATGCGCGGCAGCAAGTCGTCGGGATGCACGAGGTCGATTTTGTTGATCAGCAAATACACTGGCGTTTTCACCGGCCGCAGCTGATTGATGATGTACTGGTCGCCAGGACCCATCGCTTCATCGGCGGCCACCATGAAGAGCACGGCGTCGACTTGATTGAGCGTCGACAGCGCGGCCTTATCCATGTAGTCATCCAACTGATTCTTGGGCTTGTGAATGCCTGGGGTATCGACGAACACAATTTGGGCGTCATCGGTGGTATAAATCCCATTGATCTTGTTGCGCGTCGTTTGCGCTTTTGGTGACATAATGGCGATTTTTTCGCCGAGCAAGCGATTCATAAACGTCGATTTGCCGACGTTGGGCCGGCCAATAATGGCCACAAAACCTGAGTGATGCGTTGTCATTTCAAATCTCCTTTAGTAAAGGCGCCTGGCAGCAAAGCCGCGACTGTGGTGGTTTGAACTTGCCCATGCAAATTGGTCAGATAAACCGGCGCGTCAGGGGTAAAGAACTCCGCCATCACCTGTCGGCACGCGCCGCATGGGGAAATCGGCCCGGCGGTATCGCCAATCACCGCAATGGCTTCAAGGTGCGTATAACCGGCGGCCACTGCTTGGAACATGGCGTTGCGTTCGGCGCACATCGCCAGGCCGTAGCTGGCGTTTTCAATGTTGCACGCCGCAAAAATGTGGCCGTCGACTTGCACGGCGGCCCCCACAGCAAAATGCGAGTACGGGATGTAAGCGTTTTGGCGCGCTTTTTGGGCTGCTGCAATTAAATCATCCATGAATTGCCTCCAATGAGATGCCACAAGGGCGGGAAAAACACGTACACGCCGCACACCACCGCAATCAGCGCCGCCACGAGCACGGCGCCGGCGCTCATGTCTTTGATGCGCTTCGCGCGCACATCATAACGGCCTTCAACCTCTATGTCGACCAGTGCTTCGATGATGGTATTCCACAGTTCACACAAAAAAACCAACAGCACTGCCAAGATCAGCAGTAGCCAGCTAAAGCGATTGACCCGCAGCACTGCCGCGGCCAGAAACACCAGCAGCGCGGCAAGACTTTCCCGCCGAAAGTTACCTTCATGCCTGAACACCGTCACTAGCCCTGCCAGCGCGTGCCGGAACGACTGGCCGAAGTGCCGATTTTTGCTGGTTTGCTTAGCGGGTGAGGCCATAGGCAGTCAAAATCTTCTCTTGCAACGGAATCATAACCGCCTCATCTTCCGGCTTGATGTGGTCGTATCCGTTGAGATGCAAGAAGCCATGGACCACGGTGTAGCCCAATTCACGTTCGAAGGAATGCTCGTAAGTGTCCGCTTGGCGCGCCACTTGGTCAGGATCGATGAACAAATCGCCGATGTTTTCCGGCATGTCGGGAAAACCTGACAACACCTCTTCGTCGCCATCTTCAATGGCAAAACTGATGACATCCGTGACGCGGTCAGTGTCGCGGTATTCTTTGTTGATCCGGTTAATTTCGGCATCATCAACGATGGTAATCGACATCTCCGTATCTGGCGCCTTTTCCAACGTCTTGGCGGCAAACTCAACCAATTCTTTTACCAATTTGGTATGTTCTGGCGACAAACGCTTTTGGTCATCATACAATTCCAGGTCCATGGGATTCTCCTTTAAGGTCATTTAATATCATCTGGGGTTTGCGGGTACTCGATGCGCGTATAAAAGGTGCTAGCTAAGCCCGCTTCTAGTGAAGCTTCGACTTGCCGCAGCTGCGCCACGGTAATCGGCGCTTCATCGAATTGCCCATCAGCAAGCCGCTCGTCAGTGATGTGATGAACAAAATCGTGAATTTTCTCTGGCGTTGGCTGCTTCATCGAGCGGATGGCGGCTTCGCAAGTATCCGCCAGATTGATTACCGCCGCCTCGATGCTCTGCGGCTTCGGGCCTTGATAGCGGTACTGCGATTCTGGCGTACTTGGATCCGTTTTTAACGCTTCCATGTAGAAGTATTTCATCAAAGTCGTGCCATGATGCTGCTGGCAAATATCAATGATAAATTGCGGCATGTGGCGCGCCTTGAGCATCGCCACCCCGTCATCGACATGGGCAAAAATAATTTTAGCGCTGGCTTGCGCCGACAAATGATGGTGCGGGCTATCGAAGCCATTCGGCATGTTCTCGGTAAAATAAAGCGGCCGCTTCAACTTACCCACATCATGATAATAACATGCCACGCGCGTCAGCATCGCCCGGCCGCCAATTTTTGCCACGGCGTTGGCGGCCAGACTCGCCACCATCATGCTGTGATGATACGTCCCCGGCGCCTTGGTCAATAGCTCGCGCAGCAGCGGGTCATTCGGATTGCTTAACTGATTCAGCCGGAAAATCGCGTCATCGCGCCAGATCAACTCCAGATACGGCGTGATGCCAATGGCCAAAATGTAACCGAGCACCTGCCCCACCACCGTGAAGCCAAGCGTCTGCCAGGTCAAGCTGCTGGTAAACCGCGCCCCTTGCATCAGCATCAAACTGACCGTCAAGGCGAGATTCAGCCCCAACACCCAAAACGCCACGCGCTGCAAGACATCATTCAGCCGCCGCTTGGGAATCATCACCGCCAAGATACCAGTGGTTAAGTAGGCTACCGCGGTGCCAGCAGTAAAAATGGTGCCGGTGGTGGAATAGAAGATGAAGTAGGCGAGTAGCGTTTGCATTAAAGCCGCCAGTAGCCCCCACCGGCGATCAATGAACGTCCGGAAAATTAACGGCAGTAGTGCCGCTGGCAGCAGCAAGGTCAAATTGGCACCGCTGGTATTCGCCAAATACCGCAGGCCCAACATGATCAGCGCCACCAGCAGCATGCCACCACTGTAAAGCAGCATTTCCTTTGTTTGCTCTGCCCGAGGGTGATCCATGAGCAGCGCCAGCACCGCCAGCGCCTGCATCAAGAGCAGTACGCCAAAGCCTAACAAGGCCCAAGGCGCCTTGCGTTTGGTCAGGCCCAGCACGGTGATTTGATGCAGCACGCTTTGATCGATCAACTGCCCTTGCTGCACAATGACCTGCCCTTGCAAAATGGCGACCGGCTTGACCGCAGCCGCAGCCGCCGCTTGCTTGGCTTTGGTTTTGGTGGTATCCAACAATTCATTGGCAATCAGGCTTTGATTGACCAAGGTCGTGGCCACTTTGCTCTGAGCCGCGGTTAAATTAGCCGCATTAATCGCGTGCCGCGCGGTTTGCTTAGCGGTCGTCAGTTGATCGCTGGTGACTCGCCCGGCAAGCTGACCAGCGATGGCTTTGCTGGCGGCTTCAAAGGCCTGCTGGCGCTGGGCCTGCGTTAACCCATAAGCCTGGGTTAAAAAGGCCGTACTGAATTGGTAGAAATAAGGATAATCGGCCTTGCTGTATTGGGCGCGGAAGGCTTTGGTCAGCTCCGCCGGCGTCGGTACCGCCAGCACGGCATTGGCGTTATCCTTTTGCGCCTTTTTCAAGGCCGTCTGCGCTTTGCTAGTGGCGGTGGTTTCCACCGTCGCTAACGCTTTTTCAAACCGCGTGAGTTGATCGGCCTGTTTGGTGCTGATGCTTTGATCATAGCTGTACACCGGCGTGGTGGCATTAGCCGCCGCCACCCGGGCCTTTTTGGTGCTGGCAATATCTTGCACGGTTTGCGTGGCAATGATGGTTTGCGGCGCGGCAGTGTTGACTTTCACCTGCAGCGGCCGCGGCCACAAAATCCAAGCGACCAACGCAAACAGCACTGCGCTAAACATCAGCAGCAGTGCTAAAGCGCGATGACTAAATTTGGGCGTTCTTTCCATCGCTGTCTCCCTCGCTAAACTTTGGACTGCTCACTGGCCTCGCCGTACGCCTCGATGATTTTTGCCACCACCGGATGCCGCACCACATCGCTGGCGGCAAAGGTGGCAAAGCCAATGTGATCAATATCTTTGAGAATCTCCCGCGCCTGAATCAAGCCACTGTGTTGGTTAGGCGGCAAATCGATTTGGGTGATGTCGCCGTTGACAATCATCTTCGACGAAAATCCAAGCCGCGTCAGGAACATTTTCATTTGCATCTGGGTGGTGTTTTGCGCCTCATCCAAAATGGCAAAGGCATTGTCTAAGGTCCGCCCACGCATGTACGCCAGCGGCGCAATTTCGATCACGCCGCGGTCCATCAAGCGATTGGTGTGATCCGTGCCGAGCACCGCATACAAGGCATCATAAATCGGCCGCAGGTACGGGTCGACTTTTTCCTTCAAATCCCCAGGCAAAAAGCCCAAGTTTTCACCGGCCTCCACCGCCGGCCGGGTGAGAATGATTTTTTCGACCTCACCGGCCTTCATGGCGGCGACGGCCATGACCACTGCTAGGTACGTTTTCCCGGTGCCGGCCGGGCCGATGCCGAAGGTAATATCATTGTGCTTGATCGACTGCACGTACTGGCGCTGGCCAAAATTCTTGACGCGAATCGGCGCCCCTTTGGCATCCCGGAGTAGCGTTTCACTGTACATGTCAGCAAAATACTCCAAAGTGCCGCGTTTGGCCATGTTGATGGCAGACACCACATCTTGTGGCGCCACCGCAATGCCTCGGCTCAGCAGCGTCAGCAATTGCGTGATCAGCTGGTAAGCGAGGCTCGTGGCCGCTGGCGTCCCTGACAGGCGCAGCTCTTGGCCAAATGGGGCAATGAGCACATCCAGTCCTTCTTCAATCAAGGTCAGATTCTGATCATTGATGCCGGCAATGGCAATCGCTTGATCTGCGCTGGCCAATGTCAGCGTCTTTTCCACGGTTTCTGGCAAAAAGCGGCCCCCTTAATGATTTGCTTTTATTCTACCATAAAGCGCATCGCCTCGCGCCGTAGCGGTGGCAATCAAAAACCCGTCCAGGACTGCTGGGCGGGCAAAGCAACCTTAGCCTAACTTAGCTTTGACGATGCGATTGACCATGGCCCCATCGGCTTGGCCTTTCACTTTTGGCATCAGGGTCTTCATGACCTTGCCAAAATCGCCTTTGCCGGTCGCGCCAACTTCGGCGATGGTTTCATCGACGAGTTTGGTCACTGCGGCTTCATCGAGTTGCGCTGGCAGATAAGCTTCGACGATTTTGATTTCGGCTTCCAGCGGCGTCACCAAATCCTCGCGGCCGGCTTTGCTGAATTCTTCCAAGCTCTCTTTGCGCTGCTTCAGCTCGGTGGAAAGCACTGCCTTTTCGTCTTCTGGCGTGAGGTCATGGCCCAAGTCAATCTGCTTGTTTTGCAAGGCAGATTTTAACATCCGCACCGTGCTCAAGGTTTGCTTGTCCTTGGCCTTCATTGCTGTTTTCATTTGTTCGTTCAATTGATCCAATACTGCCATGTTGATCTTCCTTTCTGACGCAAAAAACGCGCGCCACAATCGGCGCGCGCTTTGGCGAAAATTAGAACTTCTTGCGCTTGCGTGCAGCTTCAGATTTTAACTTCCGCTTAACGCTTGGCTTTTCGTAGAATTCCCGCTTCCGGTATTCGGCTAAAGTACCTGACTTGGATACGGTGCGCTTGAAGCGCCGAAGAGCATCATCGAGAGATTCGTTTTTCTTAACGACCGTCTTTGCCATATGATATCCCTCCCTCCGACACTTGTGTAACCATTGATAGATACCATCGCAAGTTCTTGTCTATTATATCTAAGTTGAAAAATCGCGTCAATACAGCATTTATCGAAATTGGCGATATTCTGTGATTTTTATCCCTGAAGGCCTAAGCTTTTTCTCATCCTCAGCTATGGTAAAATGAAAGCGAACGCATTGCAGTGAACAATCCCGCCCTGGGTTGGGGCGAAAGGTGGATGAACATGGCAGCAACGAATTACTATATTATCTCAGATTCAATCGGCGAAACCGGCCTCAAGCTGGCCCAAGCCGCCGCGGCGCAATTTGCCGATCAAAGTGCCCATTATCTACGCTTCCCGTTTGTGCATGATCAAACCAAACTGATGAGTACCTTAGATGCGGCCAAAAAAGACGATGGCATCGTGATTGCCACCCTGGTGACACCAGGCATGGCGCATGTCGCCAAAGAATACGCCGAGCAAATCAAGGTGCCGCTGATTGACGTGATGACGCCGATTCTCAAAGCCGTCAGTCAAGGCACCGGTGAAGCCCCCAGCGGCGTGGCTGGCGCGGTGCACGACCTTGACGAAAAATACTTCGATCGCATCTCCGCGATGGAATTCGCCGTCCTGTATGATGATGGCAAGGATCCCAAGGGTTTCCTGGAAGCTGACATCGTGCTCCTAGGCGTTTCGCGTACCAGCAAAACCCCACTGTCGCTGTTCCTCGCCAACCGCAATCTCAAAGTGGCAAACTTGCCGCTGGTGCCAAATGCGCACATTCCGGAAGAAATCTGGAAAGTCGATCCGAAGAAAATCGTCGGTCTGACCACCGATGCTTCAGTGCTCATGGAGTTCCGGCGCCAGCGCATGATTGCTTATGGTCTGGACCCAGACACCGCCTACTCGGCCCGCGGTCAGGTGAATGATGAATTGCAGTTCGCCGATGACCTCTATAAAAAGCTCGGCTGCATGGTGATCAACACCGCCCACCGTTCGATTGAAGAAACCGCGATGCTCATTCTCGAACACATGGGTCTCGATGAAGTCGACGATGCGGCTAAACAATAAACTCGAATCAAAAACTCAGGTCGTGATGACCTGAGTTTTTTTTGGCTTGGGTGATAGCCGCCACCTGCTCGAATTAACCGCGGATCCTGTCCAATTCAGCCTTGTAAGCCTTGGCCGTGGCGGTGACCCCTGCATAATCGCCTGTCTTGGCGGCAGCAGTTAAGTTGGACCCGGCGCCGACTAAGGTGACCCCAGCGGCGAACCATTCGGCCATGTTGTCCAGCGCAACCCCGCCAGTCGGCATGATCGACAGCTGTGGGAATGGTGCCTTGACAGCCTTGACCATGGCTGGATGCATCACAGCGCCTGGGAACAGCTTGACCAAATCACAGCCCGCTTCCAAAGCGCGCTGGATTTCCGTTGGCGTCATGCAACCAGGGGTGTAAGGAATGTTGTACAAGTTGCACATCTTCGCCACTTCAGCGTTGAAGGACGGGCTCACAATAAACGCTGCGCCAGCCGACAAGGCCAGCCGCGCCGTCACCGGATCAAGCACCGTGCCCGCCCCGATGATGACACTGGCGTCATCGCGATACTTTTGGGCCAATTCTTGAATGACGTTCGCCGCATTTGGCACCGTGAAGGTCAGCTCAATGGCAGTCACGCCCCCGGCAATCACCGCGTCACTTTGTTTCAACGCGCCTTCTGGGGTGTCATCACGAATCACCGCGACTACGCCGGCTTGCTTGAGGCGCAATAAGTTCTCAACTTTTTGCATGTTGAATAGTCTCCTTTAGTGTTCAATCAATTCCTAACAAGGCCATTGTACGCCTTTGCCGACATTTAGGAAACCGTTTGCCTAAAGAATATGTTACACTGATTTTAGACATAAAAGGCTTACATTTACCAGTAAGGAGTGATTGTCATGTCAACGATTTTAACAATGGGTGAAATGCTACTGCGGCTGAAGCCAGTGGATCATCAGCGCATTCTGCAGACGAATACCTTCGAGGCCAATTACGGCGGCGCCGAGGCCAATGTCGCGGTGTCTTTGGCCCAGCTCGGCGATGACGCAGCGGTGCTGACCAAGGTGCCGGCTAATCTGCTCGGGCAAAAAGCCCTTAATACGCTGCGCGAGTTTGGTGTTGAGACTAGCCGCGTGCTGCAAGGCGGATCGCGCCTCGGGATTTACTTTTTTGAAAAAGGGGCCTCAATTCGCAGCACCAATGTGGTTTATGATCGCGCCGGCAGCGCCTTTGCCTTGGCCGAAGCCAGCGAGTTTGACTGGCCCACCATTTTAACCGGAGTCGATTATTTCTACTTCTCCGGCATCACCCCAGCCCTATCGCCGGCTTTGGCCGCTGCCTTAGACGAGGCCTTGGCCTATTGCCACGCGCACGCCATCAAGGTCTGCCTAGACGCCAATTACCGCGGCAAGCTTTGGACCCCTGAGCAGGCACAACCGGTGATTGCCCGCTACATGCCGTTCGTTGATGTTCTGCTGGCCAATGATGAGGATTTCGAAGCCGCGCTTGGCATCAAGGCCTTTGATGGCGATATGAGCACCGGCATCGATCAGCTGCCGAGCTTCAAAACGGCGATGGTGCAGCTCGCGACCAAGTACCCCAACCTGCACACCATTGCCAGTGTGGTCCGCAATATTCATTCCGTCGAACAGCATGATTGCACCGCTTTGATGTGGCAAGCCGGTCAATTCTACCAAGGCCCGGTTTATCACATGCACGTGTTTGAAGGGGTGGCTTCTGGCGATGCCTTTGGCGCCGGGTTGCTCCATGCGCTGAAGCACGGCTTTGATCCGCAGGCCCAAATCGATTACGCCGACACCGCCAGTGCCATGAAGCTGACCATCAGCGGTGATTTGAATCTCGTGTCTGATGCCGATATTCGTGGTGCCATGGCCAACGCTGGTGGTGTGAACCGCTAACTGAAAGCAAATTGAACCCGGCTGCGCAATTAAGCGCGGTCGGGTTTTAGTTTAAAGTGAGGCGCGCAAATGCAGCGTGGCCGGTATTTCCGTCCGCGCTACCGGCACCGCTTCGCCGCTGATCAAAGCTACCAGCCTTTCGGCGACGGCGCGCCCGATTTGCTCCGGATGCTGATCAACTACCGATAGCGCCGGATTGGCCAGCTCCCCCCAGTTCCAATCATCATAGCCACATAAGCCGACTGCCGCGGGCACAGCAATGTCATGCGCTTGGAGCCAGCGCAAACTGGCCATCAGCAAGTCCCCATTCGCCGCAAAAATCGCCGGGTGATGCCCAGCATTGGCAGCTAGCCAAGGCTCGATGCCCGCCACGGTGCCATCCTTGCCCACTTCGAGCAAGCTAACGCTGGCCCCTGCGGTCTGGGCCGCGGCTTTAAACCCTTCATAGCGCTCAGCCCGGACCGAGGCGTCCTTAACGGGTTGGCTGATTACCAGCAGGTTCTGGTAGCCTTTTTTCACCGCGGCCTCAGCCAAGGTGGCGCTAGCGGTCTGGTCGTTGGAAGTGACGCAAGGAAACAAGAGCGGCGTCAGCACCCGGTCCACCAGCACCACCGGCAAGCCGGCCCGGCGCAGGAACTCATACTGACTGGCGGCTCCCCGCGCGGGTTGCAAGATAATGCCGTCGACATTAGAGGCCACGAGACTCGCTAAGGCCTGAGCTTCGGTGGCGGGGTCCTCACCGCCATCAGCGATCAAAATCTGATCACCATGGTCATGGGTGACCGCGGCGATTCCTTTAATCAGGAAAGTCGAGTAGACATTGGAGACATCCCCCACCACGACGCCAATTTGATGCGAGCGCTTCGAACGCAAGGCGCTGGCGTTGTGGTTGGGCACGTATCCCAATTCCGCAATCACCGCGGCAATGCGCTGCCGCGTGGCAGTTGACATCCGGTCGAATTGGCCGGTCAAATAGCGAGAAATCGTGGATTTAGACACCCCAGCTGCCGCCGCGACCTCATTGATGGTCGTTGTCATGATTAGGCCTCTTTCTCTGCTAGCGGCGTTGCGCCCAAAGCAACCAATTCGGCCGGCGCAAAGTGACCGGTTTTGAGCCAGTTGATTTCTGGGCCATACGGTGGCACCAGATGCTTGCGGTCTGAACCGACATACGGCGTTTCCAGAATCTTGGGAATGCCTTGCAATTGCGGGTGATGCGCAATGGCGTTGAGGCAGTCGAATCCTAACGTGCCAAAGCCGATATTGGTATGACGGTCTTTATGCGCGCCTTGCGGATTTTTGGAATCATTGAGGTGAATGAGCGCTAGTTTATGTAAACCAATCACGTGATCAAAGGTGTTTAACACCCCATCGAAGTCATCACGTACCGGATAGCCGGCGTCGCTCATGTGACAAGTATCCATCGTCACCATCACCTTATCCTGCAAATCAACCTGATCAATGATTGCCGCCAATTCTTCAAAGGTGCGGCCGATTTCGGTGCCTTTACCGGCCATGGTTTCCAAGGCAATGACCACGTGTTGGTCCGGGGTGAGAATTTCATTGAGGCCTTTGGCGATTTGGTTGATCGCCGCTGCCGGGCCAGCGCCAACATGCGCCCCGGGATGAAACGGCATCGCATACGCCTGCAAAGCCTCGGCGCGTTGCACTTCTTCCTTCATGAACTGTACCGCAAAGGGATAGTTCTCCGGCTTGACGGTGTTGCCAAGATTCACGATGTAAGGGGCGTGAATGACCGTGTGACTCAAGCCGGCTTCTTGCATCAGTTTTAAACCTTCTGGTATCCGCATGTCAGCCACTGCTTTGCGCCTAGTGTTCTGGGGCGCGCCGGTATAGAACTGCAAAGTCGTTGCCTTGTAGCTTTGGGCCTCTGCCACGGCTCCTACCAGCATTTTGGTGCCTTTCATGCTCACATTTGCTCCGATTAACATGGCTTGTCCTCCAAAAAAAGCCGGGTCACCCCGGCACATTCATTAGTCTGTCTTTGGTTCGTAGAAATGCCCCATGATTTTCACCGACTCGGTAATCGAGACAAACGCATAAGGATCACTGCGTTTCATTGCATCTTGCAGGTCATAGATTTCTGCCCGCGAAATGATGGTGAAGAGAATGGTTTTTTCTTCGTGGTGGAACGCCCCTTCAGCATCATGCACAATTGTGATCCCGCGGCGCAGGGTGTTTTGAATTTCGTTGACCACGGCTTTTTGTTGATCAGTGACAATCATCACCTGGAGGCGCTGCTGACGCGTGTACATGGAATCCATCACCCGGCCGTTGATGAAAATCGCCAGCGCGGAGTACAACGCGTGGGGCCAGTCATTGACAAAACCCGCCAGAAACACAATCACGATGTTGACCGCGATGTTCACGGTCCCAATCGTAGTCCCGGTTTTCTTCCGCCAAACGATTCCGATGATATCGAGCCCGCCAGTGGAGATGTTATTCCGCAGCGCAAAGCCAGTACCGAGGCCATTGATCACTGCGCCGAAAATCCCACACACAATCGGATCGGTGGTCAGCGGCTTCACCACGCCCAGCAAGCGAATCATAATCGTGGAAAAAATAACGGCCAAAAAAGTAAAGACAGTGAACCGGTGCCCAATTTGCCGCCATGCAATCACAAACAGTGGCACGTTCAGCAGGAAAAGTAAGGTCCCAGTCGAGAAAATATCGGTGGTGCCGAGACGGCCAAAAGGCGTGGTCAGCTGAAAATTGAACCATTTGCGGATGACGGTGGCCACCAGCTGGGCAGCCCCGGTGACCCCGCTGGCGAAAACCCCACCTGGTTCCCAGAACATATTCAAAGCCAAGGCGACACAAATACTGTAGAAGAAGGCTGCGGTGAACCGACTCCAGTTTTGGTGCCGTCTGATCAGCCGATCAATTTCTTGCATAACGTGATCCTTTCCCTGTGTTAGTGCATTAAGTATACCACGCCGCCAAGCCGCAGCGCAGGGAATCCTTGAGGCTGCCGGGCAAGGCGGCTTCCGCGGGGAGGGGCTGGAACGTGGTGGCCAGCGCTTTGAGCCTCGCGCTGCGAGTCTCGAAGTCGCGGCTTGTTCTAGGCCAGCCAAATACGCTGACCAAGAACAATTTCACCACTGAGCCCCTCCCCGCTCCAGCCACCCTGTCCTACAATGGTCGTCATCAGTTCCGCCTGGCCTCTGGTAGCAAATTGGGAGATAAAAAGACAACAAAGAAGCCACGTCACCGTCGCTCCTTTGTATCTCTGATCTGGCCCTATTTGGCCCAGTGCTGGGCTTTGAACTGTTCACGGCCGCCTTGTTCTTCCATGGCATAGCGCCACGGATTCTTGCGGTAGAAATCTTGGTGATAGTCTTCAGCCGGATAAAAGGGTTGGGCCGGTTCAATCTTAGTCACAATGGGATCGCTAAAGCGGCCGCTGGCGGCTAACTTCGCTTTCGAGGCTTCCGCAGTCGCTTTTTCCGCCTCAGTTTGGTAGAAAATTACCGGCCGATAGCTGTCGCCGCGGTCCTGAAATTGACCCATCGCATCGGTGGGGTCGGTTTGTTGCCAGTAGATTTCAACCAGGTCGGCATAACTGATCACGGCGGGGTCATAGGTTATTTCCACGGCTTCGGTGTGCCCGGTGGTGTGGCTGGCCACTTGTTCATAGGTGGGATTAGCCACATGGCCGCCGGTATAGCCCGAGACGACCTTGATAATCCCAGGCTGCTGATCAAATGGGTGCACCATGCACCAGAAACAGCCGCCGGCAAAAATTGCTGTTGCTTCTGCCATGGTTACGCCTCCTCAAAGAGCTGGCGATACTGACCGTAGCCGGCTTGTTCCAGTTGCTGCAGCGGGACAAAGCGAAGCGCCGCGCCATTGATACAATAGCGCAAACCTCCCTTATCAGTTGGCCCGTCAGTAAAAACATGCCCTAGATGAGAATTAGCCTGCCCGCTGCGAACCTCGGTGCGTTCCATAAAGAAGCTCGTGTCCCGCTTTTCGTTCAACTTAACAATGGACTTCGTGAAAGACGGCCAGCCGCAGCCGGCGTCATACTTGTCTTGTGAAGAAAACAGCGGCTCGCCGGAGACAATGTCAACATAGATGCCGGGTTCATAAAAATCATCATACTCACTGGAAAATGGCCGCTCAGTGGCGGCTTCCTGCGTGACGCGATACTGCTCAGGCGTCAGGCGCTTTTTCAAATCATCCTGCTTGTCAGTCATTGTCATCACCTCGCGTTCAGTATACCTGCTTTGAATTAGATTGTCAGCAATTAAATAGTTAACGTCTTTTGCGGCCGATGGTAACAAAAAAGAGCAAGCGCTATGCTTGCCCTTTGCACCGGCTTATTCGGTGAGGTCTTGATCTTCCGCATGAGCGGCGTCAGGATCCACGTTAGCCCGCACTTCGATGCCAAGGTCACTGAGCTGCTGATCAGCCACCGGCGTTGGCGCACTGGTCATCGGTTCAGACGCCTTGGAGTTCTTTGGGAAGGCCATGACGTCGCGAATGTTGTCGCGGCCCAGTAGCAACATCACGAAACGATCCAAGCCGAACGCCAAGCCGCCATGCGGTGGGAAGCCATAGTCCAGGGCGTCCAGTAGGAAACCAAAGGACTTTTGCGCCCGCTCTGGCGTGAAGCCCAGGGCCTTCAGCATTTTCTCTTGGATCTCGCGGCTGTGAATACGAATTGAGCCGCCGCCTAATTCATCCCCGTTCATGATGATGTCATAAGACTGGGCATGGGCGCTGTGCGGATCGGTATCCAGCAAGTGCACGTCTTCCTCGTTCGGCATGGTGAAAGGATGGTGCGCTGGGACCCAGCGTTCAATGCCTTCGTCATATTCGAACAAGGGCCAGTTAACGACCCAGCAGAAATTGTACTGGGACTCATCGACCAGGCCCAGATCATGGCCGAAGTGCAGGCGCAGGTAGCCCAGACTTGCGGCCACCACCGCCGGCTGATCAGCAACAAACAAAAGCAAGTCGCCGGCACTCGCGTTCAGGGCGTTGGTCAATTCAGCACCATCACCGAAGAATTTGGCAATCGGACCAGCAATCCCATCGGCAGTGACTTTCAGCCAGGCCAGGCCTTTAGCGCCGAACCGTTTGATGTAGTCTTGCTGTTCGTCGATCTTCTTGCGGGAGTACTTTTCCGCCCCCCCAGGCACGACAATCGCGCGGACCTGACCATCGTTGGCCACGGCATTGGCAAAGACTTTGAAGTCAGAGTCCTTCACGAGGTCGGAAATATCCTGGATGAACATGTCAAAGCGCATATCTGGCCGGTCAGAGCCGTAGCGGTCCATGGCATCTTGCCACTCAATGCGTGGAAATGGCAGTTTGACATCGATGCCTTTAACATCTTTCATCACCCGAGCAATCAGGCCTTCCGTAAGGTCTTGAATTTCCTGCTGATCAAGAAAGCTGGTTTCCATATCGATTTGGGTGAATTCTGGCTGCCGGTCGCCACGTAAATCTTCATCCCGGTAGCAACGCGCAATTTGATAATACCGGTCGAACCCGGCGCCCATCAGCAGCTGCTTGAACAGCTGTGGGGATTGCGGCAAAGCATAGAAACTGCCCGGATAAACACGAGACGGCACCAAGTAGTCGCGGGCGCCTTCTGGGGTGCTGGCCGTCAAGGTTGGCGTTTCAATGTTCAAGAAGCCCTGGTCGTCGAAGTAGTGGTGCACGGACTTGAGGACCTGACTGCGGGTGATGATGGCTTCCTGCATTTCCGGCCGGCGCAGGTCCAAATAACGATACTTGAGCTTGGTTTCCTCAGTAGCATTAACGCCATCAGCAATATCAAATGGCGGGGTCTTGGCTTGATTCAAAATCTTCGCGGTTTGAATCTCGACTTCGATTTCTCCGGTTTTCATCTCGGGATTGACGGCTTCCGGCGCCCGCGCAGTCACGGTACCGGTGGCTTCAATTACATATTCGCTCCGCATGGTGTTGGCCACGTTCAGCGCGTCCTCCCCGAACTCTTGGGAGAACACCAGCTGCACGATGCCGGCGCGGTCGCGTAAATCAACGAAAATCAGGTTACCTAACGAGCGGCGCTTTTGCACCCACCCTTTTAAAGTCACGGTTTGGCCCAAGTTCGCCTTGGTGACCTCGCCTGCATAAAGTGTTCGTTTAGTCATGTGCTTCCTCCAATTTTGCCACCTGGTTCAAAAAGTCAGCTTCCAGCGCGGCTTGCGCCAGGGCTTCTTGATTACCCGACTGCATATTTTTGACTTGAACGGTGCCATTGGCCAGTTCGCTTTCCCCAATGGTGAGCACGTATTGCGCATTTGCTTTGTTGGCAGACTTGAACTGCGCCTTGGCTTTGCGCTCTAAGAAATCCATATCGACGGCGAGCCCTTGCTGCCGCAAGGCGTGAGCCAAATGCAGCGCGGCGCCTTTGCCGGCTTCATCAATGGTGACGATGTAGGCTGGCAAGCTGGTCGTGGCGGTTTGCCCTTGCATCAACAGCATCGCGCGTTCAACGCCCATCCCGAAGCCGATGCCTGGGGTTTCGGGGCCGCCTAATTCTTCTACGAGGCCGTTGTAGCGGCCGCCGCCAAGAATGGTCGTATAACCGCCGCCGAACACGGCGTCATCGCTCATCACTTCAAAAATCGTGTGGTTGTAGTAATCCAAGCCGCGCACCATGTCCGGATCGATTTCAAAGCTGATGCCCAGTGCTGTCAGATCCGCTTGGACCGCTGCGAACCGCTCGGCGGCGGCTGGCGTGAGGTAGTCGATCAGCTTCGGCGCATCGGCCACAATGGCCTGATCGCCGCGGTCTTTGCTATCCAAAATCCGCAATGGATTCTTCTCGAGCCGAACTTTGGAATCTTCAGACAGCTGGTCTTTGAATGGGGTCAGGTAAGCGATCAACGCCGCATGATAAGCCTGGCGCGATTCTGGGTCGCCCAAAGTGTTAATGGCAAACTTCAAGTGCTTGGCGCCTAACGCCTCAAGTAAATCCTTAGCCAGCGCAATGACTTCGGCATCCAGCGCCGGACTATCGCCGCCAAAGGCTTCAACGCCGATTTGGTGGAATTCGCGCTGCCGGCCACTTTGCGGCCGTTCGTAGCGGTACATCGGCCCCATGTAGTAAACCTTGTAGGGCTTGGTATATTCTGGGCCGTACAATTTGTTTTCAACATAGGCCCGCACCACCCCGGCCGTGCCTTCTGGGCGGAGCGCCATTTGCCGGCCACCCTTGTCTTCAAAGGTGTACATTTCCTTAGACACAACATCTGAGGTTTCGCCTGAAGACCGGGCGAAGACGTCATAATTTTCGAATAATGGCGTGCGAATTTCTTGGTAACGATAGCGGGTCAAAATATCGCGGGCGGTTTGTTCCACTTTTTGCCAGAGTTCGCTTTGCCCAGGCAAAATATCCGCGGTGCCTTTTGGTCGTTGATAACTCATAATTTCCTCCTTTTAACGCCGAACTGAATAAAAAAACACCCCTCGTCAATGACGAAGGGTGCGGACACGGTACCACCTTGTGTTTAACTTAGCCATAACGGTGGCAACCGGAGCTCGTTCAGCCTCAGAAGTGTCTTTTCGATCGGTCCCGGCTTTCACCATCTCCGGGTCGCTTCAAGTGATCTATCCTGCTTCGTCATCGGCGCGTTTATTTAGTCTCAGCGTACGTTGTTTACCCGCAGATGTCAACGCCCGCCTTGAAAATTCCTTGAAAAAGAACGCAAACGCAGGCCCTGTTTGGTATAATCAGCCTAGTGAGGAAACCGAGGGGATGACGCTTTGCAGTTCAAACAACTTAAACGCTGGCCGTTGATTGCGGTGTTTGCGGCTTTGATTGGGGTCTCCGCCGCCACCACGACGGTACTGGCCGCCAGCAACACCATTACCGTGCGGGCCAACCTGCTGAATGTGCGGCTGGGGCCAGGTCTGGCCTACAGTGTGATGGGTCAGGTGCAAAATGGGACCAAACTGACCGTCATCAAACAGCAGAACTCATGGGACCAGGTGCGCCTCGCCGGCAATAAAATCGGCTGGGTCGCCTCCTGGCTGGTGGATCAAAACGAAGCCACTACCACCACTGCCAAGCTCGCCACCGCCAAGCGCACCACCAACGTGCGGCAATACGCCACCACTGACGCCAAGATTTTAGGCACCGTGAATGCCGGCCGTCAGCTCAAGGTCATTTACCAGGAAGGGCACTGGACGCAGGTCGCCTACGACAATACGGCGGCGTGGGTCGCCACCAGTAACATCACGCTGAGTGGCAATACCGTCGCGCTCGCCCAGCCGAAACAGGTCAGCACCACGGTGAAGCCGCAAACCACCACGGTCGCCGCCGTTAAGGTGACCACCACAGCCAGCGTCAACCTGCGCCAGGCTGGCGGGTTAAATGCCCCGATTGTCGCCAAACTGGCGAAAGGCACCACCCTCACCGTGCTTGACCAATCCAGCGATTGGTACAAGGTGCAAACTGCCGCTGGTAAAACCGGTTATGTCGCAAGTTGGACCGTCACCACTCCTGGAACGAAAGCCACCAAGGCGGCCACCAACTTAAGCGAAGCAACGATTGTCTTGGATCCTGGCCATGGCGGTGCTGATAGCGGCGCCTTGTCGACCACCAATAAGTACGAAAAGACCTACACGCTGGAAATGGCCAAGGCGATTGGCTCAGCCTTGCAAGCGCAAGGGGCAAATGTCATTTACACCCGCAGCACCGACACCTTCGTCGACTTAGCCCCACGGCCAGCCATGGCGACCAAGGCCCATGCCGATGCGTTCATCTCTATTCATTTTGACTCCAGTGCCAACGCCAATGAGGCTTCCGGGTTTACCACCTACTACTACAACTCCAAGAAAGACCTGGCCTTAGCGAAAGCCCTGAATCAGGCCTTCAGTAGCAACCTGCCGCTGACCAACCGCGGCTATCAATACGGCAACTTCGAAGTCATCCGTAACAACAGTCAACCTGCAGTACTGTGTGAAATGGGCTACATCAATGATGACAAAGACTTCGCCCAAATCAAATCGCAGAATTATCAGCAGCAAGTCGCCAGCGATGTTGTGCAAGGCCTAACCGCCTACTTCAAGGCTGGCAATCACCAATAAGCACCAGCTGCAAAGCCAAACGCCCTGCCAAACCTAACATCAGGTTTGACAGGGCGTTTGTTTTAGGAATGAAACAGCGGCAACAATTCATCCAGTTGCTCAATTTGAACCTCAGCCATGGGCGCATCATTCAGGCCGTCAACATTGAAATAAACCCCTTTGACCCCGGCCCGCTGCCCGGCAATCACGTCAAGTTTGCGATCGCCAATCATCGCGGTGCGCTGCGGGTTGAGTTGATGGACTTTCACCAGGTAATTGATAGCGGCCGGGTCTGGCTTCCGCGGGAAAGTCAACGCGGCGGTCACCCCACCGATAAACGCCTCATCTAGCCCTGCTTGGTGCAACAAGGCCCAGGCGGAGTTGTCGCGATGGGTCATCAGGAGGTTGTTACCACCAGCGGCTTGAATGGCCTTGACCACCGCCGCCGCTTGCGGATAAGGATTAGCGGTCATCACCGTTTGGGCCTCCAGCGCATGGTATTCAGCCAACAAGGTTTCGGCTGAGACGTTCAGCCGCGGTGCGATTTCGCCCACCGTGGCTTTGATGGAGCCCCGCTTAATTTGCGTCAAAAGCGCAGCGGTATCGATTTTGGCGCCGTGATGCTCAAGTGTCGCCACTAAAGCGCTCAGCATTTCTGGATAGGTATCATAAAGGGTCCCATCCAAATCCCAAATCGCGTTCACTAACATGCGCCGGCCTCGGTATCATAAAGTACCGTGACCGGGCCATCGTTGACCAAACTGACCTGCATATCCGCGCCGAATTCGCCGTGTTGCACCGGAATACCGGTTGCGGCCATCGCCTTCAGGAAGAACTGGTACAACGAATTGGCCAGTGCCGGCGCCGCGGCATTGGTGAAACCAGGCCGATTGCCATGACTAACATCGGCATACAACGTGAATTGCGACACCACTAACACACTGCCCCCGACAGCTTTCAGGTCCAGATTCATTTTGCCAGCGGCGTCGCTAAATACGCGTAGCTTGCTGATTTTCGTCACTAGCCGGGTCGCCTCCGCCTCAGTATCTTGCGGGCCGACGCCCAGCAAAATCATAAAGCCTCGGTCGATGGCGCCGTTAATTTGCCCGTCGATGGTGACACTGGCTGAACTGACGCGCTGCACCACTGCTCGCATAATTGCTCCTTTGCTTAACCTTGGGACCGTTTCACTTCGTAAATATCAGGAATGTTCTTGATGGCATCCATCATGTGTTCCAGACTCGCCAAGTTCGGAATGCCAACAGTGACATGAATGTCGGCCATTTTATCATGGTCAACCCGGCCGTTAACGTTGGTTAAATTCTTGGTCTGGGCGTTCAAGGTCTGCAGGACATCGTTTAACAAGCCACTGCGGTTATAGCCGTAGATTTCGATATCCGTATCAAACAACTGACTTTGATCATTCAAATTCTGCCAGGACACATCAATCAGCCGCCCGGCCATGGCTGGGGAAGCATCGATGTTCGGGCAATCCGCGCGGTGAATCGTCACCCCGCGGCCCTTGGTGACATAGCCGACAATCGGATCCCCAGGAACAGGGTTGCAGCACTTCGCCAGATGCACCAGTAGATTGTCGACGCCTTCGATGACGACGCCTTCTTCCGTGCGGGAAACCGGCTTTTTCTCTTTGGACACCGTGGTGACTTTTTGGTTATTGGCCAAAATTGCAGCTTCTTTGGCCTTCTTGTCGGCATCTGCCTTCTCGCGCCGCGAGCGGTCCGTGAGCCGATTGGCAATCACTTTGGAGCCATATTCGCCGTAACCAATGGCTGAGAGCAACTCGTCTTCAGTGGCGAAGTTGAGGCGCTTGAGCAAGTCCACCATGTCAGGTTTGTTGCCCATGTAGTCTTTCGGCGTGTAGCCCATTTCCTGCAAGGTGTGCTCCAAGGCTTCGCGACCTTTTTCGCTGTTTTCGCCTTTATCCACCTGCTTGAAATAGCGGCGAATCTTGTTGCGAGAACGTGAGGTGAACACCAGGTTGACCCAGTCGCGGCTTGGCTTGGAGTTGCTGTTGGTCAGCATCTCAACAATGTCGCCATTTTTGAGCTGATAGTTCAGCGGCACGATTTTGCCGTTGACCTTGGCGCCGACACTGTGATTACCCACTTCGGTGTGCACCATGTAGGCAAAATCCAGTGGCACCGAGCCTTTAGGCAGCTCATACACGTCACCTTGCGGGGTGAAGACGTACACGCGATCGGTAAAGATATCGCCTTTGACGCTTTCCATGAAGTCCTGGGCATCGGAAGTTTCATCCTGAATTTCCAAGATTTCACGGAACATATCGATTTGTTTGCCGGCTTTGTCGTATTGCACTTCGGAAGTTTGACCTTCCTTGTAGGCCCAGTGCGCCGCGACCCCGAATTCAGCGATATGGTGCATTTCTTCGGTGCGAATCTGAACTTCCAGCGGCTTGCCCATCGGCCCGATTACCGTGGTGTGCAGGGATTGGTAGCCATTGGCTTTCGGCATGGCAATGTAATCCTTGAACCGCCCTGGCATCGGTTTCCATTGGGTGTGAATCACGCCCAGTACCGCATAACAGTCCTTGATGTTCTGGGTGATCACGCGCACAGCCAACAGGTCATAGAGTTCATCGAATTGCTTATGCTTGTCGCGCATTTTCTTGTAAATCGAGTAGATGTGCTTCGGCCGTCCGTAGATTTCGTAGTGCATGTTCAAATCCGCCAGCGCCTTTTTGATATCGGTGATGGCATTGGCAATGTAAGCTTCGCGCTCGGTGCGCTTGGACTTCATCAGCTGGGCGATTCGGTAGTACTGCTGCGGGTTCAAGTAGCGCAGCGACAAATCTTCTAGTTCCCACTTGATGGTGCTGATCCCTAAGCGATCGGCTAGCGGCGCATAAATTTCGAGCGTTTCATTGGCAATGCGGCGCTGCTTATCCGGCCGCAGGTGCATCAAGGTGCGCATGTTATGCAACCGATCGGCCAATTTGACCAGGATCACGCGCATGTCCTTAGCCATCGCCAGCAGCATTTTACGGTGGTTTTCCGCCAGCTCATCTTTATGCGCGACATAAGTGACCTTGCTTAACTTGGTCAGGCCGTCAACAATGACCGCCGTTTCCTTGCCAAAGACTTCCTGAATGTCGCCGAGGGTGATGTTCGTGTCCTCAACCACATCGTGCAGGTAGCCACTGGCCACGGTGACGGGATCCATTTTCAGTTCGGCCAAAATGCCCGCAACTTGAATGGGATGAATGATATACGGTTCGCCAGATTTACGGCGTTGGTCTTTGTGGACGTAAGCCGCAAAATCATAAGCCTTTTTGACGAAGGCTTGGTGCTCTTCGTTCATATACTTGGCGCACATCGCCATCACTTGGTCTTGGGTTAATTCTGGTTCTTCAGCCATTGCAAAATCCCCCTTTACACCGCTCACCGGACTCAGTCGGCAGCAAGCGGCGGATACAATAAAAGCACGTCGAAACGTGCCTTGAGTTCGTGTTTCTACAGCTGGGCGGTCGCTACTCGCGGGTCAAAGTGAGCATGGTCAGGACCCAGTAGATTGGGGCAAACCAGTAGCCATAATCCGCAAAACGCACCCACACCATCAAAGCAAAGAGCAGCGGCAGCCACAAGCTATGCCACCAGCCCAAATGGTACTTGGCGATGGTGCGGCCAATGTAGATGGCCAAGGTCACATTGATCAGAATCCAAAGCAGCGTCACCCGCAGCGCCACATGCACATGGAGCAAGGTAAAGCCCCAAGGCAATATAAGCGTGGTCAAAATACTGAGTAAAATAATGCGGCCCGATGCGGACATCAGCCAAGACTTAAATTTGGTCATTCTGATTCTCCCTGCAATTCAGTAAGTGCCGACACCGCACTGAGAAGGTACAGCGGTGCCGTTTCGGTTCGCAAAATTCGCGGGCCGAGGCCAGCAGTGGTAAACCCACTGGCCGTTAACGTTGCAATTTCGGCTGGGCTCAGGCCACCTTCCGGACCGAACACACATAGTAGCGTATCTGGCCGGGTGCTGAGTGCCTGCACCAAGGCGGCCGCCTCACCGGCCTTGCCGCTTTCTTCGTAAGCGACCAGTTCGGCATCGGCAGTCAATTGCGTTATTTCGTTTAATGTTACCACATCTACGGCCGGGACAAAACACCGGTGGCTCTGTTCTGCGGCGCCTTGGGCAATCGCCGCGAGCCGCGCGAGCTTTTTGCTGACGCGCGGGGCTTGCCATTTGGCGGTCGCCCATTGGCTGTTGAAGAAACTAATATGCATGGCGCCAAGCTCGGTGGCTTTTTGGACAATCAGTTCCGCCTTATCGCCTTTGGGCACGCCGCACAACAGATGGACCGCCACCGGCAGCTCCACCCGCCGCGTGATGGGCTGGTCGACCTGCACCGTGAGCGGCGCGACGCTCATAATCGTGGCGACAAAAGCTTGATGGTCGACGCTGACCACTTCGATTTGGGCCCCTTCCTGCAGGCGCAGCACCTGAATAGCATGTTTTTGCACGCTGGCTGGTAAAGTGGCCGTGGCGCCCTGGGTCAGCGGCTGGTTGGTAAAGAAGCGGTTCATGCGTCGGCCTCCTCAGCGTGCCCGGCCACAATAGCGACCCAATCGCCTTCCTGCCATTCACTACGGACCTTGAAGCCATTAGCCGCTAAAGTGGCCTTGATTGCGGCCGCCTTTTCGCGGTAAATGCCTGAGAGTAAGAAGCTGCCATGCGGCTTTAAGCGGCTGGCTACTTGCGGAATCAATGGCGTCAGCACGTTGGCCAAAATATTGGCCGCCACCAAGTCGACAGGCTGCTCAATGCCGGTCAGCAGGTCATTGGCTATTACGTCAATCTGATCATCGGGATTAAGCGCCAAATTGGCCTCAGCATTGGCCACCGCCACCTCATCAACATCAGTCGCCAGCACATGGGCCACGCCGAGGCGCCGCGCTGCTACGGCTAAAATGCCTGAGCCAGTGCCGACATCAATCATGGTTTCGCCGCCGCGAATGACGGCCTCCAGTAGCCGTAGCATCAGCGCCGTGGTAGGATGGCTGCCAGTGCCAAAGGCCATATCGGGATCCAGCTTGATCACCTGCTCGCCATCCTGCTGCGGGGTGTAATCGAGCCACGCCGGCACAATCGTCAGATAACGGGTGATCCGCAGGGGATGGTAATACTTTTTCCAGGCGTTGGCCCAGTCAGCTTGAGCGATGTTAACGACACTAATCTTGCCGCTGCCCTTGGCGAGCCCGAAACTTGGCAGCTGGTCCACTTCGGCCTGCAGGCGAGTCATCAGTTCACTAGGATGCAAACTGCTGGCAAAGTAGCCTTTCACCGCCGCGCCGGTGGTACGATGCGGCACGCTGTCCGGATCAAACCACACGCCGGTTTTGCTTTGACTGCCACGCTGAAAGTCGGCGGCGTCTTCAATTTGTATCCCCGCCGCCCCAGCCTCAATTAAAAAGTTAGAAACGGCTTCTACCGCCTCGCTACTTGTTTCGACTGCGAGTTCAAACCAGTCGTCCATAAGCGCCTCCAATCAGTACTTGGGATACGGCAAGAACACATGCTGGTTCGCTGCCGGCTGAGCGGCAATGGCAGCCTGGAACTTCGCCTGGTCGAACTGCAACTCAAAGGTTTCGTCCGCTGAGGTGCCATCAACAAAATCCATCAAATCGGACTGGCCATCGTCTAGGAGGGTTTGGAGATAGTCGAACAACCCATCAACCGTCGCTTGGGCAATGCCTTGTTTGCCTTGGAAACCAATCACGGCCAGATAGTTATCCTGGTAATCTTCGCCCTTCAGGCGGGTAGCATCATACAGCAAAATCGCATCAGAGTAATCAATTTCCCCTTCATCGATGGTTTCGCCGTCTTGGTCCTCTACTTCAAAACCAGCTGCCGCATCCACGGTCATGGTCAGCTCCACTTCAAAAACGCGCGCTTCTTTGTCCCAGTTCAAATCCAAATCGCCATCAAAATCCAAGGCATCCATTTTGTCGCCTACATAATCGAGCATGTTTTGAGTGGTCATGTGTGTTTCCTCCATTTTTCGTTGCGACGCAGTAGGCGCCACCGATTTTCGCCATCAAGGTCTGATTGCGAGCTTTATGCTTACTATAAACTACAAGCGGTAGAAGGAAAAGTGGCATCGGCGATTACGGCGCGTATAATGGACGATAAGGAGTGAAAGACATTGGAAGAAAAAACGATTCGCGCCTTGGTCGCTAACGCCGCTGATCAAGTCGTAGCCGCGCAGTTCACCGAACCGCAAATTGAGGCGCGCGCGGCGGCTTGGCAAAAAGCGGCGCCTGACGCCGACCTGGCGCAAACCACCACTTACTTACTCAACGAAAACCGCGCGTTTATTGAAGCGGTTTTGACCACTGTGATTTCAGATCTCATTGCAAAGGAGTCCCCTCATGACATTCGGTAAACACGCCCATTTCAAGGCTGACAAGCATAACGCGTACTTTGAACTCGATTCCGCCCATGATTTGATCAAAGTCCACCGCCCGCATTTTGGCCACAAAATCATCCCTTCGACCATTATCCGCGGCTATCGCCTGACCATGGATGATCACGTCATTGTCGCTTCTGACGGTAGCAAGCCTGCCTTAATCGATAACAACCTGCTGTCAGACGCTCACATCATGGGGGTGTTGACCCCAGGCACCGAGGAGATTTATCACCTGAACCTGGAGCTGGAAACCACCCAAGGTCCAATTGTCATCAAGTACATCAATACCCGGGTTCAAATCGGCACGCTGGTGTATAGCGTAGCGCTGTTGGATGCCAACAAGGCCCTGCAGGAACTCGATCAGCTCCCAGCCACCAAGCGCGCGGCAGATTTAACCGGCAGCGCGGAATAGAATGCCTTAACGCAAAAGACGACCTCGTTTCGAGATCGTCTTTTTTGCACCTTAATTCAGCGTTTGAACACCCGGCCCATCTTAGCCAAATCATCATCAGATAAGGCCCGCAAGGCCCACAGAATGCCGTATTTCACGCCCAACGCAATGATCAAAAATCCCAATCCCAAGGCAATCAAATAGTAAATTAACCCAAAAGCTGTACCCATCATGATATTTTCCTCCTCAATCAACTGGTGCGAGCTTACCCCTGTTCCTGCTGAATCAGCGCTAACTGTTTCAGCCCGGCCTCGACCGCTTGCCGCGAGTAATTGGCATCGGCTAGCGCTTCATCACTCAGCGCATTCAGGCGCTCAAAATACCACGCCCCCAGCGCCATAAAATCCTTTTCCGCCATGGCATAGCGCTGACTGAAGAAAAAGCGGGTGGCTTCAGGCAGTTGTTTAACCGTTAAAAACTGCTCCAAGCGCTCCTGCCCAGGAAAAACCCGCGCATCAGTTTGCGGGAAGACGATTTCGTTGCCGGGATTACCACCAGCCTTGCCGAGCATATAGCCCAGTCCTTGGGCGAAGGATTTAATTTGCCGCAGTAGCACATCATTTTCTTCTTGCATCAGTTTGTGCCTCCAATCAGGAATACCCGTCAGCAATGCTTTGATGCCTCATTTGGTTGTAGTATAAGCGGTTTCAAGCCTGGCCGCAATTCATTTCCGCTGCGGGGCGTGCGGATCACCCGGCACGATTAGGCAGTCGTTGATCTGAGCCGCAATCAAAAACCGAGCACATCGGCTCGGTTGGATGACGCTATTTAAGTTTCGCCTGGACGGCACTTGGAATGTTGCCAAGACTGATTGGATTCGGTCCTTTAACCACACGCTTTTGGGAAATCTCAGCGGTCACATAAGAACCTGGGGCCAACGGGGTTGGGTTGGCGGATTCAGCACTGTCAAAGCCGAGATGCCTGGTGGTACCATCTTTCAATACAAAGTCAAATTCGTACTCATAATAGTAATACTGTTTGCCGTTGACCTTATAGTTTTTGCCATCGCTAGTTTTGGAGTTCTTTTTCACCGCTTCACCGACTTTTGCATACGCCGTTTGGCTTTGGTAAGTTTCGTGCCAATACTTGTAGCCAAACCAACCGCCAGCAATGACAATCAGCACAGCGACAATCCCTAGAATCTTCTTCATTTTTTGTCCTCCCCAGGATGTTTTGACTGGTCAGAATGTGGCCGTTTGAAGGCCGCCTGCAGCTTGGCAAACTTGCTCGGATCTTTTTCCCGTGCTACCTTCACCATTTTGGCAAAATCATAGGCTTGGGGCTCGTCATTACCGCTTGGCTGTTTGGATTTATGAAACCAGCTCATCGCTGTCCCTCCATTTCGGATTCCTGCATTGGCCGATGATAGCTAATCAGCAGCCAAACTGCCACCAGTTGCACGACGGCGATGAACAGGCTGTAATTTGGAATCAGCGGATAAGCCACGAACGCCCACACGCAGATAAGGTGAGCAATCATCAGTTGCGGTCGGCGCATCGCTTTGAGGTAGGCCAACCCATGCAGCAATACGCCGATGATACTCAGCCACCACCAGTGCGGTTCCCACTGCATCATCTGTTCCCCGACTGCGGGAAAACTAAAGCCGCTGCGGAAACTCAAGAGGCTGGCATAAGCAAGCACGCCAAGCGTAAATAGCGCGTACAAAAAACTGTATAATCCGATCATCTTCACTAAAGATGTTTTCAAGGCCTGTCATTCCTTCTAGTCAGAATAGTATCAGTATACCTAGTCCCCAGGCAAAAAGAAAAGCGCGGAAACAGATTTGCAAAAATCTCAACATTTGCTATACTGAAAAGCGTTCTAAAAACCATTAACCACATGGAGAGTTGGCAGAGTGGTAATGCAACGGACTCGAAATCCGTCGAACCGGCTAATACCGGCGCACGAGTTCGAATCTCGTACTCTCCTTTCGTATCACTTTGTTGCTTTCCTTTGAACCCCTGAAACGCCGATTTAAAGGCATTTCGGGGTTTTTGTTTTCCGCTGTTTTCTGTTGTTGTTAAAACTTGAGTGCACATTGAGTGCACAAGCCGTGCTCGCTAACCCAGTGAGGTGCCTGCGCTACGTTGTGCGAAAAAATAACGTGTGCACAAAAAAACGGGGCTGAATAATCAGTCCCGCTTTTTGTATCCCGGCCACCTCCTCGTCCGCACGCTTTCTTAATCGCTATAACCTCGCGTAAAGATCTGTTAAGAACCTCGAGTTCATGAACATTGGATACTGCTTGAGATCGGGCGTCTTTTCGTAATCAATACCGTGTAGAGCACGAAAGCCAACCTTTTGATAAAACGGCACCGCTTCATTCAATGCAAATAGCACGACTCCCGAAAAGCCAATCCCGTGGTCAATATATGCCTCAGCCATATTTTTCAAAAAATTAGTCATCATTAGAGTGCCAAAGCCTTGTCGCTGATAATGCCAATCAATAGCGAAATAGCTCAAATCAACGGCCGGAAGGTCAATTACATCGCCCTGTGTCATAGAATCAAGCTCTGCGTCGGTCAAAATTCGTTCTGCTTTCAACGGCGCGAAATCAGGGGCTTCCAGACGAAAAGTGCGGACAGAAGAAGTATAGAACCCAACAAGCTTGCTACCATTAACCATCAAGGATGTCTGGGACCGTAGTTCATCATCAGCAAGTTTTGCATTATTCAATAAAAATTCATCAACCACCGGAACCTGGCTACTAAAGCCAGCCAAGTCGAAGATTGATGACAATAAAGGGTAAATATCAAGCTGGTAGTTACGGGAATTCAATTACCTATCTCCAAATCGATGACTTGTGATGTTAGCCTTCGGTGCCGACCTTAGGAACTTCGCAACTGTCTGAACTGACGCTTCATACTTAGCGTCTCTTGCAGGGCGGATAATTCTCAACGCCCGTTTTAGAGAGTCTTGATCCTTAAAGCGCAATACACTGTTTACGTCCATTTCAGCCATAGGTAATCCACCCCTTTCTTAGATTATTGTATCACGCGTAGTGTCAAGCCTGTGGATAAGTGGCTCGAAAAAGCTTCCGTTACGTTGACACGTAGGCCTTTTTCAGTATTTCGCGATAGCCGCCATTTCTAGCAAAAGCCTGATATATCGCGTTTCTTCGCTTTTCAAATTATTTACAGTTATCCACAAGAAAAAAGAGGCTCTGTGTCAAATGGTGTTGATTAATAGTTTTTATCTTTTGAAAGGTCCACTCTTCGGAGTGGATTTTTTGTTA
>NZ_BOLV01000010.1 GCF_016861845.1 Lacticaseibacillus suilingensis
CGCCACAACTTCTATTTGATAACGGCCTGTTCTGGGATTGTCCTCAACGACTGGCTAACTTGTTCTTGCAATTTACGTAAGCAAGAAAAAGGCCACATTCTGTCGAAACAAATTAGCGAAAAACACTGTCAACGATGCCAGAAGCTGGCCGGGTTCTTTTTGGCATAGAGGGAAAATCGTTTGGTGCGATCTAAAACAATCGGGTTTCATGTGAAACACCCAATGCTTAAGAATCGCCTTTGACCACTCGTTTAACCCGAATACTCGGCACTCACTACCACAGAAGCAACCTTTTGGCGTCATTCGCCCTAAATTGGCATGCTTTTTGCGTATACGGGTTTGAAGGTTGGAAAAGTCAACTTGAGCAATCAGCATGGTGTTAATGTTGGCTCATGATTTTTCTGACCGCGATAATGGATAGAGAGGTGACGATACTTGACGAAAATGGCAGAGCTAATTGTGACTGATTATGGCGTCAAGGCAAACGTTGCGGCTGTTCAAACCCAGGCCTTTCAAGCGGCGTTAGATGCATGCCGTGATCTCGGTGGAGGAACGGTTGTTGTTCCAGCCGGGCAGTTTGTGATTGGTAGCATTCGGCTGTACAGCAATACACGGTTATTACTCAAAACCGGGGCCCTGATTAAAGGTTCCACCAACTTGGATGATTACCAGACCTTTGGGGAAGAGCCGGATATCGCCTATTTGCACAGTGAATACTGTGTTAAGGCCTGGCATTTGCCGCCTTATTATTTTCACGCCCTCATTGCCGCTTATGATGCCACCGACATTACGATTGAAGCCGAACCGGGGGCCATCATTGATGGGCAGGACGTGTTTGACCCAGCCGGTGAGGAATCGTTTCGTGGGCCCATGGGCATGGTGTTCGCCAGAGTCTCAGGGTTAACGCTCAAGCACTATACCATCCAAAACGCCGCGAACTGGGCGCATGTGATTGCGCGGTGCAAGGACGTTCAGATTAATGGCGTGACGGTGCTGGGCGGCCATGATGGCTTTGATTTGCATCACTCTCAGACCATTGAAATTGGGCACAGTGTCATCAAGTCCGGCGATGACTGTATTGCCGGCTATGACATTACCGATTTGACGGTGCATGATACGGTTTTGAATACGGCATGCAACAGCCTGCGCATTGGTGGGCGCCAGCTTAAGGTGACACGCTGCTTGTTTACCGGGCCTGGCGAATACCCGCATCGCAGTGAAAATACCCATGATACCCATGCCATGGTGAAATGGTACGCGATGGCGGCTGATGCGGCGGTCGAATCGACGACTTTTGAGATTAGCAACTCGGTGATGTTCCAGGCCCGGAATTTGGTCACTTACAACTATGGCGACAAGGTCATCATGCAAGATGGGCAACCATTGCGAGTCCTGAGCTTGGTGGGAGATGTGATTGGCCAGCTTGAGCAGACGTCAAAATTCTTCGGCCATGGCCAGCCTGTTCAGTTGAAGCTCAGCCAGTGTCGGGTGACCCCGCCAAGCGGTCAGCCTTTGCTCCAGATTGATGATGCGGCGACCGTCGTGCTTGATGATGTGACTTTGACCGCACCGACGACGATTCACCGGCGTGGTCAGCCGGCGGTTGCGTTGAGTGGCCATATTGAGCACCAAGTCATTTAGGCGGCTTGAGCTTTTGAATCCACTTCTTGAAGGCGGTAGAATAAACCTGAAAGAAGATGTTAAATCATGAAAATCACTGTTTTAGGGGTCGGCGGCATGGGCAGCCGGTTCGCCTTGATGTTGCACCAGGCGGGCAACGACGTGACGTTGGTTGACGGCTGGCAAACCAATATCGACGCCATTCGTCAAGATGGCATTCAGGCCAACTTTAACGGCAAGGCGGTCAGTGCCAAGATGCCGATTTACTCCCCGGCTGAAATCGAAAAAAGTGGCGTGCAAGCCGATTTGATTGTCGTCTTCCTCAAGTCTAACCAGTTGAAGACGATGTTCGATCAGGTCAAAGCGCTGATTCATCCGGATACTTACGTGCTGTGCCTGCTGAATGGGATCGGCCATGAAGACGTCTTGGAGCAATACGTGGCCAAAGATCACCTGATTCTGGGCATTACCATGTGGACTGCCGGCATGACCGGCCCTGGCCATGTCGAGCTGGTTGGGGATGGTGAAGTGGAGCTGCAAAACTTCGCGCCGGCGGGCAAAGACTTTGCGCTGCAAGTCGTGAATGTCTTTGACAAAGCAGGCCTACATCCCAAGTATAGTGAGAACGTAAAGTATTCCATCTGGCGTAAGGCGTGCGTCAACGGCACGTTGAACTGCCTGTGCGCTTTGCTGGATTGCAATATCGGCCAATTTGGCAAGACCAAGGAAGCGCCTGACATGCTCCACACGATTATCGCTGAATTTGCGGCGGTGGCGGCCAAGGAAGGCGTCAAGCTGGATCAAACTGAAGTCTACAATCACGTCGCGGCGACCTTCACGGCGAACATTGCGGATCACTATCCTTCCATGCACCAAGACCTCGTGCAGCACCACCGGCTCACCGAAATCGACTTTATCGATGGCGCCGTGGCGCGCAAAGGCGAGAAGTACGACATTCCAACGCCATACTGCAAGCTGTTGACGCAGTTGGTTCACGCCAAAGAACAACTGATTGGCGCGAAATAGGATATAAATAGGCGGCTGACATTTTCGTCAGTCGCCTTTTTGTATGACAGTTACGCGTTAAACGCATCGTATTCAGTTGCCATCACCTTAAACATGTGCTGCCAACGCGGCCACCACTGCTCGTATTGCGCAGCCACCTCGGGATTAGGCGCATAATGTGCAAAATCACTTGGTTCCTGGTTGATTTGGGCCAGCGAGTCCCAGCGGCCTAAGCCAAGTAGGCCAATGGCAGCAGCCCCGCGCGCGGAGCTTTGGCCGCCGTCCAACACCTTTAGCGGCCGGTTCAAAATATCAGCGGTCAACTGGCACCAAAACGGACTTTGGGCGAAGCCGCCGGCGGCAAACAGCGGTGCATCGCTGCCTGCCAGCTGCAGCTTTTGATCAACCAACTTGAGGTTAAACAGCATGCCTTCCACTGCCGCACGAATGAGGTCGGCGCGGGTGTGTTGAGCGGTCAGACCGAGGTAGCTGCCGAAGGCGTTGGAATCCCATAACGGGGCCCGTTCGCCGTGCAGATAAGGCAGGAACACCAGGTGATGTGCATTCGCCGGGGCCTCAGCGGCCTCGGCCAAAAGCGCCGGATAGTCGGCTTCCTGACTTGGATCAAAGACTTGCTGCAGCCAGTTTAAGACATTGCCGCCGTTGTTGACCGGGCCGCCATTGACCCAATAGCCAGGGGCGAGGTAATAGCTGAAGGTTTGGCCGCTGGGGTCCAGCTGCAGCTCATGCAGCGTGGTGCGCAAGGCGGCGGAAGTGCCAATGGTCAGTGTTTCGTCACCTGGGCGAATCGCGCCGAGGCCGAGGTTGCTCAACGGGCCGTCAGTGGCGCCGAGCACCAGCGGCAAGCCCACCGGCAGATCCAGTAATGCCGCTCCAGCCGTAGCCAGTGGCACATGCGCGGTGGTTTCAACCAGCGTGGGTAGCTGCGCCTCCGTGACCCCAGCCAGCGCCAGCAGGCCCGGGGCCCAAGCTTTATTTCCCGGGAAAAACAACCCCGTGGCATTGGCGGTGCTGTCATCCATGACATATTGCCCAGTTAAGACGGCAAAGAGATAGCTCTTGAGATCGAGCACATGCGCTGCGCGCGCCACCAGGCCGGGCTGCGTTTGGTTCAGCCAAAGCAACTTGGCGAAGGGGGTCATGGGATGAATCGGCACGCCGGTTTGCCGCAGTAACGCGGCTGTGGCCGGTTCGTGCAACTGGTCTACAATGGCCGCCGGCCGGTTGTCTGCCCAAGTCATGATCTGCGTCAGCGGCTGATTATCCGCATCGGTCAACACCAGACTGTGCATGGCCCCGGAGAAGCTCAGGCCAATCACCTGGGCAGCGTCAATCTGGGTTAACACTTCCCGCACGCCAGCCTGCACTGCCGCCAGCAAATCGGCTGGAGCTTGTTCCGCCATGCCTGGCGTGGTTTGCGTCAGCGGGTAGCCATGATTGGCACTGGCCAGCGCGTTAGCATTGAGGTCATAGGCGACCACTTTGGTACTGGTGGTGCCAATATCGACTGCAATAATGGATTCTGTCATATCAAACTCAATTCTTGTCGATCGGATGGCCGCCGAATTCGTTGCGCAGTGCGGCGACGACTTTACCGGTCATGGTGTCAGTCCGTTCGGAGTTGTAGCGCGCCATCAAGGCTGCAGTGATCACAGGCGTGGGCGTATGCTGGCGAATGCCTTCCTCAACCGTCCAGGCGCCTTCACCACTGGAGTGCATCACGCCTTTAAGCTGCTCAAGCTTCGGATCTTTGGAAAAGGCATCGGCTGCCAGCTCCATTAGCCAGCCGCGAATGACACTGCCATGATCCCACATGGCAGCGACAGCTTCGTTGTCATAGTCGAACGGTGAGTTGGCCAGCACATCAAAGCCTTCACCGATGGCCGCCATCATGCCGTATTCGATGCCGTTGTGCACCATTTTCAGATAGTGACCGGAGCCAGCGGGGCCAGTGTAGAGGTAACCACCAGGCTGAGCGATGGCTTCAAACAGCGGCTCAATTGTCGCAAACACGGCCTTGTCGCCGCCAATCATGAAGTTCCCATTGGCCCGGGCGCCGGACATGCCACCTGAGCTGCCGACGTCAAAGAAGTGCATTTGCTTGGCGTCAAAGGCCTTGGCTTCCGCCAGCGAATCCTGATAGTAGGAATTCCCGCCATCGATGATGCGGTCCCCGGCACTCGCCAGTTCGCGCAAGGACTGCAGGGTCGCTTTGGTGGGTTTGCCGGCAGGCACCATCACCCAAATCAGGCGCGGGGTCTGAAGGCTGTCAATCAAGGCGGCTAGGGTGTCAGCGGTGGTGACACCGACTTCAGCGGCGCGGGTGCGGGCTTCTGGCATCAAGTCGAAGGCTTTCACGGTCAGGTCGTGATCTTGCATGTTCTGAGCCAGGTTCAGACCCATTTTTCCGAGTCCAATCAATCCAATTTCCATGATGTGTTTGTTTGCTCCAATCTGTGTTTGCGATAGTCGTCGTTCAAAATAGTATCACTAAAGGGGCCAAGGACGCGAATTCTGACAAATAACGGTCTTTCTTCCAGCCTAGTCGCGCTACGTAGGGCCAACGCCGGAGTGAATAGCTACGCACCAAACCTCACCGGCAAAGAACGCCGGCAATGCTTGGTGCTAGGCTACCCATCCGGCTAAAGCGGCCCTACTCCGCAGCCTTGGCGCATGCTTCAATCAGCCCGTTCAGATACTGACTCCCAAGCGCGCGGTCGTACAGGCCATAGCCGGCCCGGCCGGTTTCGCCCCAAATCATGCGGCCGTGGTCTGGGCGGATGTAGCCGTCAAAGCCACTTTCAGTCAAGGTGTTGATGATCTCATACATGTCGATGGAGCCTGCCGAAGAGGCGTGCGCGGTTTCGTGGAAGTCGCCGTTTGCCCCGCGCTTCAGGTTGCGAGCATGCACGAATGGGACGCGATCCAGCCCGACGAATTCGCGGATAATCGCAGGGACGTCGTTGGCGGGGTCTTCGCCGAGGCTGCCGACGCACAGGGTCAGGCCGTTCATCGGGCTGTCGACCATGTGAATGATGCGGTCCAGATCGTTCCGGTTCTTGACGATGCGGGGCAAACCGAACAGCGGCTGCGGCGGGTCGTCCGGGTGAATGGCCATTTTGATGCCCTCCGCTTCGCAGGTCGGGATAATAGCGGCGAGGAAATAGCGCAGGTTTTCCGCCAAGTCGGCTTCGGTGACGCCTTCGTAGGCGGTAAACAGCGTGGCGAGGTCATCAAGCCGCTCTGGTTCCCAGCCGGGCATCGGGTATTCATCATGCGCGGCTTTGGCCTTGGCAATCATGGCTTGAGCGCTGCCTTGCACCTGAGTGTGGTCGAAGGCCAGGTCGGTGGAACCGTCTGGCAACCGGTAAAACAGATCGGTGCGGGTCCAGTCAAAAATCGGCATGAAGTTGTAGCAAATCACCTTGATACCGTACTTGGCGAGGCGTTTGATGGTGGTGATGTAATTTGCGATGTACTGGTCGCGGCTCGGCCGACCGAGTTTGATATCTTCGTGAATGTTGACGGACTCGATGACCTCTAGCTTCATGCCGGCAGCTTCCACTTGCTGCTTCAAAGCGGCGATTTCGGCTTCTGGCCAGGCGGCGCCGGCCGGCTGGTCGAACAAGGTGCCAACGATTTGATTCACGCCAGGGAGCTGACGAATTTGTTGTAACTTGACGGGATCGGCATCTTCACCGAACCAGCGGAAACTCATTTTCATGGTCATTAAGCGTATACTCCTTTGGCAAAAGCGGTGGTATCAGGCAAGGTGCGGTTTTTGATCAGGTCACGATACCAGAGGCCCGAGCGTTTCATTCGGCGGGCGAGGTTGTGCTCGAGGTCAATTTCCACCAGACCGTAACGATTCTTGAAGGCGTTCATCGGGGACACGCAATCGGTGAAGGCCCAGAGCATGTAGCCTTCGCAGTTGGCGCCTTCGTTCACTGCCTTGATTAGCCAGTGCAGGTGTTCCTGGATGAAGTTGATGCGGTAGTCGTCATTGATCATGCCGCTGTCATCGCGGAATTGAGCTTCGTTTTCGATGCCCATGCCGTTTTCACTGATAAACCACGGGAAGTTGTTGTATTCATGCTTCATGATCATGGCAAGGTCGTACATCATTGGCGGGTAGATTTCCCAGCCGCGGGAGGCGTTAAACTTGCGCCCTGGCAGGACAAAATCGTCGTAGTACTTACGCGGATTAAAGGCGGCTTGCGGATTCCACAGGTGTTCCGGTTCCCTGACGCGCGCGGGGAAGTACAGATTCAGGCCAATCACGTCGATGGTGTTTGCCGCAATGATGCCATCGTCTTGCGGCTCCGCCTTGAACTGGATGTCGTTGTGATCCAGCAAGGTCAAGAGCTCATGGCTGTAGTGGCCTTTGAGCAAGGGGTCGACGAACAGGCGGTTGTGGAACAGGTCATAGGCATGCGCGGCGTCAACATCGGGTTGATAACCCGCGGCGCGGGGATACGCGAATTCCCAGTTGTGGATGATGCCCACCCGGCCGGGTAGTTCCATGTCCCGGTAGGCTTTCACCACCAGCGCAATGGCGAGGACTTTGTGGTAATTGCACTGCATCCACTTTTGCGGATTGAGGTCATGCGGGTAGCGCACGCCGTCGAGGTGAATGCGGGTTTGCGGCACGATCGGTTCGTTGAAGGTGAACCAGTCGCAGACCCGGTCGCCGTAGCGCTTGAACAAAATGCGGGCGTATTCGACGAACAGCCGGACGACTTCGCGAGAATTCCAGCCGCCGAATTTATCCTGCAGGAATTGCGGCACTTCATAGTGTTCCATCGCAATCATCGGCTTGATGCCGGCGGCGAGCAAGGCGTTGATCACATCATCAATGTGCTGGGCGTAGTCTTCATCGACCGTGAGCTTTTCGTAATCGGTGAAAAAGCGGCCCCAGTTAATCGAGGTGCGGTAGGTTTTCAGGCCAATTTCCTTCATTAAATCGATATCTTCCTGATATCGGGTCATGAAGTCGGTGGCCACGTCTGGGCCTTTGCCATTGTGCCAAACGAAATACTCGTTTTTGTACCAATCATCCAAGTAGGAGTCTTGGCCCGGCTTTTTGCCTTTCCAACCTTCTGTTTGCCAGGCGGAAGAAGCGGCGCCTAATTGAAATTGTTCTGGAATTTGCATGAAGTCCTCCTATGATAACGGCTGCGTGACGGGAAATGAGAAACGGACCTGACGTTGTCGGTCAGATCCGCCTGTATTGCAAGTGAAAATTAGGCCTTAGCGTCGGCTTGATCAGCGGCATCGGCAACGTCTTGAGCGAGGTTGCGCTGATTATTCGCGATTTTGACGAATGGCAGGTAAATCAGAATGGAAACGAGGATGCAGACCACCTGAGTGGCAACCGCGCCCCAGCTCCCGCCAGTGGCCAAGAAGCCAGAAATCAAAGGTGGCGTTGGCCAAGGCGTGTAAACATAGGCTTTGGCCGCAAACCCAGTAATGGTGGCGATGTAGCCGATGGTCCCAGTGACCAGTGGGGTGATGACAAATGGAATCCCCAAGATTGGGTTCAGCACGATTGGCATCCCGAAGATGACGGGTTCGTTAATGTTGAACAGACCAGGGATGAAGGACAACTTGGCGATGGCCTTGAAGTCTTCTCGCTTGCTGACCATGAAAATGGCAATCAACAAGCCAATGGTTAACCCGGAACCACCCATGCTCATATACATATCCCAGAAAGGCATGGTGATGACGTTTGGCAGTGGCTTGCCAGCAGCAAAAGCTTCGGTGTTGGCGGTGATCGCCGCAATCAGCAGGGGTTCGCGGATGGGCTTGATCATCTGGTTGCCGTGAATCCCGATCAACCAGAACACTTGGGAAACCAGCATCAGCAGCAAGATCCCAGGCAGGCCTTGCACGACGTTTTGCAGTGGTTGTTGAACCAAGCTGTAAATAATGTCGAACAGGGACATGCCAGTGGCCAAGTTCACCAGGAAGCTGCCCAAAGCAATGATGGCAACGGTGAACATGGTTGGGAACAAAGCAGAGAAGCTGACCGAAACGTTACTTGGCACACTGTCTGGCATCGTGATGATCAGGGCTTTACGGTGCCGCAGCCAGTTGTAAAGTTCAACGGAAATGATGGCAATGAACATCCCAAGGAACAGGCCCTTAGTATCGGTATATTGCTTAGCGAAAACGTCCGTAACCGCAATCGTCTTATTATTGCTGGTGACAAAGTTATAAATAGAAGGGTTGATGCTGACATAACTCATGAGGGCGATGACGCCAGGGAAGTAACCCTCGATGTGATTGCGTTTCCCCATTTGAATCCCAATCAGGAACACGGCATAAATAGTGAAGAAACTCAGCGTGGCATAGTTGATGGCGGCCGTGATTGGCTTGAATGTGACCAGCCAGTGCAAGGCTTTGATCTGCGCCAGCCCGTTGACGTCATCGAAGACCATGCTGGAAAACAAAGTCGCAAAGGCCCCGGTGATAATGATCGGGATCAAAGAGTAGAATGATTCCTTAATCGCGGAGATGTACTTGTTGTTGTTCACAACCAGCGCAACGCGGTTAAGCCCATTGATGATCTTGTCTTTCATTGTACTTTTTCCTCCAAACTGATATATTAGTATATGAATACGATTTCATCATAACGAGGCAGGCCTCCTTTGTCAATTAAAATTTGAGAAAGCGTTACAATATGAGGGCAGTCATCCGTTTGACGACCGAAAAGTGAGGGACCAACGTGCAAAATCCAGCCGGTAACATGCAAACCACCGCCTACGACCAACTGCGCGACATGATCATCCATGCCGAGCTTATTCCAGGCGAAAAAATTAGCGAAGCCACTTTGATGACCCAGCTTAGACTGGGCCGCACGCCGCTGCGCGAAGCCATGATTCAACTGCGCCAGCAAGGCCTGGTGGAAATGATTCCCCAAAGCGGGACCTACATCACCAAAATCGACCTCACTGTCGCTGAGGACGCCCGTTTCGTGCGGGAAGTGCTGGAGCGGCGCATTGTCAAAGAGGCGATTCAGGCCCATAGCGCGACGCTGCTCACCACGCTGAAAAGCCTAATTGCCCAAGCGGAAGTGATGTCCGAAACCCGCGACCCGCGCGCTTTTTTCCAATTCGATAATGATTTCCATCACGCCTTGTTCCAGGCGGCAAATAAAGACACCGTCTGGCAGTGGCTCCAGAGTTTGAACATGCAGCTGGACCGCTTCCGCTGGCTCCGGTTGTCGGTCACGGCGCTGGATTGGAAAACCATCATTGCCCAGCACCAGGAGATTTTGCAGGCCGTGGCCGCTGGGGATGCGGCCGCCGGTGAAAAGCTGGTTGGGCAGCATTTGAAGTTGATGCTGGAAGAAGAAGGCAGTTTGCTGAAGCAGTATCCGGATTATTTTGTGGCCCGGTAAAAAGTCAGACTAAGCAGTCTGGCTTTTTGTTTTCAGCTTTTCCTTGCAACCTCGCCCACAATTGCTAAACTAGTTCTAACTAGTTTTTAATGTTGGGAGGCAGGCAGATGACAGGCGACTTGAGTTTTCGCGCGGGGTTGAAGGACGTTTTGCCCACGGTGTTCGGCTATATTGGCGTGGGGCTGGCGTTTGGCGTGGTCGCGCACACCGCGCACTTGTCAGTGTGGCTGGTGATGCTGATGTCCTTGATTGTCTATGCCGGCTCGGCGCAATTCGTGTTGGCCAGCATGCTCATCGCCGGTAGTCCAATCGGGGCGATGGTGGCGTCGGTATTTCTGATCAACGCCCGCATGAGCCTAATGTCGATGACCGTCGCCCCTTATCTCAAAAAAGAATCCTTAACCCAAAATGTGTTGATCGGCAGCCTGCTCACCGATGAAACCTTCGCCTTGTCGATGAATAAGTTGAACGCGACCAAGCGGCAGCTGAAACCGGCCTGGTTTCATGCCGCCAACCTTGGCGCCTACCTCGTTTGGTGCGTGGCGACGATGGTCGGGGTGCTGATTGGCAACATGATTCCCGATGCTAAAACGTTCGGGTTGGATTTTGCGGTGGTGGCGATGTTCATTGGGCTGCTGTACCTGCAGATGATCACCGATAAAACACGGCCGCTACTCCAGCATCTTACCGTGGCAGGGTTTGTGGCGCTGACGATGATTGTGCTCATGCGTTTCATCCCAGGCACCTCGGCGATTTTGGTGGCAACGGTGCTGGGCTGCTTATTCGGAATGGTGGCGGTGAAGCGATGACAAATTATATTCTCCTAACCATTGTTCTGAGTGGGTTGGTCACCTGGTTGCTGCGGGTCGTGCCGTTTGTCCTGGTGAAAACTACCACGCTTCCGGCGGCAGTGGTGCGGTTTTTGAGCTTTGTGCCGGTGGCGATTTTGACAGCGATTTTTGTTGAAAGTTTGCTGGTGTATCGCCCTGGCGCCTGGCCTGGCGTCAACTGGGAAAATCTCTTGGCCTCACTGCCGGCAGTGGTGACGGCGGTAATCACCAAGAGCTTGCTAGCGGTGGTGCTGGTGGGTGTCATCGCCATGGCCGTGATTCGACTGCTCGGCTGGGGATAGCTTGTTGCGATTCAAAAATAACCTTCATCAACTCGACTGCGAGTGATGAAGGCTATTTTTGAATCGCGTTAATGGCGGCGTAAAAGACCGAGACCGAAGAGACCAAGCAGCAAGGCGCCGCCGGCTAAAGCGACTAGCGGGTTGGCCTTGTCGCCGGTGGCTGGTAGGCGGTTGGCTGCCGTTGCTGGCCGCGATGAGCGGGACTGCTTAGCCGAGCTTGCGGTATTAGTGGTTGACCCCGGCGTTGGCACTGGCGTGGGTTTAGGCGTCGGCTTCGGGTCCGGCTTTGGATCAGGTTTCGGGTCTGGTTTCGGATCTGGTTTCGGATCTGGTTTCGGATCCGGCGTTGGATCTGGGCCTGGTTCTGGATCTGGACCCGGTTCCGGATCAGGGCCTGGTGTTGGTTCGCTTTGGCCGGTGATATGAAACGTCTGGCCTTGTGAGTAGCCTGTCATCTGCCCGCCATCCGTGCGGTGAAAGCTGATATTGGCAAATACATAGCTGTCGGTATCACCGGTAACCGTTAACGTGAACGGGATGGTGAACGTCCCACTAGGCGCAGTTGGGTCAGACGCAGTGGCTTGGCCGGTGACAATTTTCACTGCGGGATTATTGCTCAAAATAATGAGCGCATCAAGCGGCAACTCACCGGTGAGGCCGTAGTAACTAACAATGAGTTCGCCTGAGTAGGTCTGGCCAGCCACCACATCGGCAATATCTGACTGGTGGCTTTGCCCGTCCAGCATGAAGGTGAAATTACCAACCTCAAAGCCTGAGTTAACTGACTGCACGCTGGTCGTGGTGGCGGCTGCGACTGGCGTAGCCGCAGACCAAGTGGCGGTAGTAAGGCCAAGACAACTGGTCGTGGCCAAAATCACGAAATATTTTTTCAAAAAAGTATCCTCCTTAACGCAGGCATTATACAAGAGAAACCAACATTTATCAGCAATATACTTAAATTATTATCTAACACTGGTTGAATTCTAATGTCATTTTATAAATAGGTTTTTTAAGCCCGATAAAGTTTGCGTTTCTGTGCGATAAATTTGCGCTACACTGAAGCTAACGCATCATGCGTAGGAGGCTATCGTCATGCAACTCATCGTCAAGCAACTTCAAACCGACTTAACCAACAATGCCACGCTAACTGCATATTTAGCCGACAACTCGCCGGAAATTGAACCAGCCCGCGTGCGGCCGGCAGTGCTCATCTGTCCTGGCGGCGGTTATGCGTTCGTGTCTGATCGCGAAGCCGAGCCAGTGGCGCTGCGCCTGCTGGCGGCGGGGTACCAGGCCTTGGTGTTGCGCTACAGTGTTGGCCAAAATCATCCGTACCCGGCCGCACTGCTGGAGTTAGCCACGGCGATGCAACTGACCAGGCAAAATGCGGCGGCGTGGCACATCAATCCTGATCAGATTGTGGTGGCTGGCTTTTCCGCCGGCGGGCATTTGGCTGGCAGCTTAGGCACTAGTTGGGATGGTCCACTCTTGAAACGGTATGGTTTCAATGCCGCTGAGGTTAAGCCGAACGCGTTGATGTTGGCTTACCCGGTGATTACGGCCGGCAAGTTTGCTCATCGCGACTCCTTCCTGAATTTGCTGGGACCGAAGCCAGACGAGGCAGCACTGGCGGCAGTTTCGCTGGAACACCAGGTGAGCCCGGCGACACCGCCGACTTTCCTGTGGGCCACCGTGACGGACGATACTGTGCCAGTAGAAAACACGCTGCTTTTCGCCAACGCTTTGCAGGCTAATCACGTGTCCTTTGAGCTCCATCTGTTTCCAAGTGGCGGGCATGGCTTGAGCCTGGCGACGCATGAAACTTACAGCCAGCGCAATGCATACGGTATTGAACCGGTGGTGGCGCAGTGGGTGCCACTATTTACCAAATGGGTCGATACGCAATTCAACCGCGGGCCATTTGTGGCCTGAGCTTTGTATTTCCCGGGCAATTTCGCTACAGTAAAGTTATCCCAACCTGATGGAGGTTATCACGATGATTACAATGGCATATATCGGCAACGGCAAGGCGACCAACCGCTATCACCTGCCTTTTTCTCAGCAGGTGGCCGGTCTGAAGATCAAAACGATTTATGCGCGCCATGATAATTCACCATGGCCGAAGCAACCAGGCGTTGCTTACACGACAAACATCGACGACATCTGGAACGACCCCGAAGTGACGCTGGTGGCCATCACCACACCGCCGGCTGCGCACTACGAGCTAGCGATGGCGGCATTGACCCATGGTAAAAACGTGCTGCTGGAAAAGCCGTTTACTGAAACCGCGGCGCAGGCAAAGGAGTTGTTTGCCTTTGCGAAAAAGCAGGGCTTGCTGCTGGAAGGCTACCAGAACCGGCGTTTCGATTCTGATTTCTTGACCGTGCAAAAGGTGATTGAGTCCGGCAAGCTCGGTCAAGTCTATGAAGTCGAAAACAATTTTGACTACTACCGGCCGCAATCTTCCGAGCAGAGTACCGGCTACTCGCGCCTAGGCAGCTTCTTATACGGTCACGCCGTGCACACAGTGGATCAAGTGCTGTCATACTGGGGTGCTCCAGAGTCCATTCAGTATGACGTGCATCAGATGCTGGGGCCGGGCCATGATGCCGATTACTTCGATCTTGATTTGCATTATCCCAAGGGCTTGAAGATTTCGGTGAAGTCCAGTCACTTCCGTCTGATTTATCGGCCGTCCTTTGTGGTTTACGGCACGCGCGGGCGCTTCCTGAAGCAGGAAACTGATCAGCAAGAGGCCATGATGAAAAAATTCTACATGCCAAGTCCTGATCACCCTGATTTTGGCGTCGATACCCCAGATCAGTACGGGATTTTATCCTATATGGATGATGCCGGCCAATTCCACGAGGAAAAAGTGGTTTCGGCAGTCGGTGGGTATCAATATTTCTATGAAGCATTGGTTAAAACCCTGACCGAAGGCGCGCCGCAAGTGGTGACGCCTGAGCAGACGATTAAGCTGATGGAAATTCTGGAAACCGGGGCCGAGCAGCTGGAAGCAACGCTGTAAATTATTTGTTTTGAGATGTGAGCCAACTCTGACCGCGCAGGCGGTGATGGGGCTGGTTTTTTTCTATATTTAAAGGCTAATCATCAGGCTAAAGGCGCCTTCGTTCGCAGCCGTCCAGTTGCGCTGCGTAAGGCCAACGCCTGAGTGATTAGCTACGCTTAATGCCTCACCGCCAAAAAGCGGCGGTAATGCCTTAAGCTAGGCTAATCATCAGGCTAAGACCGGCCTTACTCCACAGCGTGTAAATCAGTCCCGAGTCCTGTTGCTTTGCGCTTTTGGTTTGGTTAAAATATGAGATACGAGCAGGAAAATTCTGCCAAATTTATGAGAAAAAGGATGATGATATATGGACGATCCCGGTGAACATAGGCCGATGACCCATTTAGACGTAACTACCCTTCAACAAGAACTCGATGTGCCTGATTTAGAGGCTGGCTTAACCAGTGAAGAGGCACAAAAGCGTTTGGCACAAAATGGGCCGAATGCGTTGGAGTCGCACACGACACCTAAATGGGTCATTTTCATCCGTCAGTTCAACAGCCTGATCATTTATATTTTGATTGGGGCCGCGGTGCTGACGACGGTGATGGGGCATATGACCGATACGATCATTATTGCCTTGGTCATTATTATCAATGCGATCATCGGTTATTCGCAGGAGAATAACGCCAGCAACGCGCTTGAAAAAATCAAGCAGATGCTGGCCCACACCGCCACGGTTTACCGCGATGACGAACGGGTCGATATCGACACGGCCGACATTGTGGTGGGCGATGTGGTGTTCCTCGAAGCCGGGGATAATGTTCCGGCTGACCTGCGCCTGTTCGACATTGATAATCTTTCGATTCAAGAAGCCGCTTTGACCGGTGAAAGTAATTCCGTGCAAAAGCAAGTCGAAGCCTTACCGGCAGAGACGCCGCTCGCAGAGCAAACCAATATGGCGTTTGCCTCCACCGCGGTCGCGACAGGTTCCGGGATGGGGCTGGTCGTAGCGACTGGGAAAGATACTGAACTGGGTAAGATTTCACAAGCGGTTGCCGACGTGCGCAAAGGGAAAACCCCGATGATGCGTGAACTCGACAACCTTGGGAAAGGCATTTCGTACGGCATTTTGGCCGTGGCCGTGGTGCTATTCGGCCTCGGTATGTGGTCGGGTCAATACACCATCGGCACTTTGGCGTTGGCCATTGTCACCATGGTGGTGGGCTCGATGCCAGAAGGCCTGCCGGCGACAACTTCCGTGGTGTTAGCCATGGGGATGCAGCAGCTGGTGCGCAAGGAAAACACCATCGTCAAAACCTTGCCGGCGGTGGAAACCTTGGGCTCGGTCGATGTCATTGCCACAGATAAAACCGGGACGCTGACGAAAAACGAAATGACCATCACCCAAATCGTCACCCCTAAGCACGAATATGAAGTGTCCGGCACGGGCTACACGCCAACCGGCCACTTTACTTTGCACGGCGAAACCGTGACGCCGCAGGACCGCGCCGACTTGCGCGACTTGCTGATTGCCGGCTTTGAAGCCAACGATACCACGCTGGCGAAAATCGATGGCAAATACGAAATCAACGGTGAACCGACAGATGGCTCGTTTTTAACCGCGTACTTCAAGGGTTATGAAGAAGAATCGGACTACGAAGAACTGGATATGCTGCCATTTGACTCGGATAACCGGTACATGGCCAAGTTGATGGCGCTGCCGAATGGGAAGCACCGCTTGTTCGTCAAGGGCTCACCGGATAAGGTGTTGCCGATGGCGCAGGCCGCGGACCCTGATTTTGATGCGCAACGCTACCTGGATCTGACTAAGAACTATTCCCAAAACGGCCAGCGCGTCATCGCGGTGGCGGCGCAAACCGTTGGCGCAGACGTGACTGAAATCACCGATGAACTGTGCACGGCTGGCGTGACCTTCTTAGGGCTGGCGGCCATCATTGATCCACCGCGGGAAGAAGTCATTGAGTCGATTGCTCACATGCGCATGGCTGGGGTCAAGGTGCGGATGATCACCGGGGACCACCCAGACACCGCGCTGGCGATTGCCAAAAAGCTGGGCTTGGCGGACTCCCCAACCGTAATCACCGGGAGCGAGCTGGCGGCGTTAAATGACGCCGACCGCACCAAAGCAATGGTGGCCACGGATGTCTTCGCCCGCACCACGCCGGCGGACAAACTCGCCATTATCACGGCCTTGCAAGAGGCCGGTAATGTCACCGCCATGGTCGGCGACGGCGTGAACGACGCGCCAGCGCTGAAGAAGGCGGATATCGGGGTGGCCATGGGTCAATCCGGGACCGACGTGGCGAAAGACGCGGCGGATATGATTTTGACCGATGATAAGTTCACCACCATGGAAAAGGCGATTGCCCAAGGTCGGCGGATTTATGACAACATCAAAAAGAGTATCTTGTTCCTGCTACCGACCAGTTTTGCGGAAGGCTTGGTCATCGCGTTTACGATTTTGACTCAAGACAACATGCCGCTGAACGCCAGCCAAATGCTGTGGATCAACATGGTTTCGGCCATCACGATTCAATTCGCGTTTATCTGGGAACCGGCGGAACCCGGCATCATGGCGCGGCCGCCGCGCTCGAACACCGCTAGCATGATGAACCTGCATGACATTGTGCAGATGATTTATGTGTCGGTGATGATTTCCGGGATTGGACTGATTGCCCATGACTTCTTGCTGGATAATGGCTATGTCACCGCCACGGTGGCGTCCACGATGATGGTTAACATCATCATCCTGGGGAAGATTTTCTACCTGTTCAACATTCGCACCAGTGCACCGGCGCTGTCGAAGCAGTTCTTCAAGAACCCGATGGCGTTCGTCGTCATTGGTTTGATGATGCTCCTGCAGTTCTCGATCACCTACGTGCCCTTCATGCAAGATGTCTTCCGCACCGCGGGGATGTCCTGGCTGGAATGGGGCGTTGCAGTCGGTGCCGGGGTGATTACCCTGATTGTCACCGAAGCCGACAAGCTCGTGCGCTTGGCTTATCGCAAGTGGGCGCATAAAGAGCGGGCCGTTGGAGCAGAGAAACAAGCTTAATCAATTGATTAGTCAATCAGTTGATTACCTGTTATAATGACAGCGAAGAGAAATTCCATGTCGATCACCGCATCGGGAGTAGTGACCTGATGTAAGCCGGCGGCGGGCGTCCTTAATGGGCACCCGTTTTTTGTTGCAATCAAAAACGCAGTGACCAGGTTAGTGAGACCTGGCCGCTGCGCCGTTAGTCAACGTTAACGCCGTCGACGATGATGACCGCAGTGACGTGCGCGCTGACTGTTAGGCTGCTGGTGCTGTTGCAGCACATGCCGACAAGCAGCAGTGATGCCCGTTGCCAGTAGCGATGCCATCGCCGGAGCGATGACATAAGTGAAGAGAAGTTCCATTCGATTCACCGCCGGGAGGCTCTAGGTGAGTTGCTCCCAGCGGTATAAGTGTAGCAGAGATAAAAAGTATTGACACTAGCTTTGTTTACCGCTATAACTGCCTGAATCGAGTGCCATAAAGGGTGTTAAAGCGATTGATTAATCGATTTATATCCGAAAGATCAAGAAATTTTTCGGGGTACATAAACAGTCAGTGGATGTTCTTGAATTGGTAACCGTTTTGCGTCACTCACCCCGCCCCGACTTCCTCATGCAGCAGCTTGGCAATATACTCCAACGTAAACAAGCACGGCACCTGCGATGTAACATCTTGTTCGACGTAGCTTTCCTTGGCGATGTCGGTAGCGATATTGACATCCGTCAGTCGCGCGACAGTGGATTGGGCACTGTTGGTGATCGAAATTGTGTGGCTATTGCGGAAACTCAGATTGCTTAGGTAGCTGATAATTTCAGGCGTTTCGCCCGATACCGAAAGCGCCACAACGCAAGCGTGGTCGAGCAGCGCCTTAGGAAAATACCGCTGTGGATAAGTCACCGGGTCTTCAATCCGCACCGCCATGTGAAACAGCGAGGAGAAGTACAGCGCGCCATATTCGGCCATGACATTCGACGAGCCAACGCCGATGAAAAGCACCAGTTCACATTGCCGCAGCAGTTTGACCGCCGCTTGAATATTGCGGTCGAAATCTGGGGTGCTGACGCGGTGGAAGAAGTTGATGTACATGCCTGAATCCACTGGCGCCGGGCGGCTTTTGGCGGCCTGCTCAGTGGCGAAGAGCTTCAGGCGAATTTTGAATTCCGAGAAACCGGCGCATTCGAACTTGTGACAAAAGCGCTGAATACTGGCGGTGCTACTGTGGGTGGCAGCCGCCAATTCGCGAATACGCATGTAGCTGACCTGGTCCAGGTGTTGTAGCACGTATTTGTAGATACTTAAGTCGACATCAGATAGAGCGACAGGATGATCGAGAAATAGCATAGGCAATACCTCCAGCGCTATTGTACCGCGAATGATACAGTGCGTATCACCAAAGTCACAAATGCCCATTTGCCGCCCATTTGCCCAATGCCACCTTAAGCCTAGCTGGAGTGAGTGCCGCTTCGTATAGTGAGGGTATCAAAGTTTGCGGAGGGAAAACATGAGTAAAAAAGCAATCAAAGTGGCCACGATTGGCGGCGGTTCAGGTTACACACCTGAGTTGGTCCAAGGGTTTTTGGATCGGTACGATGACATGCCGGTCAAGGAACTGTGGCTGGTGGATGTGCCAGCAGGGGAAGAAAAGCTGGCGATTATTGGCGCGATGGCGAAGCGGATGGTCGCACGCGCGCACCGGCCGCTGAAGATCATCACGACTTTGGATCGGCGGGCAGCGCTGAAGGACGCCGATTTTGTCACCACCCAATTTCGCGTGGGGCAGCTGCCGGCGCGGGTCAACGATGAAAACATTCCGTTGAAATATGGGCTGGTCGGTCAAGAAACCAATGGCGCCGGGGAGTTGATGATGGCGCTGCGCTCGATTCCCGTACTGCTGGCGATTGTGAAGGAAATGACCGAGCTGTGCCCTGATGCCTGGTTGATCAATTTTGCCAATCCAGCCGGGATGATGGCCGAGGCGGTGACGCATTACACCGGCTGGAAGAAAGTCATTGGGCTGTGCAATGGCCCTGATAACATCCAGCGTGATATTGTGAATGCGCTGCAAACCACCCGGGAGCATGTTGACACCGCGTTCATCGGGCTCAATCACCTCGTGTTCGCTAAGCATATTTATTTGGATGGGGTCGATGTGACGCGCCATGTCATTGATCTGGTCACTACCGAACACCAGCGCGTCGACAATCCTGGCGTGGGCAATTGGGACCGCGACTTTCTTCAAAGCCTCGGCGTGGTGCCGATTAGCTATCTCCAATATTACTGGAAAACCAAGCAAGTGGTGGCGGAAGAAGCCCGCGCCGCCAGTCACGAAGGCTCGCGCGCGGTGGTGGCACAGCGGCTGGAGCATCAGCTGTTTGACCTTTATCGTGACCCGCAGCTGAACACCGTGCCGCCGGAACTAAAAAAGCGCGGCGGATCAGGGTACAGTCAGGCGTCGTGCAATTTAATCTATGGGTTATATGCGGATCGGCGCGATATTCAAACCGTTAATGTGCCGAACAATGGGGCGTGCCTTGACTTGGCCCCTGACGCGGTGATGGAGTTGAATTGCGTGATTACCAGTCACGGCCCAATGCCACTGACAGTGGGCCATTTGCCTGTGGCGGCCGCCGGCATTGTGCGCGAAATGAAGGCTTTTGAACAAGTGGGGTGTGAGGCCGCAGTAACTGGCGATTACGCCACTGCCCTGAAGGCCTTGACCATCAATCCGCTGGTGCACAGTGATGTTGATGCGCGGCCGCTACTCAATGAACTGTTGCTGGCGAATGAAGCGTACTTGCCGCAATTTAATTTTGCGGCGTTGCGCGCCAACGGGACGCTTTGACTGCCATGAATAGCAGTAGATGCTTGAGCTACACTGCACTGGATGCGATTATCGCTTAATGCTATTTATTTCAAACGGTAGATGGTGTTAACTAGAGATTAAAGGTAAGCCGGTTTCGGATTGAATCACAGGCGGGGTGGTGAGGAGCATGCAGAGTCACGAAGCAGTTGAATTAGCCTTAAGGGAAGCGATAATTGCCGGGCGATACACTATCGGGGAAAAGCTACCGACTGAGCGCGTGTTGCTAACGCAGTTTCAAGTTTCCCGCTATGGACTGCGGCAGGCGCTGAAGGCCTTAGTTGATGAAGGCCTGTTGCGTGCCGTCCAAGGCAGTGGCTACTTTGTGGAAGATCCTCGGCATCGGCAGCGCAAGCAAGCAGCGCAGAAAATTATCGGCGTCATCACGACGCATCTGGCGGACTATATTTTTCCGCCAATCATTTCTGGGATCGACAGCGTCGTGAGTGCCGCCGGCTATGGCCTGATGCTGAGCAATACACATAATGAATTTGCCAATGAAGAGCGGAGCTTGCTGCGCATGATTGAAACTGGCGTGTCTGGCTTGATTATCGAGCCGACGCGCAGTGCCATGACCAATCCTAATTTAGCCCTGTATCGCCGGATTGCGTTGGCAGGGACGCCGGTGGTGTTCATTAACGCCGGCTACGCGGGACTGGCAGACTTTCCGACGCTGACCGTGGATGAGGCAAGCGGCGAGCGGCAGTTGGTAGAGTATTTACTTGAACAGGGCCACCGCAAGATTTTGGGCCTCTTTCAGATTGATGATCAACAAGGTGTCAACCGCATGCAGGGTTTCGTTCAAGCGTATCAAGCCAAACTGGCCGGAGTGGCGAGCGGTAATGTGATGCTCTACCAGTCAGGAGATCGTCTGGCGGAGCTTAAGGCGCGGATTCTCGACCAAGTGACAGGGGAGTTGAAGCCGACCGCGATTGCCTGTTACAACGATCAACTCGCCATTCGCCTGATTTCCTGGCTTGGGGAGATTGGTTTGAAAGTGCCAGCCGACATTTCCTTGGTCGGGTTTGACGACTATGAGATGAGCCGCTATCTGAACCCTGAGCTAACCACGGTGGTGCATCCGAAACGGCTAATGGGTGAGGATGCCGGGCGGGCGGTGCTGAAGGCGATTGCGCAGCAACGGCCAAGTTCGCGTCAATATCCGGCCAAATTGATGTTACGCGCCTCAACTCGAGCGCTCAGGTAAATTGATCCGAATTGGTTTGAAACAATTGAATTAATTTGATAGAGACGAATAAATCTCATACCTTGAAGTTGCACACGATGTGCAACTTCTTTTTTTATGGGTGGGAGAAACCAATGGAAAAGGCAATCAAACAAGCAATTCAAAGTGGCCGGCTGGTCTTGGGCCTAGAGCTGGGTTCGACGCGGATTAAAGCCGAGTTGTTAACGGATCAATTAACGCCGGTCGCCACCGGCGCGTATGGCTGGACCAATGATTATCAAAATGGTAATTGGACCTACAGCCTGGCTCAGGTTTGGCGTGGAATCCAGGCCGCCTACCAAGCATTGGCGACTGCAGTGAAGACGCAATACGATTGTCAGCTGGAACAGATTGGCGCCATCGGGATTAGTGCGATGATGCATGGTTATTTGGTTTTCGATGATGAAGATCAGCTGCTGACCCCTTTTCGGACTTGGCGCAATAACACGACGGCAGCGGCTTCAGCTGCGTTGTCCGAGTTGTTTGGGTTCAACATTCCCCAGCGCTGGAGTGTGGCACATCTTTACCAAGCTATTTTGAATGGCGAACCTGTGACTCGGATTAACACCATGACCACGCTGGCAGGCTATGTGCATTGGCAGCTGTCAGGGCAAAAGGTGGTTGGCGTTGGGGATGCAGCAGGGATGTTTCCCATAGATTCGGCAACCGGTCAGTATGACGCCACGAAACTGGCGTTATTCGACGCCTTGCCCGCCGTGCAGGCACAAGGCCTGCACCTCGAGCCGCTTTTGCCGACGCCGTTAAAAGCGGGTACCGTTGCCGGTTATTTGACACCGGCTGGCGCGCGCTTGCTCGATCCTAGTGGCGTCTTGCAGGCTGGTGCACTGATGGCCCCACCAGAAGGCGATGCAGGGACTGGCATGGTGGCGACTAACAGTGTGGCCGTCAACTCAGGCAATATTTCGGTGGGGACGTCCGCGTTTGCCATGGTGGTTTTACCAGCCGTGCCCAATCACTGGGATCCTGCCATTGATATTGTGGCGACGCCGACTGGGCAGCCAGTGGCGATGATTCACGCCAATAACTGCTCTTCTGATCTCAATGCTTGGGTCACGCTGCTGGGCGATGCCATCACTGCGGCGACGGGCATGGCGCCGAGCGACCTTTATCCCAAGTTTTTGGGGACAGTCCCTGAAGCAGATGCTGATTTGGGCGGCTTGTTGGCTTTCGCTAACTTATCAGGAGAAAACCTGACCCATGTCGAGCAAGGGCGGCCGCTTCAGGTCCGGACGCCTAGTAGCCGGTTGACGCTCCCCAATTTTATGGCCACGCAACTGTTTGCCGCTTTTGCCCCATTAGCCATTGGGATGGCGCAGCTTCAGCAGGAGGTCAGTTTGAAACAAACTGCGATGGTTGCGCAAGGCGGCCTGTTCCAGACGCCGAAGATTGCGCAACAAGTTTTGGCCGATGCCTTGGGGATGCCCATCACCGTGATGACCAATGCCGATGTTGGTGGACCGTTTGGCATGGCGGTGTTGGCCTTGTTTGCCCTGCAAGGCGGCGGTGATTTAGCGGCTTTTCTGAAGGCTCGGGTTTTTCAAGCAGCGACAGGCATCACCCTAACGCCGGCGGCCAAAGGGCAGGCCGCCTATCAGCAGTTCCTAATGCGGTATCAGCAGGCGCTGCCGCTGGCTCGGCAGGCGGGGAATTTAGTCGATTAGACCGATTGAATGGAGGATATGACATGAAATTAGCACAGGACTATGAGTTTTGGTTTGCCGTGGGTAGCCAAGCGTTATATGGTGAAGAAACTTTGAAACAGGTGGAAGCAGACAGCCAGGTGATTGCGGCGCAATTAAACGCAAGCGGCACCTTGCCTTATCCAGTCGTGTTCAAAGGCGTGCTCACCACCGCCGAGGGAATTACGGCCTTTATGAAAGAAGCCAACTATCGTGATCAAGTGGCCGGCGTCATCACCTGGATGCACACGTTCTCGCCAGCTAAGAATTGGATTCGCGGCACCAAGCTGTTGCAAAAGCCACTACTCCACCTCGCGACGCAGTTTCGCCAAGATATTCCCTACGAAACCATCGATTTTGATTATATGAATCTGAATCAAAGCGCCCATGGGGATCGTGAGTATGGCTACATCAATGCGCGGCTGGGGCTTCACAACAAAATCGTGTATGGTCATTGGGACACGCCGAAAGTGAAGGCGGAGATTGCGGCTTGGCAGGATGTGGCTGTGGCTTATGCTGAAAGTTTTCAGACCAAAGTGGCGCGTTTCGGCGATAACATGCGCAATGTGGCGGTAACCGATGGCGACCGCGTGGAGGCCCAGATTAAGTTTGGCTGGACTGTCGATTATTATGCCTTGCATGATGTGGTTGAGGTCATCGATGCGGTGACAGAAAATGACATTGATGACGCTTATGCGAAGTTAGTTGCGAAGTACCAGGTCGTGCGCGGAGACCGCGAGCCAGCGGCGTATGATCATGCCGTCCGCTATCAATTACGTGAATATCTTGGTATCAAGCAGTTCTTAGACGACCGTGGCTACAACTGCTTTACCACCAACTTCGAGGATCTCCATGGTTTGGAGCAGCTGCCAGGATTGGCGGCGCAGCTGCTGATGGCAGAAGGTTACGGCTTTGGGGCCGAAGGGGATTGGAAGACTTCTGCGCTCAGCCATGTGCTGAAGGTCATGGCGCATAATCAAAAAACTTCCTTCATGGAAGATTACACCTTGGATCTGCGACCAGGGCACGAGGCAATTTTGGGCTCGCATATGCTGGAAGTTGATCCTTCTATCGCGTCTGATCAGCCGCGCATCGAGGTCCATCCCCTGGATATTGGGGGTAAGGCCGATCCGGCCCGCCTGGTCTTCAATGGCAGTGCCGGAGCGGCCATCGATGTGACCTTGGCTGATTTTCGCGATGGCTTCAAGTTGATTGGCTATCCTGTTCATGCTAAGCAAGCCGAAAAGCCGTTGCCCCACTTACCAGTGGCCAGCCAGCTTTGGACCCCGACCGTTGGGTTAGAAAAAGGGGCCACCGCCTGGATTCAAAATGGTGGCGGTCACCACACGGTTCTGTCGTTCAACCTGACGATTGATCAAATTCAGGCGCTGGCGACGATGTTCGATGTTCAAGCGGTGATGATTCAGTAGGAGGCCAGCATGTTAGAAAAACTGAAAGAAGAAGTCTATGAGGCGAATATGCAGCTGCCCAAGCTGAACCTGGTGACTTTTACCTGGGGGAATGTCTCCGGCATTGATCGAGAGGCAGGTTTGTTGGTGATTAAGCCGTCAGGGGTGGCTTATGAGACCCTGAAGCCCAGCGATATGGTAGTGGTGAACCTGAAAGGGGAAGTGGTGGAAGGTGATTTGCGCCCATCCAGTGATACCCCCACCCATGTCGTCTTATACAACCAGTTTAAAGATATCGGTGGGATTGTGCATACGCACTCGCCTTACGCGGTGACGTTTGCCAGTGCTAATCTTGATGTTCCGGCACTCAACACCACTGCCGCTGACACCTTCTATGGGGATGTCCCGGTTTCGGATCCGCTGTCGCAGGCCCAGATTGAACGGGCTTACGAAGAGGAAACCGGCAACGTGATTGTCAAAACCTTTCAGGAGCGGCATTTGGATCATGACGCGGTGCCAGCGGTACTGGTTAGCCAGCACGGGCCCTTTACATGGGGGGCAACGCCGGCCAAGGCGGTCTATAACGCCAAGGTGCTTGAGGTGGTCAGTCAGATTGACTATCAAGCCATGACCTTAAGTTCAACCGACCATCACGTACCGCAGTACCTGCTCGACAAGCATTATTACCGCAAGCATGGCAAGCATGCCTATTACGGGCAAAAATAAGGCTTCAAACACACAAAAACTGCCAGTCCTTCATCAAACAGGGCTGGCAGTTGCTTTGTGTTTCAGGTGTTATTCGCCTGGCTTGTAGTCTTCGTCGATCACCAGCACTGGCTTGATGGTTTTCCCGGAACGGGAGTCGGCGTTGGCTTCGTTGATCTGATCGAATTTGTAGAACTTCTCGGTTTTGTCGAAGTCGAAGACGCCCATCTTGTAGAAGTCAATCAAGCGGGGAATGTCGACCTGCGGAATGGAGTCGCCCATGTTGACGCCGACAATCTTTTTGTCGTTGACGCACAGGTCGTTCCAAGTGTCGACGTCAATGTGATTTGGTGTGACGGCAATCGTTGCGGTGGTGCCGCCTTGGGCCAAGACTTTGATGGAGTCTTCCATGACCTTGGTGACGCCAGTGGTATCAACGGCCCAGTCAACACCGTAGCCGCCAGTCAGATCTTGCACGGCCTTGACCACGTCGATGCCTTTGGAGTTGATCACATCGGTAGCGCCGAGCTCTTTGGCTAATTCGAGCCGGGAGTCCACAATGTCGATGCCGATGACTTTGGTGCAGCCGGAAATTCGACCTGCCATCATGGCAGCCAGGCCAACCGCGCCGGTGCCAAAGACGGCAATGGTGTCGCCTGGTTTTGGCTTCAGGGTGTTCAAAACGGTGCCGGAGCCGGTGACATAGCCGCAACCCAGCGGCCCCAGCTTGCGCAGGTCAAGGTCCTTGTCGACCTTCACCGCGTTGCGTTCGCGCACAACGGTGGTGGTGGTGAAGGAGCTTTGGTCGAACATGTCGGCAACATGATGACCGTCTTCCGTGAAGTGGCTGGAGCCGTCTGGGCGAATGCCAGACAGGTTGTTATGCGCGTAGTTTTCACATTGCGTTGGAATGCCCTTCAGGCAGCTCTTACAGTTGCCGCAAGCATAAAAGCTGAGCACAACATGGTCACCTGGCTTGAACTGGGTCACTTCCGGGCCGACTTTTTCGACAATCCCAGAGCCTTCATGGCCGAGCACGATGGGATAGTCAATCACCGCGTCGCCGATGCGCAAGGCTTCGTCTGAGTGGCAAATGCCACTGGCGACCATGTGCACTTGAATGTCATCTGGTCCCATTTCCGCTAATTCAATATCATCTTTAATCACAAAATCGGCGTTTTGCTTCTCAACCACAGCTGCTTTGATCTTCAATCTGAACACTCCTTTGGGAAATTGGATTTAACACATGATCATTATTTCACGAATTCTTGGAAAAATAAAGCGGTTTCATAATGGGGCCGGTGCCAGCGCCACAGCCTGGTGTTGCTTTCGCAAGATTAAAATATTATGATAAACACAATTCGCTTTGCCATTTTGGCTAAGCGAGAGGTGACTAACCGTTAACGAAGGAGAATTGTATGAAGAAAACACTCAAATCATTACTCGCGGTTTTGGCGGTGCTGGCAGTGGCGACGCTGGCCGCGTGCTCGCTGTTTCTGCAGAAGACTACGTTGGTGAATACGCAAATTGCTGGGGATAAAACCACCATTACGTATTACACCAAGCGCAGTTCCGACAAGGTCGTGAAGCAAGAAGCACTCAGCGAAGTGACGCTTTCCAAGTTAATGGGTAGTAAGAATAAGAAGCAAACCAACGCTGCTTATGCCAAAATGAAGGCCGCAGTTAAGCCATACAAGGGGCTGGCTGGCGTGACGACAGAAGTGAAGCGCGATGGCGACAAGGCCACCCAGAAGATCACCATCGATTACACTAAGGTCAACATGAAAAAGCTGAAGGCCGCTGAAGGCGCCGGGACTGGCACAGCGGATAGCGTGAGCTTGAAGCAATCCGTCGGCGTGCTGAAGGCCGCTGGCTACGAAGAAAAGTAAACAGAAGTGCCTCGATGATTTCATTTTGATGGGGGAAATAGACCGATGACTGGCTGCCCTTTTTGCGCCATTGATACCAACAAGATTATTCTACAAAATAAGACCTGTGTTGGCTTCTTTGATCTAAGTCCCGTTTCGCCCGGGCATCTTCTAGTGATTCCTCGTCGCCATGCAGCGACCTTCTTTGATCTCAACGAAGAAGAACGGTCCGACATGTTGCGGCTGCTAGACCAGGGAAAGCAGCTCCTGGATCACCAAAGCAGGCCTGATGGCTACAATATCGGTTGGAATTGTGGTCGATTCGCCGGGCAGACGGTCATGCACTGTCACTGTCATTTAATTCCAAGATTTGCGGGGGACACACCCAATCCTCGAGGTGGTGTGCGGGGTGTGATTCCTGAGAAACAGCAGTCCGAATATTTTCCGCAATAACAAAATGGGTAGGCAATCACAGATTGCTTACCCATTTTGTTTATTCCAAATATAAACGTTTCAAATCTTTGATGTCACTGTCAGTCAAATCCAGATGCTCCTTGGCATAAGCCGGCCAGCCGCCGTATTGTTTGACGACGGTTTGTACGGCTTCAAAGTAGCTGTCATCGGCCGGTTGGGAATTCATGCCCATGACCATGCGGTTGGTCATGGGCAAATCGGCCGCGGCCTGATCGCCGGTGAAACGATCCATCAAAATATCGTTGGTGACGATGTAATCTTGGTGGGCGACTTTTTCCGGCACATCGAGTAGGCCTTCAATCAGCATCGCGACCACGCCGGTGCGGTCCTTGCCGGCAAAACAGTGAAACAAGGTTGCGCCAGTTTCGTTTTGGACCAGGAGCTGGATCACCTTGCGTAGCATCTTCGCGGTGCGCGGGTCCGTGGCCATGTAGCGGTAGGAATCGCGGGCGAGGGTGAAGTGAGCAGCTTTGGAAGCGAGCCGAAACTTCATCATGAAGTGGGGATGATCTGCGAAGGGGTAAAGTGACAAGTTGTGGTAAGCCACGCCTGGCAGCTCGACGTCTGGGGCCTTGCTGCGGTCGGCGGGCTGGCGCAGGTCGATGTCGGTATTCAACCCGATCTCAAGCAGATGCTGCTGTACTGCTTCCGGCATGTAAGTAATCAGGCCGGAGCGGTACAGTTTGTGCTTGCGAATGGTGTGGCCGTCGCGGGTGTGATAACCGCCGATGTCGCGCAGGTTAATGGTGCCAGGTAATTCAATCAGGTGCGCTAAAGCTGAGTCACTCAAGAGTGCGCCTCCTATAAAATATATTCAGCGTAAGTTTATCATTTTTTGAGTGAAAGCGCGGTCGAAATCGTCAATTCGAGCCATCTGGTTGAAAGACGCTGATGCGTTTCAATGTTTCACGTGGAAACCAATTACCTTCGCGCTTGAGTTCCACCCAGTATTCCACGCCGTTGATTTTCATGGCGTAGGCCGCGACGCCTTGGCTACCTTGATTGTCGCTATCTAGCACGACTCGGTAGTTGTCTGCTTCCAACTGGCGAGCGGTTTCTACATCGGTGTAATCGGTCAGTGTGACGTTCGGGGTGTTCAATGCTTTCAAAGTGGTGGTGCGGGCGACATAATCAGGCCACAGCCATAAGGCAAAACCAAATAAACCAGCAGCTAGCAGCAGGCTGAGGGTGAGCACCAACTTTTTGAACATCGACGTCGCCTCCTTCACGTTCTCACCGTTAGATTATCATGTTACGGCGCGCGCGGTGGTTAAGTCTCAGTTAAGTCTTTTGTCCGGCGGCAAAAGGCGGTAAGCTGTGTAAAGACAGGAGGAAGATCGATGATAACTAGTGCAGAACGACAAGCGCAGATTCGCATGGCGCTTCAAGACGGCGCCGCGCCGATCAGCGCCACCGCTTTTGGCAAACGCTTCGGGGTGAGCCGCCAGACCATTGTGGGCGACGTGGCGTTGATGCGCGCTCGCGGCGAGCAAATCGTGGCCACGCCGCGCGGCTATATGTACACCACTGAAGACGCCCACACCGCCATCATCGTCTGCCGCCACACACCGCAGCAAGCGGGGGATGAATTGGCGCGCGTGATTGATAACGGCGGGGCGGTGCTGGATGTGATGGTTGACCACCCGCTATACGGCCAGCTGCGCGGTGAATTGCAAATTCACACGCAAACCGATATCAACTTGTTTTTGGCCCGGATGCAAGAAGGCCATGGCAAAATGCTGTCAGAGCTGACTGGCGGCGTGCATTTGCATACGATTGCCTATGACACGCCGGCGCAGCTGACGGCGATTAAGCAGGCGTTACGCGAAAGTGGTTACTTATATGAAGAAACCAGCCGCTAAGCTGACCCGCTGGCTGCTGCTGGCGGCGGGGCTGATGACGCTGATGCTCGCTGGCTGTCAAGCCACCACGCGGCGCACCACCTTCACCAAAGACGATGGCGAAGAGCAGACTACCATGATTTTTTATACTAAGGGCAATGCCGATGTGGTGGATAAGCAGGTGACCAAGCTGGATATCGACTTGGTCAAAACCATGGGCACCAAAAACGCTTCAACGCTCAATGATGGCTGGCGCATTATGCAACAAGATGCCAAGGCGCATGCCAAGCTGCGCGGGGTTAAGGCCACAGTTTCGCGCCAGCAAAACATCGTGCATGAGGTGATTACCGTTGACACCGCGACAGTGGACTTTGCCAAGCTGGCGAAGCTGGATGACCAGGTGCTGGCTGGGAAAACGGATCATATCGGGCTGGCGAATGTGACGCAGACGCTGAAGGCGGACGGGTATCATGAGGTGAAGTGAAAGACGCTCGGCTTCAATGTGCTGGGCTACCTGGCCGCGAAATCCGCCCTTTTCCGCAGGCCGCAGTTGCGCTCAGTCGAGCAACGGGGACGTGTCCAGCTACGCGCTATGCCTCGAAGCCAAAGAACGGCTTCAATGCCTAGCGCTAGGCTGGCCAGTCCCCTAAATGCGCTCGACTTCGCAGCCTGTTCTAGTTGCGCTTAGGTCGGCAACGCACGAGTGTCTAGCTACGGCTAAGTCCTCGCCGCTACAAACCAGCGGCAATGCCTTAGCCTAGGCTAGCCATCGTGCTAAACCCGCCGACCTTCGCAGCCTGTTCAAATATGTTAGAATAGACTGGCAATCTATGGCGATTAGCGTACGGCGAAAGCGAGTTAATGATGAAAAAATTACTAGAAAGAATTACGTTGCCGGCCTTTTTGGAGGATTCGCGGCTGCGGACTTTGGCCATGGTGATGACCGCGTTGGCGGCGATCGATGTGATCGTGGCGGCGTTCATTCGGCCCTGGCTGGCCATTTTACTGTTTGTTTTTCTGGTGGGCTTGGTCGTCGCCACCTTTTTTGCGTTAGAACGGATTACCGTCAGCACGAACAAGTACATTTCGGATTTGTCTTACCGCATTAAGCGCGGTGAGCAAGAAGCCTTGATCAAGATGCCAGTGGGGATCTTGATTTTCGACAAGGCGATGAAGATTGAGTGGGCAAATCCCTACTTACTGCAATACTTCCATGAATCAGATATCTTAGGCGAGTCGCTGCCGGAGCTGGATCCGGATTTGGCGAAGGTCATCAGTGAACACCAAGATAGCAACGAGCTGGCCGAGGTGCACTGGGGCGGGCACGATTTTGAATTAACCGTGCAAAAGAGTATCGGCGTAGCGTACTTGATGGATGTCACTCGTTACGCTCAGATTGAGGCCAAGGCGGAAGGCGAGCGCATCGCCATTGGCCAGGTGTTCTTGGATAACTACGATGAAGTGACCCAGACCTTGGATGACCAGGCCACCACCAATCTGAATTCCTATGTCACGAACCAAATGAGCAACTGGGCCAGCCACTTTGGCATGTTCGTTAAGCGGGTGGCCACTGACCGCTTCCTGTTGATTGCCTATGTGCGGTCGCTGGAAGCCGTGGAAAAAGACAAGTTCAAGATTCTCGATCAAATCCGCGAAGAAACCTCGAAGCAAAACTATCCGTTGACGCTGTCAGTGGGGATTGCCTATGGTGAGGCCGATTTGGCTCAACTGGCGGTGACGTCGCAGTCGAACCTGGATCTGGCGTTAGGCCGCGGCGGCGATCAGGTCGTGGTCCGCGAAAAGAATGGTCAGGCCCGGTTCTACGGCGGCAAGACCAACCCGATGGAAAAGCGGACCCGGGTGCGGGCGCGCATGATTTCTGGCGCGTTGCAGGAATTGTTCAAGCAAACGGATAAAGTGTTCGTGGTCGGTCACAATCGGCCGGACATGGATGCCATCGGGGCCGCGCTGGGCATTCGCCGCATTGCTCAAATGAACGGCAAAGAGTGTTACGTGGTGATTAACCCCGAACACCTGCATTCCGATGTCGAACGGCTGATGAGCGCCGTGGGCAAGGATCCAGATATTGGCAACTCGATTGTGACGCCGGAAGCGGCACTGGCCGAAGCCACGGACCAATCCTTGCTGATTTTGGTGGACCACAGTAAGCGGTCCATTACTGCAGCGCCAGATCTGTATGACCGGCTGGCGACGCGCACGGTGATTATTGACCATCACCGGCGCGGGGAAGAATTCCCAGAAGATCCGATGCTGGTTTATATTGAACCTTATGCGTCCTCGACTTGTGAGCTGATTACCGAAATGTTCGAATATCAGCCAAAAGGGATGCCAACTTTAAGCAAGTTAGAAGCTACGGCGATGCTGGCAGGGATCACGGTCGACACCAAGAACTTCTCGATGCGCACCGGCACGCGCACCTTTGATGCGGCGTCGTATCTGCGCAGTCTGGGCGCTGATCCGCAAATGACCCAGGACTTTTTGAAGGAAAGTGTCGATTCATACATTCAAAAGAACCATCTTATCGACACAATTGAAATGATTACCCCAGCTATGGCATTATGTACAGGGGAAGACAATGAAGCTTATGATCCCGTCATTGCGGCGCAGGCGGCTGATACGCTACTGACGCTTAATGGTATTGAAGCCAGCTTCGTCATTACGCGCCGCTCGGATCGCAAGGTTGGCATTTCGGCGCGCAGTTTGGGCGATGTGAATGTCCAGGTGCTGATGGAAAAGCTCGGCGGCGGTGGGCATTTGAGTAATGCCGCCACCCAAGTGGAAGGCAAGTCGGTGCCTGAAGTGCGGACCATGTTATTGGCCGCCATCAAGGATGAAGCAGCAAACAACTAGAAAGAAGGCCATCTCATGAAAGTGATTTTTTTGGAAGACGTGCGCGGTAAAGGCAAGCGGGGGCAGGTCAAGGACGTGCCTGATGGTTACGCTCAGAACTTCTTGATCAAAAACGGCAAGGCCAAGCTGGCGACGCGCCAGGCCATGAGTGCCTTGGAAGGCCAGCAGCGGCTGGAAGCCAAAAAGGAAGCGGAACAAAAAGCCGATGCCGAAGCCATCAAGACCAAGTTGGAAGACGACAAATCCGTGGTTGAAATCCAATCCAAGGCCGGTGAAGACTCCCGCCTGTTCGGCTCCATTCCCAGCAAGCAAATCGCCCAAGCGCTCGACAAGCAGTACCAGATCAAAGTCGACAAGCGCAAAATGGATTTGCCAGAGCCCATCAAGGCTCTGGGCTATCGCAATGTGACGGTGCACCTGTACCCAGGTGTGGATGCCAAAATCCGCGTGCATGTGACGGCGCAAAAATAATTTTTCCAAGCGGTGAGACCAAACGCCAAGACGGATGGGTCGGCCGCTTTTTTGATGGCGCGGGCTAGTTGCGAATGCTTAGCCGCTCGACTAAACTATATAAGATAGCGACAAAACGAGTCGGCAGTGACAGTTAGCCAAAGGAGTCTGGTCATGGATAATCAAATTCGGCGCCTCCCGCCGCAGGACTTAGAGGCGGAACAAGCAGTTTTAGGTGGCGTTTTTCTGGCGCCGCGGACCCTGGCGGATGCGCAGGAGTTTTTAGTTGAAGACGATTTTTATAAGCGCGCCCACCAGCTGGTTTTCCATGCGATGAGCGACTTATCCCTGCAAGACCAGGCCATCGACGTCTTGACTGTGCGGGCTTATTTAGAGGACCACAAACAGCTGGATGACATTGGCGGCGTGCCGTACCTTGCCGACTTAGCCGAAGCCGTGCCAACCGCCGCTAACGTGGTTTACTATGCCAAAATTGTGGCCGAAAAAGCGCAGTTGCGGCGGTTAATCAGCACCTCAGAACAAATTATTCAGCAAAGTTACGACGACCAGGCCAACGTGCCGGATTTGATGGAAAATGCCGAATCCATGATCATGGCGGTCAGCGATGGCAATAACCATTCCGGCTTCAAGCACATCAAGGATGTGTTGAATGACGCCATGGCGGAAGTCGATAAGCTGGCCCAAGGCGATCAAACCATCACCGGCCTGCCCACGGGGTTCAAGGCGCTAGATGAGCTGACCACCGGTTTGCACGATGATGAGTTGATTATTTTGGCCGCCCGCCCCGCCGTCGGTAAAACCGCGTTTGTGCTGAATGTGGCGCAAAATGTCGGGACCAAAACCGATAAAACCGTCGCGATGTTTTCACTGGAAATGAGTGCTGAATCCCTGGTTAACCGCATGCTCTGTGCAGAAGGTAATATTGACTCCCAGCACCTGCGCACCGGGCAGCTGAATGGCGACGAGTGGCAGAATTTGGTGGTGGCGATGGGCAGTTTAAGCCAGGCCAGCATCTACATTGACGACACTCCCGGCATCCGCGTGGCCCAGATTCGCGCCCAATGCCTGAAGTTGCAAAAAGAGCATGAAAAAGACGGCCATCCACTGGGCTTGGTCGTGATTGATTACCTGCAGCTGATTGAAGGCTCCGGTCAGGAAAATCGGCAGCAAGAAGTCTCGGCGATTTCCCGGCAGCTGAAGAAACTCGCCAAGGAACTGCATTGCCCGGTCATCGCGCTGTCGCAGCTCTCGCGTGGCGTCGAACAGCGCCAAGACAAGCGGCCGGTGCTTTCTGATATTCGTGAATCCGGCTCAATCGAACAGGATGCCGACATTGTTGCCTTCTTGTACCGGGAAGACTACTACCGCGACGGGGAAGACGGCGACGAAGATGGCGGCCAAGGTCAGGGTCAAGGGCAAAACCAAGACGAGCCTGACGTGGGCCCAGTTGAAGTGATCGTCGAGAAAAACCGTTCCGGTGCACGCGGCACCGTGAATTTGCTGTTTGTGAAGTCGTACAATAAGTTCAGCTCAATTTCACCGGTCCCAGCATAAAAAAGGCTGTGGAGGTTGGCGGGTTTAGCTCGACGAGTAGCCTAGCGTCAGTCATTGCCGCTGAAAGCGGCGAGGGCTGATGCGTAGCTAATCGCTCGAGCGTTGCCAACCGCAGCGCAACTAGGAAGGCTGTGGAGCGAGGCCGCACTTAGCCGGATGATTAGCCTAGCCAGATGGTTTGCCGCCGTTTTCTGGCGGCGGGCCAGCAGGCGTAGCTGCTGCCGCATGTCAGTCTGTACGCGCTTTGCGCTACAGACTGATCAAATCACTCCGGCGTTGGCCAACCGCAGCGCGACTAGGAACACACAACAAAATTTCAACTAAAGCTACCCACAAATTTCCCGAAAGCAGGCAGGCCCATGGATGCCATTTTGATGAGTTTGATGACGGCGCTCAACGAAAAGCTCTTGATCAATGTCTATCAACGCGATACAGATGATTTTTATACCGGCTATGTGCAGCTGTTGGGCAAGCAAAGCGTCTTGTTGGCCACGTATAACGATGCAGGGCTGGCAGATGGCGCGGTGCTGATTGCCTTTCCGGCGATTGAGCAAGTCGAATTCGCTGGCGATGACTTGGTCGATATGTCCTTTCGCATGCGCGTGGCGGCGGAGCATCATTTCATCGGCCTCACGCCGCAAAAACCACTCGCCTTTGACCCGCGGCAAAACCTGCTGCACCAACTCGCCTTGCATGCGCAAACCAGTGGCGAAGTCATCTTGGTGATTTTGGCCGATGATGATAGTTATTTGGAAGGTCAGGTCACCGCGGTGGCTGACGACCGGCTGACGCTGTCGGTGTTCAACAAGTTCAACTACACCGACGTCCGCTATTTGCAGGTCGATTTTTCCGATGTGCTGGTGGTGGAATGCGAAGGCTTGGAGCTGCATCTGGAAACTGAACTGCTCAAGCAGCGCAACCAGCTGCAGCATGTACGCACCGAAATCACCCAAAATGATGGCCAGCTGGAGGCCTTATTCAACGAGGCCCAGCAATCCGGCCAGCTGCTGGCGGCGATGCCGCGCAATGCCGGTGACCAGTTTTACGTGGGGGCGGTGAAGGCCGTTAACGCCGAGACGGTGGTGCTACGGCTGAAAGACATGGCCGGGCAATTCGGCGGCTATGTGGCGCTGCGGCTGACGAGCATTCAAAGCGTGATCACCGCTTCGGATTACCTGCAAACGGTCAAAGCGTATAGCGACTGGATGACGGCTCATCATCTAGAGAAACAGCCAGTGCTGAATGCCGATCGCGAATTCGACCGCTCCGAGGATTTGTTCCGCAGCTTGATCAACGAAGCGGCAGCCTTTGAACGGGTGGTGCGCGTCCGGGTGCAAAATGAAAATACCCACCTGATGGGTATCCCGGAAAATCCCGATCAAACTGGCTTTGAAATCAGTGTCCCCAGCGAGGATGAACCGGTGGCAGTGACCTTCGATGAGGTGCAAGAAATTGCCTTTGGTCACATTTATGCCTACTTACAAGAGGCGCGTGCTCATCAAACGCGTTAACGAGGATTATTCGTTTATCAAGGAAGTTCAAAAAAGCCGAACGGAAAATGTTCGGCTTTTTTCTTTTTATTAGAGTGTCAAAACATTAATATTCGGGTTTTGCCTTGCCTCAGGCGTTCATAGTTGGTAGAATACTTGGTGGCATTAAAGGATTTTGATTTTGATGCGATAGACAACTAAGGAGCGATCATTCATGGGAACAGTCGTTGTAGTCGGAACGCAGTGGGGCGACGAAGGGAAAGGTAAAATTACCGATTTCCTCAGTCAAGGGGCCAAAATCATCAGCCGGTATCAAGGCGGTGACAACGCCGGCCATACCATTCACAGTGATGGGCAGGTGTACAAGCTGCGCCTGATACCTTCAGGGATTTTGCATGCCCACCAGTTGTCTGTGATTGGCAACGGGGTGGTCGTGAACCCGAAGAGCCTGGTGGAAGAGTTGGCTCATATCAAAGCTCAAGGCGTCGCTGGCGATAATCTACGGGTCTCCGATCGGGCCCAGGTGATTTTGCCTTATCACATCGCGCTAGATAAGCTGCAGGAAGCCGCTAAAGGCGCCGGTAAAATTGGCACCACGAACCGTGGCATCGGCCCAGCCTATATGGATAAGGCCGCGCGGGTCGGCATTCGCATTGCGGATTTACTCGATAAAGAAACCTTTGAAACCAAGCTCAAGGCCAATCTCGCCGAGAAAAATCAGCTGTTCACTAAGATTTATGACGCTGAACCGATGGCCTTCGATGACATCTTCGAAGAATATTACGGCTACGGCCAGCAGCTGAAGCAGTATGTTTGCGACACCTCGGTGGTCTTGAACGATGCCATCGATGCCGGCGACAACGTGCTGTTTGAAGGCGCGCAAGGCACGATGTTGGATATCGACCAAGGTACGTATCCATTCGTCACTAGCTCTAATCCGGCCGGCGGCGTTTCCACCGGCTCCGGGGTAGGTGCTAGCAAAATCGACCGCGTGGTGGGCGTTGCGAAAGCTTACACCTCCCGGGTCGGGGATGGTCCATTTCCCACTGAATTGTTCGATGCTGATGGCAACTTCATCCGCGAAGCCGGCCATGAATACGGCACTGTGACCGGCCGGCCGCGGCGCATCGGCTGGTTCGACGCGGTGGTGGTCAACCATGCCCGCCGCGTGGCTGGGGTGACCGATTTGGCGTTGAACTCAATCGACGTGCTCACCGGCCTGAAGACTGTCAAAATCTGCACGGCTTATGACCTGAATGGCGAAACCATCACCCGTTACCCAGCTTCACTTAAAGAACTGGCCGCCTGCAAGCCGATTTACGAAGAGCTGCCGGGTTGGGATGAAGATATCACCGGCGCCAAAACCTTGGCCGACCTGCCAGCAAACGCCCGTAATTACGTGGCGCGCATTGCCGAGCTGATCAACGTGGATCTGCTGACCTTCTCAGTGGGGCCTGATCGTGAGCAAACCAATGTGCTTGCTGATGTGTGGCAGAAATTCTAATCAAAGCTAACTAATAACGGCGGTCATCACTTCCAACTGAGGAAATGATGGCCGCCGTTTTGATTCTTGGGTTACCAGAGGTAGTCAACAGGGTTTTTGATGTACTCGTTATACACATCCTGCACAATGTTCATTTGCTCAGGGGTTAAAGCGGGCAAATCAGAGGCGCGGGTGTTGCGCTCAATCTGCGTCGGGTTGCTGGCGCCAGGAATAACGGCGGACACAGCATCGTGCATCAAGATGTAACGCAGTGCCATGCCGGCTAGATCTTCGGTGCCCAAGCGCCGCTTGAGTTCGGCCGCAGCTTTGACCCCAGTGAGGTAGTCTACGCCTGAAAAGGTTTCACCTTTGTCGAACAGCTCGCCATTGCGGTTATTGCTCCGCTGGTCGGTCGGGGCAAACTTGGTGTCAGCGGTGTACTTGCCAGACAGCAGGCCTGAAGCCAGGGGCACCCGAGCAAGGATGCCGACGTTGGCCGCTTTGGCGGCGGCGAAGAAATGCACAGCCGGGCGCAGCCGGAACATGTTGAAAATGATTTCGACGGCACTGATGTCATATTGCAGTGCCTTGAGTCCTTCTTCGACGCGTTCCACCGACACGCCATAGTTACGGATTTTGCCGGCCTTTTTCAGCTGATCGAGGTGCCAGAACATTTCCGGCTGGTAGTAAAGTGACATCGGTGGGCAGTGAAGCAGCACCATATCCAGCGCGTCCAGTTTCATGTTCTGCAGGGATTCATCAACGTAGCGGTCTAAGTGTGCAGCATCGAAGTGGTCAACCGTCAGTGGCGATTCCTTGCGGCCCATTTTGGTGGTGAAGTGCACGTCAGGGTGCTGGCGGACAAAATTGCCGACGGTGCGTTCCGAGTTGCCATCTTGATAGCCATCGGCGGTATCAAAGAAGTTGACCCCTTGCGCGTAGGCCTCGGCCAAGGTGTCATCGGCATCCTTTTGGTTGAACGGGGCGCCCCATTTGCCGCCCAGCTGCCAAGTCCCCAAGGACACTTCACTGATGTTAAAACCGGTCTTACCTAATGTACGGTATTTCATAAGAAAACCTCCATTTCAATTTCCAGTGTAACAAAGCCTGAGGAGAAATAAAGTCAGGCGGAAGCAAAAAACCGCGCCTTGAACTGGCTTGATTAGGCTTGACGAGCCGATTCCAGCAGCGTTACGAGCCAAAAAGTAACGCCCTAGCCGGATAAGCAACAAGCCCGGTCAAGCCTAAGTACAGGTTTGGCCGGGCTTGCTGCTTATCCTCTGAGCTAGCAGCGCTTTTTGGCTCAGCCCAAATTACAGGGTGCTCTTTTGCCCCAGCGCCAGCAACATCCAGCTAACATGCGGGAGCCATTGTTCAGCCCAGCGCCAGTTGTCATCGACGCCATCTTCCGGCCCGCGAACAAAAGCGATGTCTTGTTCGTCGTCGATGCCGCTGGTGATGCCGTTGACAATGCCACCAGGGGCATTCAGGAAGTCCACCCGGTCGCCGAAGTGGTATTGAATATGGTTGCGGCCAAAGCCTTCAATCATCGCGCTATCGAAGGGGTTGCGGCCTTCGATCCAATCCAGCTGCGCTTGGCCAAAGGCGATGAATTGCTGTTTTTGCTCGCCTTCAGTGGTGGCGGCGAGCTTGAACGCTGCCGTGGCGAGGCTGGCTAGCCGCGCATTTTCCCCTTGCCACCAAGGCGCAGCGGCAGTGTGGTGCGGGAAGAAGAACTGGGTGCGCAAAGCATCTTGCGGGTTATCCTTGGCCCAAATGCGGGCATAATCAAAGGGGTTATTCACGCTGTCTGACATGGCAATCAGGCTTTCAAGTAGCGTCTTCGCGGCGGCTTGAGCGGCTTGTGCTTGCTGAGGCTCATTTTCGACTTCCGCATAGAGCGCTAACGCAAACAAGGGGAGGCCTTCGTCGGCGGGGTGGGTGAACGGCATCTCTTGATCCACCGTCAGCCAGGGATAGCCAGCCTGAGTAACCACAGCATTTTCGATTTGAGTGGCCCAGTCGCGAGCTTCCAGCAGGTAGCCGTATTCTTCGGTGGTTTTGTACAGCTCGACCGTGGCGAGCAAAGCGCAGTAAGCATCGACTAGATTGGTTTTACCGTCGTTGGTGAGCTCGTTGTTGTGCGCCTTGAGATAGCGATAGGCTTGTTTAGCCGTTTGGATGTAGTCGCCGCTGGTGTACTCGGCGCCAGGATAGTAGTGGCGCCCGGCAATCGCTAACGTCGCAATCGCACTGCCGCCGCCAGAGCGGAAGGAAGTTTCGTAGTTCAAATCGGTGACGGTTTCTTGCGCGGCCGTGGCCGCTTCGCCGAATTGATCGGAGCTGTGGTGCAATTCATACGCCATTTGCCGCGTGTCGGACATCACCGCATAAGCACTCGGCCGATCGATGGACTTGATGAAGGCGCGGGTCGGCACGAAGCGATGCATCACCGAATCGGCACCGTAAGAAGCTTCAGCCAAAATGCGACGCTTGACGATGGTGAAGGCCTCATCGCCATGCGCCAGTTGTTCCGTCAACTGATAAAAAGCGTAGGCGGAAAAGGCCATTTGCTGCGGATTGTAATAAGCCGTGTGGGACTGGTGGGAAAGATGCACGCCGACATCACCGGTGGCATCGAACCAGCCGCCAGCCACATTCCAAGTGCCTTCGCGCGCACCCATGAATTCAGCATGCTGATCATGCGCAGCCCATTCGCCGTCTGCGCGCTGGCCTTTGAACCAATAAGTCATGGCGGAAATCAGGCGCAAATCCATGTAGCCGTGGTCGATGGTAAAGCGGGCGGAGTGCCCGGTGCCTTGGTCGGCCTTCACGGTCAGCTGAAACTTACCTTCCGCTTCCGCCGCGGAAAAGTCGATGGTGCCATAAGTCCCAGTGTGCCAGTGCGCGACGGTGCCAACAGCGGTGATCGGACCAGCCAAAACGACGGTACCATCAGTGTCTGCCAGGGTGAAGGTGGCGTTCGTGAGCGGCTGTGTGCTTTGCACAATCGCCACTTTAGGGCCGTGACTACGATAACTTATTTGATTGATTAAAATCTGCATCAGATAGCCTCCTAAACGTATTGTTGCAGCACGGTTTTGCTGCCCACTTTGGCAGAAAAGTCCGTGAAGATTTGGTGCGCCAAGTCGATGCCGCGGGCCTTGGTGCTGAGCCAGGCGAGGACCTGGAAGGGAATGCCGCCGACAAACGGAATCTTCATTTCATCGGCCACCGCTGGCAGCGTTAAGGTGTTCGCGGCTGGTTGGGCGTTGGCCAGATAGCTGATGCCGAAGACATGCTTGGTGTAGGTGCTTTCGTAAGCGCGCAGGGCCTGAGCCTTGCTGAGGGTTTCGGCATCCGCCGGCGTTTCAACAAAAATCAGGCGATGCTCGGCGTTGATTTCCAAGTAAGGTCCGTGCATGAAGGCTTCCAGTTCTTGACCATCACTGGGGATGCGCACTGTTTCAGAGAACTTGGTTTCCATTTCCTTAATGCTACCCACGCTAGGCCCATAGGCGATGCCGGTGAACTGATAAGCCGCCTTGAAGTCGGCTTCGTGCTGCTGGAAAAAGGCGGTGGTGGCCGCCACAATGGTGTCAATCGTGTTGGCCATGGTCGTGAACTCTGCTAGTTCGGCTTGCTCTTGCGCCGGTGTGACCACGCCGCGCTTGACGCCGGCGCGCAGCCCCAGCAGCATCAAGTTCAACACCGTGGCGGTGAAGCCAAGGGTGACATAGCCGACGCGCTCATGGCCAATCCCAATATCCAGCGTGTTGGCCGTGGCTTGACCGAGCTCTTTGGTGGGGGCGCTGGTGACGCCGATGGTCAACACTGGCCGGTCCTTGAAGCGGTTGATGGCCTCAATGGTCGAGGTGCTTTGGCCGCTTTGCGAAATGCCCAGCACAACTTTGAGGTGGGGGTCGATTTGCTCATAGTGGGTGTAGTTGTAGGGCTGCTCAAGCACAATGCGCAAGCCAGCGATTTTTTCCATGTAATATTTGGCGCTTAACGCCGCGTTGTAGCTAGAGCCGATGCCTAGCATCAGCCAGCTGTCAGCGCCCTCGGGCAGATTTTGCAAGGCTTGATTGGCAGCCTTGGGATAAGCCGCGAGGATCTTTAGCATGGTTGCTTGTTCTTGGTGAATGTAAGTCAGCATGGTTGGATTAGCCATGATTGATGCTTCCTTTCTCGGCGGGCAGATGCGCCAGCAAAAAATGCGCAATCCCGTCTTGTTCGTTGGTGCCAGTGACATACTGGGCCCGCACCTGGACCGCAGGGGTGGCATTGCCCATCGCCACGGCGTAATCGGCGACCCCAAACATATCGACATCATTATCGCCGTCACCGAAGACGAAGGTGTGGTGGCGGTCAATCCCAGTGGCAGTCTGAATCGCTTTGATCGCACTGGCTTTGCCGGAATGCTGCGGAATCAGTTCGATGTTATTGGGCTGCGAGGAGGACACGACAAACGCCGCTGGCATGGCTGCAAACTGCTGATTGATAGCGTTGAGCTCAGCTACTTGATCTTCAGCGATGATAATGCCGTTGATGATTTCGGCGCTGTGGTCGAGTAGTGCTGGTAGACTTGGGACCTTGATGTAATCGTGCGGATTCGGGCTGGCGATCCGGTTATGGTCGCTGTGCTGGAAATAACTGGGCAAAGCGCCGGTGTAGAACACCTGATGATCCGTGAAGAAAAAGGCATTCAAGGGATGCTGCTGGAGCACGGTGACGATTTGCTTTAGGGCGGCGGCGCCTAACGTTTTGATTTGGCGGGTGCCGGCGTCAAAAATACTGCCATTAGAGGCGATGATGCCGGCGCCGATTTCGTCGGCAATGATTTTGGCCGAGGCATACATGCGGCCGGTGGCAACGTAAAAACGGGCTTGATCACTAAATTGCCGAATGGTTTGCTTGGTGAAAGCAGAAATATGCTGCTGCTCATCGACCAGCGTGCCATCGATATCCATGAAAACGAGTTGCTTGGGAGTCATTGTTTACCTTCTTTGGGCAGCTTGGCGCCACAGGACTCGCGAATGATAAGTTCAGGCAGGTGCGTGGTTTCGGTTTGTTCAAGCTGCTTGTGATCGATTAATTGAAACAGATAATGGAGCGCGATGCGGCCGAGCACCTCGTTGTGCTGGTCCACCGTGGTGATGCGCGGAATCAGGAAGTCACCATAAGGAAAATTGTCACAGCTCCCCACGGCGATATCCTGCGGCGCTTGCAGGCCGTGATCGGCGAGGCACCGGAAAATACCTTCCGCCACGCGATCGTTGATGGCCACTAAGGCCTCTGGCAGTTGCTTGTGCGTCGCCAGAATTTGTGCCATGGCATCGTAACCCGATTGTGGATAGTAGTTGTTCAGCACAATCAAACTCTCATCGATTTCAGAGTAGGTTTGCATCGTGGCTTTAAAGGCTGCCAGGCGCTGCGAGGTGATGCGCACGCCAGGTTCGCCGCCGACAAAACCGATTTGGCGGTGGCCTAACGCTAGCAGGTGCTGGGTAATCAAGGTCACGCTGCGCTTTTGGTCGCGTTCAACAAATAAGGCATCACAGCCGGCGACTTTTTGGCCAATGACCACCACAGGCGCTTTGCTATTCAACGTGTTCAAGGCACTGATGTACCGTTCGGCGACGACTTCCTTGTCGATTTCGCCCCCGAGAATCAGGACGCCATCGACTTTGGCTTCCATGATGCGCTTGAAGGCCTCGATTTCGACCTGGACGTCGCTGGCATCTTGGCCGGTGCCGGCAGTCATGGTGTTGATCAATAGCAGCGTGTAACCAGCCGGCCGGGCGTTTTGCTCGATTTGGGAAATCAAATCCGTAAAGTAAGGGTTATTGATATCGGAGACCACCACGGCCAAGGTGTTGGTTTTGTGCGACACCATGCCGCGCGCCAGCATACTAGGCTGAAAATGATTCTGGTCGATGATCGCCTGGATCTTGGCACGCTTGGCCGGCGACACCGACGGGTTGTTGTTTAGCACCCGTGACACCGTCGAAACGGAAGTGCCGGCCTGCTTGGCGATTTCTTTAATGGTGATATTTTTCTTCACTGCGTTCACCTCTTTGCATTTCTGAATTCAGTGTAAAGCAGGGCGAGAGCGCTGACAAGTATTTTTGGTAACCTTACCAAATTTATATTGACAGCGTTTCTGGCCGTGATACAATGCAGTTGTCAAATGATAGCGCTTCAGTCCATCGTTTGATGAATTGGTAACGTTACTAAGTTGGGAAGTTAGCTTATGCAGAAACAAACAATTTTGGCCGTCGATCTTGGCGGTACCAAGGTGCTCCTCGGTGAGATTGATCACACTGGCCATGTTCTAACGCGTGAGAAGGTGGCGTCAGATGTCAGCAGCCAAGCCGCAGCGACACAATTGCTTTTGAATCAAATTGATCACTACATGAAGCACCATGACACCAGCCACATTCAGGCCATTGCCTTGGATGTGGTAGGTCGGGTGAATAGTGCCACTGGGGTGTGGGAAGAAATTGATCCCGCCGATCCGCATCCGATTGCCTTGAGTCAACAAGTCCAAGACCGGTTCCACCTGCCATGCTTCATTGGTAATGATGTCATGGTCGGGACCATCGCTGAAAATTTGCTCGGAATTGGTACCGTTACCAAAAACTTTATCTATTTGGCGATTGGCACTGGGATTGCCGGGCGGATTGTCTTGAATGGCCAGTTGGTCAATGGACCCGATTATGACGCTGGCGAGTTCGGCCACATGGTAGTGGATCAAACTAGCACCGTGCAATGCGTGTGCGGTCGGTATGGTTGCGTGGAGCCCCTGGCTTCAGGCTTAGGCATGTCTGACCGCACCCATGCACTTTATCCTCAGTATATGGGGAAAACTCAGCTGCAGATCACGCCAGGCCAACGCATCGGCACCGAGACGCTGTTTGCCGCCTATGACGCTGGCGATCCGCTAGCCAAGCAAGTTGTTGACCAGGCGCTGCTAGGACTAGCCAATCTCATCATGAATTTGACCCGGGCTTTGAACCCCGAGGCGATTCGCTTAGGCGGCGGCGTGACCACTGGCGGCTGGCTGGTGGCTCACTTGCAGCCGCTACTGAAACCGCTGACGATGCGGTTTGTCCGCGAAGGCGTTAAGAACACTGCCTTGGAGCCGAATTCCGTTGCTTTACAAGGCTGTGGTCTGTATGGCTTCGAACGTCTGGAGGGGAGTGAACAGCATGGATGAAAAGCAGTTAGAACAAGCCGTCACCACGTACCGCCCTTTGACCATTGATCCGATGCAAATTGCTGATATTCAGCCGCCAGTCGGTAACATTACGGCGCGGCGGGTGCTTGAAGCCGGCCAGCATGCCTGGACGCATGAAAAACGTGGCGCGATGCCTGAAGCCAGCCAAACGGGCTTCACCTTAACCGCCCCTACGCGTTACGCCACTTGGGCGCCAGGCGATCCGGCGGATGGTGATTATGTCGGCTATGGGGAAACCCAAGCGAGCTTGAAGCTCGACCGTGAGGATTGGCAGGCCTACAACCAAATCGCCTTTACCATCACCACGGCTTGCACCAACATCATTAACCCTAATCTGATTGTTCACTTCAAAAATGACGGGATCATCAAAATTCCTGATCAGTACGATCGGGAAGGCCACCACGTCATCAACCTGAGCGATCAGGCCACCCATACTTACTTGCTTGATATTGCCGACCTGCCGCGTGATGCCATGACTGCCATCAGCTTTAGCTATGACATCAACGGCTCTTATGCCGATTTGCCTGGTGAGTACAAGGTGACGGTTGAACGCATCGAGCTGCAGCAAACTGCCAATCAGGCCGTGACGCATGGCTGGCAGCCGCAAACCATCAGCTATTCGCATGATGGCTACGCGGCTGACGCCAGCAAAGTCGCGGTGCTACCAGGCCAGCAAACCTTTGCCCAGTTTGAAGTCGTCGATGCTGAAGGCACGGTGGCTTTTGCCGGCAAACCAGAAGTGACTACCACCACCACTGGCACCTATACCTTGCTCGATTTTTCTGCCTTAAAAGCGGCAGGTGAGTACCGCTTACAGTGGGCTGATCAGCAAACGCCAGTCTTTCCGATTGGGCCGTTGCAGCAGCGGTATGGCAGTACCATTCCGAAAGTCCTGAACTTTATTTTCTCAGAACGCTGCGGCTATCCGGTGCCGGGCATTCACAGCCACTGCCATGATGATGTGATCGCCACCCATAACGGTGAAGAAATCAGCTTCAACGGCGGCTGGCATGATGCCGGTGACTTGTCGCAGCAAACCGTGCACACCGCCGAAGCCGCCGAAGCACTGTTCGCGATGGCCAAGACGTTGCGCAAAACCAACCCGGCCTTAGCCACCCGGCTGCAGGCCGAAGGAGAATGGGGCCTAGATTTTGTCCTCAAAACCGACTTCGGCGATGGCTACCATGCCACCAGTGCTGGGGTTTCCCGCTGGACCGACAACCGCCGCGGCACCATGGATGATGCCAAAGCACGGGTGCACAACAGCGCCTATGACAACTACTTATTAAGCGGAATTGTCGCCAGAATTGCCCGACTCACGCCTGACGCTGCTGAGCGGCAGCGGTTAACGGCAGTGGCCAGCCGGAACTTCGGGTTTGCCGAGGCGGAATTTGCTAAGCATCCTTATGCGACGGAGCCGATTTTCTGGGAACACACCTTGAACACCTCACCAGCCACCTACAACGCCACCGTGGTGAAAGCGGCGGCCGCGCTCTACCAGCTGACGAAGGATCAAGCCTACCTGAACCGGGCGCGGGAAGCGATGACGTCGATGCTCGCGTGCCAGGAAAGCGTTGGTTTGACCTTGACCGATGGCCGCAAGCTGGCCGGCATGTTCTACCGCGACGAGAAACATCGGGTGTTCCAGCACTTTAACCACCAAGCCCGCGAGTCGCTATTTGGCGAGGCGTTCCAGGCTGCTTTGGCGCTGCCGATTACGCCGGCTGCCCAGGCGGAATGGCAAAAGCGCGCCCGCGCTTATGGCGATTACCTGCTTTACTTGCAGCAATTCACCGCGCCTTATCCGATGATTGCCAGCGGCGTGTACTTTGACGATGAAGTCGCGGATAAAGCCAGTTTTGATAAGCAGCACCTGCTGATCGGCGATGAAGCTTACCGCGATTATCAAACCCAGCTGGCGGGCGGCGTCCAAATTGCCCCGCACTTATTCGTTAAACGTTTCCCAGTGTGGTACTCGTTCCGCGGCAACAACGGGGTGATTTTAGCCACTGCCGAATCGGCCGCGTTGATGGGTCAGCTGCTGGCGGATCCCAAGCTCGCTGCCTTGGCTGACGGGCAACTGCGCTGGATCGTGGGGAATAACCCCTTTGATCAATCGCTGCTCTATGGCGAAGGTCATCATTACCAAAGTCAATACTCGAACTCATCAGGTGAAATCATCGGCGAAATGCCGGTGGGCGTCGAAACCAAAGAGAACGAGGATGTCCCTTACTGGCCGCAATTCAATAATGCGACCTACAAAGAAGTCTGGATCGTGACGGCGACAAAGTGGCTGGCGGTCCTGCGTGCACTCATTGAAATGGAGGATTGTCATGAACAATAAATTTGTTGAGTGGATTGCTCAGGCCTCAGGGAAGGTCGGCACAAACAAATTCATTCTCGCGATTCGTGATGCGTTTGCGGACACGATTCCAATTACGATCACCGCCGCGTTTTTCCTGTTGATCAACAATGTTTTACTGGAACCAACCACGGGCCTGTTGCGCAATATGCCAGGTCACGAAATTATTACCAATATCGGGATTCAAGCCTATAACGGGACCTTCGGGATTTTGGCGCTGATCATTACCTTCTTGATTGCCTGCCGCCTGGCCAAGTCCATGGGCAGCAAAGATGGCGTCACTGAAGGGGTCATCGCTTTAGCCAGCTACGTGTCACTGGTGCCAAACAGCGTGCCAGTCATCAGTAATGCCGGCAAAACGGTGCAAGCTTCCTCGGTTTTGACCCAAGATTACTCTTCTGCTAGTGGGATGATGGTGTCCCTGCTCACCGGGATTTTTGCCACGTTGATCATGATGCGGCTGCAAAAATCCGATAAGCTGAAAATTCACATGCCAGACTCTGTGCCACCAGCCGTCGGGAACTCCTTCTCTGCTTTGTTCCCAGGCATGATCACGGTGGGCTTCTTCGCCGCGATTGAAGGGATTTTGAACACCACCACTGGCTTGACTGTTTCGGCCATTATCATCAAGATTTTGCAGGCGCCACTGGTCACTGGGTTCCAGTCTTTGCCAGGGATTTTGTTCTATGTGTTGCTTTCGACGTTTGTCTTCACCATCGGGATTCACGGCGCCGATGTGTTCGGCTCAATTGCCGGCCCAGTGCTGCTGGCTTCCTTGCAGCAGAACATTGATGCCATTCACGCCGGTCAAGCGGCGCCAAACATTGTGACCCAGCCCTTCTTGGATGCCTATGTTTACATGGGTGGTGGCGGCACCATGATTGCTTTGGTCATCGCCTTGCTGATTTTCTCCAAGCGGCCTGATGAACGGGCTATCCTCAAAATCGGGGGTGTGCCAAACATCTTCAACATCAGTGAACCGATCATGTTTGGGTTGCCAGTCGTCTTCAATTTGACCTATGCAATTCCATTCTGCATTGCGCCACTGGTTTCAACGATCATTGCTTATGTTTGCACGGCGCTCCATTTGATCAATGCGACCTACATCCTGATTCCTTGGGTCACCCCACCAATTATTTCTGGCTATCTGGCCACTGGTGGTGATATCCGGGCGGCGATCATGCAGGTTGTGATCATTGCGGTGGATACCTTGATTTACATGCCATTTGTCTTTGCTTCTAATCATCAGTATGCGTTGAAGGCCCAAGAAGAGGCGCCGGCTGACGATACTGCTAAATAGAACCAACAAAAAAAGCCGCGATTCTCATCGCGGCTTTTGTGGTCCGGTGCGTCAGCCTTCAGAACGCTCTCGCGCCGACCGAGTTCCCGGACCGTGGTTTGGCACCGGAAGTAGTATCTCAGGTTTTACTTTAAGTGTCAAATATATGGGGGTAACGCTAAACGGGCGGGCTGGGCCGCTTCCGCAGGCAGGGGCTGGAACGGGGTGGCCAGCGCTTGGAGCCTCGCTTTGCGAGTCTTCAAGTCGCGGCTTGTTCTAAGCCAACGAGTTGGCTTAGAACAATTTCACCCCTGAGCCCCCGCCTGCTCCAGCGGCCCAGCCCTGGGGTAGTCGTATCAGATGAAACGTGATTGATCTCCAGTTAAGGCCAGGCACAGTAGACGCCAGTGCTCATTTTCGAGCGCGGTCGACCGAATCAAAAGCGCCATCACGAAATCAGTCGTGATGGCGCTTTTGGGTCAGGCGGGGTTAGTTGTTCATGCCGTCTTCGTAAATCTTCAGTTTGCCGGTGACGATGCTTTCCACCAGGTCAGGATAGGCGACGCCTTCTGCTTCGGCTTCTTGCGGAAGCAGGGACAAGGGGGTCATGCCTGGTAGGTTGTTGGCTTCAATGACCCAGACGCCAAAGTCGTTGGCGAAGAAGTCAACGCGGCCGTAGTTTTGCATGCCGAGGACGCGCATGGTTTGCACGGCGACGCGTTTCATTTCTTCATGCACAGCGGAATCTAAGTCGTCCGGTGGGGTGATGAAGTCGGTGTGGCCGGGCTGGAATTTGTGCTCAAAGTCGTACCAACCGTCATGCACTTTGATTTCGATGGCTGGGAAGGCGTGGCCGTTCACGACGCCCAGGGAGAATTCGCGGCCTTCGATGAATTCTTCGATGATGGCACTGTTGTCGAAGCGGAAGACGTCGGTGAGGCCGCTTTCCAGTTCGGCGTCATTGTGCACGATGTGAGTGCCAACGGAGGAGCCGCCAGAGGTTGGCTTCAAAACGACCGGATAGGCGAAAGGCAGTTTGTGACCTTTGGCGCCTTGATCGCGGGTGATTTCCACGAAGGCCGCGGTTTTGATGCTGTGATACAGCATGATTTCCTTGCTGTAGACCTTGTTCATCGTGATGCCAGAGGCGGTTGAGCCGCTGCCGGTGTACTTGATGTTATTGAGGTCAAGCACGGCTTGGACTTTACCGTTTTCCCCATCGCCGCCATGCAGGCCGAGGAAGACAATATCTGCCGCTTTGCAAATGTCGAGGACGTTCGGGCCAAAAAGCGTTGTGTCGTCGCCGGGGCGCAACGCGTTGATGTCTGCATCCGTCAAAATCGCATCCGAAATGTTGAGGTCTTTGGATGTGTTGGCGTCTTCGAACACGGACGCAGCCGGCTGACCATTCAGGTCGTAGCCGAGAAACAGGTCGATAAACGTCGCTTGGTGGCCTTTGTCACGCAGCGCGTTCGTGAGGCGGTAGCCGCTGGAGATCGAAACGTTACGTTCGGTGCTCCGGCCACCGGCCAATACGACAATTTTCATAGGTTAAAAACCTCCCGATAGTTTTAGAACCTTAAGTGTAGCATATCGAACCCTACGTGGGGCGAAAATGTTAGCGGTTTCAATAAAATTTAAAATGAAATTTTCATGAGGGCACGCGGCAGGCGCTAGGCAAGGGGCGGCTGCGCCAAGTATACTGGAAGTATCAAATCTGGGAGGATTTTTCCGTGAAAATTATCGTGTACGGCGCGCGCGTTGACGAGATTGCTTACTTTGACCAGTGGGCCGCCAAAACTGGGCACCAGCTGAGTGTGCATGAAGAATTGCTCGATGCCCACACTGTCGAATGGGCTCAGGGCTTTGACGGCATCAACTGTTTGCAAACGACCCCATATTCGCCGGCGGTGTTTGAAAAAATGGCGGCGTATGGCATTCATTACCTCACCATCCGCAACGTCGGCACGGATAACATTGATTTTCCGGCGGCGAAACGCGCCGGCGTGCGCATTGCCAATGTGCCAGCGTACTCGCCCAGTGCGATTGCCGAATTTTCACTCACCCTAACGCTGAACTTGTTGCGGCGGCTCGGGGAGGTCGAGCGCACCTTAGCCACTGGGGACTTCAACGGGGCGGGCCAGTTTATCGGCAAAGAACTCGGCCAGCTAACCGTCGGCATAGTCGGCGCGGGCCGCATCGGCCAGGCGGCGATGAAATTATTCCATGGCTTCGGCGCCAAGGTGCTGGCGTTTGATCCGCATCCGCAATCGACCTTGCCTTGCGAGTATGTCGGCCTGGAAGAACTGCTACACCGCGCGGATGTGGTGGACCTGCATGTGCCTGGCATTGCCGAGAACGACCACATGCTGGATGCGGCAGCGCTAGCGGCGATGAAGCCCGGCGCCGTGCTGATCAACACCGCCCGCGGCAACCTGATCGACACCACGGCGATGATTGCCGCACTGCAAAGCGGCCACTTAGGCGGAGCGGGGATTGATACCTATGAGAACGAAACCGCCGCGATTTTGACCGCGCAAAAAACGGGCCGCTTCACTGATCCGCAATGGGAGGAACTTAGCCAAATGCCGAACGTTATCCTGACGCCACATATCGCGTACCACACCGAAACCGCTGTCCGTAACATGGTGGAATTTTCCTTGGAAAATCTCGTGAGTTTCGTCGCCACTGGCCAAGCTCCTGATGAGGTGGGCCCACACGAACGCAAAGTGTAATCGCACCGGCTGGCAGTTCAGACTGCTGGCCGGTTTCTTTTTGCCTAATTTAAACACGAACATTAAAACCAGTAAATTCAAAAATAGTCGACTTTTCTCTTGCCGGCTGGGTGCTTCTCCGCTATGATAAAGACATCATCGATTCCGGGAGGAAAACATGGAAAACTTTTTCAAATTACGTGAGAACCACACCAAAGTGTCTACTGAGGTGATGGCGGGGTTAACCACCTTCTTCGCCATGTCGTACATTCTTTTTGTTAATCCGCAATTGTTGTCGCAAACCGGCATGCCTTATCAGGCGGTTTTCATTGCTACCATCGTCGCTAGTGCCGTGGGGACCTTGGTGATGGGCTTATTCGCCAACGTCCCATACGCCTTGGCGCCAGGGATGGGGCTGAATGCTTTCTTCACCTACACCGTGGTCTTTGCGCTGGGTTATTCCTGGCAGCAGGCGCTGGCTTTGGTGTTCATCTGTGGGATTATCAATATTTTGATTACCGTCACCAAAATTCGGAAAATGATCATCATGGCCATTCCCGAAATGATGCAACATGCCATCGGCGGTGGGATTGGCGTCTTCGTCGCTTACATCGGCTTGAAAAACGCTGGTTTTTTGCAGTTTACTTCTGATTCCTCCAGTATTCTGAGCATCAACGGCGCGGCTTATAACGCGGCCACCACCAGTTTCAAAGGTGGCGTCACCAGCGTCGTTTCCGGCGGCGGCATTGTCCCAGCGCTGGTCAATTTCACCCAAAGCGGGGCGCTGCTGGCGCTGATTGGCCTGGTCATCATGGCCGCGTTGGTCATCAAAAAAGTCCCAGGCGCCGTGTTGATTGGGATTGTGTTGACCACGTTAATCGGCATTCCCATGGGCGTCACCGATTTGTCCTTCCATGCCTCCAATAGCCTGGGCAACTCGATTGCTCAGCTCGGCACCACCTTTGGCGCCGCCTTTGGGAGCAAAGGGATGGGCACGTTATTCTCCAGTGGCAGTCAGATTTTGATGACCATCATGACGATTTTCGCCTTTAGCTTCTCGGATACCTTCGACACGCTGGGCACCTTCATCGGCACCGGGCGCCGCAGCGGGATTTTCTCGGACCAAGACATCAAGGAAATGGAAACCGGTCACGGCTTCTCGTCGAAAATGGATAAAGCGCTGTTCGCCGACTCCATTGCCACCTCGATCGGTTCCATCTTCGGGACCAGTAACACCACCACGTATGTTGAAAGTGCCGCTGGGATTGGCGCCGGCGGGCGGACGGGCTTGACCGCCGTGGTTACTGCCGCTTGCTTTATTGTTTCCGCCATTTTCGCGCCGCTCATCAGCGTCGTGCCGACGCAGGCCGTGGCGCCGGCCTTGATCTTGGTTGGGGTGATGATGATGTCCAGCTTCAAGGAAATCAATTGGAGCGACTTGGCCGAAGCAGTGCCGGCGTTCATGGCTTCCGTGGTGATGGGGCTGCTTTACAACATCTCTTATGGGATTGCCGCCGGGTTCATCTTCTATTGCTTGGTTAAAATCATCGAAGGCAAGATTCGGGAAATCCATCCGATTTTAGCCATTGTCAGCATCGGCTTCATTTTGAACTTTATCGTGCTCGCCGTGCTGTGAGTTAAACCCGAATGGCTTAGCCTTGCCCGCTGGGGTAAGACTATTTTTATGCCGTGAAGACCGCTAAAACCGAACGATAAATATTACATGAATAATATTGACCGTTTTTAGGCTTGATTTTTGCCTTTGAGACCCGTAAGCTTATTTTCATTAAAACTTTTTCGATGAAGGAGCGCTCATGGAGAACCAATTTAAGCTGCGGGAGAATCACACCAACTGGCACACCGAGGTCATTGCGGGTCTGACGACTTTCTTCGCCATGTCCTACATTCTGTTCGTGGCCCCATCGACCCTAGCCTTGACGGGGATGCCCAGCCAGGCGGTGTTCTTAGCCACCATCATTGCCAGTGCCACCGGGACCTTGATCATGGGGCTCTTCGCCAATGTGCCGTACGCCTTGGCGCCTGGCCTGGGGCTTAATGCGTTCTTCACGTATACCGTGGTGGCGGCCTTGGGTTTTTCCTGGCAGGAAGCGTTGGCCCTGGTGTTCTTATGTGGTTGCATTAACATTTTGATCACTGTGACCCGAGTCCGGAAGCTCATCATCGGAGCAATTCCGACGGTGCTGCAACATGCCATTGGCGGCGGGATTGGGATCTTCGTGGCCTACATTGGGCTGAAAAACGCTGGGTTCTTGCAGTTCACTGCTGACGCTGGGAGCTTGTTGAGCGTGAACGGCGCGGCTTTTAACGCCGCTAAAACACATTTTGCTGGCGGCGTCCACAGCGTCGTGGCTGGCGGCGGCGTCGTGCCGGCGCTGGTGAACTTCACTCAGCCTGGCGCCATTGTCGCCTTGATTGGGCTGCTGCTGATGGCAGTGCTGGTGGTCAAAAAGGTGCCGGGGGCTGCTGATCGGCATTGTGGCCACCACTGTGATTGGGATTCCGTTTGGCGTCACTAACCTGCATCTATCGGCGACGAATTCGCTTGGTCACGCCATCAGCCAACTAGGGACGACCTTTGGCGCCGCGTTTTCCGCGCAAGGGTTCGGCAGCTTGTTCAGTGATTCGCATCACATTTTGTTGTCAGTGATGACGATTTTTGCCTTCAGCTTCTCCGATATCTTTGATACCCTGGGCACTTTCATTGGCACCGGCCGCCGCACCGGGATTTTTACCGATGAAGATATGAAGAACATGAACCACGGCAAAGGCTTCTCCTCCAAAATGGATAAGGCGTTGTTCGCCGATGCCATTGCCACCGGCGTGGGCTCGATTTTCGGTACGTCGAATGTGACCGTGTTCGTCGAAAGTGCCGCCGGGATTGGCGCTGGCGGGCGCACTGGGCTGACGGCGGTGACCACCGCGGCGTGTTTTGCCTTGAGTTCGCTGTTATCGCCGCTGATTGCGGTCGTGCCGACGGAAGCGGTGGCGCCGGCCTTGATCATGGTCGGGGTGATGATGATGGCCAGCTTCAAGGAAATCGACTGGAGCGATTTAAGCGAAGCCGTGCCGGCGTTCATGGCATCGATTGTGATGGCGCTGGTGTACAACATCTCATACGGCATCGCGGCCGGCTTCATTTTCTACTGTTTGATTAAGCTGATTACCGGCAAGGCGAAAACCGTCCATCCGGTGCTGTGGGTGGTCACCGCCGGCTTCATCTTGGATTTTGTGTTCATGGCATTGATGTAAGGAAGGTCTGGCTGCGGCCAGGCCTTTTTGAATGCCGATGTTAAGCCTGCAAAAGGGGATACCAAGTCAGTCGACTGAAGAATGTAAAACACTTTATCATTATGAGAGCATTATTAATAATCTGGGCGTATAATGAGAAAAAGTCTTATTATTTGGAGAAGGGCTATGAAAAATGCGGTGGCATTTGAATGGAAACGCCCGCCGTGGCAGCTGGGGTTAGTGGGCTTGCTGCTGGGTTTTTTGGTGTTGATTGTGCCGGCGATTCACTGGCAGCCAGTGCCGGTGAACTACCAAAAATATAATTATTGGCCGGTGACGGTGACTTCGGAAAAGCGCATGGTGCAGCATTGGCTTGAAGAAGGCGCGCAGACCTACTCACCAACTGCGACTAAAGCCGTGAAACCTTATAACTTAGCGGACACGCGGCGTCAAGGCCGACACTATCAGGTGATGGTCAAAGCTTATCGGCGTGGTGACTACTTGACTGTTGACCGGCAGATTATCAAGGCGCTGAGTGAAGGTGTGACCGATGGACTCCGCTGGTATGACGGGGACATGGCGATGCTGGTGCTTGAAGGTCAGGCGAATCTTTCTTTACATTCGGCGGCAGCGTTGCGAGCGCCTTATGAATACCTAGTGGCGCACAAGGTGAACCGACTGCCGGTGCTGGGATTGCAAAGCGGCGCTGGGCAAGCCATCACGGCGCAGTTGGAAAAATCGACCTTTTTCTTGGTCTTGCTGGCGGTGTTAGTTCTGATGCTTGGCCTGACTTACACCCAAGAGGCCAGCAATGGCACAGCGCAGTTTATGCGCACAATTCCAGAAAGTGATTTGAAACTGGCGTTGGCTAAATTCGTGCCGCTGCTGGCATGGTTTAACCTTGCTGTGGTGGGGGCAGTGATTCTAGCAATGACTTTCTTTGCATTGTGGCCCGACCAGAATTTTGGCTCACTACTGGTGCCCTACATCTACAACTGGCATGGCGAAATCTTCGCCATGGCCTTGTGGCAATTTTTGGGGCTGGAGTGGTTGGCGCTGAATGTCTGGGCCTTTTTCCTCTCCGGGTTGGCTTATCTGTTGAGTATGGGCTTGCGGCGGCCGGTGGCGCTGTGTTTCGTACTGGCAGTGGTCACTTTTGCCAGACAACTAGGTTTGCTTAATCTGGTGCCACTGACCTGGCAAGATTTTGTGCCGGCGAAGTACACCTTGTTGCCAGATATGTTGGCGCGGCAGGTGACGTTTGTTAATCAAAAGCCGTGGCAATGGCTGTTGTTGTTCCTGGGGTTCGGCGTGTTGGCCTGGGGGCTAGCCGCAGGGGCCATTTGGTTGCGGGATCATCGCCGCTCACGCACGAAAGGGGGCAGGGCGAATGCTTAAGGTGCAACATTTGAATTTTGCGTTTGGGCACCAAGTGATTTTGAATGATTTAAGTTTCACGTTGCCAGATGGCTCGATCACCGGGCTGGTGGCACCAAATGGGACAGGCAAAACCACGCTGCTCCGCTGTTTGTGCGGCCTGTTGCCAAGTGGCCCGCAGGTGATGACGCTGAACGGCATCGACCTGTACCAAAAGCGCAAGGCCTACTTGGGTCAGTTGTTCTTCCTGGAGAATTCCAACCAGCTATACGCGGATTTAACCGTGATCGACCATCTGAAGTGTGTGCGTAAAATGTGGCACTCAAGCGTCGACCTGCAAACCACTATCGCCAGTCTCGGCATGAACGGTTACGCTAAGAAACGCATTCGCGATTTGTCGCTCGGGATGAAACAACATGCGCTGCTGGCGATGTATTTGGTGGCAGATGCCCAGTTGATGTTGATTGATGAGCCGCTGAATGGGCTTGATCCCACCAGCATTCGCCAATTCGAGCGCATTTTTGCCGAGCAAAAAGCGGCTGGCAAGACGCTGTTGGTGTCATCACACCAGATGGATAGTGTGGCGCGGGTGTCTGATGATGTGTTCTTTCTGAAGGACCAAAAGATTTTGGCGGAAGCCAACACCGGGCAGGACATGATGGCTGAATACGGCCGCATTTTCTTGGGGGAGCAGGCGCATGCTTAGTCAATTCGCCCTCGATTTCAAACGGCTCGCCCGCAGTAGCACCACCATCGTCGGCTACTTGGCGTTCATGCTGGTGTTACTCATCAGTTTTTTCTATTACATCAATGACGGTGATATCGGGGCGGTGCGACAGTTCGACAATTTCACGCAAACCATGACGCAACTGGACACCGATATTACCCAGCTCCGCAAAGACAAAACGCCGAGCAAAGCTGATGCGGCGCTGCTGGCGAATAAGACCAAGCAAAAGGCGATGATTGATGACGTGCGGCTGGCGGCTTCGGCGGAGCAAGGCACCGCCGGGATGGCGGTGACGAATCCAGATCCGCTCAATCGCACGGTGTTGAAGCTAGCGCGCTATCAACTCACAGAAACCGAGGCCGGGCGCGGCGAGCAGCTGGTGCTGTTCAAAATTGAAGGCGAGTCCTTTGATGCCTCGGTGCTCGGCCGCAAGGAAACGGTGCTGTTATATGAAACGCTACTCAAACAGCATCGGCACCAGCAGTACTTCAACGCCCCCCGGCTCCCCGCGGCCAGTTACCTGACGGCGGAGATGCGCTCCGGGCGGACGGTTTTACTGCTCCTGGCCGTGTTGGTTGTGCTACTGGCGGAAGGTTTTGCGCTGGATCGCCGCCAGCATACCGAAGCACTGCGGCAGAACCTGCCGCATGGCCAGTTTTCCTTGCTGCTAGCGCGCGTGGCGGCAGCCGGGCTGTTGGGTATACTGACGCTGGCCGCAGCAATCGGCAGTGTTTACCTGCTAATTGGCTGGCATGATGGTTGGGGGAGTTGGACCTATCCGCTGGTTTACGCCCCTGCCAGCACCACAGCCGCGACAGTCACCATCGGGCAGTACGGCCTTCAATGGAGCGGTATGTTCCTGCTTGGCGCGTTTGTGCTCGCTGCCGTGACCGCTTTGGTGGATTTGTGCACCCGCAGTACCGGCGCGACCTTAGCCATCGGCGGTGCCCTCATTTTAGCAGCGAATGGCACTTTCTTAACCGCGGGTTTGGTGCGCCCGCTAGCGCGACTTTTGCCGAGTGCATACTTACGGCCCAGCCCGGTGCTGTTGCATCAGGCCAGTTGGTCGTTGTTTGATGTGCGGGGTGGGATGGCGGTGCTGATTGGCTGGAGCGTTGTCCTGTTAGGACTGTGTTGGCTTAAATTGCAGTCCCCAGCCCCGGTTAAAACTAAAGCGTGAACGCAAAGGCCCGCGAAATTGTTCGCGGGCCTTTGCTATGGCTTAAAAATGGAACGTCGGGTCGGTTTCCACTTGCTGGCGTTGCAGCGTTAAGCGGAGCAGCGGCACCTTTTTTCCATCAGGTAAGGTTCGGCTGTGATTGGCCGGCGTAGCGGTAAAGCCGAACTGCTCCAGCAGGTCGATCGAAGCGGTCGCGGTTTCCGGGATAATCGCATAAAGTTCGCTGAGGCCAAGTTCAAAAAAGGCAAAACCTGCCACCCGCGGGATAATTTCGGTCATCACCGTTGGCGGGGTGCTTGGCAGTTGCTCAAAGCGCATTTGCCCCTTGGTCATACCGGCGTCGAATTGCCACAGGCAGATACTACCCAAAAAATCGTGGGTTTTGCGATCGCCGATGCCGTAAAGCAGGGCCTTGTTGCCCATCACTAGGCGCATTGCTTGGTTCACATAGCGCGCCGTTTCTGGAATGCTGGTATCACGAGTGCGGCCAGAAATCCAAGCCTGCGTTTCATCGGCCCGCAAAGTAGCCACGCTTTTGAGTTTGAAATTAGTCAGCCAGTCCAGTTCGTAATGAACGGAGAGCAGGGGATGGTACTTTTCGAAATTTGGCATGAGAACCTCCAAAAGGTAAGGCTGTGTAGTGAGGGCGGTTTTAGCCGGATGGGTAGCCTAGCTTAACGCATTGAAGTCGCACTTTGACTTCGAGGCGTTAAGCGTAGCTAGCCACTCCGGCGTTGGCCTCACGCAGCGCAACTAAGTGTAGAAAGGTCATTCCTTCGCAGCCTGCAGTTGCGCTCAGGACGGCAACGGATGAGTGTTTAGCTACGTCCAGCACCTCGAAGCCAAAAATCGGCTTCAATGTGCTGGACTGGGCTAGCCATCATCCTAAGCCCGCCGCCCTTCGCAGCCTGTAGTCGCGCTACGTGGAGCCAACGCCGGAGTGATTTGATCAGCCTGTAGCGCGCAGCGCGTACAGGCTGACATGCGGCAGCAGCTACGCAATAAGCCTCACCGGCAAAAAGCGCCGGCAATGCTTCTCGCTAGGCTAATCATCCGGCTAAGTGCGGCTCCCCTTCGCAGCCTGGTTGTTTAAAATATCCCTTCATTATCCTTATCGGTAATTGGGGCGTTGAAGTTGTGATCGTAGTAATCGGCGGTCATGACTTTGTATTTGCCGTTGACGAACTTGGCAATGAGATTACCAGGGACGGCGGTTTGCGCTTCGGCTTTGGGAATGTGGATTTCGATGCTGGGCATGGGGGTCAATGCGACGTAGCGGGCATCCGCGCCGAAGAAGGCCTCGATGTCGGCACGGGTGGTGTCTTCGCGCATCAACATGAAATAGGTCATTTTGGCGGTAGAAAAGGCGGTGAATTCGCCTCGAGGGAATTGACTTGCAGCTGCCATGATGGTCGCCTCTTCTTTTCAGAGTTTTTGGTATTCCTAGTGTAGCATATTCTGCGGCCGCCCTCGTGCATGGTACTATTGAGAGTAAAGGAAGGTGGCAAAATGGCCTCTTTATTCGAAAACGAAGCCGCGCAGTTTCAGCCGTTGGCCAGCCGCATGCGGCCGCAGACCTTGGCGGAATTTGTCGGCCAGCAGCATTTGATCGGGCCGGATCGGGTGCTGACGAAGCTGATAGAAAACGACGAAGTGCCGTCGCTGATTTTCTGGGGCCCGCCCGGTGTAGGCAAAACGACGCTGGCCCAGATTATTGCCCGGCAAACCAAGGCGGAATTTGTCACGTTTTCCGCCGTGACTTCTGGAATCAGTGAAATCAAAAAAGTAATGGCCGAAGCGGAGCAAAACCGTGCCTTAGGCCAGAAAACCATCGTCTTCGTCGACGAAATTCACCGGTTCAACAAGGCGCAACAAGATGCCTTTTTGCCGTATGTGGAGCGCGGCAGTATCACGCTGATTGGCGCCACCACGGAAAATCCGTCCTTTGAAGTCAACGCCGCGCTGCTTTCGCGCACCCGGGTGTTTGTGATGAAGCCGCTGACGACGGCGGATCTGACTGAGTTGCTGAAACGCGCGCTGACCGATCCGCGGGGTTACGGCTTGCAGCATGTGCAAATCGCGGATGAGCTGATCGGCCAAATCGCCGAGTTCGCCAACGGGGATGCCCGCATTGCCTTGAATACTTTGGAAATGGCAGTCACCAATGCCATGGGCGGCGCGGACGAGCCGATTGTGGTGGATCAAAGTGCCGTCAGTCAGTTGCTGACCAAAAAGGCCCTGCTCTATGATAAGAACGGCGAGGAACATTATAACCTGATTTCGGCCTTGCACAAGTCGATGCGCAACTCCGATGTCGATGCGGCGGTGTACTGGCTGGCACGAATGTTGGAAGCAGGGGAGGACCCGCTGTATATTGCCCGGCGCCTGGTGCGGTTTGCCTCAGAAGATATCGGCATGGCTGACAGCCGGGCGCTGGAAATCACTACCAGCGTGTTTCGGGCTTGCCAGTTCATAGGCATGCCGGAATGCTCGGTGCATTTGACCCATGCGGTGGTGTATCTGAGTTTGGCGCCGAAGTCGAATGCCTTGTACACCGCGTATGAAGCCGCGAAAAAGGATGCCACTGAGACCCTGGCCGAGCCGGTACCACTGCAGATTCGCAATGGTGTAACCGGGCTGATGAAGGATTTGGGTTATGGTAAAGATTACCAATATGCTCATGAAAACCCGGATAAGTTGACCACGATGCAGACAATGCCGGATAATTTAATTAACCAGCATTACTACCATCCTACCGACCAAGGCAGCGAAGCCAAGGTCAAGGCCCGGCTGGAGCAGATTAAGGCTTGGCACCACCAGCACGACGCCCAAGATCAAGATAAATAGTGTACAATGATAGCGTGCACAATTCAAGGAGTGAGGACGATGGCAAAAGTATTAGCGGTCAACGCAGGCAGTTCGACATTGAAATGGAAGCTCTTTGACATGCCTTCGGAGCGGCAATTGGCCGATGGCTTGATCGACCGGCTGGGTCAGGCCGAATCTACGGTGAAGATCAAATACGGGAGCCACGTCTACCGCTCGGGTCATTCGATTCGCAACTTTCATGAAGCGGTCGCCGATGTGATGACCCAGATTAAAGCGCTAGGCCTCGTTGAACACTTGCACGAAATCACCGGCGTCGGCCACCGGGTGGTCGCCGGCGGGGAACGCTTCAATCAATCGGTGGTCATCGATGATGAAGTGCTGCGCAGCATTCGGGACCTCGGTGACTATGCACCGCTACATAATCCGGTCGAAGCCGAATACATCGCGGTGTTCCGGCGCTTGATGCCTTGGGCCACCCAGGTAGCGGTGTTTGATACCGCCTTTCACCAAACCATGCCCGCGGAAAACTACCTCTACAGTATTCCGTACGCTTATTATCAGCGCTTCGGCGCGCGCAAGTACGGGGCCCATGGGACGTCGGTGCGCTACGTGTCTGCCCGTGCCGCTGAGTTCCTGAACCGGCCGCTGGCGCAGCTCAAAATGATTGTGATGCATCTGGGGTCAGGCTCCAGTGTCACCGCGGTGGAACACGGCCGGTCAGTGGATACCTCGATGGGCTTCACACCGCTAGCTGGCGTCACCATGGGCACCCGCAGCGGTGACATCGATCCGTCCTTGGTGGCGTACCTGATGGCGAAGCTGCACGAACCGGACATTAATCAGATGATTACCTTGCTCAACAAAGAATCCGGCTTACTCGGGATTTCCGAGCTCTCGCCAGATCAGCGGGACCTAGAAGCCGTTGAAGATACCGACCCGCAAGCCAAGCTGGCGCTGGATATCTACGCCAACCGGGTGGCAAAGTATGTTGGCAGCTACACGGCGCTGATGAACGGCGTCGACGTTCTGGTCTTCACGGGCGGCGTGGGCGAAAACGGCGGCGATATGCGCGCCCGCATTTTGCGCCACCTCGGCTACTTAGGCGCCACGGTGGATGCGGTCAAAAACAAAGCGCGCGGTAAGGAAATTGATTTGTCGACGGCTGAGGCGACGGTGAAAACCTTGGTCATTCCCACCAATGAAGAACTGATGATTGTGCGCGATGTGTTCGAGCGGTTGCCAAAGGCATAAGAAAAAGCCTGATTTCCCGCGGGAAGTCAGGCTTTTCGTTACGGTTAAGCGAGGTCGTCGCCATTGGTGGCGATGACTTTTTGATACCAGTGGTAAGAGTCCTTCGGCGTGCGCTTCAGGGAGCCATTGCCCCAGTCGTCGCGGTCGACGTAAACCAAACCATAGCGTTTCTTCATTTCGCCGGTGCCGTTGGAAACCAAATCGATGGCACTCCAAAGCGCGTAGCCAATCATCTCGACGCCATCTTCGTTGATGGCCGCTTCCATGGATTGCACGGCATAACGCAGGTAGTTGATGCGATAGTCATCATGAATCTGTCCGTCCGCGGCCACTTCATCCGCCCAGCCCAGACCGTTTTCGACGACGAACAGCGGCTTGTGATACCGATGCCACAAGGTGTTCAACGCTAGCCGCAGCACAATCGGGTCGGTCGCCCAGCCCCAGGCGTTGGTTTCCAGATATGGGTTCTTAACGGTGCCGCCGCCAAGGTTGCCTTGGGCGTTTTCATCCCGCGTCGGGTCGGCAGTAATGACCGATGAGGTGTAGCAGGAGAAGCCCAGGAAGTCAGCTGGGTAAGTCCGCAGCAAGGCCTCATCTTCTGGCGTGATGTCCAAGTGGATGCCGGCTTTTTCATATTGAATCAGGCGAGCTTTTGGATAGGCGCCGCCAGCTTGCACGTCGGCGTAAAACAGGCCGTGTTCCATGTTTTGCATCACGGCGAGCTGATCAGCTGGGTTGCAGGTTTCGGCGTAGACCGGCTGGTAGGCCAGCATCATGCCGACCTGAATGTCAGCGTTCAGTTCATGGGCGGCTTGCACCGCTTTGGCGGAAGCCAAGAACTGGTTATGGGCGCCTTGCGCGCGGTTTTGCGGCGTCGGGTCGGTTAAGCCGCCGCCCAAGTATGGCGCTTCATCCATGGCGTTGATTTCATTGAAGGTGGTCTAGTAATGCACCTTGCCGGCGTAGCGCTTGAAGACCACCGCCGCGTAATGCGCGAATAGGTCAACCAGCCGTCGATCCTGCCAGCCGCCGTATTTTTGTACGAGGGCCAGCGGGGTGTCATAATGCTGCAACGTGATGCAAGGCTCGATGTGGTTTTGCACACACAAGTCGATTACTTTCTCGTAGAAGGCGAGGCCCGCTTCGTTCGGCGTAGTTTCTTCGCCAGTTGGGAAGATGCGACTCCAAGCAATCGAGAAGCGAAAGGTGGTGAAGCCTGCCTTGGCCATCAATTCGATATCTTCTTGATAATGATGGTAAAAATCGGTGCCGCCGTGGCTTGGGTAGTACGCGTCTGGCACCATGGCCGGCGTGGCATCAGCAGGTACCTTGAAGTCGGCGCCCCACACCATCGGCGATTGGCCGGTGGTGCCATCAGCGCGGGTCCATGTCACCTGACGCGGTGTCGTGGCGGAGCCATTGGTCATCACATCCACTGCGGTGAGGCCTTTGCCGCCTTCATCAAAGCCACCTTCATACTGGTTGGCAGCAGTCGCGCCGCCCCATAAAAATCCTTTAGGAAAACTCATTGTGACCTCCTAATTAAATTGTTCCTACAAATTTCTCAACCGCTTTCATTGTATCAAAAACCGGCGCTAACTGTCAGGGGGGAATCGGCAGTTCTTTGCTGAATGAGGCAGAATGTTCGGCTCGTGGCCCGACCCGCGGTAAAATTTAACTTGTAGTAGCGGCCGCGTTCACGGCTTTTTAAGCGATTTTAAGCGAAAGTAAGCATTACTTCCGTTTTCTGTGGTATACTGAGGCCACAAGTTAAGAAAGTGAGGGACTAGCATGACGGCAACCGTTGATTACTCGTCCAAGGCATATTTTGATAAAATGACGCGTTATTGGAACGCGGTGAACTATATTTCCGTGGGGCAGCTTTACTTGCGGGACAATCCGTTGTTGAAGCGGCCGCTTGAATCCAGCGATGTGAAGTTCAACCCGCTCGGCCACTGGGGCACCATCGCCGGGCAAAACTTCATCTACACCCATCTGAATCGGCTGATCAACAAGTATGATCTGAACATGTTCTACATCGAAGGCCCAGGTCACGGCGGTCAAGTTATGATTTCCAACGCGTACCTCGATGGCACCTACAGCGAAACGTACCCTGAAATGCCGGAAAATGAAACTGGCATGAAGCTGTTGTTCAAGCGGTTCAGCTTCCCAGGTGGGGCGGCTTCCCATGCCAATGCCCAGATTCCTGGCTCGATTCACGAAGGCGGCGAACTCGGTTATTCCTTAAGCCACGCGACTGGTGCGATTTTGGACAATCCTGATGTCATCGCCGCGACGGTGATTGGGGATGGCGAAAGCGAAACTGGCCCGCTGGCTGCGAGCTGGTTCTCTAACACCTTCATCAACCCGATTACTGATGGGGCCGTGCTGCCCATCGTGCACATGAACGGCTTCAAGATTTCCAACCCCACCATTCTGTCCCGCAAGTCGGATGACGACTTGCGTAAGTATTACGAAGGTATGGGTTGGGAGCCATACTTCGTTGAAGGCGACGATCCAGAAAAGCTCAACCCAGAAATGGCGAAGACTTTGGACACCATCATCGAAAAGATCAAGGCCATCCAAAAGCACGCCCGGGAAACCGGCGATGCCACCATGCCAAACTGGCCGGTACTGATTGTCCGCACGCCAAAAGGCTGGACCGGCCCGAAGGAATGGGCTGGCAACAAGATCGAAGGCTCCTTCCGGGCTCACCAGATTCCAATTCCAGTGAAGCGCGACGATATGAGCCACGCCGACGAATTGGTGGCTTGGCTGAAGTCCTACCACCCAGAAGATGTCTTTGATGACAACGGCGTGTTGAAGCCAGAACTCAAGGCCCTGACGCCAACTGGAGACAAGCGCATGGCCGCTAACCCCATCACCAACATGGGCTATCACGCCAAGCCATTGGTGTTGCCTGATTACCATCAGTACGCCCTTGATAACAGTGAACGCGGCAAGAACGTCAAGCAGGATATGATCATCTGGTCCGATTACCTGCGCGATTTAATCAAGCTTAACCCAGATAACTTCCGCGTCTTTGGCCCTGACGAAACCATGTCCAACCGTTTGTACGGCCTGTTTGATGCAACGAACCGCCAGTGGTTAGAACGCATTTCCACCAACGGCTCGGATGAAGATATGAGCAACTCTGGCCGTATCATTGACTCCCAGCTGTCGGAACATCAGGCTGAAGGCTTTTTGGAAGGTTACACCTTGACCGGCCGCCACGGAGTCTTCACCTCGTATGAAGCCTTTTTGCGGGTCGTGGATTCCATGCTGACCCAGCACTTCAAGTGGTTGCGGGAAGCACATGAGGAGCCTTGGCATCGCCCATATCCATCCTTGAACGTGGTTTCCACGTCGACCTCCTTCCAGCAAGACCATAACGGGTACACCCACATGGATCCAGGTGTGCTGACGCATTTGGCGGAAAAGAAAGGCGAATACATCCGCGAGTATCTGCCCGCCGATGCCAACTCCTTGCTGGCCATTTCGCCAAGCCTCTTCACCAGTGAAAACACCATCAACTTGCTGATCACTTCCAAGCAGCCGCGGCCACAGTTCTACTCCATTGAGGAAGCAGAAGTCCTGGCCAAAAACGGCTTGAAACGCATCGACTGGGCTTCCACCGATGACAATGCAGAACCTGATGTGGTGATCGCCGCCGCCGGGACCGAGCCTAACCTGGAAAGCTTAGCAGCGATTAACTTGCTGCATGACAACTTCCCAGACCTCAAGATTCGCTTTATCAACGTGTTGGATCTGCTGAAGCTCAAGAAGAGCGATCCGCGCGGATTGTCTGATGATGAATTCGATGAATACTTCACCACCGACAAGCCAGTCTTCTTCGCTTTCCATGGCTTTGAAGATTTGATCCGCGATATCTTCTTTGACCGGCACAACCGCAACTTGCATGTGCATGGTTTCCGCGAAGAAGGCGCGATTACCACGCCATTTGATATGCGGGTGCTGAATGAACTGGACCGCTTCCACCTGGCCAAGGATATTGTGGAACATGTCCCAGGCTACGCTGAAAAGAGTGGCGCCTTCGTGCAGAAGATGGACGACACTTTAGCCCATCATTACAGCTACATTCGCGATACCGGCGAGGACCTGCCAGAAGTACTGGATTGGGTTTGGAAGCCAGTTAAATAAGCATGACGGAAAGCAGCGGGGAACCGCTGCTTTTTTGATGGCGTCAAAAGGGTGTGGCCGACGCCTTCCGCAGCCTGTAAAGTTTGCCTCCAATACCTGCAACTTGTTATGGTTGAAGTAGGCCCATGTGGCAGTTAGCCGCACCACAAGAAGGAGGAATTTGTTAGGGCAACTGAAACCGTTCAAACCTTGCAGGATTTCTTGACCGCAGCGCAGACCGGCCCTTTTGTGACGTTATATCTTCCCTTAGAGGCAGGACAAAGCGTTGAAAAAACCAAGTTGATCATCCGGCATTTGCTCGATCACACTCAAGATGTGATGACGCAAACGGCCCCAGAAGCGGATTTTTCTATTTATGAACGCGCGCTGAATGCGCATCTGGGCGCTCAGCCGTTGGTGGATGTGACCGGCCAAGGGGTGGGCTTGATCACCGATGGGTACAGCGTTTATCAGCGGGCGCTGGAATATCCGGTGAGCCAACTGGCGATGGTGACAGCGCGGCCGCAGATTTTGCCGATGATTTTGGATGATGAACGCCATTTGGATTTCGATTTGTTGATGCTGCAACGCGATCGCATTGAGTTGTATTTGAATTTAGGCGACCAGCTGACCAAAACCGACCTGCCGGAGGACGCGCCGCTCACGCTACTGGGCACGTTAGGCGAAGAACGCCGCGGTGGTTCGGTGAACACCGTGGCCCAAGGTTCCGGTCAGGTCTCCTACCATGGCCACAGCGACCGCGCCAGCGAAGAAGAGGTGGATCAGCGCCGCTACTATCAAGCGGTGGATACCTATATCGCGGATCACTACTCCAAGCCGAACGCTCGACGCCTGGTATTGTTCGGTCTGCCGCAGAACCTGGCATTGTTCCGGGAAGTGAGTCGTAACAGCTATTTGAGCGGGTCGATGCAAGTGGAACTGAATCCAGGCAACCTGTCCTTTGCGGCGATTGATTTGGCGCTGGATGATTTGCGGATGGCGTACAGTCAGCGGCAGGCCCAAAAACTCTTGGCGCGGCTGGATAACGCGCGGGGCGCTGGTAAGTATCTCGATGCCCTAGGGAGCATTGTGGCAGCGGTGCAGCAACGTGCCCTGGCGACCTTGGTGATTCGCCAAGGGGCTAGAATTCGTGGCCGTCTGGTGGATGATCAGATTGAAACGGAAAGTCCTCAGGCGCAGCACAATAACTTGCTGAATGATTTGGCCGCCATGACTGTCGCGCAAGGCGGGGCCGTAAAGGTGTTGCCATCCAGCACACTAAGCGAAGAAGTGGTCGGCATTAGCCGCTACGCCGCCCAGTAAAGCAGAATCGAAGATGCCGCCGATCCTCAAATGGGGACTAGCGGCATCTTTTTTGCGGTTTAAATTAAAGTGAAGAGCAGCGCGCCGATTGCGCCGCCGACCAGCGGCCCCACTACCGGAATCCACGCGTAGCCCCAATCGGAGTCGCCTTTACCAGCAATCGGCAGTACCGCATGCGCCAGCCGCGGGCCGAGGTCCCGCGCTGGGTTGATGGCATACCCGGTGGTGCCACCAAGCGAAAAGCCAATCGCGGTGATTAAGGCGCCAACGCCAATCGGGTTGAGGCCATCGGTCCACTTGCCCTTGGTGAAGGCCAGCAGCATGAAGACGAGCACCAAGGTCCCTAACGCTTCAGAAAAGAAGTTCGCTAGCGGCCGCCGAATGGCAGGGCCGGTAGCAAAAGTGCCTAAGATAGCGGCTTCGTCTTTGGTTTCTGCCCAGTGCGGGTAGTATTGTAGCCAAACCAAGGCGGCCCCGAGGAACGCGCCGAGCATTTGGGCCACGATGAAAGGCACCACCCCGGACCACGGGAAGACGCCAATCACGGCAAAGGCCACGGTGACGGCGGGGTTGAGGTGCGCCGGGCCAAGGTAGCCGGCGGAGTAGACGCCAAGCGTCACCGCCAGGCCCCAACCGAGGGCAATGGCAATCCAGCCAGCATCCTTGGCTTTGGAGCGGGCGAGGGAAACGCCGGCGACGACCCCGTCACCGAGTAAAACGAGTACGAGCGTCCCGATGAATTCACCGAGCGCTTGGGTCATGATAGGGGTGGTCATGCTTGTTCCTCCTTTAATCCTTGCAGTTGCGTTTCGGCAATGGTGGCATCGAGCTGCTGAGTGAGCGCCGCTTTGGTGGCTTCATCCCAGTGCAACAGCCGGGCCATTTCGTTGATCACGGGATCATGCAGCGCCGCCAAGTCCGTGGCGTGGAACAGCATTGCGTTAGTGCGGCGCAGCAGATAGTCCACTGGCGTTAAGGTCAGCTCTTCATTGACCGAATACCGCAGCGAAATGGTTTCCTTCAGCGATAACCCTGGCGCTGTGCCGGCATCGGCGTAAGATACGACGCGGCTGGTGTTGCTGCCAAAGCGGTTCGCTAGATCGGTCGCGTCGGCTTCTGGCAAACCGGCGTCTTGGGCAATGCGGGTGTAGAAGTTCAGCGTTTCTGTCACGTTGGTCGGGTCAAAATGACCACCGGACACTTGCAGCTTCTTGCTATCCACCGCTTTGAACTGGCGCCCGTCAGCGGCGAGCAGCTTGATGATCAGCGCAATCGCGCCGGCGGCCATTTTGCGGTAGTCGGTGATCTTGCCGCCAGCCAGCGTCAGCATGCCGTCGCTTTCGGTATCCAGCGCAGACCCACGGGAAACTTGCGAAGGCTTGAGCGTGCCTTCTGCATGCGCGGTTTTGAGCTTGCTGATGGCCGTTTCGACATCGCTACGGGTGCTGTCGCCGGCTTCATAAGCGTTAACGGTTTTGATCAATTGGTCGAAGCTAGCCGCCGAGACCTTGCCGGTGCCGGCACCGCCGCCGTTGTAGTCGGAGCTTCCATTAGCCGCAATGAGTGGCCGTAGCCCGACCCAACTGGCTTCGATATCGTTGAGCGTGACATGGGCGTCGGGATAGCGATTGTTGAGCGCGGCGAGTAAGTAGTCCACGTCGGCTTGGGTGACTGTTGGGTGCTTGTAGTCACCAGTGAAGTCGGTATCGGTGGTTCCAAAGTAGGTTTTGCCTTCCCGTGGCACCACGAAAATCATACGGCCGTCATGCACGCCAGAGTCGAAATAGGTCGGCTGGGGCACGGATAATTTGCTGCTATCAATTACCAGATGCACGCCTTTGGTTGGGCGTAGCATTGGGTCGGCTTTAAGCTTTTCGTCGCGGGCGCGCAGTTTGTCGACCCATGGCCCAGTGGTGTTGATGATCAGCTTGGCGTGAATTTCAAATTCGTCGCCGCTTAGGACGTCTTTAGCCAGCATGCCCACCGCGCGACCTTGAGCGTCGTGTAACACCTTCACTGCTTCAACGCGGCTGGCCATCAAGCCCCCAAGTTCGTCGGCTTCCTTGATGTTTTCAATCACCAACCGCGCGTCGTTGTTCACAAAGTCTAGATAAACGCCGCCACCGAGCAAATGATCAGCTTTGAGCCCAGGTTCGCGCTGCAGGACTTCGCTCTTGTCGATGGTGTAGTTGGCATACTGGGTGCCTTCCACGCCTGCGAGCCGATCGTACAGATCCATTGCGATTTTCACGGCGAACATGTCGTAGGTGGCTTCTGGTTCGTCATAGATCGGCATCAGCATTGGGAACGGCCGCGGGATGTGCGGCGCGATGCCTTGCACGACGGCGCGCTCCTTAACGGTGTCACTGACGACGCCGACGTCAAAGGTCTTCAGGTAGCGAATGCCGCCGTGTACCAGCTTCGTGGAGCGCGATGACGTCCCTTCTGCGAAGTCTTGCATTTCAATCAGGCCAGTTTTGATGCCGCTGGCCGCGGCTTGAATGGCGACCCCAGCGCCGGTGATCCCGCCGCCGATAATTAACAGATCAAGCGGGGTGCTTTGGAGTTGGGCAATGGTTTGCTTTCGAGTCTTTGCGGAAAAAGTCATAATAGATTCCTCCTAGTAAAAATGAATGGGTAAAATGGCGTACAAAAAACTAGGCCCCAGAGCCAACGATTTTTGAAAAGGTGAAATGATGTCCCTGGGGTAGGGATGATGCGAATAATTAAAGGTGAAATGATTGGGCTAAAAACGGTCTTACTCCGCAGCCTAGTCGCGCTGCGTAAGGCCAACGCCGGAGTGATCAGCTACGCTAGCTGGCCCGCCACCGAAAAGCGATGGCAAACCATCTAGCTAGGCTGCTCATCCGGCTAAAAACGGCCTTACTCCGCAGCCTGGGGTTTAAAGGTCATGGTGGCTTTAATCGCTTGTTGCCAGCCCTGATACAGGTGGCTACGGCGGTCGTCGGTCATTTCAGGATCGAAGCGTTTGCCGATGCTGATGAGGTGTTTCAGTTCATCGGTGTCCTGCCAGAAGCCCACGGCGAGGCCGGCGAGGAAGGCGGCACCCATGGCGGTGGTTTCTAGGTTAGCGGCACGTTCAACTGGTGTGCCGAGAATGTCAGCTTGGAACTGCATCAAATAATCATTGCGAGCAGCGCCACCGTCCACGCGCAGGGCCGGGATTTTAATCTTGGTGTCTTTGTACATGGTTTCCACCACATCACGGCTTTGGTAAGCCAGCGATTGCAAGGTGGCCTTAATGAAGTCGTTGCGAGTGGTACCGCGAGTTAGGCCAAAGACGGCACCGCGGGCGTCGGAATCCCAGTAAGGCGCACCCAAACCGGTAAAGGCGGGAACCACGTAGACTTCATCTTGGCTGGTGGATTGTAGGGCAGCCTGTTCGGAGTCAGGGGCCGATTGCACCAGTTCCATGGCGTCGCGGAGCCACTGAATGGCACTGCCGGCGACGAAGACGGAACCTTCTAGGGCGTAATTGACCTTGCCGTTGATCCCATAGCCAATGGTGGTCAGCAGGTTATTGGCCGACATGGTTGGCGTTTCGCCGGTGTTCATCACAATAAATGAACCGGTGCCGTATGTGTTTTTAACCATACCAGGTTCCAGCGCCAGCTGGCCGAACAAGGCGCTTTGCTGATCCCCAGCCATGCCGGCAATCGGCACGCCACTGCCGTAAAAGTGATACGACGCGGTTTGGCCGTAAACTTCGGAGTTGCTGTGGACTTCTGGCAGCATCGCGGCAGGGATGTTCAACAGCTTCAGAATTTCTTCGTCCCACTGCAGGGTGTGGATGTTGAACAGCATGGTCCGGCTGGCATTGGTGTAGTCGGTGACGTGAATGGCGCCGCCGGACAGCTTCCAGCTGATCCAAGTGTCGATGGTGCCAAACAGCAATTCGCCGCGTTCAGCGCGTTCCTGGGCCCCAGGTACCTGATCGAGAATCCAGCGAATCTTGGTTGCTGAGAAATAGGCGTCGATCAAAAGCCCAGTGTGGTCGTGAATCAAATCACTGTAGCCGTCCGCCCGCAGTTGGTCGGCAATGGGACTGGTTTGCCGCGATTGCCAAACCACGGCATTATAAATGGGTAGGCCAGTTTGCTTGTCCCACACCACCGTGGTTTCACGCTGGTTGGTGATGCCAACACCGGCGATTTGCCGCGGCTGGATGCCGCTGTTGATAAACGCCGTGGCAATCGTTGACAGCACCGCGTTCCAGATTTCGTTGGCGTTGTGTTCAACCCACCCTGGTTTAGGGAAATACTGAGGAAATTCGCGCTGAGCATCAGCGACGATTTGTCCGCTGTGGTCGATGATCAAGGCCCGAGTACTGGTCGTGCCTTCGTCGATGGCGAGAATATATTGTTGATCAGCCATGTTTTTGCCTCCTCGAAAGTTGTGTGATTACGGTTATGATGATAGCGGTTACATAAGCGACCGTAAATGGTAAAATCAAAAATCTAATTAAATAATTGTGGGCGATTACATTTTATACAATTGAAACCGTGATTTTCCGCGGCCAATTCGGTTTGAATTAAGATTAAATATTGATGAGAATGATGAGACGCGAATCAAAAGGCCCCGGCGCGGCGGTCGAGGCCTCTCAGATTATAGAACGGTTGCGCCCATCGAGGTGGTCAGGTTGGCTTGCCGGTGCGCATTGACCCGATCGATAAAGTCGGCGTAGATGCGCAGCTGCGGCGGATCTGCCTGCCAGAGGTTTTCTGGATGCCACTGCAGGCCCAACACCAAATCGTTTTCGCTGCTTTCGAAGGCCTCAATCGTCCCGTCACTGGCTTGCGCGGCTAGGCGTAACCCGTTGCCAATGCGGCGGGTGGCCTGATGATGGCGCGAGTTGACATAGGCGCGGTCGCCCAGCAGCGGATGCAGGCGCGATTGAGGGACAATGTTGACATGATGCGTTGGGTATTCGCCTGAGGTGCGCTGCAGGTGGCGAATGGCGGCTTTTTTCTGGGTGGCGAGGTCTTGATACAAGGTCCCACCGAAGGCCACATTGAGAATGTGGCTGCCGCGGCACAGGCCAAACATGGGCTTGTTAGCGGCGTAGGTCGCACGAATCAGGGCCAGTTCGAATTGATCCCGCGGCGGATTGGCCGGGCCAATTTCCTGGCTAGGCTCCTCGCCGTACAGCGTCGGATCAACGTCGGGGCCGCCAGGCAAAATCAAGCCGTCAAACAGCGGCAGATAAGCTTGAATCATTTCCGGAATCAAACTCAGCTGGCTGGGATATGGCACCACAATGGGCAAGCCGCCGGCCGCTAATATCGTATCTTTGAACATGGTGGGTGAGATATCAACTGTGTTGGGTTTGGTGTTGACGCTGGGGTCCTCGATGACATCAGCGACAATGGCAATAATGGGTCTCATCTGCTCACATCCTTTGACCGATGACATAAGTAAAATTGTAAAAAGGGTGACTAAGGCATGGCCGCGTTGCTGCCTCTATCTTCAGTGTACAAAGTTGACAGGGTAAATGTCTTGCGTTGACGCTTGAACTTGGCGGCTCGGCGCACCAGGTCACTGAACAGGCGCAGTTGTTCTGGCGCGTTGGGGTAGAGATTTTCGGGATGCCATTGCACGCCCAGCAGTTGCTCGGAGTCGATAGATTCAATGCCTTCAACCACGCCATCAGGAGCGGTGGCACTAATGCGCAGGCCCTGGCCTAAATGGCGCACCGCCTGGTGATGGCGCGAATTGACATAGCCCCGCGGCCCCAGCAGCTTTTCAAGGTGGGTGTTCACCATCATATTGACGTGATGGGTGGGGTATTGACCGCTCGCAGCTTGGGCATGGCGAATAGTGGCGTGACTATCTTCAGACGCCAGGTCCTGGTACAAGTCACCACCCAACGCGACATTGAGCATCTGCATGCCGCGGCAAGTGGCAAAAATCGGGAGGCCTTCAGTCACGGCGCGGTGGACCAACGCCAGCTCGAAGCGGTCCTCGGGGTAAACGACGGCCCCGAGTTGCGGCAGCGGCTCCTGCCCGTAGAGCGTTGGGTCGATGTCGGGCCCGCCAGGCAGCATTAAGCCGTCAATGACCGCCAAATCATCAGCAATCAGGCGGTCAATCACCGGGAACTCTTCCGGAAACGGCAGAATCAGCGGCGTACCGCCGGCTTCAATAATGGCATTTTTGATCATTCGTGGCACCACCATGGCATTCACTGTATTGACGGCGGTGCTAGGGACTGCCAGCTGGTCGGCAGGAATTCCAATCAACGGACGCATGACGCTCTCCTCCTTCTTGGCTACCTTAATCGTACCCAAGCGCAGGTGGCAGAAGCGAGAAGGAAGACTTTTTAGCGAATAATGTCAGATTTGAGCCGATCATCTCGTATGATAGGGTGTAAGGAGAAAAAGGGGTGAGATCATGGATGACGAAGCGCTGATTGCTAAGCTCAAAGCCCGCGACGATGATGCTTTGTTGGCGTTGGTGGAGGCGTATGGGCGGCTGATTCGGCAAGTCGTCTGGCATCAGCTACTGACCGCTTATGCGCGCGGGTTCACGGATGATGTTGAAAATCGGGTGTATTACAAAGTCTGGACGCGCATCGACCAGTTTGACCAAACGAAGGGGAGTTTCCGCAACTGGCTGAGTGCCATTGCCAAAAATCAGGCTATCGATTACGCCCGCGGCTTGGCGGCAACGTTTGCGACGCTTGATCTGGATTCGGTGACGGTGGCCGCGCCGACGGCCAAGCAGCAAGACCTGGAGGCATTATTTGCCGTGCTGTCACAGCTCGAACAGCAAGTATTCCGCTTATATTTCATCCAGACCCTCACGGTTGAAGAAATCGCCAAGCAGCTGCATTTGAAGCGCGATGCGGTCTATCAGCATCTGTCACGGGGCCGAAAGAAACTACGCCAAGGAGGAATGAATCATGCCGATTTTAACTAATCCGTTTGTGAAAGTCGTTAACCAGATGAATGGCATTCCCACCACGGTGACGGGCCTAGAGGACATGCCCGAACTGAAGGCGCGTTATAAGGCCAGGGAAGCCAGCTTGTATATCTCCATGCAACAAGTGCTCAGCCAAGTGGCCGCGCTACTGGCGCCAGACGAGGAAATCCTGAGCATGATGCCGATGACCAACGAAGAAAATGCCGGTTATGCCACCGATGGCATTATGGGCATGTACGCCCCGCAGACCCAAAAGGCTAAGGAGTACATCAAGTCCCAGTCCAGCTTGCGCGGTAATCGCTTGATGCTATTTACCAATCAGCGGATGATTTTCTTTGTGGTCATTGAGTTCATTGATGACCCAACGGCGTATTACTCGTATGCCTATGATCAAATCAAAGCGATTGCCTTTAAGAAGCATCGGATGAGCATTCCTGGCCAGAAGTTTTATCAGCGTCAGTGGTACATTTGGTACACGCTGGATTTCGAGACGCCAGACCGGCATATCTTCAACGAAGTCCTCACCGCTGCGAACGGCGAATTGTTTCGGCGCAATCTCCTCACCATTCCGGGCATGGGCCAAATTGAAATCAAGGATCACATGGACCGCTACTATAAGCGAGACAATTACCTGAGTTCAGGGATGTTTTGGATCAAGGTGACTTTTGGGATGATGGCGTTCGGCCTGTTGCTCGCGCTACTCTCGTTTCTGTTTACCGGGAATTTTTAAAGAGACATAAAAATACGCCCCTCCGGCAAAAGTCGGAAGGGCGTTTTTGGTGCACCGAGTAATCGAAATTACCGCTGGTCGTTGTTCTTGGCGCGCTGCCAGAGTCTACCCGCCCGCCATTGTGCCTGGTCAAATTAATATCAGATAATTGTTGACCTATTATCAAAAAAATATCCAAAAACACAATCTCAATATTTACCAATATACAAGAGTGGTAAAATAGGGGTGTACGAGGCCGAAAAAAGGGGATAACAATATTGAAGAAAACTGCGACACAAGGTAGTTCCGCGCCTGTTTATCGGGTGAAAATGTATAAGCATCACAAACTTTGGGTAGCTGCAGTGATCGCTGGCACTTTGCTGGCGGGCATCAGCTTTGCCAGCTACACCACCAACACGCAGCCCGTTCAGGCCGCGTCTCAAGGCATTGCCGCGACCGCGACCATCAACGTTAAGTTCGAGTTTATCTATAACAACCAAGAGGTGCCTGGCCTCGAATTGAATTATTCGGAACCGGCCAACACCGCTAACGTTCACATTCCGACTGACTATAATGCTCAGATCAAAGTGGCGCAAGCGGAAGGCTACACTTACATGAGCGGTCCTGGCGCACTCGCCACGTCGACCACCGATCAGGACCTAGTTTACAAGATAACGCTCGGTGCGCAAGTCGCCACCGTGAACCACGACGCCCCGATGAACAAAGGGGACGTGGTGAATGCCTACTATAACTCTACCATTCCGAACGACGGCGTGAATGCCGCCGCCTTGAACAAGACCGTCACGCAAACCATTCACTTCATCAGCCGGACCAGCGGCAAGACCCTGTTGCCAGACCAGACGCAATCCATCGCGATTTACCGTGATGGCAACAAGATCAACTTGGTCACCGGCGAGGTTGCTTACGGTGCCTGGACGACCAAGGACTCGAAGAGCATTACCAGCCCCACCATTGCCGGCTACTACGCGCCACAGCCGGCCGTCACCACCTTGAACACGGCGAACGGCCTGACCACGGCCAACGTCACTTACTACCCGATTCCACAAACCGCTTCCGTCAAATTCGTAGATGATGATGACAATGGCGCTACGGTTGGCGCCGCTGCCGACTTTTCCGGCAACATCGAGTCCGACCCGCAGGCCTATGATATGACCGACCAAATTCCAGCCGGCTATGAGTTGGCGGCTGGTCAAAGCGCCAGCGGCGACATTACCTACACCGCTGACACGGCCAACAACACCGACCAGCACCAAACCATTCAGATTCACTTGGTGCACAAGCACGCCGCGGTTGAAGCTGATGGTCCATACGTTGGCGACGTCACGGCCAGCGACTTGAACCGGACGAACACTGAGACCATTCACTACCAATACGCAGATGGCACCACAGCGGCGCCTGATGCGACCCGCGACGCAACTGCGACGCGCAGTGCCGTTGTCGACCTTGTGACCGGTCACGTGCTGAGCTACAGCGACTGGATTAACGGCCGCTTCCCGGCTGTGACCTCCCCGAGCATCGCCGGCTACACCGCCAGTGAGGGCACTATCGCCGCCGTTGAAGACGTTACCGCTGATGCCGAGGCGATCGTCAGGTACACCAAAAACGCCTTACCGAACACCGGCAATACTGGTAGCAACGGTAGCGTCACGAACACTGGGAGCACTGGCACCGAAAGTGGCAGCACCGGCAGTAAGTCAAATGGTACGACGCGTACCGGCACGACTAGCAAGGCCAGTGCGTACAAACTGCCCAACACCGGTGACACCGACGATACTAGCCTGATTGCCGCCGGGCTCGTTACCTTGCTAAGCACACTCGGTCTGGCTGGTGCCAAGCGCCGTCAACACTAATCCGCCCAAACCGATAAACGCCATTGAGCGCAAGCAACAGTGCAGACGTTGCGCTCGCTTCTGGTTAGCGGCTGCTGTTAAAGCACCACCCACAAAAATACGCCCCTCCGGCAAAAAAGTCGGAGGGGCGTATTTGGTGCACCGAGTAATCGAAATTACCGCTGGTCGTTTTTCTTGGTGCGCCGCCGGTGTGTGATCAAGATCACGCCTAAAACAACAAGTGCGATGCCCAGAGTCAACAGGCCGGGGTCAAGTTGACCGGAACCTGGCGTTTTCGGACTCAGCATGATGACATAGAACCCGATGGCGAGCGATAACATACCGGAACTGTAGTGCGCCTTCATTTCGAGTTAAGCAACGCCAACTTGGAACAAGATGGCAGAAGCCCAGCTTTGCTTCTTGATCTCGGCTTTGGCTGCTTTAGCCGCAGCATCCAAGTCAGTCCCGGTAGTGGCAAAAGTTGCCCGCATGCCTTGCTTTGATTGTAATTTGAAGGTGACACCGTCCTGATCGTAAGCTTCGAGGACTGCAACCATTTTATCGAGGTAAAGTGCTGAGTTAACAAAAATCATAAGATGACTCCTTTGTTTTTCGTTTTGTTGTCGTTGTCGACGGAAATCGCTTTCGCCGATACGCTAAAGCTTATCATAAGCCACTCGTTTCCCAAAGGCAACCGGCTGGCCTCCAGAGGGGGAAGCTCGGCAACTGGGAAAAGCGGAACGCCTCGGGCATCAACAACAGCTCGAGGCGTTTCGGCGAAGCTAGATTTTTAATCTTGCATCGACTGCGTTAAGCAGCAGTTGGGTTGCCTGATTCGTCGACTTGAACCCGGCTAGAAGCCATAACGAATGGCAGCCAGATGAAGAAGGCGATAATCATGTTGACCAGGGCCAAGACGGCAGCGCGCCAGTCGAAGCCGGTGGCCATCAAAGCGTTCAAGATTGGCGGGGTAATCCAAGGAACCGCAATCTTAACTGGGCCAACCCAGCCGGCCATCGTTACAAAGTAAGCAATGGCGGTGTTCAGGACTGGAGCTACGATGAACGGGATGAAGTAGATCGCGTTCAAAACGATTGGCAGACCGAACATAACTGGTTCGTTGATGTTGAACAGGCCAGGGGCAAGAGCAAGTTTTGCGACGGCTTTTTCATCAGCACGCTTGGAGAAGATCAGGATGGCGATCAACAGAACGATGGTACCACCTGAACCGCCAAACCAAACGTAGGCATCGAAGGAACCACGCACCCACTTGTATGGCAATGCGTCGCCATGCTGGAAGGCCTGGATGTTCGCAATCTGGGAAGTACCCCAGATGGATTCCAGAATTGGTGCCAGCACGTTCGGGCCGTGAATCCCGAAGAACCAGAACACTTGAACCAGTAAGGAAACCAGCAGCACCATCCCAGCACCTTGGCCAGCGTGCAGCAGTGGGGCCTGAATGGTAGCAGACAGCCAGTCACCGAATGCTTGACCGGTGAAGGCCTGGAACAGGTAAGTAATAATGGCAATAACATACAGTGCCGCGATCCCAGGAATCAAGGTTGTGAAGGCCTTGGAAACTGCAGGTGGCACGGTATCTGGCATTTTGATGGAGATGTCTTTCTTCATCAACCAGATATAAACAACCGTAGCAATCGCCCCGAAAATCATCGCGGTAAACAGACTGGATGAGCCCAAGTTACCAGTGGCGAAAGCGTTCGGAACTGACAAACTGCCGTTAGCATAAGTTGCCCCAGCAGTGGTCAAGGTCTTAACGGCGCCTTTAGACAGGCCAGGCACTGCCAAGCTGGCATTGCTGTTGATGCCCATGAAGAAGGCAGAAAGTGAAATCAGCGTCCCAGCAACCCCGTCAACTTGGTAAGCTTCTGCCAAGTGGTAACCCCACATAGCAGCGAAGAAGACAGCGAAGATGGTTAATGACCCGATCGACACAACCGTATCGATCTGAATGATAGGTTGAACAGCATTAACGAAGCCGTCCATGCCCCATTGAGCTGGATAAGTGGAGAGCAACGCGTTCAGTAAGGTAGCAAGAGAACCAGCCATGGTGATCGGCAAAGTTGCGATGAATGAATCACGCAATGCGACCAGCCAAGGAATAGAACCGATTTTCGCTGCTACAGGAACGACGTACTTCTCCAGCAAGTTCATAATGGCTTGCATAGATCATTACCTCCCATAACGAGTTAGTTGTACCCCCAAAAGCCTACGATTGAAGCGCCTGGTTGGCTGAGTGAAGAACAATCGAGATGATATCACCAAGCACTTCATTGAAACCGCAAACCCCAATTCTAGAGAACGCTCTCATTTTGGCCGCCAATGCCACGTCTGACATTGGAGAATGATTGGGCATCACCCAAGCAGGTGATCGACGATGGTGGCCGCCATCGCCATGTGGTATTTGACCACGTTTTCAGTGTAACCGGTTGCAACTAAAAATAAAAGTATTTGCACCCATGAAAAAACAATTACCATAATAAAAACATGTCACATAATTGTGACATGTTTTCTAATTTTCCGAATTAGCGTTTTCGGTTTGATCTTGATCCAACCGATGCGCAATCAGCTCAATCAGGTAGATGATCGGCACTTGCGTCGTGAGGTTCAAATCGCCATGTTTCATTTCCGGCATGTAGTAGGCAATCACCATGTCGGAAAGTTGGGCCAACGTGGAGTCGGCATGGTTGGTGACGGCAATCACGTAGACCCCATTTTGCTGAGCACGGCTGGCCATTTCGATCACCTGGTGCGATTCGCCTGACACTGACAAGGCCACCATCACGGTGTTTTGCAAAATCGGCGTATGCAGCGGGAAGGGATAATAAGGGTCCGTGATGGCGAGGCTAAACTTGCCAATGTTCGACCAAAACCGCGCCCCATATTCCGCCAGCGCCTGGCCGGTACCAATGCCGCAAAGCAAGACCATGGGGGCAGGCACAATATGCGTCAACGCTTGATCGATTAGCTTGGCAAAGTCGGTGGTATTGACGTTTTCGAAGAACTCCGCAATCGGCACCGTGATGTCATAGTTCGGCTCAGGCGGGGCGCTGGTTAAAGCCGCGCGATGCTGTTTGATGGCGTAACGCAGCTCGGAGTAGCCTTCAAACCCCATTTTCCCAGCGAAACGCAAAATGGTGGTGGTGCTGACATGGGCTTTTTCCGCCAGCTGGCGAATGGTCATTTTTTCCACTTCGGCCTGATGTTGATTGATATAGGTATAAACGGCTGATTCCAGACCGTTTAGTGTCCGCAATTTGTCATAAGGAAACATCCTGCGCTGCCCTCTTTCCCTGCAGCCATCGAACCGCTGCCTTCTTTATTCATCTTATCATAACTGATCCATAATCTGCCGGGCGATTCGGTTAGCCAGGCGCAGGTTGACATCATCACTGAACGGCCGCGGGCTGGCCGTGGTGAGCCAATTGAGGCCCTCCGTTGGGACGCCCCAGAAGAAGAGCTTGCCTTGCGCTTGGTGCTGTTGATCAAGCAACTGCGCTGAATGGCGGTCGACTAGCACCGCCCCGGATTGAAAGCGGCGGTCGCCGGCCAGCTGCAGTTCCATCAGCGTGGCCAAATCATCATGCAGCAACTGCTGCATCAGCGGGTTCTGGGCCGCCCCGGCGTTTGGGGCCGGGACCCGGGCTTCGATCAACGCCGTGGCATGGCACTCAAAGTTCGCCTCTTGACCGCCAACGATAAAGTCATTGCCGGCCGTGGTGATGGTGATTTGCGGCGGGGCAATGGTCACGATGCCCGCCGCCATCAAGGCGCGCAGCTGCTCGATGCGAATCACAGGCGGGCCGATCGAGAGAAAATCATTGGTGCCATTGAACCAGCGGAGAAAGAAATCCAGATACTCATCATCGGTGAGCAGACCTAAGTCCACCACCTGGCGGATGGTATCGCGCAAGTCGCGCAGAACCTCCAGCGCTGAGGTCAGCGGGCCGGTTTTGCTACCGCGCTCAGCCTCGGCGGCATCTTGGGCAAGGTAAGCCATCATGGCCGCATCGTCAGCGCCCTTTGGCGGGGTTGTCAGGGCGTTCCAGTCGAGCTGGTCGGCTTCGGGCAGCTTAAGCGCCGCGAGAGCTTCAGCCGGATCGGTCATGTAATCGGCTTGGAAGGCCGGTAGATCGACTTCAGGATGCTGCTGGGTCAGCAGCAAAGAATAGTACACAAAGCCGGCTTCAGCTTTGAGCCCTTGGAAAAATTGCTCGCCGGTGATTGGCCCGCTGGCGGCCCAATTGGCCAGCTGCTGCGCCGTTAAAAACCGCGGCGGCCACGCTTCGCCCGGCGCTTTTTCGTTGCGCGCCTTGGCGTGATAAGGCAGGCCGCGGCGCGACCCGGCGATGATGTGTGGTTCTTCGCTGCTGGCCTGATAGGTGAGCTGGCCTTGATTATCAGCGATGAAACGGCCGCCGCGCCCTTCCGTCAGGCGACTGACGTAATCAAAGAAGCTCAGGCCCAAGCCTCGCATGGCGACGACATCTTGCGGTCCCAGCCGGCTTAAGTCGCCTTCAGCCGGAAAACTCGGCGGCAGGTACACACGCTGGTGAGCCTTAGCGAAGGCCGTCAAGGCGGCATGTTCGCGCGTCAAGGAGTTTTCCATGGTGCCTAGGGCCAAAACGACGGCATCGAAGCGCTCGCTGCCAGCGCCGGTGTGCACCGTGAATGGCACCTTCGTGACTGCCTGGACCAGCGTTTGTTTGAAAATGAGCTGCACGTTAGGCTGTTTTCGGCGGTGCATTTCGGCGTAGAACCAGGCCAAATAATAACCGTAAAGGGCGCGGGAAGGGTAGTCGTTGGGACCGAGGGTTGCAGCTTCTTTCAGGTAAGACTCCGCGCTTTTACCACGGCTGCGCAAAAAGAGAGCCGCTTCTTTGGCGGCCCACTGCGCCAGGCTCGGCCCTGGCATGATGGGGCCCGGCTCTTGCACGGTGCGATCGTAAAATAAGGTGATATGTTGGGCGGCGGTGTTCATGATCAGCTGCGGCGCTTGGTCGCGGCGCCATACGCGGCCGCCGATCGGATAAGGGTCAAACAACGTGATGGTCAGTGGCGTCGCCGACATTTGCCTTTGCCAGGCAATCAACCGTTCTAACACGAGCAGGCCACGCGGGCCGGCGCCAATCAGGGCAACTTTCATCAAGGCATCCTCCTTGCTCAGGCTTTACTTTCATTATAGAGGGGTTCAAGCGCCGGCAAAAGTGAGAAGCCTTTTGCTTTGCCAGTTTTCGTGCCATAATGGTAGTGTCCAATTTAAAATTGGGAAGGAGTCTAGTTATGCGAGTCGCCATTGTAGGTTGCACCCACGCCGGGACGGCAGTGGTTACGCAAATCGCGCTCACGCATCCCGAAACCATTGTCGATGTGTATGAACGGCGCGGTGATATTTCTTTTCTATCTTGCGGAATCTCCTTGTACCTTGAAGGTGTCGTCAAAGATCCGAATACCTTGTTTTATGCTAGTAAGGCCAGCCTCGAAGCGCTAGGCCCCAATATTCATGTGCATTTGCGGCATGATGTGCTCAATGTCGATAGCGAGCACCATACCTTGGCGATTCAGGACCTGGAAGCCGGCGATAAATACACGACCAAATATGACAAGCTGGTCATCAGCACTGGCAGTTATCCCGTGATTCCGCCGATTCAGGGCATTAGCATTCCCCACGTCCTCATGTGCAAAAACTATGATGATGCCTTGGCCATCAAGGAAACTGCCGCGAATGCGCGCCGCATTGCCATTGTGGGCGGCGGCTATATCGGGGTGGAGCTGGCCGAAGCCTATAGTCGCACCGGTCACGATATCGTGTTTATCAATGGGGTGCGCCGGCTGTTGAGTCACTATGTTGATGAGCCGATTTCCCAGCAAGTGGAACACGAGTTGGCGGCACATGGCGTTGACGCCCACCTCCATGAAATGGCGTTGCGTTTTGATAGTGACGAAAAACAAGTTTATATTCAAACCGATAAAAACGAGTGGACGGCTGATTTGGCCGTGGTGTGTGTGGGTTTTCAGCCGATGACGGAACTCGTTGAAGGCCAGATCGAGTTGAACCACGATGGCTCAATTCACGTGAATGCCTACATGCAAAGCAGCAACCCGGATATCTATGCGGCCGGGGATGCCGCGGCGGTGCATTTTAATCCTACCGGTAAGGATGCTTACACGCCACTGGCGACCAACGCGGTGCGGCAAGGCAAGCTGGTTGGGATCAACCTGTTTGGCAACAAAGTGCGCTACATGGGCACGCAGGCCACTTCGGCGCTGCGGTTGTATGATCACACGTTAGCTTGCAGTGGCATGACGCAGGAGCGCGCGTTGCAGCACGGTTTTGATGCGGCGGCGGCAGATTTGACCATCGACTACCGGCCCAACTTCATGCCGACGACCGCCGCCATCAGCATGCGCTTGGTTTACAATCGGGCAAATCGCCGGATTTTGGGGGCGCAGTTCTACAGTACGCATGATGTGTCCGAAACGGCGAATACCATTTCGGTCATGATTCAAAATCGCAACACCATCGATGAACTAGCTTATGTCGATATGCTGTTTAACCCGCATTATGACAACCCATGGCATTATTTGAACATGCTGGGGCAGGCAGCAGTGGCGCAAGCCGATCGAGATGCAGCGAATTAAAAGGAGTTTACTATGTGGAATTTGATTGGCGCTGGCGCCTGGGTCTTACTGCTCATTTATCTCGTGTTTGTGGTGATGAATGTGCGGTCTCGGCATTTGAAAATGGTCGTAATGAACCAGCCGCGATTGCGGGTGGTCGTGATTGACGTGCTGGAAAGTCTCATGTTCGTGGCGGCTCTGTATGGCATGGCGTGGGTCACTTGGCTGCGGCCAATCGACTACACCAGCTCAACTATGGTGCGTGTCAACTACGAGTATCATCCATTGATTTTACAAAGCGATGGCGAAAAGGCTTATTACGCGACGGTCGCTTCTGGTAATGGTAAACAGCCGGTGCGCTACTTTACGTACTGGACCGCCAATACCCGCAACAAAACCAACAGCCGTCAAGCCGATATTTCCTCCGGTAGTCAGCCTTTATCGGTGCGTGCCAGTGCTTATCCTTGGAAAAATAAACGGCTGACCAAGCTGGATGCCACCACCGAAAAAGCCTTTGTCGCCACCATGACTGCCCATTACCGCAAGACCTTCCTGAACGGCCTGGGGATGCATGTGGGCCATATGGCTGAGCGCTTTGACCTGATTCGGATTCCGAATGACACTATGATCAAGGTTTTGCCGTTGAACGCTGAGGATTAACCCAAACAAATAGCACCTGCAGTCAGCCGGCTGCAGGTGCTATTTGTTTGGACAGGTCAACGGCATTATCCTGATAAAGATGCTGCCGACTATTCCGGCAGAGTTACGAGCCAAAAGGCCGGAGCCGAGCAGCTTGATCAGCCTGTAGTGCCAAGCACGTACAGGCTGACATGCGGCAGCAGCTACGTCGCCCACCAAGTCCAAAGTTCGGACTCGGCGGCCGACTAGGCTACCTGTCGGCTCCAAGCCCGCCTTTTGGCTCAGCCCGTCTACTTACCTGTCGGCTTGTGTTCCATGTAGTCGCGAAGGCTGGCCACGACCGTCTGGTCAGGGGTCTCTCGCATCGCCTTAATGTTATGGATGTGTTCCACAGAAACGTGGCTGTTCAGTGCCATTTCTGTATCCGTTAAATCGTTCTTCCGTTGGAACGCAATGATCTCGCGAGAGAACTCACTTAGTTGGTCTTTTTCACTCACAGGTGTAACCTCCTCGATTGGCTTCTACAATCTAGTATACCGAACTTTTAGCGGAATGCGTATTTTTTTGAATTCGACGGCCAGCTGAGGCCAAATGCTTGCAAAAGCGAACGTATGTTTGTATAATGAAGTCAGTAGGGTAGGGGTGACTCGTGAAAGGACGTGTTGTCATGGATCAACTGAATTATCTCGATCAATTGGCCGCGGCCCAACCCGTTCCGCTACGGGTGCGGCACTTCGAGAACAAAAATGTGATTATCCGGCGCAACCTCGCCAACCAAAAGGGACTGACCACGGCGGTATGGGACGCGTGGCTGCGGCAATCGCTACGGCCGTTTGGTGGGTTTGAGGCGATTATTGAGGTCGACCGCTTTGGCGATAATCCCGATATTCGCTTCTTCAGCGTGGCCCAGGTGGCTGATGCAGTGCATTACATTTTGACTGCTGGGGCAGAGAAACCATTAGCCGTCAGTTAGAAAACTAACAAAAAGTAAGCGAAACCTGTTTACTTATTTTTTGTAAGTGTTAAGATAACCTTCGTAAACAAGTCAAACATACGGAGGTCCTTTATTATGACAATGACAAACGGCTATGAACAAAGTGATAACGAAAAGAAACTTGAGATCGTGAACTTGCCGAGTTTGGAAGCAGAAGCCAAGAAGATTATCCCGACCGGCGGGTTCGGTTACATCGCTGGCGGTTCAGAAGACGATTGGACCTTGAAGCAAAATACCGCGGCTTTTGGCCACGTTCAAATCGTGCCCAAGGCCCTGTCCAACATTGAACAACCGAGCACCGCGACGAAGGTGTTTGGCCTCGATCTGAAGACGCCAATCATGATGGCCCCAACCGCTGCGCAGGGCTTGGCCCATGCTCAGGGTGAAAAAGATACCGCTAAAGGCGTGGCCGCAGTGGGCGGCTTGATGGCTCAAAGCACCTACAGCTCGACTTCAATTGCCGACACCGCCGCTGCTGGTGCCGGTGCGCCGCAGTTCTTCCAGCTGTACATGAGCAAGGACTGGTCCTTTAACGAAAGCCTGCTGGATGAAGCGGTTAAGGCTGGTGTCAAAGGCATTATCCTGACGGTTGATGCCACGGTGGATGGTTACCGGGAAGCTGATATCATCAACAACTTCCAGTTCCCAATTCCAATGGCCAACTTGGAGAAGTTCTCTGAAGGCGATGGCAAGGGCAAAGGCATCGGTGAAATCTACGCCGCTGCCGCGCAGAAGATTAACGAAGATGACGTGCGCCGCATTGCCGAGTACACCCATCTGCCAGTGATTGTCAAAGGGATTGAATCCCCAGAAGATGCTATGCGCGCGATTGGCGCCGGCGCCGCAGGGATTTACGTTTCCAACCATGGCGGCCGGCAGTTGAACGGTGGTCCGGCCTCAATCGACGTCCTGCCTGCCATTGCTAAGGCCGTCAACCATCAAGTACCGATTATCTTCGACTCTGGTGTCCGTCGCGGCAGCCATGTCTTCAAGGCGCTGGCCTCCGGCGCTGACCTGGTTGCCATGGGCCGGCCAGTTATTTATGGCTTGGCTTTAGGTGGGGCGCAAGGCGTGCAGAGCGTCTTTGAAGAGCTGAACCACGAGCTCGAAATCGCCATGCAGCTGGCTGGGACGAAGACCATTGAAGACGTTAAGCATGCGCCTTTGACTCACTTCAACTACGCTGATTAATTTCATTTCCGCCTCCAGGACGCCGTCATCGGCGTCCTTTTTTGGTCCCTCATGGCGTGAAAGCTTTTCCATTGCCGGTCGTCCGGTTATACTGAAGGGGAGGTGAGTGCGATGAAAGTCTTGATCTTGTATGAATCCATTACGGGTAACGCCAAAGGGATGGCTCGAATTTTGGACCAGTTCTTCAAACATGCCGGCGCCGAAACTAAAATCTCCCAGATGCAGCAAACTGATGTGGCGACCTTAGTTGACTACGATGCCGTGGTCATTGCTACGTATACCTGGTCTGGCGGGGTTGTGCCGCCGGAAGCCGATGATTTTTATGGTGATATCGCTGGTGTTGACCTGAGTGCCAAGCCTTTGGTGGTGGGGGTCGCTGGCACCGGCGATCCTTGGTATGGCAAGGACTATAACACCGCCCCAGACTTGTTTGATGAAGCGTTTGTACAGGCGGGGGCGGTCTTAGGCGCCGAACCAATCAAAATCGAACAAGGCGCGCAGGAAAAAGATATGCCGGCTTTTGCCGCGTTCACCAAGTCGATGATTGCCAAAGTCAAGGCGGTTCAGCAAGCCGCCAAGGAGTGAGCCTATGGACGAAACCATTTTTTTCAACCCTGGCGATGCCATCGCTACCGAGTATGATTTTGCGGCGGCGCGGCGCAGTGCGGAGATTTTTAAGGTGGCCCACGCTTCCGATAAAGGGTTAGTGGTGGCCAAAGACGATCACGGGCAGTTCGCGGTGTTCTACGAAGGCGGCGCCAGTACCGGCGACGGGGCGGTGCCAGCGACCAAATATACCATCCTGGCCCATTTATAATGACGAATAAGCGAAAAGGTGGGGTCAGTCTACTCATCATTGCGGCTATTTTGCTAGGCGGGTGGGGCGAATACCACCTGCTGCAGGCACCACTGCCGAATCCATTTGGAGTCGGCGGCTTAGGGCTGCTCATGGGTGGCTTGTTGGCCGGTCTGATTGGCTGGTGGTGGCCGAAGAATCACGGTTGAATTGTTCACAATCGGTCTTGAATCTGCTATACTGAGCTGGTAACTAAAAGTAAGTGAAGGGATTGATTATCATGGCAACATTAACCCAAGAAATGAAAGATATGGTCGGTAAGCAGCTGAACTTCCTGGCTACCACTGATGAAGCCGGCAATCCGCAAGTCGGGCCGAAAGGGACCATGCGCGTGTTCGATGATCATCGTTTGATTTATAACGAAGAAACCGGTCGCCATGCTTGGCACAATCTGCAGGCGAACCACAAGGCGGCCGTGGCCGTCGTTGATCGCAGCATCTTGAAGGGCTTCCGCTTCGAAGGCACCGTTGAATTCCACAACGACGACCAAATCTTTGAAGACGCTAAGGCCTTTGCGGCAGAGCGTCACTTACCAGCTGCAATTTCCGCAGTAGTGATTAACATCCACCGCATCATCAAGCTGGATGCCGGGCCAAACGCCGGCACCGTCATCGAAGAAGACTAAGTAGCCCATAAAAATAGGCTGAGACAAAATGCGGTTTTAGCCCAGAGTATAAGCCAAACGGCCTGTAAAACCTGAACTTAGGTTTTGCAGGCCGTTTGGCTTATACGGGTAGGGCGTCGCATTTTGGCTCGTACTGTTCTGGAATAGTCGTACGCCTATCTTCACCTCAAATTATGTCTCAATCGTTTTTTACGCCACACCCTAAACCGGTTGCGCGGCGGTGCGTTTTTGATGGTTTTCAATCACCAAGGCGGTGATGGCTTTGGCGATGTTTTCGTTGCGCAGAATGGGTCCATGCGCATAGCTGCCAAACGTGTTCTTGTAACGCATGCCTTCCACGCCGTCGTCTGGGTTGTTGCCGTAGCCTTGAATCATTTTGCCGAGCGGCTTGAGCTTGGTTTTGTCATCGAAGTAGGTGCGGCCACTATGATTTTCGAAGGCCTTGACGGTGCCGAAAGGCGTTTCGAATTCGGTATCGCCAATCATGCGGCTGTCGGCTTTGAACACGGTATGCAGCGGCAGAATGCCCAGGCCGTCGATGACCGTGCCGCTGGAGGTCTTATAGTAGCTGCCGAGTAGCTGGTAGCCGCCGCAAATCGCCAGCATCGGCCCATCGTTTTCGATGTAAGTCTGCAGCGTATCCTTGAAGCGAGCGAGATCTTTGGCGACCACGGTTTGTTCATAATCTTGGCCGCCGCCGAAAAAGACAAAGTCATAATCGCTGGCGTCGAAGGGACAATTCAAACTGATATTATCCACGACGGTGGCGTAACCTTGCTTGCTGAGCCAATACCGTAAAATCTTGACGTCGCCACTGTCGCCATAGGTATTCATCAGGTCTTCATAGAGATAGGCGACTTTGATTGTTTCGGTCATCTCACTCATCCTTTCTGTTTGCGTCATTATAGCACGGATTAGCGGCGCTGCGGCAAGTGGCTGCGCGTTGAAAGCGCTCGCCGAAGGTTGTGACTGAGCGGTGATTAAGTTAAACTAGACAGTGACGTGAAACCCGCTAAAGTTTCACAACATAGCGGTTGTACTGGTAAGAAAAAAGGGTGACAAGATGAACGAAGCGGAGTTTACCGCGGCTTTAACCGCCTTGGGGCTGACCCCCACCGCGGCGCAACTGAAGCAATTTGCCGATTATTATACCCAATTAGTAGCGGCCAATGAGCACGTGAATTTGACCGCCATTACCGCCCATGACGAAGTTTATTTAAAGCATTTTTACGATTCCATCACGCTGGTCGAAGCGTGGCCCGCACTGAAAGACCAGGCGCTGACGGTATGCGATATTGGCGCCGGGGCTGGCTTTCCGTCCTTGCCGCTGAAAATCATGGCGCCGCAGCTACAGGTGACGATTATCGATTCGCTGAACAAGCGGATTGCGTTTTTGACCGCGTTAACGCAAAGCCTCGGCCTCACTGGCGTCGACCTGTATCACGACCGGGCCGAGACTTTCGGCCAAGGCCCCAAACGCGGCAGCTTTGATGTCGTGGTGGCGCGCGCCGTGGCCCCGCTGAATGTGCTGGCGGAATTATGTCTGCCGCTGGTGAAGCCAGGCGGCCATTTCATTGCGATGAAAGGCAGCAAAGGCGAAGCGGAGCTGGCCCATGCCAAAGTGGCTTTTGGTGAGTTGGGCGGGCGGTATGCGGCCACCAAGGCGTTGACGCTACCAGGTGGTGATCCGCGCACGTTGATTGTGGTTGATAAAGTCAAACCGACGCCGGCCCGTTTTCCGCGCAAGCCAGGCACGCCGAGCAAACAGCCGTTAGGAGGTCAGGCATAGTGGCACTATTTTTTGGTAAAAAGAAAACAGAAACTGGCCCGCAGGTGCAAGAGCTGCCGCTGACACAGATTGTGCCGAATCGTTACCAGCCGCGGAAGGTCTTCACGGCCGAGGCCATTAGTGAGTTGGCCGCCACGATTGAAACCCACGGCTTGCTGCAACCGATTGTGGTGCGGGAATATGAACCGAACCACTATGAAATCATTGCCGGCGAGCGCCGCTTTCGGGCTATGCAGTCGCTGCATTTTGAAAAAGCCCCGGCGCTTGTCCAGAAAATGAGCGATGAAGAATCGGCGGCCATGGCACTGATTGAAAACCTGCAGCGCGAAGGCTTATCGCCGATTGAAGAAGCCGAAGCTTATGCCGATTTAATGAAGCTCAACAACATGACCCAGCAGGATTTGGCTAAGCAGTTAGGTAAGAGCCAATCCTTTGTCGCCAACAAGCTGCGGTTGTTGAAGTTATCAGACTCGGTGCAAGCCGCGATTATGAACGGCGAGCTGTCAGAACGCCACGGCCGCGAATTGCTCAAGGTCGATGATTACCATCAGCAGCTTTTGTTGCATGAGATCTTAGCTAATCATCTGACTGTGAAAGAAACCACGCAGCTGGTGGCGCAGACGTTGGGCTTGGCGCAGGAAGAACAACCGCAGTCGAAGCAAGCAGCCAAGAAGCCAGCGCGCCGGCGCCGCACGCCAGTCACCAAGGATGCGCGGATGGCGGTCAACACCTTGAATCAATCCGTGAAGCTGATCAAAGAAGCAGGGCTGGCGCCGAAAATCAAGCGTGAAGAAACTGCCACGGCTTATCGCTTCACCATTGAGATTCCCAAGGGTAAGGAGTAGGAGGACAACATGGCACATGTGATTGCAATCGCGAACCAAAAAGGCGGGGTCGGGAAAACCACGACTACCATTAACTTGGGCGCGTGTCTGGCCAGTGCCGGCAAAAGAGTCCTGATTGTTGATGCGGATGCGCAAGGCAATGCCACCAGCGGGATCGGGGTGCAAAAAGCCGAAGTCAGCAAGGATATCTACGACGTGCTGGTGAATGAAGACCCGATTCAATCCGCAATCATTCAAACCAAACACAAAAACCTGGCCATTGTGCCCGCGACGATTCAACTGGCCGGGGCCGAAATCGAGCTGACCAATCAAATGGCCCGTGAAATGCGACTGAAGCTGGGGCTGGAGCCGGTGTTGGATCAATATGACTACGTGTTGATCGATTGCCCGCCGTCTTTGGGCCAACTTTCCATTAACGCCTTCACCGCGGCCAACTCGATTTTGATCCCAGTGCAAAGTGAGTACTATGCGCTGGAAGGCTTGTCGCAGTTGCTCAACACGGTGCGCTTGGTGCAAAAGCACTTCAACCCGACGCTCAGCATTGAAGGGGTGCTGTTGACGATGTATGATGCCCGCACCAACTTAGGCGCGCAAGTCATCGCGGAAGTGCGGAAGTATTTTGGCGACAAGGTTTATGATGTCGTCATTCCGCGCATCACACGCTTGGCCGAAGCGCCGAGTTATGGCCTCCCAATCATCGATTTTGACGCCCGCTCCAAAGGCGCTGAAGTGTACTCGCAATTAACAAAGGAAGTGTTAGCGGCCCATGGCGAATAAGAATAACAAAGGGTTGGGACGCGGCATCGAAGCCATTTTCAAAGACTTCGAAAGTCCTGACCTCACCCTCAATAATGTCGACGAACTGCCGCTGGCGGATATCCGGCCTAATCCTTATCAACCGCGGAAATCCTTTGATGAAGCGGCGCTGCAGGAATTGGCGGATTCGATTCGCCAAACCGGCGTTTTCCAGCCCATCATTGTGCGCAAAAGCGTGAACGGGTATGAAATCATCACCGGCGAGCGGCGTTTCCGGGCCTCTAAACTGGCGGGCAAGAAAACCATTCCCGCCATTATCCGCGAATTCGAAGATCCGGAAATGATGGAAATTGCGGTGCTGGAAAACTTGCAGCGCGAAGACCTGACGCCACTGGATGAGGCCCAGGCCTATGACACGCTGATCAAGCGCCTCAGCTTGACCCAAGCGGAAGTCTCTAAGCGCCTTGGCAAGAGTCGGCCTTATATCGCGAATTACCTGCGCTTGTTGACTTTGCCCAATGAAGTCAAAAAGATGTTGAACCAAAACAAGCTGTCAATGGGCCAAGCCCGGACGCTGCTGAGTTTGAAAGACAAAAAGCGGCTCATTCCGTTGGCGAAGAAAACCGTCAGCGATAACCTGACCGTGCGTCAGCTGGAACGGCTGATCAACCAGATGAACGCTGGCAGCCAGCCGCAAAAGAAACCAGTCGCCAAGTCGCCGTTTCTCAAGGCCAGCGAAAATCAGCTGCAAGATCGCTTTGGCACCAAAGTCAGCATCGCCCAAAGCAAGCAAGGTAAAGGCAAAATCGAGATTGATTTCACCACTGCCGACGACCTTAACCGGCTACTGGCCTTGCTGGATGTCAATCTCGACTGAGGAGGCCCTAAGATGTACGAGTTGCATGACCGCGTTTTGATGAAAAAACCCCACGCCTGTGGCACCAACGACTGGGAAATCATTCGCTTGGGCATGGATATCAAAATCAAGTGCACCGGCTGCGGCCACATTGTGATGATGTCGCGGCATGATTTTGAGCGTAAAATGAAAAAGGTATCGGTCCACGCGGACACTAATCAAGAGAAAGAGTGAGTGACAGTGGCTTTAACAGCAGGTATCGTCGGCTTGCCGAACGTCGGTAAGTCCACGTTGTTCAACGCAATTACCAAGGCAGGCGCCGAAATGGCGAATTATCCCTTCGCGACCATCGACCCGAACGTCGGCATGGTAGAAGTGCCAGATGAACGTTTGGCCCGCATCGATGAAGTGATTCCAGCCAAAAAAATCGTGCATACGACCTTTGAATTCACCGATATCGCCGGTATCGTCAAAGGGGCGTCGAAAGGTGAAGGTTTGGGGAATAAGTTCCTCGAAAATATCCGCCAAGTCGATGCGATTATCCATGTGGTGCGGGCGTTTGATGATGACGAAATCACCAGCGTGACCGGCAAGGTGGATCCACTCGATGACATGGAAACCATCAACTTGGAGCTGGCGTTGGCCGATTTGGATAGCGTCGACAAGCGCTATACCCGCGTGCAAAAGCAGGCCAAAGCCCGCGACAAGGAAGCCATGGCGGAATTCGCCGTGCTAGAAAAAATCAAACCGGTGCTGGAAGAAGGCAAGCCAGTCCGTACCATCGACTTCAACAAAGACGAACAGAAAATCGTCAAAGGCTTGTTCTTGCTGACGACCAAACCAGTGCTGTATGTGGCGAACATTGCCGAAGACGCCATGGCCGATCCCGACAGCGTGCCTTATGTGCAGCAAATCAAGCGAGAAGCCGCCAAGGAAGGCGCCGAAGTGATTGCCGTGTCGGCGCGCACCGAGGAAGAAATTGCTGAATTGGATGATGCCGACAAGGCTGATTTTCTTGAGGCGGAAGGCGTTAGCGAATCTGGACTGGATAAGTTAATCAAAGCCAGTTATCATTTGTTGGGGCTGGCCACCTTCTTCACTGCTGGTGGTCCGGAAACCCGGGCTTGGACCTTCAAGCAAGGCATGTTGGCGCCGCAAGTGGCTGGGATTATTCATTCCGACTTTGAGCGCGGCTTTATTCGCGCCGAAACCATGAGCTTTGCTGATCTTGACCAATACGGCTCGGTGCAGGCAGTGAAAGAAGCCGGGCGCTATCGGTCAGAAGGCAAGGAATACGCGGTACAAGACGGGGACATTATCGAGTTCCGGTTTAACGTTTAGGGGGAAGAATTTTGGCTCAAAAACCGATCAAAGAAGCAGAAGCTGTTGAAGAAACCGTTGATGTTGACGCACTCTTGCCGCAGCTGTCGAAAAAGAACGATGAATATATTTTCAAACTGCGCCGGATTTTGACTCAGCATCAATGGACCGAAGAGCGCCAGCGCACGGTTTTGGCCAAAATGCTGCCGGAAATCATCACGGCTCAGCACCAAGGGCGGCCAGCGACCCAGCTGTACGGACCAGTGACAGAAAAGGCGGAGTCCTTAATTCACGCCCCAAAGCCGATCAAGAAAGTGGCCTTTTGGCTGTCTGGGGTTGATCTGGGCTTCCTGTTTGCCAGCATGTTTGGGTTGGTGTACGGCGGGATGGCCTTGGTCAATCATGGCAAGGCCAGCGCCGGCAATGGCCTCTTGTCGATTATCGTGATGGCGATGACCGCTGGCTTCGCCTTTGCCCTGTATAATGACTGGAGTCGCGCTAAGAAAGATGCCCGGATGAAGACCTGGCAGATTTTGACCTTGGCGGTGGCCATCATCTTGGCGGGTTCTTGGGTGTCCGGTGCGCTGGCTTACCTGAAGACGCCGCTGACCACCACCATGCCATGGTGGGCTTACCTGATTTTGGCCGCGGCTTCTTACGGCATTCACTGGCTACTCAAGCGCAAGTATCACCTACGCGGCTTGATGGCGTAAAGGCGAACACGCAGCGAGACCTGCTGGGTTGGGCACGAATAAAAAACGAACAATTTTTTGAACGAACCACCTTTTCAAAATGATTATTCGGGTCTGTGCGTTCAAAAATGAGATAATTATCATTTAAAAACCCTGTGCGGCCGCGGCTGCGCAGGGTTTTTCGCTTTCTCGTTGACGCCTGCTGGTGCCCAGTGCTATGCTAGTCGACAACAAAAACCAGTATGAAGCGATTGTTGGGCACAGTCAGATTAAAGACAGAAAGAGGGATTTTCTTGAGTAATTGGGACACGAAGTTCGCACGGAAGGGATTCACTTTTGACGATGTGTTGTTGATTCCAGCAGAAAGCCACGTTTTACCGCAAGACGTTGATTTACACGTTCAGCTGGCACCAAACTTGAAGTTAAACATCCCAATTCTTTCCGCGGGGATGGATACCGTCACCACCGCTGATATGGCCATTGCGATGGCCCGCCAAGGCGGCTTAGGCGTCATTCATAAGAACATGAGCATTGCGCAACAAGCTGATGAAGTGTTGACGGTTAAGCGTTCGGAAAATGGGGTCATCATCAACCCGTTTTTCCTCACTGCTAATGACCCGGTTTCAGCAGCCAATGCCTTGATGAAGAAGTATCGCATTTCCGGCGTGCCGATTGTGGATTCCAAGGACTCCCGCAAGCTCACCGGCATCATCACTAACCGCGATTTGCGTTATGTCGATGATCACAGTGTGGCCATCGGTTCCGTGATGACCTCAGAAAATCTGGTCACCGCGCCAACCGGCACCAGCTTGAAGGAAGCAGAAGCCATTCTGCAGGCGCACAAGATTGAAAAGTTGCCTTTGGTTGATGAAGATGGCCGCTTGTCTGGCTTGATCACCATCAAGGATATCGAAAAAGTCGTCGAATTCCCTGATGCCGCTAAAGATGACCACGGCCGGCTGCTGGTGGCGGCAGCGGTAGGCGTCACTTCTGACACCTTCGAACGCGCCCAGGCGCTGCTTGACGCTGGTGCTGATGCGATTGTCATCGATACCGCGCATGGCCATAGCGCCGGCGTGCTGCGCAAGATCAAGGAAATTCGGGCCCACTTCCCGCAAGCCACATTGATTGCCGGGAATGTCGCGACGGCGGAAGGCGCCGCGGCGCTGTACGACGCCGGCGTTGATGTTGTGAAAGTCGGCATTGGTCCTGGTTCTATTTGTACCACTCGGATCGTGGCTGGGGTCGGCGTGCCGCAGTTGACTGCGGTTTACGATGCCGCTACCGAAGCCCGCAAGCGCGGCAAGGCCATCATCGCTGATGGTGGGATCAAGTACTCTGGCGATATCGTGAAGGCCTTGGCCGCCGGTGGTTCTGCGGTGATGCTTGGGTCCATGCTCGCTGGGACCGACGAAGCGCCAGGCCAGATGGAAATTTATCAAGGCCGTCGCTTCAAGACGTACCGCGGCATGGGTTCCTTGGGCGCCATGGAACAGTCCCATGGCTCTAAGGATCGCTACTTCCAAAGTGGCGTCAACGAAGCCAAGAAGCTGGTGCCGGAAGGAATTGAAGGCCGGGTCGCTTACAAGGGTAGCTTAGCTGATGTCATTTACCAAATGGATGGCGGTTTGCGGTCAGGGATGGGCTATGTTGGTGCCCCAACAATCACCACGCTGCAGGACAATGCCCAGTTCATCCAGATTTCTGGGGCAGGCTTGCGCGAAAGTCATCCGCATGATGTCCAGATTACCAAGGAAGCACCTAACTATTCCGTCGAATAAACTCTGCTTGGAAAGGCCGCCACGTGCGGCTTTTTCTTTTGGGATTGGGTCTTGCGCCGGTGGCGGCGGTGGGGGCTCCGCTTGTGGCGCGCGGCTGGCGGTGCGGCCGGTTGGAGCCATAAAGCGGTCTCCAACCTAGTTTTGAAGCCGCAGTCGCTGGCGCTCCGGTGCGTCTTCAAAACTGCCGCGATGAGGACTGGTCAGCCTGCCAAATGCGCAGTCTGACTAGTCCTCATCGTTTCACGGCTAGCCTCACGCTCCAAGCTCCGCCCCCACCGCCGCCACCGGCTGGATAACAGAAGGGTGTACGTGATTTGCGGTAGTGGTTAGCCCGTTTTAATCGTTTACTGGTGAGTCAGGTAGTTAGCATGCTGCTTCGAGGATCTGTTGTCCCGTGGATAAGCATCAGACAGCCAATGGTCGAGGGAGCATGAGTCTCTGGTTTCTTGAGATTTTTCAACGCTTGAAACCTGTCCAAGCAAGGAACAGTCGCATTTGGTACAATGTAGGCGGTAACGAATACGCCACAAGTTAATGGAGCCTAATCATGAAAATTCTTATTGTAGACGATGATAAAGAAATCGTTGAATTACTGAGTATTTACGTTAAAAACGAACATTATGAACCGGTTTTGGCCTATAGCGGCAAAGAAGCGATGACCAAGTTGGCCACCAATCCGGATATTGCGCTGATGATTTTGGATATCATGATGCCGAATATGTCCGGCATTGAAGTGGTCAAGCAGGTGCGCAAGGATTCCCAGATCCCGATCATTATCGTGTCAGCGAAGACCGGCGATATGGATAAGATTCAGGGGCTCATCACCGGTGCGGATGACTATGTGACCAAGCCGTTTAATCCGCTGGAAGTGATGGCGCGGGTCAAGAGTCTGCTGCGGCGCAGTACGAATAATGTCACCAACAACGAACCTGATCAGCTCGAAGTAGGGCCGTTGACCATTCAGCGGGATAGCCATGAAGTGACGACGCTGACCGGTAAGCAGATTCAACTGACCGCGCTGGAGTTTGGCATTTTGTATTTGCTGGCCAGTCATCCTAACCGCGTGTTCTCAGCGGATGAGATTTTTGAACGGGTTTGGCAACAAGAATCGATTGTTTCGGCCAAAACGGTCATGGTCCACGTGTCGCATTTGCGCGATAAAATTGAAGAAGCTACCGGCGGCGAAAAAGTGATCGAAACCGTCTGGGGCGTCGGGTATAAGGTCGAGGGCTAAGCATGGGAGAAAAAGTCCGCCTGACCGGCAAGGAGAAATCCGAGCTGTGGTTTGAAGGCGTCGTGACCGTCGTGCTCTTGTTGATGCTGAACTATGCGGTTTTCGTGCTGCTTAAGGAATTGATTGCCAGCAGTCAGCAGTTGCAAGACTCGATTTGGAGTGTCAAAAACGTCCTGACCTTTGGCCAAGACCGCCAGCATTTATGGAGCTGGCGCAATGTCTTCATGATTTTCATGTTTTTGCTGGATGTGCTGGTGGTTTACTGGCGGCTCATCAGGCGCTATCGGCAGATTCAGATGCGCCATGTCATCCGCGAATTGCATTACATTGCGGATGGGCATTTGGATCATCGGATTCAGTTCAAGGTCAACACGGATTTGCAAAAGGTAATTAACTCCATCAATGCGTTGGTCGATTCCACGGTCAATTCGATGAAGGAAGAACGTCGCATTGAAAGCAGCAAAGACGAGCTGATCACTAATGTGTCGCATGACATTCGCACGCCGTTGACGTCGATTATCGGCTATTTGGGCCTGATTGAGGATCAGCAGTATCGCAGTGAAGACGAACTGATCAAATACACGCATACCGCGTACTTGAAGGCCAAGCAGATGAAGGTGCTGGTGGAAGATCTCTTTGAATACACCAAGGTCCGCCAAACCACCACGCCGCTGAATGCAGTGGAATTTGATATGGTGGCGATGCTGGAGCAACTGGCGGCCAGTTTTGAACTGGAAGGGCATAAGCATGGGCTGCGGTTTGTCGTGTCGGGGAAGCCTGATCCGTTAATGATGCAGGCTGACACCCAAAAACTGGGCCGCGTTTTCAACAACTTGATTGCCAACGCTTTGAAGTATGGTCAAGGCGCCAAACACATTTTCCTGGATGCCCAGAAAATCGGTTCAGAAGTCGTGGTGAAAGTATCGAATGACGGCGCGCAAATCCCGAATGATTCGCTTAGCCAGTTGTTCGACCGCTTTTACCGCGTTGAAGAGTCACGTTCGCAGGAAACCGGCGGCACCGGCTTGGGGCTGGCGATTGCACAAAGCATTGTTACGCTGCATGGCGGCTACATCTATGCGGATTCCAGTCCCGAACTCACCAGTTTTGTCATGCACTTACCGCTGCGGTTGGGCCAAACTTTGAAGCCTGCCGCCCCTAAAAAAGAAGCTTAGGAGTTTGAAAATGAAAAAAATTTGGCGCACTGTCATCGCCTTAGTCGCAAGTTTGAGTGTTTGGGCCGCAGTCAGTCCCACCCCCACCTTGGCCGCTACCAATGTCAACGTGGATGCCAAGGCGGCATTGGCCGTGGATGCGAAAACTGGGCAGATTTTATATGCCAAGAATGCCGATCAGAAGCTCCCAATTGCTTCGATGACCAAAATGATTTCACTGTACCTGGTGCTTCAAGCCGTGCATGATGGCAAGTTGAAGTGGACCGATACGGTGTCACCGGATCAGTCGATTTACGAACTGGCCAAGGACCGCTCGCTGTCTGGCGTGCCGCTGGAGCCGGAGAATAAGTACACCATCAAAGAGCTTTACGATGCCAGTGTGATTTACTCGGCGAATGATGCGATGATGCTGCTCGCCAATGCCTTGGCCGGCTCGCAGGCCAATTTTGTTGATCAAATGCAGACCCAACTGAAAAAGTGGGGCATCAATGATGCAGATATCGTGAATGTGACGGGCCTGAACAACAGTGCCCTGAAAACCGACCGCGTGGCTGGCACCGGCGATAATGCCGAAAACGAAATGTCGGCTAAGGATATGGCGATTGTGGCCAGCCATTTGCTGAATGATTACCCGGAAATTCTGAACACCACCAGCATCGCGTCGCAAGTGTTCCGCAAAGGCACCAGCGATGAAACCAAGATGGACAACTACAACTGGATGCTCAAAGGCTTAGTGTCAGCGCAAGGCGATTTGCCAGTCGATGGGCTGAAAACCGGGACCACGGACTTGGCCGGGAACTGCTTCACCGGGACGGTGAAGAAGAATGGCTACCGGATCATTACCGTGGTGCTGCATGCCAATGGGACCGCCAGCACCCGGCGCTTTGACCAAACCGCAGCGCTGATGCGGGCCGTCTTTGCCGCTTGGAAGCCATTGGTCGCCACCAAAGCTAACCAAGCCGTGGCCGGGCATGCCAAGCTGGCCATTGATAAAGGCAAGCAAAGCAGTGTCGCTTTGAAAGCAACCAGCACCATCGAACTCCTGGTGCCGCAAACGACCACGGCGAAGGATTTGACTTATACTTATCATGCCAACAAGGGCTTTAGTGATAAGGCCGAGGCGCCGGTCAAAAAAGGCACCACCACGGGCACGGTTACGGTGAACGTGAAAGGCGAGCAGCTCAGCTACCTGAGCAAGGCTGGCAACCAAACCACGTTGAAAACCACCAAAACGGCAGAAAAAGCGAACTTCTTTGTCCTGTTGTTCCGTGGGATTGGTGAATTTTTCGGTAATCTATTTTAACTCGTTCAAGGGAGATCTCAATTGTGCAGTATCATGAAATGACTGCCGATGGGTTAAAAACCTTAAAAGCGGAAGTCGTTTTGCTTCAAGCCGAGCGGCCGCGGCGCATTCAGGCGTTAGCGGCGGCGCGGGCGTTAGGTGATTTGTCCGAGAATGCCGATTATAGTGCCGCCAAACGCGACCTGCGGCATTTGGAAAGTCGCTTGCGGTACTTAGATAAGGTGATTCGTTACGCGCAGGTGGTCTCGACCACCCCGACGGCGATTGCGGATTTAGGAAAAACGGTGACGGTGCGCTTTGACGATGATGACGACACCGCCACCTATCGCCTGGTGGGCCCACACGAAGCCAGCATGCGGCCAGATAATCTGGCCATTAACTCACCGCTGGGGCGTGCCATCAATGGCCAACGCGTGGGCGCGACGGTCACGGTGACCGCGCCCAGCGGGGACTATGCGGTGACGCTGATCAAGTTGGCCTAAATCGATATGTTATAATTGACCTAATAAAAAAGGTCGCGGAGGAGTTCAACCATGGCACTTTCACTACATGCATGTATTTTGCTTTTAAAAGAGCACCATCTGCTGAAAAGTAGTGCGGTGCAAAGTGATGTCGATACCGACATGACAGGCATCGCCTATGATTCGCGCAAAGTCTCCGGACCGACGCTGTTTTTCTGCAAAGGCAACCACTTCCGCCCAATTTATCTCTCCATGGCCAAGGACAATGGGGCCACGACTTATGTGGCGGAGAAGCCTTACGTCGAAGGTAATGGGATGAACGCCTTGATCGTGGTGAATATCACCAAGGCGATGGCGATTTTGGCGGCGGCTTTTTATGATTTTCCGCAAGACGATTTGTTCGTCATTGCCTTCACTGGCACCAAGGGCAAAACCACGTCGGCGTATTTCACTCGCGGGATTTTGGAAGAAGCGCACCCGAAACACGTGGCGTTGTTCTCCACCATTGACCGCATCGTGGGCCCGAATCCGGATCAGCGCTTCAAGTCTGATTTAACGACACCGGAATCCGTAGATTTGTTCCATGATATGCGGGCCGCCGTCGATAACGGCATGACCCATCTGGTGATGGAAGTGTCCAGTCAGGCTTACCTGCGCAATCGCGTGTTTGGCCTGAGCTTTGATGTCGGCTTTTTCCTCAACATTACGCCAGATCACATTGGCCCGAATGAACACCCGACCTTTGCCAACTACCTGCACAACAAGCTGCAGCTGGTGGTGAATTCGCGGCAGGTGGTACTGAATGCAGAAACTGAGCATTTCGATGAAGTGTACGCGGCCGCCACGACGACCACTTATCCCGACAGCATCTATCTGTACGCCAGCACCAACTTCAAGCCGCAGCGCGATGACATCGAAATCGATTTTCGCTTCGATAGCCAAACACTGAACACGACTTATAGCCAGTTCCAGCTGATTCCGGTGACCGACAAGGCCGCGGCTTTGAATGTCGGCGGTCAGTATCAGCTGAGTCTGATTGGCGACTTCAATGAAAGCAACGCCACCGCCGCCATTATCGGCGCCGGCTTGGCCGGAGTGGATGGCGCCAAAGCGATGCCTGGCATTCGCCAAGTCACCATTCCTGGCCGGATGGAGCACCTCGCCATTCCTGGCCACGGCACCGTCTACGTCGATTATGCCCACAACTATGGCGGCATGAAGGCCTTGCTCCACTTCCTGAAGGCGGAATACCATGATCCGCGCATGGCGGTGGTGGTAGGCTCGCCTGGTGATAAAGGCGTCTCACGCCGCCCCGGCTTCAGCAAGGTGCTGAACGAATACGCCACGACGGCATATCTCACCACTGATGATCCCGGGTTTGAAGATCCAGCCAAAATTGCGGCAGAAATCGATGCTGGCATTGATCACGATCAGGTACAGGTGGAAACGATTTTGGACCGGCGGGAAGCCATTCAAACCGCGATTGAAGCCAGTCGCGACGGTGACGTTGTGGTGGTTGCCGCTAAAGGCGCCGATCCTTATCAAAAGGTGCGCGGCATTGATACGCCATGGCCAACCGATATGGCGGTGGTGAAGGAAGTCGCAGCCAACTTGGCGCAAGCCTAATTTTCAGTGAGGTCGCTAGGCGCCGCCCAACCGCACACGGTTGAGTGGCGCTTTTTCGTGTGAAGGAGGAACTAGTTTTGACACATCTAACCGCATTGACCGATACGTTTACGCTGACCAATGGCGTGGCCATGCCGATCGTCGGCTTTGGCACCACCGCCGCGACCACACCCGCCAGTGTGGTGGCCGCGCTGGACGCAGGCTACCGCCAGCTTGAGCTGACTGCCGGCAGTGAAGGCGCAGTGGTCGCGGGCCTGCAAACGGCAGGGGTGGCGCGGGCAGACCTGTTTATCACCACGCAATTAAAAGCTGACGGCCCCAGCCCCGTACCAGCGAACATTGCGGCGACGCTTGAAGCATTGCATACTGATTATCTGGACCTCGTCCTCTTGCCGGCCGCGGCTGCGACCAGCACGCTGGGGGCGGCCTGGCAGGCGTTAGAAACGGCGCTGGCCGCAGGTCAAGTTCGTGCCATCGGCCTCGCTGATTTTCAGCCCGATCAAATCGCTGCCTTGGCCCAAACGGCGCTGGTGCCGCCAATGGTCAACCAACTGCGCCTCAATCCTACTGACCAACAACCCGCCGCCGTTGAAGCCAGTAAAACGGCGCACATGGTAGTGGCCGCCTACAGCACCTTGGCGGCTGGCGCGCTGCTCACGCTCAAGCCCTTGCGCAAAATGGCCGCCCGCTACCAGCGCACCCCAGCCCAACTCGTCTTGCGCTGGGCCCTGCAGCACGACTATCTCCCGCTCCCGCGAGCGCAAGATCCAGCCCACATCCAAGAAAACGCCCAGCTCTTTGATTTTGAGTTGAGCTTCCATGACATGCAGGTCTTGGATGCACTGCAAGGCAGGTCTGTTACGCCAAAGCGGTCGAGATAGACATGAGTGTAATGTTACATGTGGCCTAGTATTACCTCGTGTGGGCAGGCAACTGCCGATCACAAAACTGTGGCAGATAAACTGTAGATAGCAGTCAACAACTACCGTAGGGCAGGACAACCGGAGCAGACAGGGGCTCAGGGGTGAAATTGTTCTTAGCCAACTGGTTGGCTTAGAACAAGCCGCGACTTTGAGACTCGCAGCGCGAGGCTCAAAGCGCTGGCCATCCCGTTCCAGCCCCTGGCTGCGGAGGCTGTCCTGCCCGGACGCATTGCCCAGGCTGACTAGTAGTTGCGTTGCGTGGGGCAACGGATGAGTGGCTAGCTACGCATAGCGCCTCGAAGCCAAAGTACGGCTTCAATGCGCTACGCTAGGCTAGCCATCATCCTAAAAGCGCCCCACTCCACAGCCTTTATGTTAAAATACCTAAGTTAACTTTTTGAGGAGGTGCGCGAGATGTACGAAGCGACGAAACGCAGACACGTGAGCGACCAAGTGGCGGCGGTGTTCCCGGAAGAAGTCACCAACCAGTTGTTTGACGTGATTAATTTGATGAATAAAAGCAAGCAACTGGTAACCGCGCCGGTGGCCTTTGCCTTTTCCGATGACCATACCGACAACGAACTGTATGCCATGTTGATCCAAGGCAACTTGGCCCCAGCGCAAGAGTTCCCGCTGACCTATGAAGGCGATAAGGACTTCTTGGGCCATGGCTACATCTTGATTGCCAAAGATAATCCCAAGGCCATCTACATTGATTTTAGTAAGGCGAATGATTTGAGTGAACTGTAAAAAGGGCGTAGCGCTCTTTTTTTATGGCCGATTTTTCAGAAAATTGCTGGTCAGCAGGGGCCAAGTACGGTACACTATTAGCTGTTAATCGTAATCATTACTGTTATTGCTGGAGGAAAATTAATGCAGGCACCGATGTTAACCGTCAAACAGCTGGCTTTCGGCTTTCACGACCGGCCGTTATACCATAATTTGTCTTTTACCCTAGAGCGCGGGAGCATGACGAGCTTGATTGGGGCGAATGGCGTGGGCAAAACCACCTTGACCCGGCTCATCATGGGCCAGCTCAAACCAACCAGCGGTGAAATCATGACGGCGCCGGATATGCGGCTCGGCTATGTACCACAGTTTCGCAATATTGATCCAGAATACCCGTTATCGATTCGCAGCTTTGTCCAGCTGAATCAGCGCCAGTCGCGCTGGCCTTGGCATGGCAAAAAAGAGCAGCAGGCCCTTACCGCTGCGCTGCAGGAAACCGGCCTGCTGGCCCGCCAGCAGCAACGCCTAGGCATGGCGAGTGGCGGGGAAAAACAAAAGGCCTACCTGGCGCAAGCGTTGTTGACCCGGCCGAATTTTTTGATTCTCGATGAAGCCACCGCTAGTCTGGACATCAAAACCAAAACTGAGCTAATGACCCTAGTGCGGGAGCTGAATGCCAAGCATGATTTGACCGTGCTATTCGTGACGCATGATTTGGAATTGGCCAAACAATACACTCAGCAGTATCTGCTGCTAACACCAGAGGGGTATGAGCTGAACCAGACCAAATTAATGGATGAATCGCGCATGCCGCAAGAACTGCAACCCGCCGAGGAGGTGCACTAATGTTTGCTTATGACTTCATGCAAAATGCCTTTCTCGCCAGCACCTTCATTGCTGTGACTTGTGGGGTGGTGGGGGTGTTCGTCACCGCGCGTGGACTGTCCTTTTTGGCCCACACCCTATCTGAAATCGGCTTTGCCGGTGCGGCTTTTGCGGTGCTGGTCGGCATTCCGCCGCTGGATGGCATGCTGTTGACGACGGTGATCAGCTCGGTGTCAGTGGGGCGGCTGTCGGTGAAAGCCAGCCGGCGCGAAGCTTCGATCAGCGCGGTATCGAGCCTGTTTACGGGCTTGGGGATTCTGTTTTTGGCGTTATCCGCTAAAAGCGCGAGCTATGCGACAACGATTTTGTTTGGGAGTATCATTGGCATTTCCCGGGCCGATGTGTGGCAGTTGGTGCTGCTCGCCTTGGTGGTGCTGATCACCATTGCCATCGGGTTTCGCGGGCTGGCGTTTGATTCCTTTGATCCGGTTGGTGCTCAGGCCCAAAACCTGCGGCGCAATGCGATTTCGGTGTACTTCCTGCTGATTTTGGCGATATCAGTCTCCATCGGTGCGCAAATCGTCGGTAGTTTGTTGGTCTTCATTTTACTGACGCTGCCGTCTTCGGTGGCGAAATATCTAGGCAAAACCTTGCCGCAAATGTTGACGATTGCCGTGGTAGTGGCTTTGATTGGCGTGTGGGCTGGGCTGGTGATGGGCTATTACACCAACTGGCCGGTGACCTTCTTCATCGCCGCCATCGAATGTCTGTTTTATTTCGCAGCGCTTCTGCTGAAGCACAGAACGGAATAATCTTTGTTCAGCGGCACCTTGATGTGATGGGCATCAGGGTGTTTTTTTATAGGCTTTGTCTACTTATTTGTTAAGTTTCCGCGACAACACTATTTTTTTCATGGCAAACGCGCATTCTTAAGGAGAATCGGGTAAACTATTGAAAGAATGATTGTACGCTGGAGGGTAAGGATGGACAGACAAAGTTTACATCGCCGATCGCGCCGGCATCCGCTGGACAAAGTGATTGGCCTCATCGCAATGACCATTGTCCTGCTCGCCTGCAGCTACGGCTTAAGGCTGTATTCGCAGACGAAAACCGCCATTGATAAAACCTACGATAACACCACCGTCAAGAAGAAAAAGGTGGACCTTAGCAAGCAAAAGCCGATCAGCGTGCTGCTGTTAGGCACTGACACTGGGGCGCTGGGGCGCAGTGAAAAAGGCCGCACGGATACGATGATTTTGGTCACCGTCAATCCCAAAGCGCGCCGCACTACGATGATCAGCATTCCCCGGGACACCTTGAGTCATGTCACCAGCAGCATTTACACCGGCGCCACGAAAATCAACGCCCAGTACTTCTATAACGGCTCCGCTGGGGCGGTGGATGCGGTTAAAACCCTGCTGAATGTGCCGATTAACTACTACGCCTTGGTGAACATGGGCGGCCTGGAAAAAATCGTGGATGCCGTGGGCGGCGTCGATGTGAATGTCCAGTTCTCCTGGTCAGATCCGTATTCCAAAGGCACTTTCACCAAGGGCCCGGCGCATCTGAACGGCGAGCAGGCGTTGGCTTACGCGCGAATGCGGCATCAGGATCCGCAAGGCGATTACGGGCGCCAGCAGCGTCAGCAAGAAGTGATTGCCGCAATCGTCGCGAATGTACTATCAACCAAAACCTTGAGTAACTACCATGACCTGATGGACTCGTTATCCGAGAATATGCGCACCAACCTGAACTTCGATGAATTGCTCACGTTAGCCAATACTTACCGTGGCGCCTTCAAAACCGTCAATAAAGACAGCTTAAAAGGCGACGGTGCCTACATCGGCGGCGCCTCGTATCAGATTCCAACCACCACTGAGCTGCAGCGCATTTCCGATTTGGCTCGCACCGAATTGAGCCTAGAGAAAACCACCTTGGATAATTACAACACTAAGGAAAATGCCGCCAACACCTCAAACGGCTTTGATTGGAACGATGGGAATAACCCGGATTACCATATTTATTGATGAATTGAGAAAACGTCTGGCCCTGCCATTAACGGTGGGGCCAGATTTTTTTTAGTGGGCAGTCCTGGCTTTGAACTAGTGCGTCCTCGGCAAATAAAAAGGCCTCACTTCATAGAAGCAAGGCCTGGTTGATCTAACCGATAATGGTGACCGTGGCGGATAAAACGCCGGCAGCAGGAATTTGACTGTTTGGCATCGCCACATCAATTTGGTGCGGGTTGCCAGCTGCGAAGCCGCCGGTATCGTTAACGGTCCGATACAAGGTGACGCCGTTGGACATTTGGATTTTAACACGCGTGCCCCGCGGCAAAACGCTGAGGTTGGCGGCAATACCGCCGTAACCCATGCTTGAGCCCATCGCGGCGGGATCATAGAAGGTCACTTTGAAGGTGCCCTTGTTGACGCCGCTGGTGGCAGCAGGTTGGCTGGTCGTTTGATGCGAAACAGTGACCACCTTAGCCTGCGTTTTGGCTTTCGCCGCAGCATCTGCTTTGGCTTTCGCCTCGGCGTCAGCCTTCGCTTTCGCGGCGGCTTCGGCTTTGGCTTTATCTTCGGCCTGCTTTTTGACCAAGGCTTCATAATCAGCGTTGACGCCAGGCTTGATCGGGCTGATCTTGGCCGGCGCGGTAGCGATGGTGTTGGTCTTGATGATGGTCGCGGCGGTTTGCGCTGCGGCTGGGGTGTTACCAGAAACTTCAGCGGCGCGGGTTTGCGCATCGCTTTGTTCAATCGCTTCAACTGGTTGCGTGCTGCTATAAATAGCAAACACAGCGGCAAGCATCGTCATTAGACTAATACTTGCGATAGACGTTTTCTTGAATTTGATAAAACTCACTCCTAAATGATTAGTAATACTCGTTCTCCCCTTACTACAACTCGCAGTATATCGAGTTGGTATGTCATGCAAGTGCCAGTCGGTTTACAAAAGCCGCTATTTCTGTCACACTGTCACACTGGTGTAATAAAACCGCGAGATAATTTGTTTGAAACCGGATTTATGGCTTTTTTGCTCAAAAATGGGCGATGAAAGGCCGGAAAAGGGTGGATACACCAAATCGTCCCCACTTGGCCAACCAAACCGGGGCCATTTTGGGACGGCCTGCCACGACCTAGTTTGAGCCGTTGTTCATTTTGTTGGTCAGGGAAGACGCGTATAATAGAAGATAATTAACTAAAGGGGGTGCCCGGTGTGACAATGTATCGAGAGAAACGATTTGAAGAGATCAAACGACTGCTCACTGAGCGCAAAGAGTTGAGTATCGATGACATCATGCAAGCCGTTGGGGTTTCCCGCGATACGGCGCGCCGGGATGTGGTTGCTTTGGCGGCGAGCGGGGCGGGGCGCCGCACCCGCGGCGGGATTGTGTCGCTCACCTTTGGGCATACGGTGCCGAGTTATTCGGAACGGTTGAAGCTATTTTCAGCGGAGAAAACCGCAATGGCTAAAACCGCCCTGTCCTTGATCCGCCCAGGCGGGGTTTATTTCATTGATGATTCAACGACATTACTGAAGTTGTCACAAAGTATTAATAGTGAAGTGACGGTGTATACGCATTCACTTGATAATGCCATCGCCTTATCGGTCAAAGGGGATGTGACGCTGCGCATTTTAGGCGGCAAGCTCAATCATCACGGGCGCTTTTTCTTTGAGCCCGCGACCTTGACCCAGCTGGGGCGCATCGCCTTTGATGCCGCGTTCATCGGCGCCACTGCCATCAGCAAAGACGGGGTGTACTTTCCTTATGCCGATGACGCTGAAGTTAAGGCTACCTTGGCGCAAGCGGCGCGGCAGGTGATTGTGGTGTCCGAAACCCAGAAGTTCAAAATTCAAGCACCGTACCGCGGCTTTCCGCTGGCCGCCATTGACACGTTGATTACCGAGCGCGCCTTGACCCCGGCTGAACGCCAATGGTTCAGCCCGAAGCTTAAGCTACTGGCGGCGAATAGTTAAAGATGAGTAACTGTTAAGGCCTTTGGGTAGGCACGGCTGGTGAAATTTGTTACATTAAACGCACATGAAACAGAAATGGTGGTGGCGGTTTGACGACCCCTCTCGTATCAGTGATCGTTCCAATTTATAATATTGCGCCTTATGTTCAGCGCGGCTTGGCGAGCTTGCTAGCGCAGGACTACCGCAACTTGCAGCTGATCTTAGTCGACGATCACTCGGACGATGACTCGGCAGCGGTGATTGCCGCCTATGCCAAGCAGGATGCGCGGATTGAGCCAGTGTATTTGCCGCGCAACCGCGGCGTCTCTGCAGCCCGCAATGCCGGCTTGGCCGTCGCCCGCGGGCTGTACGTGGCCTTTATGGACGGGGATGACTGGCTGGCACCGGATTATATTAGCCGCTTTGTGACGACTTTGGAGCAAGGCCCCTATGACATCTTGGTCAGTCCTTTTTATGTGGATGACCCTACAGCCAGCACCGTCCCGAACCGACTGCTCAAGGACCGAGTGCTGACGCGCAAGCAGTTTATTCGCGGCATGCTGGCTCCGGTGGGTGTCATTCGCGGCTACTTATGGAATAAGTTCTATCGCCGGAGCATCATCGAGTCGGCGCCCTTGCGCTTCGACGAGCGGGTGGCGATCATGGAAGATGAGCTGTTCAACGTGGAATATGCCTTAGCGGCCAGCCGTTTTTACTATCTCGGCGCGCCGGCGTATCATCACGTGATTCGCGCGGATTCGGCGACCCAGTCGATTGGTGTGATTGGGGCGCTGCCGAAACAAATCACGGCGCTGTGGTCGATCCAGCGCCTGATTCGCACGCGCTATCAAAGTGGCGCCGTGCCAGAAGAACCCTTGCGCTCGGAGCGATAGGAGAGAGAATGGAAAATCAATATCAAAGTCGGCGGCAGATTAAACGGCGGGCGAAAGCCATTTTGCGGCAGCCGGGGATGTACAAACAATTAATGCTGGCCAATTTACTCCCGTGGCTGATTTCAGTGGCCTTTGCGTTTTTGGCAGTCTACACCGTGATGCAGGTGATGCTGGCCTTTGGGCTGGAGAATGTGGCTAATAATCCCAATAACTTCATTGACTACTATCAAGGCAATACTGCCGTTGAGCAGCAAACGATGCTGAAGTCCCTGATCATGTTGTGGTTCAGCCAAAGTATTACCTTCACTGCCCTGGATCTGATGCGTCAGCCCGACCAAACGCTTAGTGGTTGGCAAGTGATTTTTCGCACCTTTAACAGCCGCTTCTTCTTTGGCATTTTAGCCGTGTACATTTACACCGTGGTCTTTATCAGTTTGGGGTTAGCCGCCTTTGTCATTCCAGGCATCATGCTGATGTTTGGCCTGCATGTGGCGTATTACGTTTACTACGATGGCAAAACGCACCCTGATGGCCGCTATTTCTCAGCGCTAACTGCGGTGGGCCGCGCCTGGCGCATGATGCGCGGGCATAAGTTCGACTACTTCGTGTTGCAGCTGACCTTAATTGGCTGGTCGCTATTAGAAACCCTGACCATGCATGTCTTTGATGTTTTCATTCAGCCGTATCTGCAGCTGGTTGACGCCGGGTTCTATGCCACCGTGCGCCAGCAATATGACGATGAACAAGCCATGCTGAAGGACGAGAATATGTAAGCAAACAAATAGCGCTCTCGATCTTACGGTCGGGAGCGCTATTTGTTTGTTTAAGCGAAGCGGTTGCTACGAATTAGGAGGCCAGTCGCCACGCTGAAAATTACCAGGCTGACCAGGTCAAACCAGTAGCTGAACAAAATGGTGCCAGCAAAGGCATAGGCGAAGGGCAAAAGCATGCCCACCAACACCGCCACGGTATTGAGCACGCCGTTGGTCGCGGCTTGATTCGCGGCGAATTCTTGATCAAAAGGCAGGCCGCGTAAGCTGATTTTACCAATCGCCAAGGTGAGAGCCAGCGTCAAGGCGGTGGAAGCCAGTCCGGCGGTCACCGCGTGCAGGCCCATGAATGGCAGGGAGAGCAGCGCCATGATGACGATGAAAGGGAAAAAGAGGCGCATGTACATGGCCAAAATCACGCTTTGGCGAATGCGGCTTTGATGACCGAAAGGCACGTAATTGAATACCGCCATGGCCGTGGGCTGAGTGGAAAATTTCAAATTCAAAATCGCCAGTGGGGCGGCGATGATCAGGCACACCGCCATGTAGCCGACCATGTGATTCAAATAGCTGCCAGCGCTATCGCGCATGATGCTAGCCACCAGCACCAGCGGCAAAATAAACGCGTAGGCGAGCTGCGGATACACCCGCAGTTTATAGTCGCGTTGCGATTGGAGCTGACGCCAGCCGAGGGTGTAATAGGCGGCAGTTTCGCGTGACCGGGTCGCCAAGCGGCGGGTCAGTTTGAACCACCAGCCGGCCTTGGCGACGCGGTCGGAGCTCTGATCCAGTTTTTCCAGCAGTTGCTCGAAGCGGCCGGCATTGTGCAAGTACAAAGCGAACAAACCGGCGGTGACTGCCAGACTCAGGAAGGTGAAAAGCAGGCTTAGGCTGCCAATATCGCCATGGGCCAGCAGGGGCAACCCGGAGAACCACATCGGCACCGCAATGAATTCCCACCAGACAAAATGTAGCGATAAGTTGAAATTCATGTGGCTGATGACATCAGGCCCAAGCAGATTCGGCAACTGGCCCGCGGCATACAAGGCAATCGCCATGCCGATTTGCACCACGTTGAGAATGTTCTTGAGCTTTTCTCCGTCGAAGAAGTGCAGCACTAGCATATACATGAACAAGGCAATGACCAAACTGAAAATGGCGAGGATAAAAGCGGCAATCAGCACGGCAATCCCGACCAGCACGCCGAATTGCAAGCCGAGGATAATAGCCGCTGGTAGCGCCAGCGCCGCCATGGTAACGAGTAAAAAGAGCCCGACAATGGTTAACTTCGCCGCATTTAAGGTGCGATCCGAAACCCCGCGCACGGTAAAAATCGGCCGGTCGCGCGGATCAAGCAGCAAGCTGGCGTAAGACGTCAACATGGTCAGGAAAAACATCAGAAACAAAAAGCCGAACAGCACGGCTAAGCGGCTGAAAAGCACCATAGGGATGAACATCATGAGGCCAATCAAGGCCCCAATCAGCAAATTACCTAGGAACGTCCACAGCAACGTGCGCGCGGGTCGCTTGGACTTGCGGGGCCGCTTTTGGCCGGTCAGGCTGGTGCGGCCGCTGCGATTCGCTAGCGTGAGTTTGGTGCTGATAATCAGGCAAAACTGGGCATAGTTGATGCCCATGCGGGTGAGCGTTTTTCGCCAGTGGCGCAGCCAGCGCAGGCTTTTTGGTAAGGCGGGTTCATTCATGGTCAGCCGCCTCCGTCACAATGTCCACGAAGGCCTTCGCCTTTTCACCGTGTTCGGCAAAGCCAGTGAGGTCGTTGAACAATTGCTGCAAGTTGGTATCGGCATTAGCGGCAATGCTGGAGAATGAGCCGTCTGCGATCACGGTGCCGTTATTCAGCAGAATAATCCGATCCGACAGCTTCTGGACGACATCCATGATGTGGCTGGAATAGAAAATCGTTTTGCCGCGGTTGCGCAGCTCCTGCAGGATTTCCTCAACGACCAGCACCGAGTTGGCATCCAAGCCATTCAGGGGCTCGTCCCAAAAGAGAATATCAGGATCATGCAACAGGCTCGCGATAATCAGTACCATTTGCCGCATACCCTTTGAATAAGACGTGATCCGGCGGTCAAACGCCTGGCCCAGCCCCACGATTTCCGCCAGCGCCTCGGCCTTTTGCCCCGCGGCCGTGTCGGTCATGCCATACAACTGGCCAATCAAGGTCAAATACTCGCGGGCGGTTAAGGCGTCGAAGACATCGGCGGCTTCTGGGACATAGCCAATGTGCTGCTTGTAGCTGTCGTCATCTGGATCCAAAATGCGCCCTTGCAGCGAAATCTGGCCGGCGTCTTGGGTCAACAGCCCCAAGATGATTTTGACGGTGGTACTTTTCCCGGCCCCGTTTTGCCCAATGTACCCCACAATGGTGCCAGGCTCGATTGAGAAGGAAACATCCTTCAGCACCTGGTGGCCATTGAAACTTTTTTGAATATGATCAAGTGTGATTGCTGCTGTCATTGTGCCTCTCCTCCATTTTGAGGATAGTATGCTCGCTAGTGAAATGTTTTACAAGTGAAAATAGTTAAGTGACAAATTTGATAGACATCCGAGTTAAAGCCAGTAAAAAAAGCTCGCATCGCTGCGAGCTTTCTTTAATAAGTCTTCATTTTATTAATTGGCCAATAGCGCCATACCACCACGGATTGCACCTTGCTGGCCTTGACGAAGCCAAAACTGCGACTGTCCTTGGAAACTAGGCGGTTGTCCCCCATGACGAAATAGCTATTCTTCGGCACGGTGCGGCGCGCAGTGGAAGGGAGCGTCGCCAACGAGAAGTCGTAAGTGAAATTCAGGCTGGCCGGATCGATGCCTTGCTTTTTAGCATAGTCGGTTACCGAAGTTTGTTCGAACTTTTTATTGAGATAAGGTTCGGCCGTTTTTTTACCATTAATATAGAGCACATTGTTTTTGAAGGCGATGGTGTCACCAGGCATTCCGATGACCCGCTTGATATACAGCACGCCGGGATCGTCTGGGGCATCGATGACGACAATATCATCGCGCTTCACTTTTTTGTGGCGTAGTGAGTACAACCGATCGCCGTCGTTTAGGGTCGGCTCCATGGAAGGCCCCTGCACGAAGTCTTTGCTGATGACAAAGCGAATTAACAGTTGCGTGCCTAAAGCCACCACCGCAACCATAATCAGCAATTCAATCAGCGTGCGACCCCAACTTGTTTTCTTCTTCAAAACAACACCTTCTCGGTTCAATTTCACTTAGCATACCACAGGAGGAATCGAAAATGAAAGGCTGTGAAGGACGGCGGGTTTAGCACGACGAGTAGCCTTTCTACCGCATGTCAGTCTGTACATGCTTCGCACTACAGACTGATCAAGCTCTGAGTCTTGCCGGCGCATTTGGCCGGTGAGGCGCAGAGCGTAGCTAATCGCTCGTGCGTTGCCGGCCTGAGCGCGACTAGAGTAGGCTGCGGCCGGCGGGTTTAGCCGAATTTTGACCAAGCGCCACCTCAGCAGCCCTTCACTGTGAAATGTTACCCTTAGCTCAGGTCATACCTAACCAAACGCCCCTGACTGTTCCGCCAGCCGCACGCGCCGGACGATATCGCCATACCGGGTCAGGGTTAAACACCATTTATGGGGGATGTCGATGTAGCCGCCAGCCAGACCAGCGGCGCCGCCGGTTAAGGCGCCGGTGGCATCAGCCCGGCCGCCGAGGTTCACTGCCATCAGCAGGCGCGAGCGAAAATCGCTCCCGCTTTGCAAGGCGTACCACACGACCCCTAGAATATTGCGCGAGGTGGGTGGGGCTTGTGCCATCACCGCGGCGCGTTTGGCATCAAGCTGGGTCAGCACCTGAAAGTCGAGACCCGCAGGTTGATGTTGCCAGTGGGTGAGGCCGGCCTCCAGACTAGCGGCCAAGGCATCAGTCAGCGTGTGGTCGGCTAGGAGCTGCATGATGAGCTGGGCATAAAGACTGGCTGCGATTTGATTGGCTTCATCACTAGCAGTCAAGGCGACAAAAGCATGGAGCTGGGTCAACGCCAGCGGCTGGGTGAAGAGGTTTTCGCCAAACCGGGCGAATAAGTAATAAGCCATGGGTAGCACACGAATCAGGCCGGTGGGCTCATTGATGGTGGAACCAAGCGCTTGGCCGGCGATGGCACGTTGCACGCTCGGCCAAATGTCAACGATGGGGCCAGTGTAGGCGGCGTATTCAAAGGTTTCCGCCCAGCGCCGGTATTCATTCAAAATGCGGCGCGGGTCGAAGCCGTGGGTTAAGGCCGCCATCGTGGCCAAGTTCATCGCCGTTTCATCGGAATAATAGCCGGCGGGCAAGCCGAAATGGCCATAACCGCGCATGGCGGTGACGGGATTTTGGGCCAGGGCGGCCTGCGTTTCGCCTTGAACTGGTAGCCCCATGGCGTCACCAATCGCAGCGCCAATCATCGCGGCGGTCAACCGCGAGTCCACAATTGCCATCTGCATCATCTCCTTAGAGCCGCATTATTATAGAAGCAAGCGGAAATGACAAGCAACTTGCTCAATTGTCAAACCAGGCTGGTTGTGATAGGGTATTATGTACTGTTTTCAGAAAATATAGTGAATTAACCCCAACTCGCATTTCAAAGGAAAGGAGCCCTTATCGTGAGCGTATTGACAGTCACCGGCCTCTCGCAGCGTTTTCTCGACAAGCAGCTGTATCAGGACGCTAATTTTCAAGTCAATGAGGCCGATCATCTTGGCGTGATCGGACAAAACGGGGTCGGCAAAAGTACCCTGATCAAAATCCTGACTGGCAGCCTCGAACCTGATGAGGGCAAAATCGTTTGGCAAAAGCACCTTCATGTCGGCTATTTGGATCAGTATGTGAACCTCAAACCCGGCCAAACCGTGGGGCAGTTTTTGCATACGGCGTTTGCCAGTTTATATGCCAAAGAAGCGAAGATGAATAAAATCTACGCTGACTACGCCGAGCATCCTGATGATGAACTATTGGAGAAAGCCGGTACGTTGCAGCAGGAACTGGAAGCCAACGATTTTTATGACTTGGATACGAAGGTCAATTCCGTGGCCACCGGGCTGGGGCTTGATGCCATTGGCCTTGATCACCCAGTTGATGCGTTGTCTGGGGGCCAGCGGTCGAAAATTATTTTGGCCAAGTTGCTGCTCGAAAAACCGGACATGTTGCTGCTGGACGAACCCACGAACTATTTGGATGTGAGCCACATTCAATGGCTGACGGAATGGTTGCAGGACTTCGAAGGCGCCTTTATCGTCATCTCGCATGATTATGACTTCCTTGAAGACGTCACGAATGCGATTTTGGATATCGAGTTCGGCACCATCACCAAGTACACGGGTTCGCTACATCAAGCCATGCGCCAAAAAGAAGCCGATCATGATACTTATATGAAGGCTTACGAAAAGCAGCAAACGGAAATTAAAAAGCAGGAAGCCTTCATCCGTAAGTTTAAGGCGGGCACCCGGTCAACCATGGCGAAGAGTCGCGAGAAGCAACTGGCGCGCATGACCAAGCTCACGCCGCCGGGCAACCGCGCGCATGCTAAGCTGGTTTTTCCTTACCAGGAAGTGCAAAGCCGCATCCTGATTGATGTAACGGACTTGCTGGTGGGCTATGATCAGCCTTTGTTGGCGCCAATCAATTTTTCTGTCGCCAAAGATGAAGTCATTGCTCTGGAAGGGTTCAACGGGATTGGCAAAACCACCCTGCTGCGTTCTATCCTCGGTGAGCTGCCCACTTTGGGCGGTAGCGTCGAAATTGCCGATAACGTCAAATTCGCTTACTTTGAGCAGGAACTGAACTGGGCGGTGCCCAAGCAAACGCCTCTGCAGTTTTTGATGGGCAAGTACCCGGCGCTCAGTCAGCGGCCGCTGCGGCAAGTGATGGCGCGCACGGCGTTGACCCATGAGGAAATGGATAAGCCGCTACAGATGCTTTCAGGGGGCGAACAAAGCAAGGTCAAGCTGGCCGACCTGATGCTGCAACCAAGTAACGTCCTGATCATGGATGAACCGACCAACCATTTGGATGAAGACACCAAAAATGCGCTCGCTGCTGCGTTGCAGGCCTACCCGGGCGCGATTTTGATGGTATCGCATGAAACCGGCTTTTATGATGATAGCTGGGTTGATACGACGATTAATATCGAAAATCTCCGGGCTAGCAAATAAGCAGTCTGGCATTTGCACAGCTGAAAGGACCAAGTTAACCATTCCGGTTAGCTTGGCCCTTTTTTGAATGACTAGGGTTTGTTGATGATGAAGAGCTGAAAGGCGTAATCTTCCTGCACGGGGAGCAGCTGGTTCGCGTGTTCTACCCCCACGGCTTGCGCTAAGCGGTTAGCCGCCTGCCCTGAAAAGGGCCGGTTGAAAGCATCAAGCACGTCGGCCACAGCCATTTGCTCAGTTTGGTGATAGCGAAATTCGTCAGTGGTGAAGGCCCACTGATGGGCGGTTAACGCCGCGGTCAAGGCGGTCGCTTTAGCCGGATCGGCTTGTGGCATTACTGGCACCGGCAGATCCAGCTGCTTAGCGAGGGCGGTGATGAGTGAATTAGCGGCCAGCGTTTGGAGATTAATGGCGAGGGTATGAGTGGTCAAAGCCAACAGGGCTGGTAATTGTTCAGGCTGCAGGGTTGGTAGCTGACTGACAAAAACCAGATCAGCGCGAGGCACCGGCGGTAGTTTCGTCCAGTCGGCATGGGTCATTGTAAAATGACGTCGGTGCTGGTCCAGCAAGGCCTTGGCTTGGGTGAGCATCTGCTGGGACCAGTCCAAGAGCTCGATTTGTTTGGCTTGGCAGCTCAGCGGCAAGGCATAACGCCCACTGCCTGCTGCCAAATCCAGGACACGCATTGTCTTCAGCGGTAGGGCTCGTGCCAGTGCGGCCACCACGTCATCTTGAATCGGCAACCGCGATTCTCGTTGCACGGCCGCGTAAGTGGCGGCGAAAGCATCCCAATCAGCTTCATTCATGGTCTTCCCTCATTTCTTCCGTTATCATAGCAGACTTTGTGAGAAAAGCGGGGCATTTTCATTTTTACTTGCAAAAGTCGTTGACACTAAGGGGGCAGGTTGGTATGATATTAAAGTTGTCGCGAGCGATAAACGCGTTCGCATCAAGCATCTGAAAACTTCTTGTTGACACTGCTTGGCAAACGAGATATACTTATAAAGTTGTCGCAAGCGACACAGTGGTCCTTTGAAAACTGAACAAAGTTTCGTAAATGTGATAGGGCTTTTCGATGTAAATCGAAGAGAATTAAACATGAGC